>NZ_JBWVBA010000013.1:0-110753 GCF_057221005.1 Ruegeria sp. HKCCD7628
ATCCGTCACATGATGACTGACCTGACGCCCGAGAAGGACGGTCAGATCAACCACGTAATAAGGAGCCGCCAGCTCTTCGAGCCAAAACCCGGTTTTCAGCCCGGTATCACCGAGTTTGTCATGCGATGTGAGAACCATCAGGATTTTCATGATTATGATCCATAAATGTTGCTTATATGTGTGTCCGCCCTTCCTTGGCCTGCAGCAACGAGAGGAGTGAGTCGCCACAGGGTAAGGTCGGTGAGCACTTCAACTATTTTGTATTAGACCGGTCGTCTAGTCATATCTTTCTGGCCCCAACCATACTGGCAAAGAATATTTTGTGCTCAACTGAGATATTGCGAACAGAGAAGATTAATATTAGACTGTTCGTCTAGTGAAATCAAATTCGCCTGAAGTAAACACATGAACACACGGTCTAATATCGTTGCAGCGGGCCAGACCCTGATCGGCCAAAAAGGTTTCAGCGCCGTAGGGCTTGCCGAAATCCTGAAGTCAGCCGGCGTTCCCAAGGGGTCATTCTATCATTTCTTTGCGTCTAAGGACGCATTCGGCGCCGCCGTATTAGACGATTACTTTGATGCCTATCATGCCGAAATGGACGAGATGTTTGGCATGCAAGGGCTCACGCCGGGCGAAAAACTCATGCTTTATTTTGCCAACTGGCGCGAACACCAGAGGCTTAACGACTGTCAGGGCAGATGCCTGGCCGTCAAATTGGGAGCAGAGGTTTCAGACTTCTCAGAGACCATGCGTCATGCGTTAAAGCAAGGAACGGACGGCATTATCTCGCGCCTTGCAAATGTAATCGAAACTGGAAGGGAAGATGGTTCGCTGCGGCCTCCATCGTCCAGTGAAGATGCCGCCGCCAATCTGTACGCTCTTTGGGTCGGCGCGAGCATCATGGTCAAAATCTCACGCGAGCAAGACGCCTTCGACGCGGCGCTGATAAACACGCGGCAGATGTTGAAAATGGCTGCGAGCTGACACAGGCTTCAGATACTTTCTAGCTTGTCACTGGTGTACACGGTGACTCCGTTCGCGGCGGTATGGGCGATTGTACCCACTGCCCGCGCGACCTGGCTGGTCTTGATGGGTCGATATTTTTTGAGTGGACCACATAGAAGAAAATTAAAGTGAGGCATAATGCGACCGGCCCATTTTTCTTTGAACCGATGGTCCTAGCGATCACCCAGCAACAAAGATGGTCTAAGTATATCGACAGAAGGATACCCAATCCTGGCGAGGTCACGTTCTGTCTCGCCTTTGACATTTGCATAGTAACTGGTAGACCCGATCCTTGCTCCCATTGAAGACACTAAAAGAAACCGCGTGGCCCCCTTTCGATACGCAATTCGGGCGCATTGCAGGACATAGTCATGGTCGATCTCGCGGAATGCCTCACGACTCCCGGCCAATTTCTGAGTTGTTCCAAGGCAACAAAACACTGTGTCCGCACAAAGGCTCGCGGCGACCGCTTCGATAGAACCCTTGTCCGCCAGAACCTGGACAACCTTATGTCCTTCGTACTTAATTGGCTTGCGATCGACACAAACAAAGCGTTCCCAGCGTTCGTCACGTATTAGCAAGTCGACCAGTGCTCTGCCGACAAGTCCGGTTCCTCCAAAAACAAGAGCAGTCCCAGACATGAACGGAACCTTCAGCATCCATGGTTTGGGTTATGGTTTTCGTTCGATAGACGATCACCGGTCAGTGACGCTAAGGAATAACCGAACATCGGCGCGCGAACCTAAGCGGCACCTTGGGATCAAGATACCGCTTAGGTCTTTTTATTAACTGGGCAGGTATTCCCTGCTCCAGCTCTCGCTGACCGTGCCATCGTTTAACATTCCGTCAATGGCTGCGTCGTCATAGCCCAGCTCCTGCAGAACCGCCCGCGTGGACGTGCCGAATTTCTCGGCCGGGTCCAGCGCATAGACCGTTCCGCGCACAGGGCGGATGGCAAAGGGGTCCAGCTGCGTGGCCGTGTGGCCGCTGGGGTGATCTTCGCGCACCGAGAAGGAATAGCTGCCCCGGTCGATCCCCGGCGTGCCATCCGCGGGCCGCGCGTTGTAATAGCGCAGCGAATCGATGTTTTCGCAGATCGTTCCGCCCACATCCGCCGCCTGCAGACGTTCCGCCCAGTCGCTGGCGCGAGCCTGATAAAAGGCGTTGGCCAAAAAGGCGTCGCGATCCTCGGGGGCGACCTCTTCGAACCCTTCCAGACCCTCGACCGAAGCCAGACGGGGCACATCGTGTTCATAGGCGCTCAGCAGGATGAAACGGTCGGACGAGGTGTAGTAAAAGCGCGTCAGCGCGTCATAGCCGTTGAACTCACGGCCCGCCGGTTCGTCAAACAGCCCCCGGCGTTCATGGTCATAGCAGTAGGGGATCTGCGCCAGACCGCTGAGCGCCGCCAGCGAGGTGCGCGGACGCCCGACCTGACCGGTTTTAAGCTTTTGGTACAGCGCCGTCGCCACACCAAGCGAGCCGCCAAAGCCGCACATGACGTCAATGGTGCCCACATGCGCGTGTTCCTCGGGCGTCTCCATCGAGCCGCCAAAGCGCAGCATGATGCCTGTGGTGGCCTGCACCAGATCGTCATAGCCCAGATAGTTCGACCGCGGGCCCCGGCGGACGCCGCCAAAGCAATCCATCTTACAGAAGATCGCATCAGGGTTCAGTTTCGCTAGGTTTTCGCGGTCCAGACCCATCGACTGCACCTGCGCGTCGGTTGCGTTCCAGACGATGACATCGACGGATTTCACCAGTTTCTCAAAGATCTCGCGACCTTCGGGCGATTTCATATCCGCCAGAACCGAGCGTTTGCCCGAACCATGTGTCAGGCTGAAAATCACCGTGTTCCAGCAGTCATAAAACGGCTTGGCCGGGTCCAGCTTGATCACCTCGGCCCCGAAACGGGCCAGATAGGACACGGAATGCGGCCCGGCAATCACGTTGCACAGGTCCAGAATGCGGACGCCGTCCAGCCAGCCGGTTTTCTCTTCTTCAGGCACCGGGTCGGGCACCGCGGTTTCATGCGCGCGCAACGAGGCCAGAGCCGTGTCGAAATCCACCCATTCCCGGCCGCGCGGTTCGAGCATTTCTTCGCCGCTTTCCTCAAGCCAGACCATCGGGCCGGGCTGGATCATGGTGCCAAACTCGGGGTCTTCGACCTCGACCATCAGACCGGCGGTTTCGGCGTGATCATCGTGAATCCACTCCTGCAACCAGCGCTGAGGCGCGCCGGGGAATTTGCCGCGGCCGAAAATCCGCTCCCATTCCTTTGAGGTCCGTGTCAGGAACACCTCTTTCATCCGCTCGGCGATCTTGTCGGCCCATTCCTTTGGCAGGGGATAAACGCCCAGCGAAACGTCGTTCTTCCACTCGGACATGGGCAGATAGGTGTCTTCTTCCTCGGTCAGCCCTTCCTCGACCAGCTCATCATAGATGCCAAGCTTCTTGAGGCAGCGCTTGGCGTGGTCCTTGTGGCTAGGGCAGACCACATAGAACATCCGCCCGTCTTTACACTTGTAGGACCGGTAGAACGGGTCCAGCAATTCCTGCAGGTCTTCGTAGCTGACATTCATCGGCAGACCTTCGACTCGGCGCCGCTCGATCTCAAGCTCGCGCTGGGTCTTATAGCGGTCGGGATAGTCCTCGATCTTGATCGAGTTGTAGCTGAGCCCTTCCATCACGGCCGAGGCCAGCGGCACCTCGATCTGGTCGCCGTACCCGGTACGCT
Source organism: Ruegeria sp. HKCCD7628 (assembly GCF_057221005.1). Taxonomy (NCBI): domain Bacteria; kingdom Pseudomonadati; phylum Pseudomonadota; class Alphaproteobacteria; order Rhodobacterales; family Roseobacteraceae; genus Ruegeria; species Ruegeria sp. HKCCD7628. The sequence continues at coordinate 3,746 of NZ_JBWVBA010000013.1, forward strand.
CGCGCGATTGCAGCGCCAGCACCACCGAAGACGCGGCCAGCATCGTGCCATAGGCCGAAGCCAGCGGCAGCGGCGAAAAGGAGGGGTTGATCCCCATCAGCACCCGGTTCAGGCCCATATCGGTGAACACGCCCGAAGACGCGGCGATGACGCTTTCATAGGCCCGCCATTCGCGGCGCAGCTCGTCATTCGAGGCAAAACCGGGGATCGACAGAGTGATCAGTTCAGGGCGGGCTTTGCGCATCTCGGCGAACTCCAGACCCATGCGGGTCATGGTGCCAGGACGGAAGCTTTCGACCAAAATATCAGCCTCGGCGATCAACTGGCGGACCTGATCCACACCTTCGTCGGTTTTCAGGTCCAGCGTCACAATCTGTTTGTTGCGGTTCAGCGTCGCATTGGCCGGGCTCTCCCACAGCGGACCACCGGGGATTTCCACCCGGATCACGGTCGCGCCGAAATCGGCCAGCACCATGGCAACGGCCGGGCCAGCGATATATTGACCAAAATCGATCACCTTGACACCGGCAAGCGGCAGCTCCGTGGACGTGTGACGTGTCATGTGCATTATCCCTGCAAAATGTCGGACCCGCAGCCCGATATGACGTGAAAAGCCCCGGGTCCGCCCATGAACCCGAGGCCAGATTTTTCTGATCGCCGCGTTAGCGGCCCGCCTGAATCCACCGCGCCGCCTTTTCCGCGATCATCAGGGTCGGAGCGTTGGTATTGCCGCTAGTGATCTCGGGCATGATCGAGGCATCGACCACGCGCAATCCCTTGATCCCCTTGACCTTGAGCTGAGGGTCAACCACGGCCGTCGGATCATCCGCGCTGCCCATCTTGGCGGTGCCGACGGGGTGGAAGATTGTGTTGGCGATATCGCCCGCCAGCTTGGCCAGTTCCTCATCGGACTGGTACTGGGTCCCCGGTTTCCATTCCTGCGGGTTATAGCGCTTCATGGCCGGTTTCGCCATAATTTCACGCACCTGACGCAGGCTGTCAGCGGCGACCTTGCGGTCATCCTCGGTGTCCAGATAGTTTGGCGCGATCATCGGTGCGTCGGTATATTTGCCCGACCGGATGCGCACATGGCCACGGCTGGTGGGGTTCAGGTTGCACACACTGACCGTGATCGCCGGGAAATCATGCAGGTCTTCGCCAAAGGCCTCAAGGCTCAGCGGCTGGACATGATATTCCAGATTGGCATGGGTGCGGCTGGGGTCCGACCGGGTGAAGGCACCCAGCTGGCTGGGCGACATGCTCATCGGGCCCGAGCGCTGCAGCGCATATTGCAGGCCGATCTTGGCCTTGCCCACCAGGCTGTTGGCCAGGGTGTTCAGGGTTTTGGCCCCGTCCACTTTGAACACGGCGCGGATCTGCAGGTGATCCTGCAGGTTCTCACCCACGGCGGGCGCGTCCAGCACCACGTCGATGCCCTGCGATTTCAGGAATTCACCATCCCCGATGCCCGACAGCTGCAGAATCTGCGGCGAGTTGATAGCCCCGGCGGACAGAATGACCTCGGCCTGCGCCTTGACGGTCACCGGCTGGCCCGCACGGCGGACAATTGCACCGGAACAGCGGATCGCGCCGTCATCAGTGGTGTCAAAGGTCAGACGCTCGACCTGCGCTTCGGTCCAGATGGTCAGGTTCTGACGGTCCTTCGCCGGACGCAGGAACCCTTTCGAGGTATTCCAGCGCCAGCCCGACTTCTGGTTAACGTCAAAGTAACCTACCCCGGCATTGTCGCCCGAGTTGAAATCGTCGGTCGATTCAATGCCCGCCTCATTTGCGGCCTTAGCAAAGGAATCCAGCACGTCCCATTGCAGGCGCTGCTTTTCAACGCGCCACTCGCCGCCATGGCCATGCAGGTCAGAAAAGCGGCTGTTGTCGCCAGTCGCCGGGTCCGCCCCGCCATCCAGCTTGTAGTGGTTTTCATGCGCCTTGAAGTCGAGCAAAGAGTTCTGCCAGCTCCAATCCTCTTCGCCGCTCAGCTTTGCCCAATTGTCAAAGTCACGCGCTTGACCCCGCATGTAGATCATGCCGTTGATCGACGAGCAGCCTCCCAGCGTCTTGCCACGTGGATAGCGCAGCGTTCGACCGTTCAGGCCCTTGTCGGGCTCGGTCTGGTACAACCAGTCGGTGCGGGGGTTGCCAATGCAGTACAGATACCCGACGGGGATGTGAATCCACGGGTAATTGTCTTTCTTACCAGCTTCCAGCAGCAGGACACGTTTCGACGGATCCTTGCTGAGACGATTGGCCAGCAGGCAGCCGGCGGTGCCGGCCCCCACGACGATATAGTCAAAGGTTTCCATGGTCAGTGCTCCGATCTCAGCGCGCGACGGGCATAGTGAACTCAGCGCCTTTTGAGATGCTTTCAGGCCAGCGCTGCATGATGGACTTCTGCTTGGTGTAGAAGCGGACGCCCTCTTCGCCATAGGCGTGGGTGTCGCCGAACAGGCTCTTCTTCCAGCCGCCAAAACCGTGCCAGGCCATCGGCACTGGGATCGGCACGTTCACACCAACCATGCCCACCTGAATCTGACGCCCGAACTCGCGCGCGGCGTTGCCGTCGCGGGTGAAGATGCTGACGCCGTTGCCGAACTCGTGGTCGTTGATCAGCTGTACACCCTCGGCAAAGCTGTCGACGCGGATGCAGGACAGAACCGGGCCAAAGATTTCCTCTTTGTAGATCGTCATGTCCTTGGTCACATTGTCGAACAGCGTGCCGCCCATCCAATAGCCATCCTCGTGACCCTCAACCGTGTAGCCACGGCCATCGACCACCAGATCAGCGCCTTCTTCGACACCTTTGGCAATGTAGCCGGTGATCCGCTCATGCGCCGCCTTGGTGACGATCGGACCCATCTCGGCATCCATCTCGACCCCGTTCTTGACCTTGAGGCTTTTCAGACGCTCCGCGATCATCGGCACGATCTTGTCGGCCACGTCGCCTACCAGCGTGGCCACCGAGATCGCCATGCAGCGCTCGCCGGCCGAGCCATAAGCCGCGCCCATCAGCGCATCGACGGCCTTGTCCAGATCGGCATCGGGCATCACCAGCATGTGGTTCTTGGCCCCACCCAACGCCTGCACGCGCTTGCCGTGACGGGCGCCGGTCTCGTAGATGTAATTCGCAATCGGGGTCGAACCGACGAAGGAAATCGCCTGCACGTCGGGGTGCTCCAGCAGCGCGTCCACGGCCACCTTGTCGCCCTGCACCACGTTGAAAACGCCATCGGGGAAGCCGGCCTCTTTCATCAGCTCGGCATACATCAGCGACGGAGTCGGGTCAGTCGGCGAGGGCTTCAGGACAAAGGTGTTGCCTGCCGCGATGGCGACCGGGAACATCCACATCGGCACCATCACCGGGAAGTTGAACGGGGTCACACCCGCCACCACGCCCAGCGGCTGGCGCAGGGTCCAGTTGTCGATGCCGGTCGAAACCTGATCGGTGAAATCGCCCTTGAGCAGCTGCGGGATATCGCAGGCGAACTCGACGATATCGATGCCGCGCTCAACCTCGCCGCGGGCGTCGGTGAAAACCTTGCCATGCTCGGCAGTGATGGCGCGGGCCAGCTCGTCCTTGTGCTCGTTCAGCAGGTTCAGAAACTTGTTCATCAACCGCGCGCGGCGGATCGGAGGCATGTTCGACCACGCCGGAAACGCCGCCTTGGCCGCCGCAACCGCCTTGTCCACATCCCCAACCGAGGCCAGATCAACCTGCCCCGTCAGAGCCCCCGTCGCCGGGTTGAACACGTCCTGAGTGTTGGTGCGCGCACCACCATAAACCTCGCCATTGATATAGTGGCCGATTGCAGTCGTCGTCATGGATGCCTCCTCCTTGGGTTGACCTCAATCTGCCAAATCCAAACAAAACAAATCCAATGACTAATCATACCAAGTGATATAAGCAGCGTTAATATATCACCGACCGGAAACGTATAATAAGTTGTTTTTAATAAATTAATTCTCCGGAAAACGAGTAGATTACGACTCCCTCAGCGCCCAAAGGGGACTCTCGATGAACTAACTGTCGGGTCGAATACGCGCGGCCGTCTTGTTGGCAAACGCCTCAAGTCGCGCGCGGGCATCAGTTTGAGTATTCACCACGCCGGCAACGACCGATTCGGCATAGGCCGCGTCCAAAGGAGACATGTTCTGCATGTGGCTGATCGCAGAGCAGATGGCAAAGTTGGTCAACGGCAGGTTCTCAGCCGCGCGGCGCGCAAGGTCCAACGCTTTGTCAAAGCTGGACCCCTCGACACGGTATTGCGCTAGGCCGATTTCAACTGCCTCCTGCCCCTGATAAACGCGGCCCGTCAGCATCATGTCGACCATGCGGGCCTTGCCAACAAGATCAGCCACCCGAATAGTGGCCCCTCCGCCGGTGAACAGCCCACGCTGGCCCTCGGGTAGAGCGAAATAGGTGCTGGCGTCGGCGACACGGATATGCGCCGCACTGGCCAATTCCAATCCGCCGCCCACAACAGCGCCAGTAAGGGCGGCGATCACGGGAACGCCGCCATATTCCATTTTATTGAACGCTTCATGCCAACGCAGGCAGACATGCATGAAATCAGCAGGACTGCGATCGGCCTGATGGTGCTCGACCAGATCGAGGCCAGCGCAAAAGTGATCGCCTTCACCCGTCAGGACAATCGCCGCGGCGCCAAGTCGAGGCGCGCTGCTGAACAGGTCAACCAGTTCATCAATCGTGGCAATATCCAACGCGTTGCGTTTGTTCGGGCGGTTCAGTCGCACAATCCAGACGCCATCTTCGTGTCGCTCAACGACCAGATTCTTCAGTTCACTCAGTTGGTCGAGGGTCAGCATCGTCTATCCTATGGCTTTTTGTCTGGGTCAAACATCTAACGAATTCTGGGGCCCGCGAAAGGGCGGGCACAAAAAAAGGGCGGGCGTTTTTACGCGCCCGCCCCGATTTTTCAGACCTTACTCGGCCGGTTCAGCGGCGTGAACGCTGGTCACGCCCAGCTTTTCACGGCGACTGTCACGGATGATGCCCTTAATCAGTGCAACACCCATCAGCGCCATCACCAGGCTGAACGGCAGCGCCCCAATCACCATCGCGGTTTGGATCGCGCCCAGTCCACCGATGATCAACAAGGCACCCACAACCAACGCCAGAGCCGTGCCCCAGAAGATGATGTGCGGACGGCCTTTGGGGCCTTCGTCACCGCCCGAGTTGATGGTGTTCACGATCAGAACAGCCGAGTCTGCCGAAGTGACCAGATAGGTCAGCAGCAGGATCACAACAATTACCGCCATTACCCAGGCAAAGCCAGACGACAGGATCACGTCCAGCATCGCAAACAGCTGTGCCTGCTGACCGGCACCCGAAATCGCATCACCAGCGGTGCCATTCAGGGTCAGGTCGATGGCGGTGCCACCAACGATGGTGAACCAGACGAAGCACATCATCGAGGGGATGATGATCGCACCCAGCACGTATTCACGAACGGTCCGCCCGCGCGAGATACGCGCCAGGAACACACCCACGAATGGTGCAAATGCGATCCACCAGGCCCAGTAGAAGACGGACCATCCTCCCTGCCAGCTGGCCAGCGCATCGCCAGTTTCGGTACCATCAGCTTTCCAGACGTTGAACAGCATACCCGGCAACGCCACGATATAGTCGAACAAGCCGACAAACAGTGCTTGCAGGCCGAACAGAGCCGAGCCGAAGATCAAGAAGAAGGCCAGCAGGAAGAAGCTGAGGCCCATGTTGATGTTCGACAGCCATTTGATGCCTTTGCCGACGCCCGACAGAGCAGACAAGGTGGACGCACCCATGATGACCAGCAGAGCAACAACGATGGCAGCAGTGGTGGCTTTCCCATCTTCATTCAACAACCAATCGCCAACACCAATCCGGTGCAGACCGGCGACGAACTGTTCAACGCCAAAGCCCAGCGTCTGCGCGACGCCCAGAATGGTGGCAACAACGGCAACGATGTCGATCGCGTGGCCCAGCTTACCCGACAGCGCACTGCCGAACAGCGGTGCCAGACCCGAGCGAATGGTCAGCGGCAGGTTGCGGCGGTACGAGAAATACCCCAGCGACAAGCCAACCAGCGCATAGCACGCCCAAGCCGAGAAGCCCCAATGCAGGAACGACCACTTATAGGCATTGCGAACGTTATCAGCCGACGACCCTTCTGCCAGACCCTGAATAACCTCGGGGTTATTGGCAAAGTGGTACATAGGCTCTGCGGTTGCAAACGTCAGCATTCCGATGCCAATCCCCGCCCCGAACATCATCGAGAACCAGGAAAAGCTTGAAAACTCGGGTTTGTCACCGGGCAGGCCCATTTTCAGACGGCCAGTCGACGGGATCAGCGCCAGCACCACACAGACGATGATGAAGAACGCCACGACCCACGTGTACCAGGCCGCAAAGTTCGACAGCAGGAAGCTGTTCATTGCGCCCAAAACACTCGATGCGTTCTCTGGGAAGGCAATCGCCCAGAAGATCAGCGCACCGACTAGGATTTTTGACGCGATGGTGACGTCTTTGCTGAAGCCATCATAAAAGCCGCCTTCGCTGACTTCGATGGGCAACTCCATCAGTGGTGGTTCTTTTGCCATTTATGTTTCTCCTCCGTGATTTCGTAAAGTTCGCACTTAAATTAGGTGGTCATTAAGCACGATCCGCCCGGCACCTAGGTCTCCGTCTTGTGTATCGAGCGGTGTTTTGTGTTCGAGTGTCTCTCACCCTAAACCCGTTTTTCGCGCCTCAGAGCGTTGATCGCGCAAACGTGCTTCCGGTGTGACTGTATCCATCTACTCCTTTGCGGCTTTGGCGGTTTCCCGCAGCTGGAATTTCTGGATCTTTCCGGTCGATGTCTTGGGCAACTCAGCGAAGATCACCGATTTAGGAGTCTTGAACCCAGCCAGATTTGCGCGACAAAAGCTGATGATTTCTGCTTCGTCAGCCTCGTGACCCGAGCGCAGTTCAACAAATGCACATGGCACTTCCCCCCATTTCGGGTCAGCCTTGGCAACAACCGCCGCTGCTTGAACTGCCGGGTGGCGGAACAACACGGCCTCAACCTCGACCGACGAGATGTTTTCGCCCCCCGAGATAATCACATCCTTCAACCGGTCGCGTATTTGGATATAGCCGTCCGGTTGAATAACGGCGGCATCACCAGACCAGAACCATCCATCCTTGAACGCCTTGGCCGTGGCTTCGGGATCTTTGTAATACCCCTTCATCACCGTGTTGCCCCGAATGGCAATCTCGCCTTGCGTTTCGCCGTCGCGCGGAACTTCTTGCCCGGTCTCGCTATCCAGAACCGTCACATCTTCGACCATTGGGAAAGCGATACCCTGCTGGGCTTGCAGCTGGGCTTGCTCCTCGGGGTGCTTGTGATCCCAGTCATCCTGCCACAAGCACTGCGAGATATGGCCATATGTTTCGGTCAGGCCGTATACCTGCATGACGTCCAGACCCATCGCCTTGGTCTTTTCCAAGACAGAAGGCGGCGGCGGCGCACCAGCGGTAAGGACACGAATTGAGGGATCAAACGGCGCGGCATCGGTATCTTCGTGCTCCGCGATCATCTGAAGTACGATAGGCGCTGCTCCTAAGTGGGTGACACCATGGGTCCGGATCGCGTCCAGAACTTTGTCTGCTGCGGGCGTCCGCGTGAAAACCTTGGTTCCGCCCAGAATAGCCATCATCCACGGATGGCCCCAGCCATTACAATGGAACATCGGGACCACAGACAGATAGATCGGATAGTGCGGCATTTCCCAAGCGGCAACAGTACCTAAAGCCATCAGATACGCACCGCGGTGGTGATACACGACGCCCTTCGGGCGCCCCGATGTGCCCGACGTGTAATTCAGAGCGATCGCATCCCATTCACTGGCTGGCGAGACCAACAGATCAGGATCGACAGGAGCAGCGGCGAGGTCCTCGTAGTTTCTGCCACCCAACGTGTCGGACCTTGGCGCATTCACATCGTTGATCTCGACCACTGGGACCGTGCGGCCAAGCCGCTCGAAAGCCTGCGACAGGAGGGGAACGAACTCACGATCAACAATCACCAGTTTGGTATCTGCATGATCCAGAATGTAAGCGATCGTTTCGGCTTCCAACCGTGTATTGAGCGTGTTGAGAACCGCGCCCATCAGCGGGATGGCGAAATGAAGCTCGAACAATTTCGGGATGTTCGGGCTTAGGATAGAAATCGTGTCGCCCTTGGACAAACCCAACGCCTTCAAGCCGCTTGCAACAGCACTCGCCCGAGCGGCTATATCGCTCCAATTGCGGCGAACATCCCCATAGATAACCGCGACACGGTCTCGATGGACCGAGTTTGCCCGCGACAAAAACGAAAGCGGTGAAAGCGGCACAAAGTTCGCTGCATTTTGCGCCAATGCGTCATAGTTGTGCTGCATGGCCTTTCCTCCCAAACGACCAGATCAGTTTTTTAGCTTGCCGCCAACTGTTGGCGGCTCAGAACGTTCAGGAAGAAAGCTCAGTGGCACTGTCAGCGCCGAAACAGGAACCCGTCAAGCCACCACACGCCACGAGAAGACGTAGTTAACTTTTTGGAAACCAACCCGGATCACTTCTGGCGCATTGTGTCTTTTTCTGTCTGACTAATTTCTGGTCCGCGTTGTTTAATTAGAACGCGGATTCTGTAAAATATGGAAAAATTTTTAAGGGGTATCGAATTTTTCAATGTCACGACGTACACCGACACTCAAAGGCCTGCGCGCCTTCGAAGAAGTCTACATTCTGGGTAACTTTACTAGGGCCGCCGATGCCCTGAACGTCCAACAGCCAGCAATAAGTTATCAAATCAAACAGTTAGAAGAAGACTTGGGGACTCGTCTTTTCCTGCGAAAAAACGGCAAGCTTGAGCCCACACCGCCAGCGCATGATTTGTTTCACTCGGTTTCACGAGCTTTTGATGGAATCCGCGAGACATCGGCCCGGATTCGACGTGCCGATCAAAAGCAGGTCTGGACGATCGCAACGTATGCCGGTGTCGCCGCGCATTGGGTGTCACCCCGCCTACCGGCACTTTCCAAACACCTAAACGTGCGCACCAAAGTCGTAACGCTAGTAACGGATGCTGACTTGTTTCGAGAAGAGGCAAATTGCTGGATTGCATTCGGAGACGGATACTGGCCCGGGTTCGAGTCCCGCCTGTTGATCCGGGAACGTGTTTTCCCGGTCGCGTCGCCCAGCGTCGCCCGGCAGATTCTTAAATTGAAGGACCGGATCGAAACCGGAGGCGTTCCCTTCATCGAACTGGAAGACACCGAGCACCGCTGGTTGGACTGGCAATCCTGGCTTGGGGCCAGTTCCGAGAACTGGAACTTCTTGGACAACCGGATCATCGTAAACGATCATGGTATGGCGCTACATCTGGCGCTGGCAGGATCAGGGATCGCACTGGGGTGGCACGGCGTTTTACAAGGCCACCTGAACGCCGGCAGTCTTGTTCAACTTTCCCAGTACGAGGCTACCTCCTCCAGTGGATATTGGCTTTTGGGTCGCAAGGGTTTTTTTCAATCCGAAGAAGGTCAGAAAATCTACGATGCCCTCGCTCCAGAAACCGACTAAGGACTGGATAGTGGTTCCCAACACTACTATCGGAAAACATAACTTTTCCGCAGGATCAATGTCTGTACAAGTCGACCTAGTCTATGTTTAACAAGCCTGCCGCTACAGCCCTAAATGCCGGCCAATAAAATGATGCAACAGGACGCGCGCATATTATTGACGCACGGCTTTCAGCAAACCCTCTCGGCTGCTCTCAACAAACACTGCCCGGACAAAAACGCCTAACCGAACCCCGGTGACTGAGCGTCCCAAATCAGATTGTTATCTGTTCATCTGTTGGGCTATCGTGAAATCATGTGCCAGACCCGCATGACCATCGGAATACCCATCATTCTACTGTGTTTGGCTTTGAGTGCGGCACAATCCTACGCAGCCGATCGCGTCGCATTATTGATTGGCAATTCGGACTATGCCACGCAGGAAATGTCACTGCGCAATCCCGGCAACGATGTCGAAGCTTTGGGCAACACGTTGCAAGAGCTTGGTTTCACGGTCATTCAGGCCACAAACCAAAACGCACGAACCATGCAAGAGGCGGTAGACAAGTTTGGTGCTATCTCAAAGGGCGCTAAGATGGCCGTGTTCTTCTATGCCGGGCATGGGGTACAGATCGGCGGGGCAAATTACCTGATCGGCACCGATTTCAACGGAAATAGCCTGCAGGCACTAAAACGAAGTTCGATCACGCTGGACCGAGTGCGGGACGTTATGACCAAGGCCGGGCCCGATGTCGGCGTCCTGCTTTTGGATGCCTGCCGTAACAATCCGTTTTCCGACAAGGGCCTCGTCGAACATGGCCTTGTCAGAATGCGTGGCGGAGCGGGTTTGTTGATAGCCTACGCGACAGACCCAGGAAACGTGGCGTATGACGGGCAAGGAAAGAACAGCGTTTTCACCAATGGGCTACTGGACCATATTGCGACGCCGGACCTGGACGTTCGACTGATGTTGGGTCGTGTCCGCCAGCAAGTGGTTTTGGAAACCGATGGGCGCCAGATCCCTTGGGTCGAGGAATCTGTGCTGGACGAACACAGTTTTGCACCCGGCCTGCCCAACAGTTCGCCCAAAGACGAAATCACTGCCGATCTGGAACATTGGAGACGTATCTCTTCCAGTTCGGACAGCCGGGAATTCAAAACTTACTTGAAAACCTATCCCGATGGGTTGTTTGCCATATTTGCCCGAGAACAGCTGGCATCCCTTGAAACGCCGGCGGCGACTCCGCTGACACCGGTCAGTGCCACATTCACACAAGCCGATCCTCAGAAGCTTGCGACCGCCTTGATGGCATTGGGGCATCTCAAAGAACCGCAGTCTTCTGACCTTGGCCCTGCACTGGACAGCTATAGGAGGGGTTTGCCAGCTGCGGAAACAGCCACGCCGGAGCGGCTATTTGAAGACGCGGCACAGGTTTCGGTGTATCTGGCGGTCACAACGATGCAAAGGCTGCGCACCGACATTATAGCCCTTCGCAGCGTCGAGCGCACACTGACCATTGCCGAAGATGCTTTGAAGCAAATAGAAGACATCGCCCGTTCAAATGCAGACGCATTGCCGGTTTTGCAACAGGCACGCAGTGATATCTACGACATCTACCGGTCGCGCGGGATTATCCTGCGCCGTCTGGACCAGAGCCGCGGTTATTATGATGAGGTACTGGCCCGTGCTGTTATTTTTTTTCCACCCGACATTGATGCTTCGATTGTCAATCCTGCATCAGGGTCACGTAATCTCGATTTTGCCAATGCGCAACTGACGCAGGACGCGGGCTTGTTCCTACGGCATGTATCGCAAGCAGATGATAGCAGAAAAGGAAGTTACCAATGGCTGGCCGATCTTATCCCTCCCGAATAGGTGCAAGCCTTGTTGTTGCGACCTTAGTCCTGGCGGCCTGTGGCGACAGCACTCAGACGTCGGCTCCAGCAACCACCCCCTCGGGCATGACACAAGCCGAGGCCAATTTGGTCAAACAGGCGGCAGCCATGCAAAAGACAATCCTGCAGGGCGCAGTCGCCGGAGGCGCGGTAGGCGGAGGGATCGGCTTTGGTCTGGGTGGAAGTGATGATGTGGGCACAGGCATCTCGATCGGTTTTGGCGCCGGGGCTTTAGCAGGGACTTACGTCGCCTTTGTCCAGCGCAGCTATGCAGGGCGTGAGGCGCGTTTGCGACAGATCAAGAAAGACCTGGATCGCAACACAACTGAAATGCAGACGACATTAACCGTTATGAACCAGGTTCTGGCTGCACAGAAAGCCGAACTGGATGCACTGAACGCAAGCATCGCCGCAGGCACGGCCGACCCATCGCAGATCGAAAGAGAACTGGCCGAAGCCAACGTAAACTTGACCCAGATGGAACTGGCCATTGACGGTGCCGCCAAACGACAGGCCGAATTCACCGAGGCCCGCTCTCTTACAATTGCCCGCGGACAGGCAACTTCACCAATAGATGCGGATCTTACGGCTTTGTCGAACCAGATCATGCAGATGCGCGGGATCGCCAGTGATCTGGCGTCGTCGTTGTGACGGATGCACGAATGATCCGCTTTACCGCCCTAGCCTGCCTGTTTCTTACCGCGTGCCAAACCACGACTGATCCTGCAGACGGTGGGTTCTTCGCCGGTGTTTCTGGAATTACTACCGGTGCCTACGACGATCGTATCACCGCAGCCGAAGGGGAAGTGGCCACGGCGCAGGCACGAAATGATGCGCTTGCTGCGCAAATTCGATCGTCGGAATCTGAACTGGCCAATCTCAAGCTCAAAATTCTACAACAACGCGACGCAACTGGCGGAGGCGACGCAGCAACGGCGGCTCGCATCGACCGTGTTTTGAACGACACGCCTGGGGGGGCTACGCCGGAAGCCAGACTGACGGCCCTGCAAAAAAGCATCTCGGACGCGCGCGCACTCAGCGCCGATTTAGCTAAACTGTCGGGTTAAACGTTTAGCCCTGACATCCGCCCAATGCCCAACGGCGCAGGTTGACTTTCAAACCGCCGCCAAAGGGGTGTTGCTTGGCGACATTCCCGGCTTCGGGGCGGTTGACATAGGTCTGGGCCTGATTGCACAGGTCCTCGGGCGTCCACTGGTGGCAATTCGAACAGGACTGGTCTTTCCACAACTCATCCGGCAAACCCTCGATCGGAGGGAACAGTGGCGCGCCTGCCACCAGTTGGTTAATCGTTTGCCCGCGCACATGGTCGTTGCCGAAATCCAGTACAGAATCGAGCGTCATCGGGGTGTTGCCCGGTGGTCCTGTTTCTGACAACTCACCATCCGCCTCGGTCTTACGGGTCACGGTTTCCTCACCGTATTTCAAGGCAGCCAAACGATCGGCTGCTTTGCCCGAGAACACCCCTTCAGGGAAACTCTGCAGATAGACCTCATATGCGTGGACTGTGTCATCAGCCAACGCCAGTTCGTACATCAGGCGTTCGGTTTCATTTGCCTCGATCACCGTTTGCTCTGGCACTTTGGGTTGCGGCGCGGTTCCAAAGGATTCCGCTAGAACGGTCTGCAAAAGATCGCTTGCTTCGGCAGCATAAGCGCTGTCTGGATAGGCGCGCATAAACAGCATGATCTGAACCGGATCACGCGAAGTCGTTGCCTCCTGCCAAAGCTCCTCTTCGCTTCGGGTCTGGACGGTGGGCGTCTGAACCTGCGATGAGAAGGCAAAATCCTGTGTCAGGGACGAGGTATCCCAAGGCGTTTGCAACCCTCGGGTCTGATCCAGAACATCCACGCGGACTTTCTTGAACAAGTGCTCAATAGCCATACCCGGCGTTTCAATGTGTTCGGCCAAGCTCAACGTAAACGGGCTGTTACCCTTCTCACCATCCAGTGCGACGCCGCCGGGATCGGTAGCATAGGCTAGAAATGTGCCTGTGGGGGCTTTCATCTCGGCCAGGCCGTTGTCATCCATATCGGCCAGATTTTCGAACGGGTTGTTCCGGCAGGCATCCAGAATGACGATATTGGTCTTGTTATGCGCCGAGGCCATCTGGTGCAGGACCGAACGCGCCTCGACCGCCATTAAATCAAGATCAGCGGGGTCGCTCAGCGAGATATCGACAGGCAGCAAATAGTTCGATCCAAAGGACTGCACCCCGTGGCCCGCATAGTAGAACAACCCAACCGCATCCTCGCCACCCTGCCGCAGATCGCGACCAAACTGGGCAATGGCGCGCTTCATCTCGATCTGCGTGCTGTCAGTCAAATTGCGAACGTCGAACCCAAGGCCCTTAAGTTTTGCCGAGATCAGCGTGGCGTCATTAACCGGATTGTCCAATGGCGACACCGACGCATAAGCCGAATTGCCAATAACCAATGCGATCCGCGGCTCGGCCATCGCCGGCGCGGCCCACGAGATCGAAATCATCGCAATCAGAAAGTAAAAAATGCGAAGCACGTCGGGTCCTTTGTTTCGGGTCCTTTATCACGCCCGTGACGCCATGGCATCACGTAAGCCTGATTATATTTAAATATGTCATTTGACTTTATTGTGGCCATCGCCTGACATATCCCGAATTGACCAGCAAGCATAGGAAGAGGTTCACACATGCCAGGCTCAAACTTGATGCGAAGCATTTGTGCTGTAGCCATCATTTTGCTGTCTAACGCAGCATGGGCGCAAATCGCGGATCCGTTTGAACATGGCTGGACGTTGGATGCAGGCGCCTCGGAATTGCAATTTCTATCCGTCAAGAAAAGCTCGGTCGCAGAGAACAGCGGTTTCGCCAGCCTGTCGGGCGTGATCGGCCCCGATGGTGCCGCCGAGATACGGGTGCAGATGGACAGCGTGGACACCAAGATCGACCTGCGAAACGTGCGGATGCGGTTTTTGTTCTTTGAAACCTTCAAATACCCCGAGGCCATCATCACCACCCAGCTTCCTCCCGAAAAACTGGTCGACCTGCATCAGGCGCGGCACAAGATTATCGACCTTCCCTATTCTCTGTCGCTACACGGTGTGACTAAGGACGGCGTTGCGCAGGTTGCGATCACTCTGGTCGACAACGACCGCGTGGCCGTGGCCAACACCACACCGATTGCCATCGCCCTGCCCGATTTCAACTTGGAAGAAGGCCGCGGCAAGCTTCAAGAGGCCGCGGGCGTTGACATCCTGCCCTTCGGTTTTGTCAGCTTTGGCTTCGTGTTCGACCGCGCGAAGGCGGGCACGCCCCCGCAACTGGTCGCGGCCTCGGCCACCCCCGGCGCTGCGGCGCTTGAGACCAAGGGCAATCTGGACCGCGAAGCCTGTGAAGGTCGGATGGAGATCCTGTCCCGCACCGGAAACATCTATTTCACATCGGGCAGCGCGCGCTTGTCCGAAGACTCTATCCCACTGCTGACGAACCTGCATGACATCGTGAACCGCTGCCCGGAACTAACAATCGAGATCGGCGGGCATACTGACAGCGATGGCTCAGACACCGCCAACCGTGTGCTCAGCGAACGGCGGGCGCAGGCGGTGAACGCCTATTTGGTAAATCAGGGGATCGCGCCGGAACGTCTTGTGACCGTAGGCTATGGCGAAAGCCGCCCCGTGACCTCGAACGACACGGCTGAGGGCAAACGCCGCAACCGCCGGATCGAATTTGTGCCGGTGAACTAGAGGCGTCAGTTCGCCGCCAGGATGATCGGATCGAACCCGCCGCTGCGCCATTGTTGCAGGGCCGAGATGAAATTCGGCCCCGGCACACCGTCGATGGCACTGTTGTAGTACCCGGCCTTTTGCAGCAGCTTTTGCACTTCCATCAACGTCTCGCGCGTCCACTGGTCCGAGGCCAGCGACAGTTGGTTCACGATCGCTCCGTCATCCTCGGCAGCACCACGCAGAAGCATACGCGCGGCTTCGAGCGGATCGCGGGGCACGCCGCGCCCTTCGTCCAGCAGGATCGCCGCCGCCAGATAGCCCTGATATTCGCCTTCACGTGCGGCGCGCTGGAAATAGCCAAGCGCCTGATCCGGAGTGCCTGCTATCCCATCCTGAGCCAGAACGCCCAGATTGAAAGTCGCCTTGGCTGACCCACCATCCGCAGCCTGTTGCAACAGCGCAATTGCGCGCGCTTGATCCTTTGGAACGATCTGTCCCTCGAACAGTGTCACTGCAAGATTGATCATCGCATCAAAGCTGCCCCCTTGGGCGGCTTGTTCATACAGAGATAGCGCAGCGGCCTGATCTTGCGGAACACCGGTGCCGCCCTCGTGCAATTGCGCCAGAGAAACCATGGCCCTCAAGTCCCCCGCTTCGGCTGCCTGCTTGTAAAGCGTCACCGCTCGGTCCACATCCCCTGCCGCAATCGTAGCCCGCGCCAGCAGGGCCACGTAGTGGGACAGGTCTGGCGTCTGCGCCGCTGCAGCGCTGCACGCCTGAATGGCGGTCAGGGCGTTTTCCTGAAGACGGCTGAAGGGCACGCCGGGGATGCTGGCCGTGCGGTCGCGCGGGTGGGTAGCCAAACGTTCACATATGCCGCCGGGTGTGCTGTCCTCGGGGCGCGGGATGGATGCGATCAGACGCTGCGCCTGTGCCGCATGGGCGCCGTCGGGATATTGCTCAAGGTAGAACTCCAGCAGCGGGCGCATCCGGCTGCGCTGTGCCAGTTTCCAAAGGCGTTCGGCCTGTTCGTCTGCGTCCTCAACCGTTACCGCGCGGGTCAGTGTCTGCCCCTGCCCGGCCCGATCCAGAAAGGCCACGACCTCATTCACATGCGCGCCTTGCGGGTAGCGATCCATATAGAGCTGCATCAGGGACGCATCCTGCGCATTGGCGGCAACCTGCCACAGCAGCGTCTCCTCAGACGCCGTGACAGGGCTGTTGTCGAACCGGAACTGCCGCGTCAGGGATGAGTTGTCCCACGGAATCTGACGTCCCCCTGTCGAAGCCAGCACGTCCTTACGCACCGAGATCATCAGGTCCGAAATGTCCTGACCCGGCGTATAGATATGGCTCAGCAGCGCCTCGGTGAAAAAGCTGTTCCGGCCGGTGCCGTCATAGGCCACGTTGTCCGGCTGCGTCGCATAGGCGAACATGAAATCCGCCGCGCTGCCGACCCGAGCCAACCCCTCGCCGCCGACCTCCAAACCCGTTCCTTCGAATGGGTTGTCGCGGCAGGCATCCAGAAACACCAGACGGATGCCATCCGAGCGTTCCATCCGGTTGACGAATTCCTCCATCTGGATTGTCTGCTCGGGGATGTCTTCGGGCTTGGTGATCTGCGCATCGACAGGAACCAAATAGTTGCGCCCGTTCACCTGAAACCCGTGCCCGGCATAAAACAGCAGCGATACGTCGGAATCCGCAGCAGTCGTGCCATAGGATTCCGCCAGCGACAGCATCTCGTCCCGTGTCAGGTCGGTGCCCAGAAACACCTCGAACCCCAACCCCTCCAAAGCGATGGCGAGATCAGAGGCATCGTTGATCGGATTGTCTAACGGGCTAACCGACACGTAGTCGGAATTGCCGATAATCAGCGCAACCCGCTTGTCCGCCAGAGCGATGGTCGCACTGAACAGCATCAGGAAAAGCGCTGCGAAGCACCGTTTCAGAGCCAATGGTCTACTCTCCGACGTATCAAAGGCCGATGGCGCGGGTCAGTCCGATATCCGCCTGACCGACCGCTGCCACAATCGTTTCTACCTGTTGGTTCTGAACTATGGCAAGCTCGGGATCGGTTGCTCTTATCAACGTGATGGCCTTGCGGATCTCACGCTGGGCCTGACGGATTTGCCGCCGCGCCTGCTGTACCGCCTCGCGGCGGATCGCGTTGCGCTCTTCTGCGGTAGTGGCCAGCGACAGGCGGCGATTGGCTTCGTCACCTGCCTCGCGGATACCCGCGCTGGCGCCGCGAATGATGTCACCGACGGATTCGAGCCCCGGTGGCAAACCCTTCACGATACCGTCAAGTTCGGACGCATAGTCATCCATCGCTTCGGCAAGACAGGCCAGGTATTCACTGACATTCTCACCACTGCTGGCACAGGATGCGATCTCGCCTCCGAATTCCTCGGATACGTTTTCAACAGTCCCAAGTGTTGCTTCAGCCTCGGCGACTGTTGTCACGGCAGTGCCACCACCTCCGCCGCCTCCGGTTATAGTGGTATCAACGGTCGGAGTAACTTCTACCTCGGGTGTGGGCGGAACGGGTATCGGCTCCACTACTGTTACCTCGGGTGTGGGCGGAACGGGTATCGGCTCCACTACTGTCACAACCGAACCGGGCAAAGACACAACTTGATATCCTATTTCGGCTGAGCTGAGCAAAAACGAGGTCGACAGCGTAAATGTCGTGGTGCCATCGTCGTTTTCGATGACGTTCAACCCCTCAAATACTGTGGACGTATCCAAAGAATCAGATGGGGGACCAAACAGGTAAACGGAAGGCCCACCAAAAATCGTGCCCGTCGTCGCATTGGGCGGCTGTTCGCCCTCAACAACCGCGATATCGTCGGGAATAGCAAACACAACCGGCGAGGTCGTGTAATTTGCCGGGCCTGTCTCACCCGATCCCGGAGCCCAGGTGTTTTCAAAGTCCCAGCCTTGTGCCGAAGCAAGGTTGAAGAACGTCACTGTGTCGTTCAGTTGGAACGTGGACAGTCCCGTGCCACCGGCGCTGTTATTCTGCCCGGAACTCTGCGTGTCCCAGAAAGATGCGGTAACGGTCCCGGAATTACTGCCAATCAATCCGCCCAACATCGGAGTGTCGCTGCCGGAGAAATCCACGCTGCCGTTCGAATAGCTGCGTGTGACCGAACCACCGTTGTTTATTCCGACCAGACCACCGACGGCTACGGTATCCATCGGGCTGGAAAACTGGCTTACCCCCCGGACATCCGAGTTGGAATACGAGTCAACGATCGAACCGAAGTTCTCGCCGACCAATCCGCCCATGATAAACTCGCCAAAGCCAAGTCCGGTCACCGAACCACTACTGAACGAACGCTGAATGACCCCAGAATTCTCTCCAACCAAGCCACCGACCAAAACGAAATCAGCCTCGATCGGATCAACCGTCACACTGGCAGTCGAAAAACTGTCACTGATTGTACCGCCATCGTTAATGCCAACCAGCCCGCCGGTCACGTCGTCACTGCCGGTGAAGCTGCCCGACACACTAACGCCCGAGATTGTACCAAGGTTTTCACCGGCAAGTATGCCACCACCCTGAGCGGTAATATCCGCATTCGTGATACTCAGGTTACGCACGGTACCGTCCAGAGTGCCGAAAAGGCCGCCGAAGGTGAAGTCGTTGTCTATGAACAGGTTGTTGATCGAAAACCTGTTACCTTCAAGCGTGCCTGAAAAATCTGTAGGGACAAAACCAAATGACCAGCTGGACGTGGGCGAGGCATCGATGTCGTTGACCAGCGCAAAGGCTTGGCTAGAGCCGTTGAGACCCTGCAAACCATAGATATCGGTTAACTGGAACGGGTTCGCGCCCGACCCGTTGCCGCCCGTGGCGCGCAGGAATGTGGCGTTTGGCGAGACGATGAAATCGCCCGCGAAAAAGCTGGGCAGCGTGGCCGAAACCTGATCCCAGAACCCTGCAACCAAGTTGAACGTGGCTACACTTATGCTACCGCCGGGGCCGGTGGTGATCCGGCCTACTCCGTCGACCGCCCCCATTGCATTCAGCAACAACCCACCGTTGACCGCGTTGATCGCACCGTTGATCGTGATCATGTTATCCGCGATCAGGAACAACGTATTTGCCGCCATCCAGTCGATATCAGCGTTGATCGTGATATTGCCGTCATCTGTGCCGGTCACAGACGTAGTCAGAAACACATCCGCAGATTCAAGCTGGGCTTCCAGACCCGCTTCGGTAAACGTACCCGGAATCGTTATGTTCACCGGATCGATCAACAGATCTCCGGTTTCCCCATTCGGAGCGCGCAGGTCGGTAAAACCGCGATACACCAGATCGATCTGCCCCGAGACCTCGACAAAGCCGCCATCGCCCGCAGTATCCCCGCCACGGGCCGATATCTGGCCGTGGAACTCGGTCAGGTCATCGGACCAGATAATAACGCGACCGCCATTACCTTCGTCTCCGCCGTCGGCTGAGATACTGGTGCTCGCATCTACGAAGGTTGTCTGCGCCTTCGGGAGTGTGCCACCACCCTGAAAATCGCCACCGACCAGAATGGTTCCACCATCTCCACCACCCGCCCCGTCGGACGTCAGCGTGGCCCCTGCCAGCGTGATCGCTTCACCAGTTATGGTTATAGACCCACCGTTCTGAGTACGCACCTTTGGCCGCAGCGACGTTTCGACAAGTGTTTCCTGAGCCGACGTATCGATCGTGCCACTGACCCGAACGCCGCCGCCGCTGCCACCCAAAACGACAGCTCCGGATACTCCGCCAACCGATTGGGCCTCGATCACGCCAGACATGTTGATTACCTGTCGCGCCGCATTCCGAGCACTGGCCGCTTTGAGGTGAACAGAACCGCCATTGGCTTCGATCCGCCCTGAATTGGTAATCAACGCCTCCAGCATGGCGTCATCGCTATCCGAAGGAACAGCGACCTGCAAAAAGCCATCGCCAGAAATATCCAGTGTTACTTGTTCACCCGCACCAAGCCCTACCTTGCCAAGAGGCACACGGATCAAGCCCGAATTGGAAACTTGCCCACCAATTAGCGCTGCATACCCGCCCGGAACAATCGAGATTGTTCCCGCGTTTTCCACTGCGGCTGAACTACCATTTCCGGCAAAGCGATAGCGCCCGTTAAGGAAATCTTCATCCGTTACATCCAGAGTCGAGGCCACGAAGCCACCCGCATTGACTGCGCCGTTGGGGCCAATAAAGATACCGTTAGGGTTAACCAGAAACACCTGACCATTGGCATTCAACTGGCCGAGAATTGCGCTGGTAGTATCCCCTGTCACCCGGTTCAAAATCACGCTTTCTTGCCCGGGCTGGAAGAAATTAACTGTCGAGCCAGAACCGATCGAAAACCCGTTCCAATTCACTACGGCCGCGCCCGACCCCTGCGTAATGTCCAGCTGGTTGCCGCTGGGTTGCGCAATCGTAACAGTTCCCGCCGCCACGGTTCCGCCATTGGGCAGCGTTTGTGCCAGAGCTGTCGTGCCCCATAGCGTTGCCGTGGCTGTCAAAATTGCGCCGCGGATCACTGTGGCGCGAGCCCTAAAATCTGCGGCTTGCAACAATAGTGAAGCGGTTTTCGTCTGCCCCCAGGTCATCGCGTTCACCTCTCCCATATTCAACTCGTAACGATCCCGACTTGTAGGTCGAGTCTTCAATTGCAATCAAATCAGCACCGATCCCATAGGCGTAGGCCGTAGTCGTGCTTTGCTCAAAAACCGTAGGTTGTTCTATTCCCAATTCGCCGTAAGCACCAAATACATAAGGCTTCAGGATCAGCGGCAACCCAGCCACTTCGACCCGCTGCGATCGACCCACTTCGGACCGCACGACCCATCCGTCATCGCCACGCAACGAACCCGCATCAAAGGTCGACAATTCGCTGGTGCTTGCGATACTGAATTGTTCGGACGTCACCAGAGCGTCCCCGAAGCTGGTTTGAATTCGGCCGTTCAAAGCCAACGACCAGTTGGCATTCAAAGGACGCTGATACTGGCCAGACAGTACGAGTTTCGTAAATTCCGGTTCAGCGTCCTGACGCGAGAATGGAGTTTCTCCGGGGCCGACCGAGGTTCGCGCGCCGAGGATGTCCAAACCCCTTGAAAGCACAACACTCCCGCGCAGGAAGCCACCATTATCATAGGCGCGTGTGCCATCCAAAGTGGCGCGCAGCACGCTGATATCGTCGTCAAAGACCGGAATCTCAAAGGGACCGACCAACAGGTTCTGCGTATCGCTGATACGATCCAGGATCAGTTGCGACGAAAGATTAACTTTCCTGGATCTAATCCACGGATAATAGAACCGCAGCGAAAACCGTTCGAACTCGCTTTCGTTAGGTAAAAAATCCGTGTCGGGGCGCGCTTCGCTAGAGGTCACCTCGGCGTTAATCGTAAAGCCATCATACCCGATCGGGAATACCACACCTGCAGCCAAAATCCGATACTCAGGGTCACCCGAGAAAAACCGCGTCGGAGACCCACCCAGGTTAAAATAGAATGTCTCACCCAGATCCAGCAGGCCATTGAACTCAAGTCCAAGGCTCAGATTCAACGGACCAAGATCGTCTGAAAGTGTATTGTCGAACCCATATGAACCGGTAAATTCCTTGAACTCTCCGTCCAAAGTCAGAACGGTGCCGCCATTACTGTCACCTGCCGACAAAGTCGACGCCAAGCGAACTCCGAACGTATCACCTGCAAGTAGCAAGGCGCGCTCGATCTGCTGCAGTTTGATGCCACGCTTGTTGATTAACGGCTGGGTAATCTTGACCACGCGGTCCCGGACCTCTTCCGGAACTTTTGTTGCGTCAATACGCTCGACGAACCCGTCGACTACAACGATCCGTAACGTTCCACCATCTCGCAAAGTTTGCTGCGGCAGAACTACCCGACTTAGAACAAAACCGGCATTGCTATACGCGCTTTCAAGGCGATTTGTGGCCGCAAAAATTTCAGAGGCAGCAACACGCTTTCCCGTCAGTCGTTCAATAAAGGCGGCATTGGCAGCCTCCATTTGCGGCAGAGCGCCTTCAATATCCACGCGCCCGACTGTCACAAACAATTTGTCCGCACCTTCGGGAACCGGCGCGCCAGGGTCTCTGGCGACAGTAACAGGGCCCGTATTGCGTTGATTTTGCGGCTGAAATGTTGACGGTGCCAAATTCGACGCGCTTTGGGCCAGCACCGCGTCCGAAAGGACAAGACTGCCACCGGTTGCAAGAGCAAATATCATGCTGAGACGCGGAATCCGCATGATCGCCTGAGGTAGAGTCTTTGGCATTCGTAACCCTTAGTGAAACCTTAAAACAGAACCTAGCAAAGCCTAGCCCGCAGGCCAAAGCAAGATTGTATTTCCCAATACAGGATACCCGTCTGGATTGAGGTTATCCATATCACGATTGATTCCGAGACTGTCCGTGTCCTAGTTCACAGAGCATCGTATCATTCGACGATTTTACAAAAGTCCCTGCTCCAACCATTCTTCGATCTTGTTGCGGCTAACCTCGAAATGCATCGAGTCTTCTCGACCCCAGGCCGCACCCCATACCCAGCCCTCCTGCCGGAAGAAGTCGGCCAGAATAGTCAGGCCCAGCTGGGTTTTACCATCGCCCAGCGTGTCCAACACTCCGTCGATATTCAAGTCAACAGCCAGGCCATAGGCATGGGCCGATGCGGATGAGGTCGCGCCACGAATCCGCCGCACACATAAGGACCCGGCTGTATTAATACGTGCAAAGAGGTCGGGGTCCGTGCGACGGATGTTTTCGAAAACAACGCGCAGAGAGTCTATTGCCGGTTTCAACATGCGTACCCGAACCGGGCCGACTTCTTCTAATACAAGGTTTTCTTCTAACCGCGGGTTGGTCATGGACTGACAATTATCTGTTAAGTCTTCGCGCGGCAGCCCGAATTTCTCTTTCAGAAACGACGAACTCGCCAGTTTGAGTTCTTGATTAACTTCGTTGCGGTTGGCGATAAGGACAACCTGAGCGTAAGCATCAATGATCTCGTTTGGGCTGGTGCTGTCATATCCATAGTCGTCCGCCCCGTCTGCGCCTTGCAACACGGCCGAACCGTCGCTTTGGGATCGCGATATCTCGAGCGACAGCCTCTCAATCTCGTTGCGCATATCTTCAACCTGTTGGCTCAGCATTTCGATTTCGATCCGCGCGCCTGAATCGATTGCTGGCCCCTCAAAATCACTTTCCATAGGAACAATCAGTGGAAAAACATACCAGATAACAGGGGCCAAAATAATCGAAACTCCAAGAATTACTGCCGGAACTATGCGCATCTGATGTGTTTACCTGTATCTCAATTCAATTGCGCCCAAATCTAAAAGTCGTCGCGCAAGATGTCACGTGCTCGGCTTTATTTCTTAATCACAAATGTGACTTTCTTCATTGTCGCACACCTGAGGCACGGGTACTCTTTGTCCCAAACAGGGAAGGACTCCGGTAATGATTACTTTTTCTCGACTTAAATTTTTCGGGGCTTCGGCCATGGCCCTCGTTTGCACGACGCAATTCGCTTTGGCCCAATCCAATGAACTAACAGCCGACGAAATCACCGATGCATTCAACAAGCAAAAAACGCGCGGCTTGGTGATCATCCCCTCAACAGCCGCGACTGAAGCAACCGACGACGCTGTGGAAACCACAGTTGCTGCGGCCCCGGCCGAATATCAACCGGTGGCCTCGGAAGATCAGGTTAATATTCAGGTTCGGTTCGACTTCGCCTCGGCCGCCTTGCGCGATGATCAAAAACCCAAGCTGTCCTCCTTGTGCCAAGCGATGAAAAACGTCGACGTTAACGTCTTTCAGATCATCGGCCACACTGACAGCGCAGGATCTGCGGACTACAACCAAAATCTGTCTCTGCTGCGCGCGAAAGAAGTCAAACGCTTTCTGGTCAGCGATTGCGGTATCGCCGAAGGGCGACTGGAAGTACTGGGCGTAGGTGAAGCCGAACCTCTGAACAAGGACGATCCGCGCGCCGACGAAAACCGCCGCGTTGAATTTCAGGCGCTCGGCTGATTTAGTCTCCTCATAAAACACAATTTCGAGGGCAGCATGACTGAATCCCGCGCAGGCGACCTGTTTCAGCCGGGCGATCTGGTGAACAATACATATCGGATCGAGGCAATCCTTGGGCGGGGTGGTACCTCTGACGTTTATCGCGCGCGCTCCGAGATATCGGGGCGTCTGGCGGCGCTTAAGGTTCTGAAGGCCGAATTTTCCAGCAACGACGATTACCTCGTTCTGTTAACCCGTGAGGAAGAGATCCGCGACATCCGCCATGACGCGGTGGTGCGCTATTCCGAAAACAACCGTACTGCCGACGGACATGTCTATCTGGTGATGGACTATGTCGACGGGCCGGGGTTGGACCGGAAACTGGCTGATGGTCCTATGTCGGCAGACGACATTCTGACCATATGCAAACGCGTCTGCGAGGGGCTCGAGGCCGCGCATGCGCGCAACATCGTCCACCGTGACCTGAGCCCCGACAACATCATCCTGCGTGACGGTGATCCTGCGCAGGCAGTAATCATCGACTTTGGCATCGCCAAGGATACCAACCCCGGCGCAGAAACCATCGTGGGCGGAGAGTTCGCTGGCAAATACGCCTATGCTGCACCCGAGCAGCTGTCGGGAAAGACCGACCAGCGTACCGACATCTATTCCCTGGGCGCGCTGCTGCTGGCGAACTTCCGGGGCGAAAAGGCCAATTCCGGGCGTAACTTGCTGGAGGTTGTGGAAAGTAAAAAACAACCGCTGGACACTGCAGATGTGCCCGAACCTCTGAAAACCGTGCTGGACAAGATGACAGCGCCGGACCCCGATGACCGGTATCAGTCGACCAGCGATGTATTGAGGGCTTTGTCCTCGGCCCGGTCGGGACAGGCGGAATCCCCCCCTGCCGAAACCGATGACGACGCAACCATAATCGTACCCAAAAGCAAACCTGCGGCCCCTGCGCAGCCTACCCCGGCCGTCGCAGCACCCGCTGCACCTCCGGTCGAAACGCCCGAGAAATCGCGCACCGGGCTGGTTGCCGCCCTTGGCGCGCTGGTCATTGTCGGCGGTGGCGCAGGTGCCTATTTCAGCGGCGCATTCGACAGCTTTACTGGGCCCCAATATCCCGTAGCCGCACCCTATACGTTGGTGGCGGACAAGCGCGAGGGCCTGCCGCCACGCGCCGTCGGTTTTGTTCCTTCGGAAGACACACGGGACACGATGACACGCGAGATCACCGATCAGGGTGGGACGGTTGATCTGACGTTGGCGTCTGGGGAAATCTCGGAAAGCTGGGGCGCTGCGGTCAGTGACGTCATCGAAACAGTGATGGAGCTGGATGAATGGCGGCTGGTCGTGAACGGAAACGATGCTCAATTGACCGGACAAACCACGGATCAGGCGCTGCATGACAAGCTGGAACAGCTTTATTCAGCAGGACTGCCCGCCGGGTTGCAGGGCTCAGTCGAACTAGAGCTTGAGCCACTGTTCCTGCCCGCTGCCGATATCCGCCCGATCTTGGCTGGCCTGGCCGATTGCGGTGCGCTGAAACTGGAAAACGCCCCCACCGCCGGGTATGGCCCTGAGACCGCAGTTCGGGTCAGTGGCACTCTGGCGTCTCAGGACAGTCTGGTTGGGCTGAATACCGCTTTGACCGCCCTGGTCGGTGAGCGGCCAATTGATCTGGACGGTGTGAACGTGTTGAACCCGACATTATGCCTGATAGAGAACTACCTACCCAGTGCTCCGACCAGCGACATCTCTATCGCGTTTTTCAACGGTGAACAAAACGACGCCCCGAACCCAACCGGAGATTTTGTCGTAGGACAGAACCCGGTGATTGACGTGGACTTACCGCAGGATGTGCAAGACGGGTTCCTGTCTGTCTCGGTTCTCGATGTGTCTGGTAACGTGTTCCACTTACTGCCAAACGTGACACGGCAAGAAAACGGGATTGCCGCGCTGCGGGATGGAGAAAGTGGGCCATTGTCGGTTCGCGTGGCGTATTCCATCCCCGAAAGTCAGGAAAACGGCGGCATTGCCTTTCAGGTTGATGACAGCACCTTGGGCAAAAGCAAGGTAATCGTGCTGCATACCGACAATCAACTGTTCGACACACTGCGCCCCACCACGGAATCCGCCGCCGGATATGCCGAGGCGCTGCGCGAACAGGATCGCAATGTGGAAACGCAGATTTTGTCGCTGGACAGCCGTATCCTGACCACCCTCGCGCAATAGCGCGGGGTTCAGGGAATATCGACCACGATCACCGAGATATTATCGGCCCCGCCCCCGTCCAGCGCGATCTGGATCAACTGATCGGCGACGGTTTCAATCGGCATCTCGGACAGCGCCTTTTCCAGCATCGGGAATGTCGCGTATTTGCTCAGCCCGTCCGAGCAGATCAGGAACCGGTCGCCCGGCTGAACCTCGCCCCGGATCTTGTCCAGTTCCAGCACATCCCCGACACCAACCGCACGATTGATCGCATTTGATTGGGGATGCTGTTCCGCTTCATCCCAGCTCATCTGGCCCGCCAACACCAGATCGGCCACAACCGAGTGATCGGTGGTCAGCATTTGAATCTGGTTGTCACGCAGCAAATAGATGCGGCTGTCGCCCGCCCACAAACCGACGAAATGGCCGTTGGCCAGCATCATACAGGCAACGGTCGTGCCCATGGTTTTACCGCCACGGGTCTCAGCCTCTTGACGGATTGCCGAATGCGCTTGCTGTAACACATCCCGCAACTTCACCAGTCGATCCGCTGGTGGCAGTCCCGGGGGGATTGCCGCGACCATGTCAGCGACAAGACCGCTGGCGTAATCGCCCCCTTCGTGGCCGCCCATACCGTCCGCGACCATCCAAAGGCTTTCCTCGGGAAGGGCCAAAACGGCATCTTCATTGAGCTTGCGCTTGAGGCCGACATGGCTGCGGGCGCTGTACCGAACGCGGTGACTTGAATTCATAGTGGCCTTGCCTCGGTCCAGACTGCAGCGTGAAGATTAAACAAACCTTGCATGTTTGATCCTTGCGGTAAACCTTCGCAGACCATCATCCGAGGGACGCCGCCGATGTCTGTGCTCCAGATTGTCGGAGACCGATAGCGATGCGCGACCAACCCCGCCGCGAGGTCGGGCAACAGACTGTCAGCGACTTCCCCGCGCGTCAGAACCAGCGTGTTTCCCTCGGCCCGAACCGGAGAAGTCGGCTCTTGTAATGGAACCACCAGCGCCTCCAATCCCTCGGCCAGTTTGTCCCGCGTCATGTCATCCTCAAGCGCAGCCAAAGCCAAGTCTTCAAGCTGGCGGTATGTTGCCTCGGCCCGGAAGTGAGACAGAATTGCCGAACCTTCATTAGATACGCCCGATACCAAAGTCAGGGGAAACCGTCGTCCGACCCGATCCACTGATGGCATCAAAACGCCCAACATCTTTTGCGGGCCTGCCAATCCCGGCGCCAGACAAAACCGCCAAATGGGTGCGGACATGTAATGCGCGTCCCACACAGGTCCCAGAGCTTCAGCAGCGTTTAACATGCTGTGCTGAATCCAGGTATCCCATGGCTGGACGAAATCCTGTGAAACCCCCAGCCGAAAAAAATCTCCGACCGAAGGCATCTTACCAAACGCGCCAAACCCAGTCCGCTGCATCAGAACGATTTAGGGCAGCTGAACTTTTGCAGCGCCGGAAGGGCAAAGGGATTGATGACCGAGCCAGATTGCAACTGGAAGATCGCAATCCGGCCGCCGACATTGAAGATCACCTTCTTGCGGTCCGATACGTTGGTCCGCCGCACCTCGGCCGCGTCCAGAAGGCGGAACCACGCCCATGGCCCGTCCTTGGACAACACACTTTCGATGTTGCGTTTATCGGGCTGGAACGTGACCCGCGCCAATCCAACCTGCCCCGGCCACGTGACCGCCATCGGCGAAGGCAGCCCGCCGCGATGGCGGAATTCCAGCGATTGTCCGTCAATTTCAAGCGTGACGCCCTTTGCCTTGGGGTCCAGCGCCTCGGGCATGATCTGGAACTGAATCTGGGGTTGCGGGCCCGCGGCAAAGAAAGCCTCGCGGATTTCGGCGGCGTTCTGGAATTGGGTCAGAACGGCCTGACTAATGCCCAGATCGGCCTCGTTTACGCTGCTTTTCCAACTCCAAGGGCGCGTGCGCATGTCCACGTGTTTGGCGAGGTTGTCGGTAAAGAAGGTGTCGATCAGACCTTGCGGGCCGAACAACCGGCTGAAATCGCCCATCGCCACATCTGCCCCGGATCTACGACTGAACGGATAGCGGTCAGTGACGACCTGCTCGCAGAAGGGCAGCACATTGGCCTGCCAGCGTGCGTTCAGCGAGGCCCGTGTACTGTCAGACGTGATCCCCGACGATCCGTCGATGATCTGCACCGCCCAGCGTTCCATTGGGCCGGGAATGCGAGCCGCTTCTTGCTGAAACTGCTGCAGCGCCTGCCCTGACTCGCCGCCCGAGGTTCCGCTGAAGGACATCTTGTTCAGTTCCTGATAGACGCCCGTCAACGACCCCATCAACTGATCCAATTGCGAGGGCTGCCCCTCGGGCCGGTCAACAAGCTGGTGCAGCCAGGCAAACCGATCCTCGACATATTGGCCCGGCTCTTGCACCGGCTGCGATGCGGTCGCGCCGCTGGATTTGGCCAAGGCCTCCAGCAGGATTTGCGTCTGGACCGAGGTCGCCGACTGCAACTCGAGGCTGGCCGCGCTGGACAGCCCTTCACCCAGAGCATCCGAATTGGGTAGAACCGATCGGCTTTCGGTCAGCTTCGTCTCGTCCGAGATCGAGTTCAGGATATTCACGATAGGCGAGGTTGGACCGGACAGCACATTGGTCACTTCGACAGCGTGGCTGAGGCTTTCCATCGGCACGATGTCGATATCGCCCAGCATCGCGTCATAGCGCGCAATGTAGTCGTTGTAATACAGGTCCAGCACATCGCGGCTGAGCGCGGCCAGCGCCAGTTCGGTCTGTTCCGCCTCGCCGCGCGGACCCAGAACCCAGCTTTCCTTTTGCACCCGTTTGGCTACGCCAACTGCTTCGCCGACAAATACGTCGTTGAAACCGCGGTAGGTAAAGATCCCCTCGATCCCGTCATTCAACGGTTTGCCCGAGGACCGCACCAAAACGCGCGCAACAGCAGGGCCGCCGACTTCGGTGATCCGCCATTCAGGCAGAGCCGTCGCGGATGGACTTGAGATGATCCCATTGTACACGCGCTGCGCCAGCGGCAGTTCCGACAGCAGGCCCTGTATCTGCTCGACCATGGGCCCGTTCAACGCAACGGCCTGCATCGGCTGGCTCAGCAATGCCTCAAGATGGTCGTTCAGATCAGCGCGGAATTCCTCGCGCGAGGGGCCGGGGAAGGATACCGTCCAGTCGATATTCATCCATTCCTTGACCAGATTCTGGTTCATCGGACCTTGCAGACCCAACATCAGATAAACCTTCAGCGCCTCATACAGCACATCGGGGTTGTTGATATTGGCGCTCATCTGTTCTTCGAGCCGCAATAGCAGACGTGGCAGAAGGCGCTGGTTCAGCGCCGCGCGGTAGGTTTGCGCCGCCTGCGTGCCAATCACATCCCCCTGATACAGGCCATAGGTCAGGCGCGTTTCAGGGTCCGGGTCGGACAGGGTCGGGTTCGCGGGCAGATCGCGCAGCGTGTTCAACGCCTGCACCACCGGCACCAGATCGGTATCGCCCACCGGGCTGGGTGGCAGCGTCGCCGCTGCAGCCTGATAGACGGATACGCCCTCTTGCGCCTCAGAGATCAGTTCGGAGTTGCCCGAAAAGCTGCGAACCAGCAGGGCACCCACTGCAACAGCGGCAATCAGCGTCGCCGCGACCGAGGCCCATTTGGTGATCTTATAGCGCCGCTCAA
The DNA here is from genome assembly GCF_057221005.1 of Ruegeria sp. HKCCD7628. NCBI lineage: Bacteria > Pseudomonadati > Pseudomonadota > Alphaproteobacteria > Rhodobacterales > Roseobacteraceae > Ruegeria > Ruegeria sp. HKCCD7628. The sequence continues at coordinate 33,900 of NZ_JBWVBA010000013.1, forward strand.
CCTTGTCATCGGCGCTGACCAGACCGGCCTCGCGGAAGATCACCTGATCAAACAGGCGGGTCAGGAAATACGACCGGCCCGAGCCCTGACCCGAACCAATCGCCTGACGTCCGATCCCGAAGGTACGCGCCATGCCCAACATCAGCCGGTCAATCGGAGTGCCTTCTTGCGTGCCGGATGTGAAATAGACCCCGCGCAGCATGTGGCGGTGTTGATAGCGGCTGTCCTGAAACACCTCGGTCAGGAATTCATGCGCCACCTTGCGGAACGAGGCCACCTGCATCGGGAAGCCCGCAACCAAGGCGCGGCGCTGGGGGTCGGTCTCGGTCTGCATCCGCTCCAGCGATTGGGCGTTCAGACGGCCCAGCAGCAAGGCGAATTCCTCGTCAAAGGCGGCAACCGGGGATTGTTCAGACCGGGACTTGTCCAATGGCAAGGTAAAACCCCAAACCTGTTCGCGATCTTCCTTACCCAGATTGTCATAGAACTCGGCAAACCCGGCAATCAGGTCGGCCTTGGTGAACAGGATATAGACTGGAAAGCGCACGCCCAGTTTTTCGCGCAACTCTTCCAGACGACGACGCACGGCCTTGGCGTGTTCTTTCTGGGTGATCTCATCCTGCAAAGACAGATCCGACAACGAGATCGCGATCATCGCCCCGTTGATCGGCTGGCGCTTACGGTATTTCTTGAGCAGCCCAAGGAACCCAATCCACGCCGCGTTATCGACCTGAGCGTCGCTTTCCTGCGTCGTGTATCGCCCGGCCGTATCGATCAGAACGGCGTTTTCGGTGAACCACCAATCGCAGTTGCGCGTGCCGCCAACACCGCCAATCGCGGTTTTACCCATCTCATCGGCCAGCGGAAAGTTCAGGCCGGAATTCACAATGGCAGTGGTCTTGCCCGCGCCCGGCGGGCCGATCATCACATACCACGGCAGCTCATTCAGATGCCGCCGTCCGTTCTTGGACTTGCGCAGCTCTGCCATAGCAGTTTTCAACTTGCCGCGCAGTTCCGAGATTTCGCTGTCGATCATGTCGCCGCCGTCGCTGACGGCTTCGGTGATTTCTTCGGTCAGCTTCTTTTCGCGACGACGACGAACAAAGAAGATGGTTAGCGCAATGATCAGGAAAAACGCATAAATCACACCGCACCAGATCAACCGCGCCGTCATCCCATCCAAAGGACGCCATTCATCCGACCCAATAAGTGGTCCGAAAAAATAAAGGCACAAGGACAACGCCGTCGCTGTAAAAAACAGCACGGTGTAAATCGACAAGAAGATGAATCTCAGGATTCTACGGGCGGTCATTGAGTATCCTCCTGCACCAACAGGACTTCGATCCGGCGGTTGGTGGCGCGGCCTTCACGGGTGGAATTGTCGGCAATCGGGTCACTGTCGGCCCGGCCCTCCGCGCTGAGGCGATTGGGGTCGGTCAATTCGGGTGACATCTTATTCATCACCGATTTTGCGCGCGCCAGCGACAAGGCGAGGTTGGATGGAAAGCGCGCTGACCGGATTGGCACATTGTCCGAATGTCCGGTCACGATCACCGTGCCCGGCTCGGCATTCAACGCCACGGCAACCCGGCGCACCGGCTCTTGGAATTTGTCTTGCAGACTGTCCGAGCCTGACCCGAACATGCCCGACCCCTTGATGCGGATAACCAGCGTATTGCCTTTCTCAAAAACCTCGACCAGCCCCTCATCAATCTCGGGCTGAAGGAATTCGACGACCTTCGCGATCTGAGGTTGCTGTTGCAGAGGTGGCGGCGGAGGCGGGGGCGCGCGGCGCTGCAACTCGGTCACGGGGCCCGCGTCAATCACCGACATCTGACCCACAAGATTTTCCGTCTTGTTCGACAGGACATAGGACAGACCGCTGAATTCAATCACCAGCAAAAGCGCCGTCACGCCAAGCGCAATCCAGACCGGTTTCCACATGCTGAGCGCGCGGTAAGGCTTGTCCACGCCTTCCCAATGCGGGGCCAGATCACGTTCGACAGGGCCACGTTGCGCTCGGATGACCCGAGCCAGACCCTGCCGGATTTGCAGATGCTTGTCCGGTCCGCCTTGTTCGACCCGCAAGCGACCTTCAAAGCCCAGCGACAGGCACATGTAGACGAATTCCAGCAGCTCGATATTGTTCGCAGGCTCCTGTTCCAGCCGCGCCAGAAGGTCGTAGAAACGATCCCCGCCCACCGTCTCGCGGTGGAAGGTGCCAACAAGTGATTGCGTCGCCCAACTGGACTGGCCGCCCCACGGAGTGTTCAGCACGACATCATCCAGCGTCGCACATAGAGCATAACGCGCCACTTTGACCGATTGCGCCGGGATGCCCGCCTGTAGGGCGGCATTTTCAAAGCTGCGCACTTCAGCCACCACGCTTTGGCGCAGCTTGTCGGGGTCCATGTGCTGGGCGCGGTTGCGAATACGGCTGATCAGCGAAAACAGCGGTGCGGCGCAGGCGTTCAACCGGTTCATCCCGGTTGCGGCCACCTGTTCCCCACCGCCTTGTGGCGGGCGCGACTGTGGGGCCTGCGCCGGAGGTACGCCATATCCGTCCCCTGCCGCAGCGGGCTGCGGCTGAGGCGCTTCCATCGGCTCGGGGTAACCCGCCGGTTGCTGAGGCGCGGCGGGTTGTTGCGGCATGGTCCCGGCCTGACGTCGCCCACCCGGGTTGGGGCGAATGACCGTCTTATCTGTATCGTCCGGTTCGGCAAAAGGATCGTTGTCGGACATGATCTACCTGCTTCCTCACAGCGCCCGCATGGTCCAGTGGTCCACGCAGGCAGCCCCATCAATTTGTTTCGTACCAATCAACGGCCCGGACGGCTACTGATTGCGGATCGCCCAAAGCTCCATCTGCAATCCGGGATATTGCCCCGACACATGCACCGCGATCCCGCCCGAAGTGGTCATCTTGCTCCAATACGGGCTGGCTGCGTCCAGTTCGAAATAGACCACGCCCGAATGGTACGGGATCTGGCGCGGCGCGACCGGCAGCGGGCGCAAAGTGATGCCCGGCAGGGCCGAGTTCACCAATTGGCGGATTTCCTCAACCGGGCCGGTCTTGGCCTGACCCGCGAAGTGCCGCCGCACGTCTTCGGCGGGGATATCCGCATTAACTGCCAGCACAAATCCGGCCGAGCCGATCAGCTTGCGATCAGCAATCACACCGACGCTGATGCCGTATTTGCGCGGCTCCAACGGGATCGAGATCGCCGTCTGCTCCAGCACCGAGCTGAGATATTGGCGCAGCACTCGGATCACCGGGGCAAAGCTTTCGGTCAGGTTGTCGTGCTGATAGGCGGGGAATTGCACGGCTTCTTTCTCGGCGCTCATGAACGTGGCCAATTCACCGGCAAGGGCTGCGCAAACGCGGTAGGCGTGTTCTGGATGCACGTTTTCGATATTGGCGAAATGACGCACCAGCGGCAGGTTGCGGTTGATCACCATCAACAGCAGGAAATCCGAAATCTCGGCAGCACCCTTGGCAGGTCCACCTTCGGACAGCCGCCCGGCTAATGCCTGCATCCGGTGCGACAGCATCCCCTCAAGCTCGTTCATGAACCCCGCCAATGCCGGGGCTGCGCGCACATCCAAGACCGAGGGCACAAAGCCGCGATCCAGGACAATCTCTTTGTCCGGACGCACTTCGATGATGCGGGCAATCGGAATGGCCAGCTTGTCGGCCAGATCGTCTACCGCCAGCGCAAATTGCAGCCGTAGCTTGCCAACGCCCAGCGTCACCGGCTTTTTCTGCTGGCTCATCACGTCGGTGATTTCCTGTTCGGCGGGACGCAGGCGGCTGACGGATTGTTCCGCCCCGCTCAGATCCACCTCAGACGCGCCTTGCCGCCGCTGCGGTACGGTCAGGTAAACAACGCAATCCTTGATCGTTTCGGGCACTTCCAAAGCGGGCGGATGGTCTTCGGCTTGCGGTACGCGAAACACCTGCCCGTCCGGCGTCAGCCCTGAACAGGATTTAAGCGCAATTTGCCCGACCTTGAGCACTTCGTCATCCAGCTCAAACGCACTCAGCCCCCAGGCATAGGGTGTCACCCGGCGCGCAAGCCCGGCCACCAGCGCCTCTGTATACCGGTCGGCCTGCTGGAAATGGTGGGGCTGCAAAAACAACCCTTCGGTCCAAAGCACCTTGCTGTCCCAGGACAATGGCTGCCCTCCCTTTTTATTGCGCCCGATGGGGCGCTACTTCAGCTTTTCCAGCTGTTCCTTATACGCACGCGCGAATTCCCGGCTGAAGAGATCGTGAAAATCATTCTCGGCCTGATCCGAAATTTCCGCATACATCTTTTCATACACTTCCCAATATTGGGCCTTCTTACCCTTGAAAAGTGACCCAAGTTTGCCGGAGCCTTCGATTTTCCCGGCCAGCACCTCGGGGTCGAGCCGCGACAAAACGCCTTTGAGCGCGGCCTCCATGCCTGTGACCATGGCAACTTCATGGGCCTTGATATCGTTCAACGCCTCGGCGGTGGCCTCCTCAGAAGCGAGGTAGCCTTTGACCCGCGGTTTCACCAACGCCTCGATCGCCTGTTCGGCGCTGATCGAGAATTTTAGTGGGTTGTTTCCGCCTGCGCTGATCATCGTCTGGTCAATGCGGAATTCAGACTTGATCGAGGTACGCGTCATCAGAATTTCGCGCAGACCCGTGATCATTGCCCGTAACACGCGCCCCATCCGGCCCATCGTGGCGGGCAGATCGGCGTCGTCGATGCGCAGATCGTCCACCTCAAGCGCCTCAAGCAGCGCGCGGGCGGCGGATTGATCGCCGCTTGAAGCAGCAGGCGCAGGCGTTTCGACCACTGTGGGCTCATTCGCAGGCTCGGGCGCAGGCGTCGGAGCCACAGGTTCCGACGGCGGAGGTGGGGCCGCACGCCCGCCCGGTGTTGGCTTGGCCGGTGGAGCGGCCGGTTCCGGCGGTGACGCAGCAAACGGGTCCGAAGAGGACGGCTCTTGCGGCGACAGGAAATCGTCATCCCAATCGTCGGGGATCAGGTTCGCGCCGCCGCCACTGGCGGGTGCTGAAAACGCATCCGTGGCCGAGGGGTTGTGCATGGGGTCGCTCGCCCCCAAGCCCTGATGCGCATCGGCAGGTTTGGCAAAGAACGGGTCATCATCACCGAGCGGTGGCAGCAGTCCGTCCATGGGATCAGGCGTTGCGATCTGACCCGGTCCTTTAGGGGCTTCACCGCCCAGCAGGTCATCCAGAAAATCCCCTCCCGGCGAGGACGCGTCCAGCAAATCCAGCGGATCCGGCGCGTTTTGCGACTGTCCGGGCGAGACATTGCCCTGCTGCATCGGCTGCGGGATCATCTCTTCGAACGAGGGTAAATCGGCGCCGATCTCGACCACCATCTCATAACCGCCCGCCGTCAACACATCGCCATTGTTCAGCGGTGTCGGCGTTCGACCCAAAGCAATCTTTGAATAGTTCAGAAAGGTCCCGTTGGTCGACAGGTCCACGATCACCACGTTGCCATTGTGATCCTCGATCACGAAATGGTTCTTGCTGAGCGTCCGCTCGGGGTCGGGCAGTACAAGATCATTGGCCGGACCACGCCCTACGGTCAGCGATCCCCCCTGCATCGACACAGGACGCCCGTCGCCCGGCACAATGCCGGTGGATTGGAATTTGATCGTGACCGTCATTCTTCTGTCTTCATCCTCCGACCAGCACGGTAAATTCACCTTTGACGATAGGTCCGCCACAGGCGCAGGTATCCATCACCCGCGCAGCTGGCATCTTGCCAATCAGTACCGTCGCCGAGCCTTTGATGATCGGGTGCGGAAAGGCGGGTGTGGCCATGTCAAAAATGCGAGCGGCAGGCATCTTGCCCACCAACACTGTGGGGCAGCAGGGCGGCAGGATCGGCATCGGCGCAGGCACCGGCGCGGGGGGCGCAGGCGGCGGGGCCAGAAACGTACAGGTGTGTAGATCCGCGACGCGGGCTTGTGGAAATCCCATGTCTATTCCTTCGCCTCGAGATTGCCGTTTCCACCACGAGCGATATCAAGGCCACGGTCGATCAGCAATTGCACATAGGCGTCGAAATCGCCATCATGATAGCCCATCGCTGTGACATTCATCGCAAATGCCAGCGCTTCGGCTGCGCCATGCGGGGCCGGCATCGACGCAAGCTCGCCCGTGCCAAGCGTGCCGTCGGCATAGAGCACGCCCATGGCGCAATTTATGGTCTCATCATCGGGCTCGGCCAGATCAATCGTATGCTCGGCCTTTTCGCGATTTTCCTGCGTCGGGCGAAACACCCAAGCCTCAGAGGCCGCCAGAGATGGCGTGTTGTGATCGGGCGCGGCTCCGATATAGTCACGCGCAGCCAGGCACGACCACCAGACCCGTTCGCGCGGCGGTAGAGCCACGCCCAGCAATCGCAACATGTCAATCGGTGCGCCTTTTTCTTCAAGCTCGGCCAGAACAACGTCCAGAGGCGCACTGGCCGGTGCATCCAGCTTGGTGCCCAGCCGCGCATTGGCATCCGCCAACATCCGGGCGGCAGGCATCTGGGGTGTCTTGGTCAAATTGGCAAATCGTTCGCTCATCCGTTCGCCCCTTAGTTAATCATCGTCACGCCACCCTTAAGGGTCAGCATAGCATCGCCACTGACCGTCGTCAGTGGGCTTTTTGCGTCCATCTTGGCGGTCGCCTGCACATTGATCATTGTGCTTTTGATCGTCACCGAGGTCGGATCCAGCTTAATTGACGAGGTCCCGACTTTCAGCTCGATTGACTGCATGGCTGTCATGGTGATCTTGCCCGCCTTGGCATCGACCTGAATGTTCCCCAGTTTCACAGTCGTCGTTTTGTTACCGGAATCGACCGACGTGACCATGTCGCCTTGCTTGATCGTTTCGGTGTCGTTGCCGGTAACGGTACGGGTGGATTTGCCCTCGATCGTTTCAGTCTGGTCAGTCTTGATGCTGACCTTCTGGCTGCCGGTTTCAATCGTGAAGGTATGATCCCCTTCCTTGATCGTTTCATTCACGTCTTTCTTCACCACCTGGCTCAGGCAACCGTCGCCGCCGTTGCCGCCCGTGTCCAGCTTGTCGTAGCCTATCGTGACCGTGGACTTGTTCTTGACCAGCTTCTCATGATCCTTCTGCGCCTGAAAGCGCACCAGTTCCGCATCCTTTTTGTCTTCGAACATCAGTTCGTTAAATGTGTCGGGTTTGCCTTTCTCGGACGACCGGGTCCTGATCCCGGACTGCGTCTGGTTTGCCGGCAGATCATAGGGCGGCATCGTTTCGGCGTTATACAACATACCAGTGCAGATGGGTCTGTCGGGATCGCCCTCTTCAAACTGGATGACGACCTCTTGCCCGATCCGGGGGATATGGATCATGCCCCAGTTCTTACCGGACCACGGGGTGACAACACGCACCCAGCAAGACGTCTTCTCATCCTTCTTGCCCGCACGATCCCAATGGAACTGTACTTTAATCCGGCCATATTTGTCGGTGTAGATTTCCTTGCCCGAAGGGCCGGTGACGACGGCCGTGTGAAGCCCTGCAATCTCGGGCCAGGGCGTGGTACGGGCGTTGCGATACTGGACCTTCTTGGGCTGAACGTCGAATTCAACCATATACATTTCGCTATTGTCTTCGGGAAATTCCAACGCGCCTGTATCCAGGTCTTTGGAGTTCTTTTCAAAACCGTAGCCTTCGGTCGTCTGTAGATAGAAGGTAGCCGCAGTGACCAGATATTCCTGGTTCTGATCTTTGTCGGGATGTTCCTTCAGAGTGAAGGTCTTGCCCACCTCCATCGCCCGGACCGAGGCACGGCCCCGGCGGCGGTCATATTCGGTTTCTTCAGCCTCCATCCGAACCTGCGCGCGGGGCTTGCCCTTGTTGGCGTCAATGTAGTGACCGGGCGTGTCATACAGCTCGTACTTGTTGTGCTTGTGATCGGGCGAGAGGGTGGTTTTCGACACCGAGGCCATTTTGGCACTGGGTGTCTCAAAATTGAAATCTCCTAAAGCAACGACACCGGGAACGATTTGCTGCGCGCTGGCCCATTCGGTCACGCTGTCGGGCAGGCGCTGTTCATAATCGTCGCCCGCCCGGTAAAACAGGTCCGACTTTCCGGTCAGCGGCGTGTGCCCCGACAGCCCGTCACACAGGACCAACGTTTCATATTTGTTATTCGCCTTCGCATAGTCGAAGAAGTAATAGATGCCCTCTTCCTGCATCAAGCGTGAGACAAAGTCGAAATCGGTTTCCCGGTACTGAACGCAATATTCCCGCTGTTCATAGGTTCCGCTCAGCTTCTTCTGGAAATCCGAGAACCCGTGCGCTTTGAAAACGTCCTCGATGATCTTGTCGACCGTCATGTTCTGGAAGATGCGGCTGTTGGTGGTCTGTTGCAGCATCCAAAACCACGGGCGCAGCTCGGCCAGCAGATGCACGAACCCGTCCCGCAGCGCCAGCCGTTCAACGCGCACAATCGTACCCGTGAACTTGCGTTCTTCCCCCTCGACCGCAGCCATATGGATAGTAAGAATTTTACCCAGCAGCTCTTCCAGCTTGATGGTTTTGTCGGGCGACAGCATCTCGACCTGGATCTCAGTCAGTTCACCCATCTTCTCGGTGATGATCGCGCGACGAATGACAAGCTCGTCTTCCTTATATTTGTAACTGCCCGTGATCCGAAGCGGCCATTCCTTGCTTTGCAGACTGTCAGACATTTCCTAATCCTTCCAAATCGCGTTGGATACGCCGTTACAGATCAGCCAATAATGCGGCCAATTCCGGGTCCATTTCGTCGTCATCCTCGTCTTCTTCCGCATCGTCATCGAAGGAAGCAAGGAAATCATCCAAATCGTCCGAGTCACCAGAACCGGTATCGTCCTCTAGCCCCAGATCATCCAGATCAAAGTCATCCTCGACTATCGTTTCATCAGACTCTTGGTCATCGGGTTCGGGCGCATCAGGTATATCCGGCGAAGGCGCCGGGGCGGGAACACCGGACCACGGCCCCAGAATCTCTTGCCCGGCGACCGAGTTGAACGAGCCCAGCCGGATCTCATCCCGTCCCTTGACGGACAGCACCGGCATATAGCCCCGCTGAACCGAGTGTTCGTGCTTGTCCATTGTCAGGTTGCGTTCGGTACAGGGCAGCGCCACCTGGTCACCGTATCGGTCTAGGACGAAATGATAGGGCACCCCACCAAGGCTCATAACGGACCCCAGATTCATAGCCTTGCCATTTTGCTTAAAGGACTGTGCCAACAGGATTGTCACCAACACCGCCGGATTGGCCCACAGCATCCCACGCAGACCTTCAGCTTCGGTGAATTCCTCGAAGTCGAACTCATATATCGGCTCTGACTTGGCCCCATAGGGCCGTCGCAGCATAAAGCGGGGTGAGGCAAGCCCGACATGCCCGGCCTCGGGCATCGCGCGGAACGTATCCCAGGCTTTAACCACCAGCGGGTGGCGATCCTCTTTCTTGATGTCCAGATAGGCGGGGGTGATCGCGCTAATGAAAGGCGCATCCACATGGGCCGCGACCCGGCCAATACGTCCCAGCAACTCGGCATGGGGCGGGGTTTCCTCAAACGTATAAAGCCCGATCAGGGCGGAATAGCCGCCGCGCCCGTTTTCCTCATCCAAGGGTTCCTCGGTCAGAAGACGGACCAACCCAGTCTGGGCCAGATCCTCTTCCGACGCCAGATCGGCCGCAATCTCCTCGGCCGAAACATCATAGAGGATCACGTCCAGCGTATCGTCATCCTCAACGCTGCGCGCGATCAGGTCCAGACTGCGCCACTGCGCCTCGATCGACTGGAATTCGGGATGATGCAGAACCATGCGCATCGCCGTACTCAGCGCCTCATCCACCGCTGTTTTCATCGCCGCAACGTCCGGGCTGGGCAATTTGCGAATATGCGGCCCGACCACCCGTTTCAGTAGATCATCCACCGGAGAAGGCTGCGCCAGCTCTCCGCTCGTATCTCCGATCAGCTTCTGAAAATCACTGAGTTTCAGATCAGCCCGCACGGTATTTCCACCCGACGTTTTGCGCGGCGGAACCACGGCCTGCCCGAATTCCTTGCCCCATGCGGTCAACTGCTTCGCCGCATGTTCGGCGGTTGCCCCGGCGCCGAGCTGGCCTTTCAGGCCCGACAGCCCTTCAAACAGCGCGACCTTTTCATACAGCTCGTCGGGGTGCAGATCGTCCAGTTCGGTCAGCTTGACCTCAATCCCCGCGCCGTCCTTACCGATGGGCAGAACCAAGTTGGTGGCAAAGCTTGAGATCACATCTTCGACTGTATCGGCGTCCAGCAGGATCGGCGCGCGCGCAGCCAGCGCATCGCCAGTTTCCATCTGCCCCCGCGCCGCACGGCCCGAGAAATCACCGAAGATGGCAATGCGGAACCGGCTGCGTTTCAACTGTTCCGGCTCGGGCCGGTCGGCGCTCATGCGGCCAAAGGCCAGCACCGGTTCGCCATCCGTCTTGACCTCTTGGTAAACGGATGCGTCATCCAATTCGTCATCGCCTGAAAGCAAGTCATCCAAATCGGCATCGCCCTGTTCTTCGGATTCGGATACGTCATCCAAATCCCCCAACAGGTCGTCCAGATCCAGATCATCCAGGTCAACTTCGCTGCTTTCCTCGGTTCCAGTCTCGTCTTCTGCCAACAAGCTGTCCAAATCGAGGTCATCCAAGTCGGGCTCTTGCGCCTCGCCGTCGCGTTCGGTGTCATCAGCGCTCAAATCGCCCAGAAGATCATCCAGGTCCATGTCGTCCGCGCTGTCCGGCTCAGTAGCGGTTTCAGCCAAATCGTTCAGCAGCGCGTCAAGATCATCGTCATCCTCTGCGTCCTCATCCGGGGCAGCGTCGGCAAGATCGCCGAGAACGTCATCTAAACTGTCTGCGTCCTCATCCTCGTCAATGTCAGGCAGTGACGCCAGGACGTCATCGGTGTCATCACTTGCGTCAACCTGCTCAGAGGGAGCCTCGGCAAGATCAGCCAAAAGGTCATCAAGATCAGAGTCCTCATCGTCAAACTCGGCCACATCGGGCAACGACGCCAGAGCCTCTGCCGCAGAGCTTTCGTCAGACGTGTCCTCATCGGGAGCCATGTCAGCAAGATCGCCCAGCAAGTCATCTAAACTGGTGTCTTCCGGATCGTCATCAGGAACTGCATCGGCCAAATCGGACAGAATATCGTCACTGTCATCGGAAACCTCGACTTCAGCCACATCGGGCAACGACGCCAAAGCCTCTGCCGCAGAGCTTTCGTCGGACGTGTCCTCATCAGGAGCCATGTCAGCAAGATCGCCCAGCAAGTCATCTAAACTGGTGTCTTCCGGATCGTCATCAGGAACTGCATCGGCCAAATCGGACAGAACATCGTCACTGTCATCGGCATCCGCGACATCCGCCACATCGGGCAATGACGCCAGAGCCTCTGCCGCAGAACTTTCGTCGGCTGTGTCCTCATCAGTAGCCATGTCGGCCAGATCGCCCAGCAAATCATCCAAACTGGTGTCCAACGCCTCATCCTCTGGCGCCGCATCGGCGAGGTTTGACAAGACATCCGAGTGATCGGCCGCACTTGTGTCTTCGACCTCAGGCAACGACGATAATGCGTCCTCGAGAGCATCACGTTCTGTAACTTCTTCCGGTGCGCGATCCGCCAGATCAGACAAAACACCTGTGGTATCATCCTCGGCGTCTTCATGTGTCACCTCAGGAACCGAAGACAAGGCCTCTTCGACCGGACGATCCTGTTGTGCGTCGACAGGAGCGGATTCCGCCAAATCTGAAAGCACATCCGCAAACTCATCCTGCGGAGTGTCAGTATCGACAGTTTCGGGCAAAGAAGCTAAGGCGTCATCCACAGACCTGTCTTCCGGTGCGTCTTGCGGCGCAGCAGCGGAAAGATTTGATAAGACATCTGACGTGTCATATGTGGGCTCTTCAATTTCAGCGTCGGGCAGAGAGGCCAAAGCATCGGCGACCGAGCGATCATCAGGAGCTTCCTCTGGCGCCATTTCGCGCAGGGCATCGAGTGTTGTCTGTGTATCTTGCTGATCAACCTGACTACTGGCCAACGTTGCCAACAACGCAGGATCAGCCAAGATCTTCTCGATCAGCGCCTCTGCACCTGCCTTGCCATCCATATACGCCATAAGAGTAGCCAACTGCGTTCGTGCATCCAGCAGCTTCTGCAATGGCTCGATCTTGGCGGCGATCTGGGCCGGGTTGAAATCGTCCATTTTCTCGAATGTCAGATCGACCGACAGGTTGCCCTCGCCGGTCAGCGTGTTCGGCACCGCGAATTCGACGCGCGGGGCCATCGCCTTCATGCGGTCGTCGAAATTGTCGACGTCAATCTCAAGAAACTTGCGGTCGGAAATCGACGGGGTCTCGGCGTTGGATTTTCCTGACAGGTCGCTGAGCACGCCCATCACAAATGGAAGTTGGACCTTTTTTTCGGCCCCGTACAATTCCACGTCATATTCGATCTGAACGCGCGGCGCCCGGTTACGCGCAATGAACTTTTGCGAGTTGTCAGCCATTGCCTTGTCCTTTCAATTCCGCGACCTCGCGGCGGAGGGCTTTAACCTCGACCATAAGCTCCATCACGTGTTCGTCCACGATATCCGTTTCACTGCGAACAAGGTCCCGAAGGTGCGAAAACTCTTCCACTGACTCGTCTTCAACCGCCGACTGCATCGTGTTGACCAGTAGGCCAATGAACAGGTTCAATACCGAAAAGGCAGTTATGACGATGAAGGGGACAAAGAATATCCAGGCCGTCGGATGCACGTCCATCACCGGACGTACGATGCCCATCGACCAGCTTTCCAGCGTCATGACCTGGAACAGCGTGTAAAGCGACCGGCCCAGCGTGCCGAACCAATCGGGGAAGTCTGGGCCGTACATCAGCGTGGCCATGACGGCAAAGACATAGAACACGATCGAGATCATGATGATCACCGCGCCCATCCCCGGCAGCGCGTCCAGCAGCGCCTGCACCACCGACCGCATCTGCGGAATGACTGACAGCAATCGCATCGCGCGAATAACACGCAACCCCCGAAGCGCCGACAACCCATCACGGTTAGGCAGCAGGCCAAGCGTTACAACCACAAGATCGAAAATATTCCAGGCGTTATTAAAGAAACTCAGACGGTAAGCGTAGAATTTGAGCAGCAATTCCGCCACAAAAATTCCCAGCACGACAGTGTCGATAACCCGAAGGACATGGCCAACATTGGCCTGAACCGAAGGTGAGGTGGACAGTCCCAACGTGATTGCGTTGAAAATGATCACACCCAGAATTGTGTTGGTTACCGCCTTGCGTTCGACGAACGCGCGCACGGTTTCGCGGAGCGTTTCGCTCTTCTCGATACCGTCTTCCACCCTTGCCTCCTGTCGTCTTGCTGGTGCCGAGCGCTCGTGTGATGCGCCCGGCCTTTTTAGATGTCGATCATCCTACAGCATCACTGATATTGTCGATCATACCTTTCACGGTCTTGATGTTGGTGAACATGTTCTTGGCTTCTGTCGCGATCGTTTTCTTGTCCAGCGCCTTGATCTTGTCGATGATCGCTGTGTCATCCACCTTTAGTCCGTTACCTTCCATCAGAGTGTTCATTTCGGTCAGGAAACTTTCCCGATCTTCCAGCTTTTTCGACAATTCACTGGCCGAACGTTTAACATTCATACACTCCGCGCCCAGTTTGATGCCTTCTTTCAGGGTTTTCGAACCTCGGGCAGCCTTCATAAGCTTGTCTGCAGATGCGCCCAGGTCATCAACTTTATGCCGCGTCTTCGTCGTGTGTTCGCGATATTTCTCTCTGGCTTTCTTGGCGTCATCCGCCTTGCCTTTGACTGCCTTGGCCGCAAAATCCAGCATGTTCTTTGCGATTGTCTTGGGGTCTTTGCCTTTGGTGACTTCCTCACCCATCGCCACCGCTTTGGCGGTGAACTTCTTAATCGCTTCCAGAGGCTTTTTCACAGAAATACCCGAAGTATCCGTAATGCCCTGACGCTCTGCCGCCTGCATGATGACGCTTTCGCGCAGCTTCATGTAGTTCTGGATAGCCTTGTACAGATCCTTACGCAGTTTTTCCTCGCCCTTCAGCTGTTGCTGAAGTTCTTTGCCCAGAGAATAGACCTGCTTGGCGATGGTCTTATACGCCATCGCATCCGCGCCTGAAGTTGCGACCAAACGCGCGACGGCTCCGCTGATCTTGACCACACCCATGGTCACTTTGACCGTGGTTTTGACGCGCGCTTCTTTCAGCAGCTTGTCTTTGTTGGCCTCATCTTTCAGCTTTTTTTCGATCGCCACCTGGGCCGCGCTTTCGGCGGAAGCCATGGCATTCTTGATGGACTGGTTGACGCCTTGAATTAGCTTTTCAGCTTCAGCCTGGGACTTTTTCCCAGGCGTCTTCATCAATTCGCCGACCTTCTTGTCCAGCTTGATAGCTTCTTGAGTGATGGTCTTTTCGTAATCATCCAGCACTTGCCGGCCGGCGTCTTCCAAACGTTTCAACGCCGTCGAGGGCACCGGATCGGGTTTCTTGAGCTTGCCCGATTTCGTGATTTCAAACGCCACATCGACCCGGTATTTCGGGATTTCGATGTATTCCAGCTTGGGCTTCGATCGGATCAGATCAACGACGTAAAACTTATGTTTGGTGACTGTTGTCTTTGCCATCTAGGGGGTCCTCCACTGGCGAAATTCTATTGGTTTGTGATCCGTCAAAGCGCGGTCTCGCTCAGTCAAATCCATAAGTGAAGTCGCCGTCTGTGACATTGATCACGACTTTGCTAACTTCTTGGCCATCCATCATTCTTTTCAGGAATTCAGCCGAGATATCGGGCAGCATCGTGTTGGTCACAATCGCGTCGATCATACGCCCTCCGCTATCCAATTCCTGACAGCGGTTGACGATCTCTTCGACCACCGCATCCGTGTACTCGAACGGCACACCATGCGCCTCTTGCACGCGTTTCTTAATGCGGCCCAGTTGCAGCTTGGTGATCTCGCCCAGCATATCGGGGCTGAGCGGATAATATGGGATCGTCACCAGACGTCCCAGCAGCGCAGGTGGGAACACTTTCAGCAGCGGGTCGCGCAGCGCCTTAGCCATGCCTTCGGGTTCCGGCATCAGGTCGGGATCGGCGCACATATCCATGATCATTTCGGTGCCGACATTCGAGGTCAGCAGGATCAGCGTGTTCTTGAAGTCGATCACGCGGCCTTCGCCATCCTCCATCACGCCCTTATCGAAGACCTGAAAGAAGATTTCGTGTACGTCGGGGTGGGCCTTTTCAACCTCATCCAACAGCACAACGGAATACGGCTTGCGCCGCACCGCCTCGGTCAAAACGCCGCCCTCGCCATAGCCGACATAACCCGGAGGCGCGCCTTTCAGGCTGCTGACCGTATGGGCCTCCTGATATTCGGACATGTTGATGGTGATGACGTTCTGTTCACCACCGTAAAGCACCTCGGCCAGCGCCAACGCGGTTTCGGTTTTACCGACGCCCGAGGTACCTGCGAGCATAAAGACACCGATGGGCTTGTTGGGATTGTCGAGCCCCGCGCGGCTGGTCTGCACACGCTTAGCGATCATCTTCATCGCGTGGTCCTGACCGATGACGCGTTGGGCCAGACGGGTTTCAAGGTTCAGGATCGTTTCAATCTCATCCTTGACCATTCGACCCACGGGGATGCCAGTCCAATCACCAACGACACTCGCCACCGCCTGATGATCAACGATGGGCAAGATCAGGGGGCTGTCGCCCTGCAGTTCTTCCAACTCGTTGTTCTTGGCTTTTAGCTCCGCCAGCAGCGCATCGCGGTCGATGGATTGTGCATCCGGCGCTTCTTCGGTCGCGGCTTCGCCCTCTGCGGTGCCGGTGCCTTCGACCTCCTGCCCGCCTGCGCGCAGCTTAGCTCGCAGGTCGAGGATTTCCTCGACCACTTTCTTCTCAGCCTCCCAACGCCCGTTGAGTTCGGCCAACCGCGCCTCTTCCGCCTCTTTCGCAACATTCACCGCCTCGCGCCGGTCGGCCACGTCATATCCGGCGGTTTCATCCCGTTCGATGATCTCCAACTCGGTGGTCAGGGCCTCAATCCGGCGTTGGCTATCATCCACCTCGGCCGGCACCGCGTGCTGAGACACCGCGACACGCGCACAAGCCGTATCCAGCAGGCTGACCGATTTGTCCGGCAACTGCCGTGCGGGGATATAGCGGGCGGAAAGCGAAACGGCCGCTTCGATCCCCTCATCCAACACCTGCACACGGTGGTGTTTTTCCAGCATCGAGGCAATTCCCCGCATCATCAGAACCGCCTTGGGGATATCGGGCTCTTCGACGTGTACAACTTGGAATCGCCGGGTCAGAGCCGGGTCTTTTTCGATGTATTTCTTGTATTCAGCCCATGTGGTCGCGCCAATGGTGCGCAGCGTACCGCGCGCCAGTGCCGGTTTCAGCAGGTTGGCCGCGTCGCCAGTTCCTGCGGCACCCCCTGCCCCGACTAAGGTGTGGGTTTCATCGACAAACATCACGATGGGCGTCGGGCTGGCCTGAACCTCGTCAATCACCTGACGCAGACGGTTTTCAAACTCGCCTTTCATGGAGGCACCGGCCTGTAATAGGCCCACATCCAGCACCAACAGGCGTACATCTTTCAACGCGGGCGGCACGTCGCCGCGCGCAATCCGCAGAGCGAACCCTTCGACCACGGCGGTCTTACCTACTCCAGCCTCACCCGTCAGGATCGGGTTGTTCTGACGGCGGCGCATCAGCACATCGACGATCTGTCGAATTTCTTCGTCACGACCCACGATCGGATCAATCTCACCGTTGCGAGCCTGTTCGGTCAGGTCGGTGCAGAACTGCTCCAGCGCCTCACCCTTGCCCATGGCACCGGGGGCCATCGCGCCGCTGGCCTCGCCCGGCTCGGCCCCGCCACCGACGTTTGAACCATCCTGCGCGCCCAGCGTGTCCTCGGGCGAGCCATCGGTGGCTTCGGCAAACTTGTCGGCCAGATCATCGGCACCGATCTTGGCCAGTTCTGGCGACATGCTGGCCAGAATGTTGCGCAACGCAGGCGTCTTCAGCATACCAAGGATCAGATAGCCGGTGCGCACCTTGCTGTCGGAATACAGAAGCGAGCCCCAGACCCAGCCGCGCTCCATCGCGTCCATCAGATGATCGCTTAGGTCCGAGATCGAGGACGCCCCACGCGGCAACATATCCAGCGAACGGGTTAGTTCGGACGCGATCTTGCCGGGGTCCAAATCATAGTGCTGGATGATGCGGTGAATATCACTGTCCTGACCGTTCAGGATCTGGTGCAGCCAGTGCTGGATTTCGACATAAGGGTTGCCCCGCATCTTGCAGAACACGGTTGCCCCTTCGATCGCCTGATAGCCCAGCTTGTTCAGCTTGCCGAACAGCGACACGCGGCTGATTTCCGTCATCTTCATTACCTCTCGTTATGGACCGGTTCAGCGGCCTCAAATTCTTGGTTCATATATCCGGCGTAGAGGATCAGATCGTCGACATCCGGACGCATTTCATCCGGGTCGTCGCGGGTTCTGATCCAGCTTGTATGGCCCAGCTGCGTTGTACCGCCTAGCGAGGCGCGTGGGACTTCGTCACCGGCCAACACCAGATTGACCTCCCAATCCAGTGTATCTCCGACATACGTGCGAAGAATGGACTCGAGCCGTTTTTGCGATAAACCTCCGGGCAGAAGGCGTTTGTAATCCTCGAAAGAGACCGGCCCCAGTCGGATGCGAAACTTGGCAGAGCGCGACCAGACCCGGTTGCCAATACTTGTGGACTGCCCCAAACGCGCGGGTCCACCCAACTGCCATGTATCGTCGGGTTCAAGTTCAAGCCAGCTGCCGACGAATTGCTGCACATGAGCCTCGACGCCGAAATAATCAGACAGAATCGCGATAAGCCCTTCGACGGTCTTGGTTCCTGATCCCAGATGTCCGGCGAAAAACCGACGCAACATGTCAGGCATTTCGTCCCGGTCATCGAACCCGTCTCCCTTGAACCCGGCCAAAGCGGCAACGCGTTGTTCGAAGGGATCATCCCCACGGTCAAAACTGGGGGCTGGTTCAGCGGCCGACCATGCCCGGTAAAGCAAACTCATCATTCGATGTGTCAGCATGTCGGTAAAGGCGACAAAGGTCGGATCTCGGTGGTTACGCAACCGGTCTCGAGCGAATTCCGTCAGATGCAGCGGTAAAGGCCCTTGCGGGCCGAAATAGCCAAAAAACAAATTGCTCAGCTTACCGGGTGCGCCGTCCGTTGCCGGTTCGAACCGGGTCAGCGTGGTGGGCGGAAAGGCCAACGACACGTCCTGACCCAGTCGCACCTTGTCTTCGTGCGGACGGCGGGATTCACCCAGACGCGGCGCGTCGGCGTAATGCGCCTCGATCACGCGAAGCGCCTGAAAGACGTGATGCCTTTCAGGATGTGCCGCCAGAGCGGCAAGCAGGTTCAAATGACCCTGCCCAGGCCCGCCGCTGGTCGCCATCTGGCAATCTCTCCTCGTCTTTCGGTCTTAAGAACAGTTTCCGTAAAGCTGTTGATGGTTGTGTACTTTCGAAAAAACCGTTCCAGTACCGCACCCAGAACATAAACACTGGTGCCCTCATAAAAGCTTTCGTCAAAGCCCAATGTGATCTCGAGCCCGCGAACGGCGGTGCTGAGAACTTCGTCGCTCATGCGCCGTACAATCGGACGGCTGCTAACGGAAACAACACCTTCTAGTTGCTTTTCCGTCACGCGGTTGCCCAGAGGGGCGTAAATTCCCAACAATTCGCGCAGCGCCCCAGCGCCGCCTTCCTTGCCGTCGCCGGCGATGGACAAGTAGTTCAGGCTCAGATGGCTGATCAGTTTCCAGGCCGCATCGCCTTGTGCCAGCGTTGCATGAGGGCGTGTGGGCGTCACCGGAGTGCGCACGGATTTGACTGGGCCCCCTTCGGGCAAGTGGAAAACATCCGCGCCTCCTGCTGCCAGAAGCATGGGAAGATCGCGGTTCGAACACAAAGCCTCGACCGCCAACTGATCCAGCGTTCCCGGATAAGGTGCTTCGGCCCGGTCTACCAGAGACAGATACACCTCGGATCCAAGATACGAGGTGCGCACGCCGCGCAGACGTTCTTTTTCATTGCGCTGACGCATACGGCGTTTGATCGTGTAGTAGGCCGAATGATTATCGCCCGCAGCCGTCAGATCAGTTTCGCTGTAGAAGGCACGAAACGGGATGTCCCCTTCCTCGTCAGACTGAATTCCAGTTACCCGGTCTATCGCGAAAATCTCAAAGTCCAGCCCTGCTGTTCGGTTAGGAACGACGTGATGTTCGATATCCATTTGGGTAATGTGCACCCGGTCGCATCTGCGACGGAACAAGTTGACGGCAGGAACAGCATTCAACGCGAACGCTGCAGGTGCGACCGCCGGAGCAACATCACGCATCCCGTCGCGCAACAGAACGTAGATGTCGACATCGGTACCCGTTGATTGCCGCAACGCTGGCTGCAACTCTGTCAGCTCTACGAACAGAAACCGTTCAGGCATTGAAAAATATTCTTGAAGCAACCGGTAGCCATCAAAGGATTGGCGCGGCGTCGGCAATAGGGCCTCTTCCCGTTCAAACCCTTTGGGAACCGCATCCGCTCCAGTCAAGCGGACGGTCCAGTCAGCACGTCGATCCGTCGACCGTCCTGTCAAACCGACACATTGTGTCGCCAGAAGTTCGTGCAGCGCCCAAGCTTTGCCGCTTTGAGTGTCCAGATGTAGTACAAGCCTGTCCAAGGCCAGCTCTGACATGGGCTCGCCATCGGTCCGATTGAGACGAAGCCTTATACCAGCCCGTGCGTCAGTTTCTTTTGCGACCCCTGCTGCGACCAGTTCACCTCGACCGTCGATATACTCGGCCTCGGTAATCTCGATGGGCCACAGCGTCATATCGGCTGAGGTCGTGAACTCACAAGCTGTCTGTTCGCCTTCGGCCAAATGCGAACGCAGCGTCGTACCACGGGGAATTTCATAACCTTCTTTTAGCGCAGCGTTGCCAATGTCAGGCTCGAATTGGGCAATCATCATCGAGGGCGTAGGGGCCAGATAATGCGGATACACGATTTCGAGAAGGTTCGAGGTAAAGGCCGGGAACTGCATGTCCAGTTCCAACTGAACCCGGGCCGCCAGAAAGGCGCTGCCTTCCAGCAACCGTTCTACATAGGGGTCGACGACCTCAATCCCCTCCATGCCCAGACGCGACGCAATCTTGGGGTAAGCGGCCGCAAACTCGGCCCCCATTTCGCGCAGAAAGGCCAGTTCGGTTTCGTACTGCTTAAGCAACCGGGTGTCCATTACGTCAACTCCGCTCGATTGCGACTTCGCCGGTCGTTATATCTACACGGCTGCGCAAATAGAGTTCCAAGGGCATCGGTTGCGCCCACATGACGGCACGGATGTCATATTCAACATGCATTTCACCCGAGCCCTTTTCAGAACGCAAATCCACTGCAACTGAACCCTTAACGATCCGTGGCTCAAAAACCTCGATGGAGTCGGAAATCGAACGCTGAATACGTTGCGCTTGCCGCAATGTGGAAAAGGCGCCCGACGTCTCGCGAATGCCATAGTTGAGGACAGATTTCGACGCGTGCGGGTAAACGTCTTCATCGATAAGATCGGACTGATCAGTGGTGTTAAGAAGCAAGGACAAATCGCGCTGGATGATTTCCCTAAGCCTTCCGACGTCGATCACACGTGCGTCGCGACCCTCTTTTTGCTGGTCCGGCGCATCGTCCGTCAGCCGATCAAGAAGCGAAGGCTGCAGGCGTTCGGCAAGGGTCTTCTCAGCCATCTCCTGCCGTTTCCCCGGCCTCGGTGGCCACGTTCAGTACCAGTTCGCGCACATCCAACAAGGCGACATCGGATTGATCTGTTGTCAGCAGACGCTGACCCACGCCCACAAATGTATCAGAGCCCGCATCCATCCAACTTGTCGCCCGCGCCAAACGTGCTGCATCATCACCCTGCTGGGTTGTACCGGGATACCGTGTCGGGATCAGCGCAGCGACTTCTCCGCCGCTGGCGACAGTCAATGTGCACGCCGTCCAGACGGCATCGCGCAGATCACTGGGGGCTTCGATCTCTAACCGGGCAATTTGAGAAAACGGGAGCCAGAAATAACGACCGTTTACAATAACTTCCAGAACCGGACCCAGACGCATATCTGCATCAGCGATCCATTCAAATGCCTCACCGTTGACAGTTCCCGAAGTTGCAGGGGCTGCATCAAAGGCTTTCGCCCGCATTTCGGCAGCTTGCTCGAAATTACCTCCGGCCGTCAGTTTCTGCGCTTCGATCAGGTGGGCCAGCCACTCTTCGGGCTCGCCGAAAACCATGGGTGTCTTTTCGGCTGCAAAGACCTTTTCACGGTACACTTCGCAGATGATCGCCTCGCGGTAGGTCTTGGCCATCATCGTGGCCGCCTCATCCATTTCGGCGCTCAGTTTCAACTGCGTGATTGCGCGTTTCCAGTCGCCCATAACGCACAAAAGCTGAAACAGGAAAATCCGCAGTTTGGCATCTGCGGGATTGGCGCGGATTTTGTCTTGCAGCGCAGTAAGCGTGGCAGTCAGATCGCCTGTTCTTAGATGGTCTTCCGGCGTCATGCGGGCCTCGCGTCGTCAGGATAATAATTACAGAGGGCTTGGGCGACATGCGCCGCCAAAGCCCGGATCGTGGTGAAAATCAGCTGACGTCGCCGGTTTCCAAGTTCCACTTGAACTCGTTGCAATCGCTGAGCTTGCCGGTTTTGAAATCTGCGATCTTGTACTTGATCGAGATACCGCGATAGGCGACGGTCCAGTTTTCCGACGGGATTGTTTCCTCACCACCCGTAACCGAGTAGCTGTCCACAATGGCGTCCCGCAGAGTGAAAATCAGATAAGGCTCCATGCCTTTCTTTTCGTCATCGCCCGAGCGGCACAGGTGAATGGTCATTTCACCATTGGCTTTGCCCGATGCAGCATAAGTCATCAACTTGGCAGACGCTTTGCTGAGTTCGGTTTGCAGAGAAACCTTGCCGAAGTTTGCATTCGCATAGCCGCGTTGGGTGGTGCCCATGTCGCCCATGTCCAATGTGCGCGAAACTTCCCAGCTGACCTCTTTACAAGCGATCCAGTCAGTGTGCTGTTTTTCGCGGGCTTCACCCGGGAAGTCCATTTTGATAAAGATGTTTTCCATTTTCGTTTCCTTTGGAGATTAGAGATAGCACTGAGATATTTGAGGTTTGGATCGGCGGCAGTGAAGCACTTCACTCGCCGCCGATCTTTCTCAATTTTAGCCAGCTTTTTCAGACGGTAGCTTGGATACCAGTCGAAGGGATACGGACAGACCTTCCAGCTGGTAATGGGGACGCAAGAAGAACTTGGAAGTGTAATATCCGGGGTTTCCTTCGACGTCTTCGACCACAACCTCGGCCGAGGCCAGTGGCTTGCGCGCCTTCTCGGCTTCGGCGGAAATGTCGGCGTTGAAGTCAACATATTGGTTGATCCAGTCCTGCAACCAGCTTTCCATGTCCTGACGGCTTTTGAACGACCCGACTTTGTCGCGCACCATACATTTCAGGTAATGCGCAAAACGGCAGGTCGCGAACAAATACGGCAGGCGCGCGGCAAGGTTTGCGTTGGCGCTTGCATCCGGATCATCGTATTCCGCAGGCTTGTGCAGCGATTGCGCGCCGATAAACGTCGCCGAGTCGCTGTTCTTACGGTGGATCAGGGGCATCATGCCGTTTTTGGCCAGCTCAGCCTCGCGCCGGTCCGAGATTGCAATCTCGGTCGGGCATTTCATGTCTACGCCGCCATCGTCGGTCGGGAAAGTATGCGCGGGTAGGCCTTCGACCGTACCACCGCTTTCCACACCGCGAATCCGCGAGCACCAGCCATATTCCTTAAACGAGCGATTGATGTTAACCGCCATGCCATAGGCCGCGTTCACCCAGCTATAGCTGTCGCTGTTGGCACCGCTTGTGTCTTCCTCAAACGCAAATGCTTCGACCGGTTCGGTTTTAGAACCGTAAGGCAAACGCCCCAAGAAGCGCGGCATCGCCAGACCGACATATTTGGAATCTTCGCTTTCTCGCAAGGAACGCCATGCGGCGTATTCCGGCGTCTGGAAGATCTTGGTCAGATCGCGCGGGTTGGCCAGTTCCGACCAGCTGTCCATCTGGAACAGGCTGGGCTTGGCCCCGGTGATCAAAGGCGCATGGGCTGCGGCAGCAATCTTCGACATCTCGCCCAGCAGCTCAATATCCTGTGGGCTGTGGTCGAAATGGTAATCCGCCACCAGCGAGCCATAGGGTTCGCCCCCGAACTGGCCGAATTCTTCTTCATAGAGTTTCTTGAAGATCGGCGACTGATCCCATGCGGTACCTTTGAACTTGCGCAGGGTCTTGTGCATGTCTTTCTTCGAGATGTTCATCACGCGGATTTTCAGCATCTCGTCGGTTTCGGTGTTGTTCACCAGATAATGCAGGCCGCGCCACGCGCTTTCCATCTGTTGGAATTCTTCGTGGTGCAAGATCAGGTTGACCTGTTCGGTCAGTTTCTTGTCGATCTCGGCAATGATACCTTCGATCGAGCGCAAAGCGTCATCCGAAATCAGGCCGGTATTGGCCAGCGCCTGCTCGGCCAGCGTCTTAACCGCGCTTTCCACAGCGGTTTTCGCCTGATCCGATTTTGGACGGAATTCCTTGGTCAGCAGCGCTTCGAATTCTGAGGATCCAAACGCTGTTGCGCCTTCGGCGGCTTCTACATTGGCTTCTTGATCGGCCATCTTTTATTCCTCCTCGGCAGCATCGCCGCCCGGTTTGGGCTGGGCTGCAAGTGTTTTCAGCAGGCTGGGGTCCTGCATGATTTTCGAAATCAGATCCTCGGCCCCGGTTTTGCCATCCATGTACGTCATCAGGTTGGACAGCTGCGTCCGCGCATCCAGCAGCTCTTTCAGCGGAGCAACCTTGGCGGCGATAGCAGCAGGGCTGAAATCGTCCATACTTTCGAAAGTGATATCCACCGCCAAATTACCTTCACCGGTCAGGGTGTTCGGCACGGTAAACGCTGCACGCGGCGCCATCGACTTCATCCGGTCATCGAAATTGTCGACGTCGATCTCCAGGAATTTCCGGTCAGCGACGGCAGGCTGTTCCACCTCAGACTTACCGGCCAAATCGCTCATGACGCCCATAACGAAGGGCAGCTGCACCTTTTTCTCGGCTCCGTAAAGCTCCACATCATATTCGATCTGAACCCTCGGAGCCCTGTTCCGGGCTATGAATTTTTGTGAACTGTCAGCCATCTGTTGCTCCTCGATTCATCCGTCAGTTTTTTGTTTCGGTCCCCGCCCCGGCGCTGCCGGGCGCGGATTAAAATCCATCGTCATCA
This sequence comes from Ruegeria sp. HKCCD7628, assembly GCF_057221005.1. Classification (NCBI taxonomy): domain Bacteria; kingdom Pseudomonadati; phylum Pseudomonadota; class Alphaproteobacteria; order Rhodobacterales; family Roseobacteraceae; genus Ruegeria; species Ruegeria sp. HKCCD7628. Next base: position 58,398 of record NZ_JBWVBA010000013.1, read on the forward strand.
TCATCTTTCAGGCCACCAATCTGGCGTACTTCGTCCAGGCCTTCCTTGGCCATGTCTTCGATGATCGTAAGAAAGTCGGCATTGACCAAGCGCTTGGCCCGCTCCAGCAAAATGGGAAGCGGGCTGGATGGCTCGCACCGCGCATAGTAGTCCATAATGCGATCCAGCATCCGGGTCACATCGTCGGGCGAATTGATCGCACCACCGCCCGCAGGTGCAGGCGCTGCCGCACCACCAGTCGGGGCCGCAGAAGGCGCTGAAACGCTTGCATCTACCATGTCATCGGCAGAAACCTCACCAACATCGGCATATTGGGCCAGTGCTTGCTTGATGCTCTTGAGCCCCACAATCAAAGGATCCAGATCGGGGCCTTCGCCTGGCGTCTTGTCCGAGAACACAGCGTCAATCGCGCTGACATCCTCTAGCGCTGACGAAACCGCATCGGCATTTGCAGACAGCACCTCGTCATCGGTGTCTTTGAAGGCTGCAGCAACGCTGTTGGCGTCCGGGATGTCGTCCAGATCGGCGGGCATATTGATCCGACCATCCACAACGTCCAAGTGACGCAGAGTCATGCGCCCAAACATACGGCTGTCCGTCAGACCCGTGCGACGCAGCGCTTTTACCATGCGATCCGACGAAGCCAGACCACGCACCGCGTTGATCCGCATTGTCGCATCGCCATCATCTTCGTCCAGCTCGGGGTGACATGTCTCCCAGAAATCTTCGAGCAGGGATTTGATATAATTCAGAGAGGTCGCAAATGCAGGCAGGCCCTTGGTGTGCAATACGGCCTCGGCCAGATAAACTGCGGCACGCAGGTCATGGCTTTGCTCCATGATCGCCAGCGCTTTGGACTCGACATCGCCCCAATCCTGTTCTTCGGCAGCGACGACCTCGTCACCCATTTGCCGTTCTTCGCCGGGCTGCGCGGCTATTTCCAGATCGGTAAACGCCGGATCATATTCCAGGTTTTCGCCGCTCGGCTGGTCCTCGTTTCTGGGCTCCAGATAAGACGATAAATTCATACTCTCCCCAATAACGTGGCGGTTGAGAACCGCTTTTTCGTTTGTTGGCACCGCTTAACGTGATGTTCCCGACTACCAATATGAACTATTTCACAGAGTGACAAAACTTGCACACATTTCACGTTTTAAGCCCAGTCATTGTGTTGAATCAGCCGCACACCCGGCACAAAGTCAAACCTTAAAAATACGTTTTTTTTACGACATTGCTTGGCCGCTACGGTGGGCAACAGCGATTTTTCTTTTGCCTGACGGATTTAGATGTAGTTGCAATGTATTTTTTTCTTCTTGCCTGCGGTTCAATGCTGCAATGATTGCTCAAAGTCGGACGAAGCGGTGTTTCGGAACTACGGCGCAAGCCCGCCAATCGGGAATGGGGAGAAGAATGAGAACAAGACTTATTGCAGCCATCGCGCTTTCATGTGCAGCTTTAATGGCCCAGGCGGACGAAAGCAGGCTTTCAATCGAGCTTAACAAATTCGAACCCGGCGAAGCAGGAGGCTGCCGCGCATTTTTCCTTTTTCGCAATCAGACAGACAACAGTTTCGAAGAATTTGAAATGTCGCTCGCGATCCTTGACAAAGATGGGGTGATCGACCGGCTTCTGTCGATTGACGCCGCCCCTCTGCCCGTTCAGCGGACCACTCTGAAACTGTTCGAAATCCCCGAAATTGAGTGCTCGGATATTTCTGAAATTCTGCTGCACGACCTGCCTGCATGCAAACCGCAGAATTCCGACCCTGTCGATTGCTTCCCGCTTCTGGCGCTGGACAGCAAGACCGCTGCCAATCTGGCGCAATAAGTCATGCCGGGCTTGGAAAACTTGGGCACCGGAGGCCCAATCATCGCCATTCTGGGGCTGCTATCCCTGCTGTCTCTGACCATAATCGTCGTCAAAGTGATCAAACTGGCCCCTGTCAATTCGGGCGGACCAGTAAGGGACGCAGCTTTTGTACAATGGTCCAAGGGCGAACGGCAAGCAGCGCAGCAGGCTGTCGCCGCGGGCAAATCCCCAGCGGACCGGGTGTGTGCCTACGCGATGCAGGGGCTTATCGACGGCTTCAAAGGCCCCGCCTTAATGGCCGAGCTGACACGGCGCGGCAATTTGGAATTTGCCACAATGATCAGCTGGATTCGCGTGCTGGAATTGATTGCAATGATCTCACCCCTGCTGGGTTTGCTGGGTACAGTGACCGGAATGATCCAGTCTTTTCAAGAGCTCGAGCTGGCACAGGGCGCTGCAAATGCCTCGGTTCTGGCAGGTGGTATATGGCAAGCACTTTTGACGACTGCAGCAGGGTTGGTGGTCGCCATTCCAGCCGCGATTGGGGCTTCATTACTATCAGGTCGGGCCGAAGCCGGCGCACAATCCATCGAGAACGCAGTGGGCCAACTCATGGTATTGGAGGAGCGCGGCGCGCATTAGGAAGATGTCGATGGACAGCGATCTCAGCCTGAACAGACGCAAGCCAACCCGGCCATTGATCTCGCTGGTGCCGATGATCGACGTCATGTTGATCTTGCTGGTGTTCTTCATGGTTACGTCGACGTATTTGAACCTCGACATGATCCCGGCGCTGGCGCAGCGCGACAGCCCCGCACAAGGGACGACCGGAGAGGGCACAGCTGAAACGTTACTGATCCGCATAGGCACGGACGGAGCCCCGTTTCATCAGGGCCAAGCGGTATCTCATGATGATTTGTCCGACCTATTGACCCGACGCCTAAGCCGAGACCCCGATCTTCAGGTCATCGTGCTGCCTACCGGAGGGGCCAGGCTACAATCTCTTGTATCGGTCATGGATACAGTCACCCAGGCCGGGACCGTGAACATGCGCGTGGTTCGACTGGAGGCTAGCCCGTGAAAATCACCCGCCCTGCCCCACGCCACCACCCCGAAACGATCATTGCCCTGATCGACGTTGTTTTCTTTTTGCTGGTCTTCTTCATGTTGATCGGACGTATGGATGCCACGGCACCCTTTGACGTGGCTCCGCCCGTCGCGGTGACCGGCGCGGACATGCCCGCAGGCGGCATCACAATCTCGGTGGCAGCAGATGGCATAATCGCATTGGACGGTGAGACCGTAGCGCCGGAAGACATCGAGCGTCGCGTTCAGTCGTTGCTGGTGGCCCAACCAGACATTCTGATCCGCATCAATGCGCATCGCGAAGCAACTTTACGATCAATCCTGCCCCGTATTGCTCAGTTTGAGGCTATGGGCGCTCGCGATGTGGTGTTGGTAGTAACCCCTCCGGGATCGCCGCAATGATCCGGGGGACCGTCTTATGGGGTATCGGGCTGGTCGTTTCACTCGCCCTGCATGTCGGAGGCGCCATTGCCCTTATCTGGAGCGTGGAGCCCGAACCGGTTGATGAACAGCCGGTTCCCGAAACACAAATGCAGCTGTCGGCCCACCGGGTAAAACAAAGCGAGGCCGTTGAATCTCAACCAGACTCAGAAACCGCTCAAACCGAGGACGCCTCGGGCGCGCAGCTGGGCCAAAGCACGATCCGACAGTCAACAGCGACTGCAGCTCAGCTTCCTCAGCAGCTGGTTGCAGTGACTATTCCGGACACCGATGCTTTGTCGGCGTCTGAGGCAAAGCTCGAACCCGCGCAGTTCGTTTCCGCCACATCTCAGCCACTGCAAGCGACAACATTACCCGCTTCGCAGTTGGTCTCTGCCGCGGTACAGGCCAATCCGGTCTCATTGAAGCAACCGCTGGCGCAAGCCGTGCCTCTGGCGCAACCCACTGCGGACGTCTCACAATCCGTGCAACTCCAACCCGTCGTCCTGACACAAACGGTTCCCGACATCCCGCAAACTGCAGCATCCGAGGTGTTTTCCACCTCTGGCGACGGACCGATAGACCCGGTCTCATTGGCCGCGATCCAGAGCTTTATGCAGCCGGAAGATGCCGGAAAATCGGCCGAGAACCTGCGCGACGGGATCGATGGACTTTTGGCGCAAGTCCCCTGCGCACGGCTGCAGGTTCAGTTTCAGCCAGACACAAACACTTTGCAGCTTATTGGACATATCCCCGAGGGTGGATTGCGTAACCCGGTTCTGGCCGCTCTTCAGACGCAGATGGGTTCCAACATCCAGGTCGAGGACAAGTTGCGCATCCTGCCGCGCCCGCAATGCGGCGCACTCAGCGGAATAGCCGATATTGGCTTGCCACAATCAACGGACCAGATCACCAATCCACTATTGATTGGGGAAGACGTTCACGCGCGTGCGTTTCGCTATGTGAACGGTCAACAACTGGTTCTTGATTTGACCGGAGCAGACTACGACGCATACGTCTATGTCGACTACTTTGATGCCCAAGGGCAAGTCATCCATTTGCGACCGAATGCATCGACCCCGATGCAGCCGACACTTGCAAAGTCCGCATTGCGCGTGGGCGCGGCCGCGCCGGGTGATCCCGGCCTTTTCATCACGATAGGTCCACCCTACGGACAGGAAATCGCCGTCGCCTTTGCTGCGTCAGATCCGCTATACCAAGAGGATCGCCCACTAATCGAACCGGCCGATGCTTACCTTAAGTTCCTCAAATCTCGCGTCGCCGAAGCTCGGGACGTGAACCCCGACTTCAAAGGAGAGTGGGTCTATTTCTTTATCACCACAGCCGAGCGTTAGAGACGCACCAAATCCGTGATCTAAGCAGAAGGACCTGCTGCCTTCACCCCGATGCTAATCCCGAACGCTGGACCTCAGGATCTACGCAGACTGTGCCGCTCTGATCTTGGCAACTGTTTGCTGAATATCCAAAATTTTGTTTTCCAATTCCGGGGCATTCAGAGAACCCTCACTGGCCAAGGTATCTTCTACAGCGCGCAGCCAGCAATCAAAATAAGCCGTTTCCACCGCCCGTGCCGTACCTGCTCGGTTGCGCCTTTCCGTTTCTGTGATCAGGGCCGCAAGGCAGGATTGAAACGTCGTCCAAGGGAAATGCCCTTGTTGGACCATGGCCACGACAAGAGCGAATATCCGAGTCTGCCATGGAGCAAGGAACAAAGGGCCGTTTTCATCCAGCCCGGGGATCGAGCGACGGACGTTTTGCAACGCCACGTCATGGGCATCACACATCGTCAAGATAACTCTCCCAAAGATCAAGACAGACGCAACCATTGGCGTCTGCAGCACTGCCCCACAAATCCTTGGACGAAAATTCGACCGTATAGCAATGCTGAGGATCAGGGCCTTGCCCGCTTGCCATCGAGTCGGCGAACTGAAACACCCCCATATCGGCGATGACCTTCCCGACGTGGTTGCGTACATAACGAGGCACCCGCGTGTGACCAACGGGACTGTTGGCCCGAACGCGCACCGACTGACCGACGGCAAAGCGTGGCGTGGCAGTGGTTGGGGGAAATGTCATCTCGGCCCCTGCCTTGGTGGCCGCCAGTATGTCAGCCGGACCGACCGCCGGATGATCACCCTGCGGGATATCGAACCGTTTCAAACCCGATGCGACTTCCTGTGGGTCAACCAGGCCCGCAGCTTGTACCAGCGCCGTCGCGGCCACGCTCCATTTTTCAAAGTAATCCAACCGCAGGTAATCCGCGGGGGCAATCCGTTCGATTGCCGCGCGGTGTTCATCGGCGCAGAAAGGCACGGACCAAGCCAAAGCCTCGGTCAGGGCAAAAGCGCGCTTTTGCCAATTGTGTTCAAAGGCCCGATCCTGATCGCAGGGAACCGGGCCAAACCCGTGCATCCCGCCCATATCATGAATGCCATCCATACCCTGCCCCTAGACCAAAGCCGTGCCGATCATGCCGTTGCGGGTGACACGATCAGCCAGTTCTGCAGCGGAAAGCCCCTCGGTCCCGTCGGGGCGGCGTGGCAGAACCAGATAGCGGATCTCGGCCGTGCTGTCCCAAACCTTGATCTGCACCTCTTCAGGCAGGCTGACACCAAATTCCGCCAAAACCGAGCGGGGTTCACGCACCACACTCGACCGGTAGGCGGGGCTTTTGTACCATGTGGGCGGCAGGCCCAAAACCGGCCATGGATAGCAGGAACACAAGGTGCAAACGATGACGTTGTGAACCGCGTCCGTGTTTTCGACCACCCGGATATGTTCGCCCTGGAACCCGCTGAACCCCATCGCATTGATCGCCGCGGACCCGTCGCGCAGTAGCCAGTCTTTGTATTCCGGATCCGTCCACGCACGCGCCACCACAGCCGCGCCGTTGCGCGGGCCGGTTTCGCGCTCATAATATTCAACGATACTGTCCAGCGTTTCGGGTTTGACCAACCCCTTGGCCACCATCAGCTCCTCCAGCGCGCGCACGCGCAGGGCGGGGCCTTCTTCCAGAGGATCGTGATCATGGGGCATGGCTCGGTTACTCCATCGCGCCGAGAATACGAGCGAGGTTCGAGAACCGCGCGATCAGGGCGAAAATCACGATATTTATCACCATGAAGATCACCGCAATCGACGCAATAACCGGCGTGTAGCCATAGCGCAGGGCGTTGAAAATCTTGATCGGCAGTGTCTCGACCGAGAAGCCCACGGTCATAAGCGCGATGATGTATTCATTCAGGCTGAGGACAAAGCAGAACGCAAACCCCGCAAAGGCAAAGGGGGCGGCAATCGGCAGGATCACCGTGCGGAAGACAACGGCGTTTGAGGCGCCCATGGTCTGGCTGGCCTCGATCAGCGCGTGATCGACGCTTTCCAACCCCAGAGAGATCGTCACCAAAGGCAGGGCCAGCAGGAAAACCGCATGGGCAATGATGACGTTGATCATCAGCCCGTTCAGCCCAATCCCGGTGAAGAACAACAGGAAGGCCAGCGCCATGATGACGGGCGGCAGGATAAACGGTGCTACCCCAAGCGCCAGCAGCGCCTTGGCATAGCGCAGTCCATAGCGCCACGCGAAATAGGCCACCGGCATCGCGATCAGAACCGAAAGGCTGGCCGAGGCGAAGGCGATGAACAAAGAGTTTTTCAGCGCAGTAAACCAATCATTCGCCACAAAAACCTCGGCATACCAGCGGAAGGAAAAGCCGCGCGGCGGGAAGGCTAGGAACTTTTTGGCGTTGAACGAAACGGCCGCAATCACAAGGATCGGCCCGATCAGATACAGCGCGAACAGCGCCAGATAGATACTGCGCAGCGCCCTCATGTCTTTTTCCCCGAGAATTTCGTGACCAGCCAGATCACCGTCGCGCTGAGAACCAGCAACACCACCGCCAGCGCTGAGGCAAAGGGCATATTGAAATTGAATATCGCCTGATCCGTAATCAGCACTGACAGCGTCCAGTGTTCGGGCTTACCCAGAACCTGCGGCACAATGATGGCCCCTAGCGTCAGCACGAAAACCGTCACCCCGCCCGAGATGATCGCAGGCCGCGTAACGGGAATGATCACCGTGAAAAACGTCCGCAAAGGCGAAGCCCCAAGCGTGCGCGATGCCTCGATCAAGCTTTTGTCCAACCGGCTTAGCGCGGGAAACAGCAGCAAGACCGAAAACGGCACGGTCAAATAGACCAGCGCGGCGACCACAGCGCCTGCCGAGGGGGTCATGGCAAAGCTTTTCTCAATCACCCCGATCCAGACAAGTATGTTGGCCACGCCTGCGGTGCGGGACAAAAGGATTTGCCAGCTGAAGGCGATCAGCACTTCGGACAGGGACAGCTGCGCCAGAATGTAGATCAACCAAAAGGTCTGCGAGCGCGGAGGGAAAGTGGTCAGGAAATAGGTGAAGGGATACGCGATCAGCAGGCTCAGCACTGCGATCAGCGCGCACAGACCTGCTGAGAACAACGCCCGCTCGATATAGAACCAGGTCAGAAATCGTTCAAAATGCTGGAGGTCAAAGCTGGTGGCATAACCTCCGTCATCGGTAGGCGTGGACACACTGGTCAGCAGGATCAGGACGAAGGGGATCACAAAAAACGCCCCGATCATCACCGAGGACGGGATCAGCCCGATATAGCGGGAAAGCGCGCTTGTCTGCATTTCGCCCTCCTATACCGCCAACACGCTGCAGGCCGTAGCAGGCATTTCAACATGGACCTGATCACCCACTTTCACATTGGGCCAGTCCTTTGGTGTCAGGACCGAGATCACCTCGTGCCCGGCGCAATCCACCAAAATCTCGATCGTGGCGCCGATATCGCGCACGAATGTCACCGTACCGGTGACTGAGTTGGCCACATCCACGTCCGAGGGATGATGCACGAACACCTCTTCGGGGCGGGTCATCAGCAGAACGTCATCGCCCTTGGTGAAGGTTCCAGTGTTGCCGTCCACCGTCAGATCAACCCCGTTCACATGTACACGGTCAGGCCCTGACATCTTGGCAGGCAGCAGGTTGCTGGTGCCGATGAAACCGGCCACGAATTTGTCGACCGGGGTCTTGTAAATCTCCATCGGGGTGCCGGTCTGCAGCACCTGCGCCTTTCCCATGACCACGATCTGATCGGCCATCGTCATCGCTTCGGTCTGGTCATGAGTGACGACGACAGTGGTGATCCCAAGCTCTTGTTGCAGCTTGCGCAGCTCGATCTGCATGACCTCGCGCAGATTGGCATCCAGCGCTGACATCGGCTCATCCAACAAAAACACATGTGGGTTCAGCGCAAGGGCCCGTGCGATGGCGACGCGCTGACGTTGACCGCCCGACAGCTGCGAGATTTTGCGGCCCTCAAGCCCCGGCAGGTGCACCATGTCCAGTAACTGCCGCGCGCGATCCTCGCATTCTGATCGGGAATGGCCCCGAATGCGCATCGCATAGCTGATGTTTTCGCCAACATTCAGATGCGGAAACAGCGCAAAGGACTGAAACACCATGCCGATATTACGCTGATGCACAGGCACGCCGGTCAGGTCCTGATCCTCGAAACGGATCGTGCCTTGCGTGGGTTCGTCCAGCCCGGCGATCATCCGCAGCAGCGTGGTCTTGCCACAGCCAGACGGACCCAGAAAACAGATCATCTCGCCGGTATTGAACTGAAGGTTCACATCTTTAACGGCCGTCACAGTGCCGAATTTCTTGGTGACGTTTTCGATGCTTAAACCTGGCATAAGGGTCTTTTCTTTCAACAAGGGAAGCGGCCCGCCCCACCTGCGCGGGACGGGCCAGTGTCGTGAGTGGTGTTAGCCCGCGATCATCTGGTTCCAGGTGTCGGAAATCCAGTTGGCATGCTCTTTGTAGACATCATACCGCGGAACGATTGGAGCCTCGGGGCTGCTCACCGCGGCGAGTTCTTCGGCGGTCAGATCGGTCAGGCTCGGGTCGATCACAGGAGCGGTGCCGACATTGCGCGACAACAACGCCTGCGTTTCGGGCGCAGCGATGAAGTCGATAAATGCGTGGATCTCATCCAACGGTTTGGCGTGTTCAGGCACGATCCAATAGCCCGAGTCCACGATCCCACCCTCTTTCGGGAAAGTCGAGACAACCGGGAAGCCTTCGGCAGCGGCCAGACCGGCCACGTCGTGATAGTACTGGCCCATCGGAATCTCACCGTCCTGCAGCGCTTGCTGGAACGCGCCTTCGTCCTTGTACCAAAGCCGCACATTGGGCACTACTTCGGACAGCTTTTCGAACACTTGTTGGATGCCATCTTTGGTATCAAGTATGTCCGTTCCACCAAAGAAAGTCGTCGCCGTTACCTCAAGCATGTACGAGTTCGAGGCCAGACCCAGAAGACCGATCTGATCTTTGTATGTCTCATCCCATAGCGCGGCCCAGCTGTCAGGAGCCTGCGGGATTTCGTCCGAATTGGTGCACAGCGTGATATACCAAGACACCGCGCCAACACCGAACAGGTTTCCGTCGTCATATCTGTCCTGGAACGAGTCGGTCATGTTGGCAAGGTTCGGGATTTTGGTGTCGTCCAGCGCCTTGAACACTTTCTGATCCGCCCCTTGACTGCGCGGAATACCCGCCATCAGCGACACATCTGCCGGGGCGGTTTTGGCGCGGGCAGCGTTCTTGATCTGCACCAGCCATGTCTCACCGGTAGGAACGGCGACCGAGTTCACTTCGATCCCGGTGGCCTTGGTGAATTCGGGGAAGATGAACTGCTTGAAGCTGTCTTCAAAGAACCCACCATAGGTTCCAACCTTGAGCGGCTGCGCCGCCTGAACGATGGCTGGCGCGGCTAGTGTGGCAGCCCCGGTTGCAGCAGCAGTGCCTAGAAATCGGCGGCGTGAAAGGGTGGTTGGCATTGTGATCTCCTGTTGGTTTTGTTCAGTTGGCCCGGTTTTTGGGCAGGACGCAAAGCATTTCATAGGCCAGATTGGCCCCGATCAGCGCAGTGCAGCCGCTAACATCATATTGCGGCGAGACCTCGACCAGATCTGTGCCGACAAGGTTCAGCCCTGCACAACCGCGCACGATTTCGAGCGCCTGAATATTGGTCAGCCCGCCCATTTCGACCGTCCCGGTTCCGGGCGCGTAGGCCGGGTCCAGACTGTCGATATCAAAGGTCAGGTAGGTCGGCACATCCCCGATCCGCGCGCGAATGTCCTGCATCAGGGGGGTCAGGGATTTGTGCCAGCACTCCTCGGCCTGAATGACAGTAAAGCCTTGATTGCGGCCCCAGTCAAAATCATCGGGCGCGTAACCCGTCCCCCGCAGGCCGATCTGGAACACCTTGTCATTCTGCAACAGCCCATCTTCGACCGCACGGCGGAACGGAGTGCCATGGGCGATCTTTTCGCCAAACATCTCGTCATTCGTGTCCGAATGCGCATCCACATGGATCAAGGCCACCGGACCGTGTTTGCGGGCGATCGCGCGCAGCACCGGATAGGTCAGCGTGTGATCTCCGCCCAGTGTGATCGGAACCACATCGTGGCTGAGTATCTCATCATAAGCCTCGGTGATGATGTCCATGGTTTTCTTAAGATCAAACGTGTTGATCGCCACATCGCCAATATCGGCCACCTGCATCTTGGCAAATGGTGCCGCGCCCGTGGCCATGTTGAAGGGCCGCAACATGCAGCTTTCGGCGCGGATCGCACGTGGCCCGTGACGCGTTCCCGTCCGGTTCGAGGTGCCGATATCCATCGGAATGCCCACGAAACAGGCGTCCAGTCCGGCGGCGGTTTCCTGCGCGGGCAGTCGCATCATTGTCGTGCCGCCTCCGAAACGGGGCATGTCATTGCCGCCCAGGGGTTGGTTGTAACGCGGCGCGGTCGTGTCTGGCATTATGGTTCCTGCAGCTGAGGTCATACGAAAGTCCTGCTGACCCTAATTGGCTCGGTTGGGCCAAAAAATAGCGATGCGCAAACCCTTACATTGTCATTTAGCAATGTATTCCCCCTCATACATTTGCTGAAGGGTCTGGATGAACAGTCCATTTACCTTAGGTACCGCTCCGGACCGTGTGACGATCTGCATAGGGCAAGAATAATCACGGCTGCTGTTGGGCAAGCGCCGCAACCGCCCCTGCTTTTCCCAACCCGAGGCCAGATGCAGCGGCAACAACCCGATATATGCCCCACTGAGGATCAGGATCAGCTGCGCTTCGATTTCTTGCGCAAAAAGGTCTCGGTCCGAGGAATGCTGGGTCTTTTGCCTTTGCTGGTTCCAATACCCGCGGTGGACCCAAGCCTGCTGGGCAATGGCATCATCACCAAGGGCGTGTTCCGGAACCCCAAACAACGGATGAGTGTCCGAACAATAGAGTGCGTGATGTTCGCGATACAGGTCGGTCAGGTTTAAGCCATTGCTTACATTGTCAAAACTACCAAATCCGATATGGTAGGTACCGTCCAGTACACCTTGCTGAATATCTTGCGGTTCGGAAATCACAAGGTCGATACGCACGGCCGGAGCAGCCTCGGTGAACTGTTTGATCGCCTGCGGCAGCTTGAATGCCTCATCGGTTGTGGTGGCGTCCACAACGGCCAGTTTTAGACGTCCAACCAGATTGCCCTTTAACTCGGCCAGATGGGTCGAATGCTGATCCAGCGAGTCCATTAGTGCCAGACCGATCTGATGCACCATCCGCCCTTTTTCAGTCAGCAGAAACCCGCGCCGCCCGCGCTGGCACAGACGCACGCCCAGACGTTCTTCAAGCGCCGTTATGTGGTTCGAGATCGTGGGCTGGCTGAGGCCCAGCTCGACCTGCGCCGCCGAGAAGCCCCGGTTCCGAACAACACTGTCGAAAACAGTCAAAAGATGAATGTCTGAACCCGTGATTTTCATCCTTGCATTGAGCCAGAGAAATGTATCGTTTTGCAACGCACTATTTGCAAAATCGGGCGCGCTGAATACGGTCGCGACCGCGGGCGCTGAAAATTTGATCGAACTGCGCCGGAACATAGGGACGTGTGCCATGAAGATCGCCGCATTTCAGATGCAAGCTGGAGGCAGCACCGAGGATCGGTTAGCCCAAATCGAACAGGCCCTGCACGATTCGGATGCCGATTTGCTGGTTGCGCCCGAACTGGCCATCACCGGATACGGGCGAGGTGCAGTTCTGCGCGATCTGGCGCAACCGAAAGATGGGCCATGGGTTCAACAGTTGACGCAGGCGGTGCGTGACAGCGGCATCAGCCTTGTCGCGGGTTTCCCCGAGGCCGATGGCGACGCCCGCTATATCAGCGCCTTGATCATCAACCGTGATGACCCTGATAGTCCGCTGATCTATCGCAAGAACTGTCTGTATGGCCCCTATGAAAAAGGTATCTTCCAGACGCCCGAGCGGTCCTTGGTGATGACCACAATGGCCGGTCTGCCCCTTGGTTTTCTGATCTGCTACGATATCGAATTTCCTGAAAACGTGCGTCGGTTGGCGCATGCCGGGGCGCAGGTGATCATTGTGCCAACAGCGATGGCCGAAGGCCCAGCCGGAGCGTTCATTGCGAAACAGGTTGTGCCGGTGCGCGCCTTTGAAAATCAGGTCTTTGTCGTCTACGCCAACCACGCAGGCTCTGACGAAAGCTATGCCTATCAGGGTATGTCCTCGATCGTGGCCCCGGACGGTCAGCAGTTGGGTTTTGCGGGGGAAGGCGGACAGGTGATCTCGGCTTCGATTGATCCAGATGCCTATGCCCAATCGCGCGACGAGAACCCCTATTTGTCAGACACCGTGACACTGAACCTAGCCCACCCCTAGTTGAAAGCCGCACGCATGACCGCTTCGCTTGCAATCGTGAATGCCGATCTGCGCACGATGGAGCCCGGTGGCCCTCGGCAGCAGGCGATATTCATGTCGGGGGATCGGGTCGCAGCGGTTGGATCAACGGAAGAGATCAAGGCATTATGTACCGTCGACACTCGGGTCCTCGACGCCGAGGGCGCAACGGTTCTGCCGGGCTTTGTCGAAAGCCATATGCATCTGTTTTTCGGCGCCTATTCCCTGAAGGTATTGCGGCTTGAGGCGATCACGGGCACTGCAGCCCTGACCCGCGCCATTCGGGAGTTTGCCGCACAAAACCCAGATGACAGCCTGCTTGTGGCACAGGGTCTGGCCTACGCGAGTTTTGACGGTCGCCAAAATCCGGACCGGCATATTCTTGACGCGATATGCCCCGATCGCCCGCTGTTGCTGCAAAGCGCTGATTTTCACAACGGCTGGGCAAATACCGCGGCGCTACAGGCTGCAGATGTGTTGCGGGGGCGCGATCTGGGACCGGGTTCGCATATTGAATTGGACCCGGACGGGATCGCCACTGGCACGCTGATTGAGCCTCCGGCCGTTGCCACGATACAGGCGCTTGGCCGCCATGGTGGGCGCGAGGTTCTGGGGCTGGAGGGGATCGAACCGGCCCAAGAAGTGACGCAAGCTCAGCGCGAGGCCGACAAGGTATTGATGCGCGAAGGGCTGCAATACTGCGCCCAGCACGGTATCACGACAATCATCAATATGGACGGCAACCTGTACCAGGCCAGTCTTCTGCAAGAAATCGAAGCCGAAGGCGATCTGTGTTGCCGGCTTGAGCTACCCTATCACTTCACGCCCGGCGAACCCGTCGAAAACATCGAGATTGCCGAGCAGATGCGGCGTAAGCTGAACAGCCCGATGCTGTGGTGCAACCGGGTCAAATTTTTCATGGACGGCACACTGGATGCGCACACCGGATACCGGGTGCGGGATTACCCCGATACACCTGGCCACAAAAGCGCACCGCTGCATGACCCGGCCCGATTTGCCGATCTGGCGGTGGAACTGGACAAGCGCGGGTTCCAGATCGCGGTTCATGCCATTGGGGATGGGGCCGTGCGCGCGGTGTTGGATGGTTATGAGGCCGCCCGCTCTGCCAACGGCCCACAGGGTAATCGGCACCGGGTGGAACATATCGAGTTGCTCGACCCTGCAGACCGGCACCGCTTTGCCGCGCTTGATGTGGTCGCCTCGTTCATGCCGCCGCATCCGCCGGGATGCGGGGATTTCCCGTTAGAGCCTCTGGCTTCGATCATCGGCAGGGACCAATGGCCTGACGCCTATGTGTGGCGGACGCTCAAAGAGGCGGGTGCGCGTGTCTGTTTCTCAAGCGATTGGCCGATTGCCGCCCTGCCACCTTTGACCGGGATCGACATCACCTTGACCCGGCAGGTCTGGGACGCCGATCAAAAGGACGAGCGACTGAGTTTTGAAGATACCCTAGCCGCCTATACCAGCGAAGGGGCCTATGCCTGCCGCCGCGATGATCAGTTCGGGCGCCTGGCCCCGGGCATGCTAGCCGATATCGTAGTTCTGGACCGGGTGCTGACGGATAACAACGCAGGCGACACCGCCGTTGAGGCTACGATCTGCAACGGGGTCGTGACCTACATGGCGAAAACTGAAAGCCTTACGCCGTCGACGCGTTCTTTCCATCCAACCACGCGCGAATGATTGCGCGGTGGCGATCCCGGTCATAGCTGGGGAAGTGACCCCCATGCACGGTTTCCACCGGCAAATCATACAAGCGCACCATCGAGCGGTAATAGTCCTGGGCATTGCTGTGATAGGTATCTTCGATCAACTCGCCATCATAGACAATATCGCCCGAGAACAAGATGCCCGTTGCAGCCTCCCACAAGGCAATTCCACCCGGCGAATGACCCGGCGTGTGGATCACCTCGAAATGCCTGTCCCCAAGATCGACGATATCGCCATCGTCCAACAGTCGCGTCGCCTGCGCACCGCTGACCGCATATGTGTCGGATCGGTAGGGCAATGGCGGCAGGCAGTCGAAAATCTCGTCCGTCACGTAGGGGTCGGCCAGCGTCGCCACGCGCGTCGGGTTGGCCAGAATATCGGCCTCGGCCCTGTGGACCGCGCGGTCCTCGAACTCATGATGACAGCCGATATGGTCGAAATGGGTGTGGCTTGCGACCGCCGTCAACGCACGTTCGGTCACCAGAGGCACCCATGTCCGCAGCGACACAACGCCCATGCCGCTGTCGACCAGCATATCGCGGTCGCGCCCACGCACATGCCACATGTTGCAGCGATAGAAAGGCGTGATGAAAGGCTCATCGATCAGGGTAATGTCTTCACCTTTGCGGGTGGTGCGGTACCAATCCTGCGGTTGCGCGCGCTGCATCAGGGGGTCTCCGGTTCGAACAGGCGAAAATTCTCGACATCTGCGGACAACGATACCACATCGCCCTGCGCCCAAGGGCGGTCAGGGGCCAGATAGGCCGTCAGGCTCAGGTCCGGGGCACAGGCCGGTGAAAGATGCGCCCGGCAATAGGTTCCGAAAAACGCCGCCGCAGTCACCGTGGCCATCCCCATCGGGAATGATCCTTGATCGTCGGCGCGGATATCCTCGGGGCGCAGGCAGATTGCGGCTTTGGTCGAGGCCGGGGCGTTCAGGGTTGGCAAAAGTCCAAACGGTGTTTCTAAACCCGCCCCGGATTTCACACCTGAAATGTGGTTATTTTCGCCCATGAAATCCGCCGTGAACAGGGTTGCCGGATAGCGGTAGACCCGGTCCGGGGTACCGTGATCTTCGATCCGGCCACGGCTCATGACCACGATCCGGTCGGCAATCGCCATGGCTTCCTCCTGATCATGAGTGACGTGGACAAAGGTTGTACCGATCTGTTGCTGAATGCTTTTCAACTCGTCCTGCATGGATCGCCGCAGCTTGAGGTCCAGCGCGCCCAACGGTTCGTCAAGCAGCAGAACGTCCGGGTTGACGGCCAGCGCCCGCGCTAGGGCGACGCGCTGTCGCTGCCCACCGGACAGGGCATGAGGACGTTTGAGCGCTGCATCCTTCAGGCCAACCAGATCCAGCATCTGTTCGGCGCGTGCGTGGCGGTCTTTCCGACCCATACCGCTCATACGCAGGCCAAAGCCAACATTGTCGCGCAAGGACATGTGCGGAAACAGGGCATAATCCTGAAACACCGTGGTCGTGGGACGTTTGACCGGCGCTACACGGGTCATGTCCTGACCGCCGATCAGCACGCGGCCCTGGGTAGGCTCAAGAAACCCCCCTAGGATCGACAAAAGAGTGGTCTTGCCGCAGCCGGACGGGCCCAGCAGAGTCACGTATTCACCGGCCTCGATCTGCAGGTCGATCCCGGACAGCGCCTGAAACTGACCAAACCAGTGATTGAGACCCGAAAACGTGACAGACGCGGTCATTGGCGGCCTTTCCGAAAGATGGTGAGTTCCAGCAGCAGCACAACCGCAACTGAAATCAAGAAGACAAAGCTGCCGATTGCGTTCAGTTGCGGCGACAGGCCCGACCTGAGCAGCGACCAGATTTCAACCGGCAAGGTGACGTCAAAGCGGGTCAGCAGGAAGGAGATAATAAACTCATCCCAGCTGAGCGTGACCGACAAGAAAAAGGCCGCCGCAATCGAGGGCAGCAACATCGGTACTGTCACCAACGCGATCACCTTGGGCTCGGACGCGCCCAGATCACGGGCGGCGCGTTCGGCGTTTTGCTGTTGTGCTCCCATCGAGGCATAGATGATGGCAAAGGCCAGCGGCAAGTTGATGACCACATGCCCGATGGCTGCGGTCCAAAGCGAAACGCCAAAGCCCGAGCGCGTAAGAACGATCAGCAGGCCCAGCCCAACGATCAGGTAGCTGACCGTCAGGGGGGCGATCAGCAGTCCTCGGATCAGGGCCGATCCTGGCAGAACGTGCCGTGCAAGCCCGTATGCCGCCAGAAATCCCAGCGCCACGGCAACCGCAGACGACCCGAACGCGACAAGGATCGAATTGCGCAGCGCTGCCATCAAATCCTCGTCCCCAAGAATGGTCTGATACCATTGCAGGGACGGCCCGTTGAACGGTGGCACAGGCAGCGATCCTTCCTGAAACGAGAACAGGACCAGCACGCCCACCGGAAGGTAGATAAATACAAACGCAGCGATCAGGTAGGCCCAGGGCAGAAAGCGCATCATAACCGGTCAAGCCTTAACCAGCGGGCAGACAGAAGATAGGCCAGCGCAACGATGCTCATCAAGACGATGGCCAGCGCCGAGGCCAACGGAAAATCCGCGCGCCGTCCCAGTTGCACCATGATAACCTGCGGCACGGTCAATTCGGTATTGCCGCCCAGAATCTGCGGCGTGACGTAGTCGCCGATACATAGGACAAACGTTAGGAATGCTCCGGTGACGATACCGGGCAGAGTCAACGGCAAGATCACGTGTCGGAAGGTTTGAAACGCGTTAGCGCCTAGGTCCATTGCCGCCCGGCGATAGTTCGGGGACAGCTGGATCAGGTTGGCATAGATCGTCAGAGTCAGAAGCATCACAAAGAAATGCACAAAGCCAGTCACCGTAGCAAAGCGCGTATTGGCCAGCGTGATCGGCTCGGCGATGGCTCCGATCCACATCAGGGTCTCGTTCACCACGCCCTCACGCGCCAGAACCAGCAACCATGCATAGGAGCGCACCACATAGGAGGTCCAGAACGGCAGGATTGCCAGCAGCAGGGCAAGACGCTGCCAGCGCGGTGACACACGAAAGGCAATGATCCAGGCCAGCGGATATGCCAGCACGACCGAGATCACCGTCACCGTCAGAGTGATTTCCAGCGAAACCAGGATCGCCCGCCATAGATATTTCTTTTCAAGCAGCTTGGCGTAGTTGGCCAGTGACAGATCCCAAACAAGCGTTCGCCCTTCAAGCGAAGCAAGGCTCATCGCGCCCATCACAACGAAAGGCACGATGAAAAAGGCGATGGTCCACAGCAGGGCCGGGGTTACAAAGCCCCAGCCGCCGACCTGGTCCTTGGACATGTTCACTGCTGCAGAGTTTCCAGCCACAGATCCTGCATTTCGATGTCCAGATCTGCATCCGGTGCAGGGTACAGCTGTGTCAACGCCAGATAGTCAGGCTGTTGATCCCAGCGCAGGATGTCTTTTTGTACGTCGGTCAGAACGTCTCCGGCCTTGGCATTTGCGGGCATTCCCCAAAAGCACGAAGACGTCGCCAGACGGGCCTGCCCTTCGGGGCTGGTGATGTACTTGATGAACTCAACCGCCAGATCGGGGTTACTGGCCCCCTCGACCACGCCGATGGATTGCGCCCAGCGAACCGCGCCCTCCTTGGGGATGGTCCATGTCAGTTCCGGCTGTTCCGAGGCGAGCACGGCCGTCAGCCACTCACCCCCACCCACAACGATATCTACTTCGCCTGTCGCCAGTGCCGTTTGCGCCGCAACCACCCCCGCGACCGAGGCAGCTCGGCTTCGCATGGTTGAAAGGACACCATCGATCTTTGCTAAATCTCCCGCGCCAATTGCGTCCGTTGCAATGCCCTCGGCAATGGCGGCCAGCCCCATCACGGGCAGGTAGTAGTCATAGATCGAAATCCGCCCGTCGTATTTCTCGGACCAGACAGTGCTCAGGCTTTCCATATCTGCGGGATCGACCTTGGCCGAGTTGTACGAGATCGTGTTGTAGCCAAATTTCTCGGTCACGGCATAGGTCACGCCGTCAACTGTGTTGTTTTCGGCCATGACAACTTCGGGGAAGTAATCCGCAGTCGAGACCGCGCCCTCGGGCAGCGGGGCCAGGACACCGGCCTCTACTGCGCGGAAAACATCGATCCCGTCGACCACAAGCACGTCCCAGTCGCCGGGCCTGGATTGCTCCAGCAGCGCAAGTGCCGCGCCCGTTCCCTCGTATTCCCGTAGATTGACCTTGACGTTGTGCTTCGCCTCAAACGGAGCGATCAGTTCGGGATCGGTATGGTCGCACCACACCAGAGCATTCAGTTCGCCTTCGGCCCAGGCCGTACCAGCCATCAGGGCCAGCGCCGACGCACCAAGGATTTTACGTCCAATTTGCATTCGTTTCATCTCCTGTTGATTTCGGTTTGCCCTGTTTTTTTCCGGGTCTGTCACAAAAAACTTGAACAGCCTCACCTTTGTAGTCAACTCTAAACTTAGATTTATGCCAAACGAGGTCGTTTTTCCAAATGGCAGGATTAAGAGAGCGGCAAAAGGCGGCGCGCGAGCGGCGCATCTTGGAAGCTGCGTCTGCGAAATTCCGGTCACACGGGTATCGGTCCGTGAAAATCGAAGATCTGGCTGAGATGGCCGAGGTCTCGGTCGGCACTGTTTACAACTACTATGAAACCAAAGGGGACATCCTGATCGCCACGGTCGCCATGGAGGTCGAAGAGGTCATCACAGCGGGCGCGCCGATCCTGGCGAATCCGCCTTTACGCGTGGAGGACGCGATCCTGGGTCTGATTTACCAGTATTACGACCACTCCCTCGAATATCTCTCGAAAGAGATGTGGCGTACGGCGATCGCGCACTCAATCGAGCACCCCAATACGCCAAGCGGTCGGCGCTATGCCGAGCAGGATCGCCGCCTCGCGGCACAAGTGACCGAGTTGATCGCCGCTCTGCAAGACCGGGGCCAAGTGCGCCAAAGCCTTGTTGCGTCGGACTTGGGTGCGCTGATCTTTAATGCCCTGAATCAGGCTTTCGTCGAGTTCGTCAAGAATGACGATATGACACTCGCGCAACTCAGAGATCAGATCGCGGCGCAAATCCTACCAATCGCTCATTTGATTGCGGTAAATTCAGATTAGACGGGCAATGCAATCCTGGCTCGCTTTTGATGAAGCTCGGCTCTGGTCACGTGCAAACCCAGAATATCCTGAAAACTCTTGTTGCCGGGTTCCAAACGTAGCAACATCACAGGCAAGTATTGCAATCGTATTGAGGGATATCACATGGCTGGCAAATTTGAGATTTACAAAGACAAGGCTGGAGAGTTCAGGTTTCGGCTGAAAGCCGGAAACGGTGAGATCATTCTGGCCAGCGAAGGCTATGTCCAGAAAGCAAGCGCTGAGAACGGTATTTCATCCGTCAAGACAAACGCACCAAGCGACGAAAGATTCGAACGCAAGGAAACCAAATCCGGTGGCCATATGTTCAATCTGAAAGCCAGCAATGGTCAGGTAATCGGTACAAGCGAAAGCTACACAACCACCTCTGCACGCGACAACGGTATCGAGTCCGTTAAACGAAATGCACCTGACGCACGGGTTGAGGATTTAACCTAAATCAACTGCGATCCGCAGACGTCGGCCGGGCTGGTTATTACCCCAACCAGCTAGCGAATTCCGTGCATAGATGACTAGAGCTTTCGGGAACGCCCGAGCAGGATACAAATGAGGGCTTCATCAAAATCCCGACCAACGCGTACAAATGACAAAGGCCGCAGCTACCTGCGGCCTTTCTTCTTGTTCTTCCAGAACGGCGGCACATCACCGGCCATGATGCAGCCGTAGGGGTCGATATAGTCCTCGATCTCGGCCAAATCATAGGACTTGATCTGCGCCACAACGCTGTCCGCGCTTTTATAGCTGGACGGCAGTTCCGAGGCATCCACACCGCCGGCATGGAAGCGAATATCCAGACCTTCGGTTTCCGCCTTCAACATCTCATCCGGCGTGACGGACCCCATCCGGCGCTTATGTTCGGAACGCGAGAAATTCCGCCCCGCCCCATGTGGGCTGAAGCCCAGACCGTGACCTGCATCCTTGCCGCGCACGACCAGCACCGGCTCGGACATGTTCAGCGGGATCAGGGTCAGCCCGGTCGCATCGGCGGCATAGTCACCCCACGCTGGGGTTGCGCCCTTGCCGTGATAGAACAGATCGCCCCGTTTGAAGACGAAGTTGTGTTCGTTCCAGTACCGGTCCCCGACATCGCCCACATGCGCGGCCTCAACCGTCGCTTGATGGATCGCGTTGTGGTTGGCTTTGGTCCATTTGCGGATCAGTTGCAGGGCATCCCAATAATCGCGCCCTTCCTGCGTGTCAGCCGGAATCCAGGCGTTTTGCTTGGGCGTACCCGGCGACAGCTCCTTGCGGAAACGATGCGCGACGGCCATGCCGTTCTTATACAGAACTGCCCCCGGCCCGCGCGAGCCGTGATGGGTCACAATCGCCGTCCGCCCGGTTTTGCGCGACCGGCCGACAAACAGGAAATGGTTCCCGTCGCCTTGCGTCCCCATATGCTCCTGCGCTATGCGCAGCGATTTCGGGTTGTCCAGAAACGGATTTTCACGGAACGCATCCAGCAGTTTCAGCGAGGTTGTGAAGCGCTTGCCCTGCGGCCGACCGCCCGGTCCGAAATGGGTCACTGACTGCGCCGCATCCAGCACGGCCTTTGGGTCAGCATTCCCCAGATCGGTGATCATGACCGAGCAGCAAATGTCGGCCGAATGCATCCCCGGGTGGATCGCATTGCGCGCCGCCGCGACGCCGCCAACCGGGATCGTGCCGATCGGACCGGCCGGACAGGCATCGGGCATAATCGCCCCGGCCTCAATCGTCGGGGTCCGCATCAGCGCGGTCATCGTTTCGCGGACTTTGTCGACATTGTCTTCCTCATCCGGGTCACTGGCGTCGATATTCTCGTGAAACTGCACCTCACCGGGCGCGCGCAGATCCATTGTTGGCGGGGTCGGAGGGATCTCGCCCTCCAGCTCCTGCCGGATGCGCACCAGACCGAAGCCTTCGGCCCGCATCTCATTCGCGCGCGCCAGCAGGGCGGGGAATTGCTTGCCCGGGCGATGTCCCCAGTCTTTCAGGTGTTCGCCCGTTACGGGATCAAATGTGTTTTCCATCATCATATTCACTCAAATTCAGGCCCCGGCGACAAGTGGGGAAGAAACAGTTCGGGAGGCCCGCCCCGCATCTGAATGGGCAGATGCGTTTGCCGTCTGGGCGCCGGCACGGAGGGGAGTTGAACCCGCTCGACCTGTCCCTGTTGAGCCATGTAGTTCCTTCGGCATTCGCCGGGGGTGTCCTTTCGTTTTGGGTCTCGACGACAAGAGTTTGGTGAAACGCCCTGCTCTACCCGACTGAGCTACCGTCCGTCCCCCGTGGGGCTCGGACGAGCGGGATTCGAACCCGCGACCTGGAGAGTCGAAATCTGTAGTTCCACCGGCATTCGCCGAGATACGTCCTTTTGCTCGGGTCAGACAGACAAGGGGTGGTGAGACAGCGCCCGCAACGGGCGCGGATCAGTAACAGCGATGTAGTCCCACCGGCATTCTGCCTGATGTTGTTCTGATGGCCGGGGCGGCGCACCGCCCGAGCCTTGTTTATACGTCGATCTTTTCGATCTCAGCGACCCAATGATCCGGGCCAGCTTGACCGCTGGCAAAAGCCGCGATCTGGTCAAACACCGCATCCGAGAACCCGCCGAAATTCAACACATCGGCACGCGTCTGCGCTTGAGTGGTCCCGTATGGGGCGATGTCGATGCAGACCAGCTTGGCCTTCGGGTTGCGACGCTTGATCACCTCCCATTCCTTCAACATCGCTGTGCCTTGTCCACCGTTCCGGGCATCCACCCAGGATTGGTTATCGGACACGAACACCACCAGATCCGGTGCGCTACCGCGCTTATTCAGCCAGACCAGCGGCGCGGAACAGTTCGTCCCACCTCCGGCCAGTGCGGCCAGACGCTCGGCATTGGTCAGGATCGTGTCGCGCGGCTCCAGACGCTCATCACGCACGTCGAAATCGAACGGCAACACCTGACACCCGCGGTTCACCCGTTGGAAGGACGCCGCCACCAGCGCCGCCACATCCACATGCCGCACAACCGAGGTTGCCCCCGGACGATACCCAGTCACGGACCACGTCATCGATCCCGACACGTCCGGGCACACAACCACCTGCCCCGCAACCTGCGGCACATTCTGCGCGGCGATCTCCATCGCGTCATGCAGCGCGTCCACGATCGGGCGCGGCATATCCGGCACCACGTTTTGCGCGGCCACCATCAACTGGTACGGAAAGGCCCGTGCCTTGGCGATGGCTTTTGGGTCGCGCAGCAAAGCAGCCACGTGATCCACATTGCGGGACACGTCGAAAACGCCGTGACGCTGGAATGTGTTCAGGTTCTGACGCACCATCTGCCACGAGCCCTTGCGCGCAATCCGCGCCCATTGGACCTGTGTCAGTTCCAGTTGCGTCAGCATCTGGAACGGCAGGTCCGGCACTGGACCTTTGCCGGTTTCCCGAAACGCGATCCAATCCCTCAGGGCCTGCGGCAGCCGTGCCAGATTGCACGGCCGCCCGACGATCCAGGCAAACAGCGCCTCCCGCTCGGCTGATGCCGGTTTCGGGTGCACCATCTTGATCACGTCCGCCAAAGACGGGTCATTCCCGATATTGGCATTCAGCAGCGCCCGGTCAGACGCTGTGTTCAACCAGGTCTGCACCATCGCTTTCGGTGCCGACCCCAGAGACTTACGCCCCGTTTGACCCGACCGGATAACTTGCACGAACGTGCGCAGCATCTTGCCGTTATCGACCACACGAGCGAAAGCTGCCCGAAACAGAACCGGATCACGCCGGGCCAGAACAGCCAGCAAGACAGCGGGCATGTCCTTCATATATCCCGATTGACGGGCATAGATCGCAGCTTGCGCCAGGTACTTTGCCTCAACGGTTTCAGCCACATCCAGAACGTATTCCAGTTCTTCTTGCGGCGACTGATAAAACATGCCGCCGAAAGTCCCGGTCACGGCGACCTGTGCCAGAGCATGGGCCTCGGAATACGCATAAGCCGGAGCGCCATGAGCGTTCACTGCAATTGCCTTTGGCAGCAACCGGCCCTTCAACGATGCAAACACGGATTTGTTCGCCATTTCCTTATCCTCATTGGTTTGTGAGGATGTTTTGGCACGGAACGGCTCGCGACAAGAAAAGAAACTAAAAAACGTGGTATCTTGTTGTTTTTAATTGATATTCCTGACTATTGATGAAATTCGCAACCAGAGATACGATAAAACAGGATAGTAAGATATAAATTTAGATAGACCATGAAAAACGTTGTCATTGGATTCCTAGGAACGCAGCTGGACATGGGCAAGAAGCGGCGCTGGAAACCGACGCCCAGCTTGACCATCCATGACCACTTCAACGTCGATCGGCTTGAATTGCTGCACGACCACAAGTTCAATCGCCTCGCCCATCAGGTAAAACGCGAGATCGAAGAGCTGTCACCCCAAACCGAAGTTCTGTTGCATCGTATGGACCTGGCTGATCCTTGGGATTTTCAGGAGGTCTACGGCAAGCTTTTCGACTTTGCCCGCGCCTATGGGTTCGACGAAGATCGCGAGCAGTATCACGTCCATCTGACCACCGGCACCCACGTGGCACAAATCTGTTGGTTTTTGCTTTCTGAAAGTCGCCACATCCCCGCGCGACTGATCCAGACCGGGCCACCCGGACCGGATGACGCCATTCCTAAGTTCGACATCATTGACCTTGACCTCAGCAGGTACAACGCCCTGCAGCAGCGCTTCGACCAATTGTCCCGCGAGTACAGCGACCAATTGAAGGGCGGAATTGAAACGCGCAATCCGCGATATAACGCACTGATTGACCGGATAGAGCTGATCGCCAGCAACTCGAACGAACCCATCCTGTTGCTAGGAGAAACAGGTACTGGAAAAACAGAATTGGCCCAGCGAATTTACAACCTCAAATTGGATCGGCGGCGGGTCAAGGGCCGGATGGTTCACGTCAATTGCGCCACATTGAATGGCCCCGATGCAATGGCAACACTGTTTGGGCAGCGGCGCAGTTTTACGGGTCAGGCAGGAACAGAACGCAGCGGGCTATTGCGTGAATCGGATGGGGGTGTACTGTTTCTGGATGAGATTGACGAACTCGGATGGAACGAACAATCCATCCTGTTGCATGCAATTGAAACGGGGCGGTTCTATCCCTTGGGCTCGGACCACGAGGTGTCCACCCGGTTTCAGATCATAGCAGGTGCAAGTCGAGATCTGCGAGTTTTATCCGCCGAAGGCGCTTTTCGCTCTGACCTGCTCGCCCGTCTGAATATGTGGAGCTTCACGTTGCCTGCGCTGCGCGACCGCCGCGAAGATGTCGAGGCCAATCTTGCTTTCGAACTGGGGCGGGCTGAACGGTCAATGGGTACTCAGGTCGGCTTCAATGTCGACGCACGCGACGCTTTCGTCCGGTTCGCCACCAACCCCGCGACTCCGTGGCCGGGAAACTTCCGCGATTTTAGCAGTTCAGTGAAACGGTTGTGCACCCTAGCGCCCAGAGGGCGCATAACGCGTTCCATGGTGACCGAGGAAATCCGGACCCTACAATCTGACTGGCGCGCCTCGGCGCAGGATGCCGAGTTTGCATTGGTCAGAGATCTTTTGGGGCCGGCGGTCGACGATATCGATCCGTTCGATCTGGCCCAACTGGCCAAGGTAATTCAAACATGCCGCAATTCGCCTAGCCTCAGCGCGGCAGGTCGCACACTATTTGCCGTATCCCGTCAAAAGAGGACAACCCAAAACGACGCAGATCGTTTACGCAAATACCTTCAAAAGTTCGGTTTGGAATGGGACGCATTATCGGCGTGAAAGACAGACGTGCCCGTGACTCTTTTGTTCGTGAATGTCCTGCCTGCAAACACTGCCGAACTATAGCCCAATAGACGCCAAGCCTGCCGTGGCGCATTTAACATCGTCAGGTCCGGCCGCCCCCGACACACCGATTGCACCTATCAACTCGCCATCTTCGCGGATCGGCAAGCCACCGTCCCAAGCACATAGACCCGGACGGTTGACCATGCCAAGGTTCAATTCGGCGCTGGACAGCATCCGCTTGGCGAATTCGGTTGTGGGTTTCCCCAACACAGCTGTTCGGGCCTTATCCATTGCGAAAGCCATAACGGCTGCGGGGGTTTTGTCCATGCGGCCCGCCGCGATCATATCCCCGTTCAGGTCGACCACGATCGCAGCGACATTCCACCCATTTTCATCGGCAAACGCCAAGGCCGTTTGGACAGCCTTATTTGCCGCCATCTGAGAAATTACGTGCCTAGGGATCGAAACAACCATATCGCCTCCACCTACAGGTCAAAAATCAGATCATTGGTGCCCGATTGCACTATTTGATCGTGTTGATTGAACACATTGAACTGAAACGTGACGATGCCACGGCTTTGCGATGACGTCAGGCGTTTCGCGGTTACAGTCAACTCGGCTCTGATCTCATCTCCGGCAAAGACAGGCTGTTCAAAACGCCAGTTCCACCCAAGCGACGCCAGACCTGCCGGCTTCGCATCCGATTGAAACTTGAGCCCATCGACAACCGACAGCACCAACAGCCCATGAGCAACGCGGGCCTTATACCCCAGCCCGCGCGCCAGGTCGTCGTCGATGTGCAAGGCGTATTTGTCTCCGGTCAGGTCAGCAAAGGACGATATCAAGTCCGTCGTGATCGTCGCAGAACCGGTTTTCATCACGTCGCCGACCTTTAGGTCGTTATACCCGTATTGCCCCGCTGAAAGCCGTTTGGTCATTGCGGAACGGGCGCGTCCTCGCGCAACAACCCTTTGGCTTTCAGATCCGCCCAGAAGGCAGCCGGAATGTCGTGGCTGAACCAGTTGAGATTCTGGTCCAGTTGTTCGACCGTCCGGGTGCCTGCCATAAAGGTGGGAACTGCCGGGTGCGCTACAACAAATTGCAATGCAGCGGCGGGCAATGGCACATCGTAGTCTGCACAGACCGCCTCGATCTTACGAACTTTTTCCATAATCTCGGCCGGGGCTGGAGCGTAGTTATATTTGGCCCCGTCTTTGGCGCCCGTTGCCAGAATGCCCGAGTTGAAACCACCGCCTACAACCACGGCCGCACCCCGTTCTTCACACAAAGGCAAGAACTTATCCAATGCATCCTGTTCTAGCAGCGTGTAGCGCCCGGCCAACAGAAAACAGTCAAAGTCTCGCTGCTCGAGTGCGGCGTGGCAGACCTCCCATTCATTCACCCCAACGCCAATGGCTTTGACGACACCCTGATCGCGCAAAGATTCCAGTGCTTTCCAAGCCCCATCCATCGCCTGTCTGAACACTTCAGGCTGTTCGTCGCCGCGGGTAAAAACGTCGATATCGTGGATGAAGCAAATATCCATCCGCTCCAGCGCCATGCGCTGCAGGCTGTCCTCGAAGGATCGCATAACACCGTCATAAGTATAATCGAAATGCATCGTGAATGGGGCCGCATTGGTCCACGGTTCAAAATTGATATCACTGCGTTTGGCCGGTTTCAGTACGCGGCCAACTTTAGATGACAACACATAATCGTCCCGGTTCTTCCAGCGC
The DNA here is from genome assembly GCF_057221005.1 of Ruegeria sp. HKCCD7628. Taxonomy (NCBI): domain Bacteria; kingdom Pseudomonadati; phylum Pseudomonadota; class Alphaproteobacteria; order Rhodobacterales; family Roseobacteraceae; genus Ruegeria; species Ruegeria sp. HKCCD7628. The sequence goes on from NZ_JBWVBA010000013.1 coordinate 85,970, forward strand.
AGGCTTTGGCCTGTTCGCAATTCCGAAAGCCCGTGGCCATACATCGGCGCGGTGTCGAAATACAGAACGCCTTTGTCCCACGAATGCTGGATCATCGCATCCGAGGTCTCTTCGTCGATCTCACGAAAAATGTTCCCGATGGGCGCGGTACCAAAGCCAAATGCGGTAACCTCCAGATCGACGCGGCCAAATTTGTTTTTTGTGTTCGGATTCATGCAAGCCTCCCTAAAGCAAGCCTACGCCCGCCCAACTGCACTTCAAATAAGTAACTGTTTGGTTATTTACCGCAATCGACTGACGCGATCAACCCACTTGACGCAGCAAGGGTGCAACGCATATTAGTAACTGATTAGTTACATTATGGGGCGCAACTATGTTTCTCACGGAAACCCACATTCAGGTCCGGGACATGACCCGCCAGTTTGCCGACAATGTGATCCGACCACTGGCCGAAGAGCTGGATCGGGATTCCCGCTTTCCAGCCGAAATCTACGACCAAATGGCCGAACTGGGTCTGTTTGGAATCTGCGTTCCAGAAGAAATGGGCGGACCCGGCTTTGACACGATCACCTACGCGCTGGTGATGGAAGAGCTTTCGCGCGGCTATGCGTCCATTGCGGATCAGTGTGGATTGCTGGAGCTGGTCACCACCTTGCTGGTGCGCCACGGCACCGCGGACCAACAAGGTAAGTGGTTGGCTGACCTGCTGGCTGCCAAATTGCGCCCCGCTTACTGTATCACGGAACCCGAGGCTGGCACGGATGTGTCCGGCATCCGAACAACCGCCTTGCGCAATGGGGACAGCTGGGTTCTGAACGGCGGTAAAATCTGGATTCACAACGCGCCCGTGGCTGATATGGGCTTTGTCCTTGCGAGAACGGATCCCGAAGCCGGTCATCGCGGCATGTCGATCTTTGTCGTCGACCTTCACGCAGCAGGTGTGACGCGCGGACCGAAAGAGATCAAGATGGGCCAGCGCGCCAGTCAGGTTGGCCCCCTGTCCTTTGACGATGTCCGACTACCCGCCGACGCATTGCTGGGCACTGAGGGGCGCGGGTTCCACATGATGATGAGCGTGCTGGACAAGGGTCGCGTCGGCATAGCTGCGTTGGCCGTTGGGATTGGTCAGGCCGGCTTGGAGGCCGCCACTGATTATGCCCAACAGCGCAAGCAATTCGGCAAGCAAATTGCGGACTTCCAGGGCGTTCAATGGCTGTTGGCCGATATTGCCAAAGACGTCGAAGCGGCCCGGCTGCTGGTACATTCAGCCGCTTACAAGATCGACGCCGGGCTGGATGCGACCAAGGCGTGCTCGATGGCCAAGTGTTTTGCTGGGGATATGGCCGTGCAACGATCGTCGGACGCGGTGCAGGTTTTTGGCGGATCAGGTTATATCCGGGGGTTCGAAGTCGAGCGCCTTTACCGGGACGCCAAGATCACGCAGATTTACGAAGGCACAAATCAAATTCAGCGTATGATCATCGCACGAGAGCTATTGGCGAAAGGGGCCGCAGCATGACACCTCAGGCCGCACTTGTGACCGGGTCGTCCCGTGGGATCGGTTTGGCCGCTGCGGTTGCACTGGCGCAGGAGGGGTTCTCGATCGCCCTGAACGGCCCCGTGGCGGATGACGAACTTGCAGCTGCCGCAGAAACAATTCGCGCCATGGGCGTACCGGTCGTCACGGCACCTTTCGACGTGTCCGATATCGCCGTACACGATAGCAAGCTGGCGGAAATCGAGGCAGAAATCGGCCCGCTTACGACCTTGGTGAACAATGCAGGCGTTGGCGTTATGCAACGCGGTGATCTTCTTGAAGTGACCCAAGAAAGCTATGATCGCTGCATGGCTGTGAATACCAAAGCGATGTTCTTTCTGTCGCAAGCCTTCGCCAAGCGGCTGCTAAGCCGTACGCGTGACGCCGACGCGTTCCACAGCATCGTTAATGTCACCTCATCCAACGCCGTGGCGGTGGCGGCCCCGCGTGCGGAATACTGCGCCTCGAAAGCAGCCGCTGCGATGATCTCGAAAACCTTTGCAGTGCGGTTGGGCCAAGAGAATATCGCGGTCTATGACGTGCAGCCCGGACTGATCTCGACCGACATGACCGCACCGGTGATCGAGATGTATGATCAGCGCGCCAAAGATGGCCTGACCCTGTTTCCCCGCGTCGGCCAGCCCGAAGATATGGGGCGCATCATAGCCTCGTTGGCAAGCGGCAAGCTTCCCTACACAACCGGACAGGCGATCTCGGCGGATGCCGGTATGCTGGTCCCTCGGTTCTAAGGTGTTTCGATGAAAATTCAGCTTCCCGATACAACCGGCGCTTTGCAGGACTATCACCTGACAGGCACACCGGTTGCGCCCTCGAAACTGACGCCGAATTCCGCACGGGTGCTGTATTCTGCGGCGCATGTGGTCGCAGACCCGTTCGGCGACCACGACCCTACGGGTCCAGCCCATGTGGACTGGGAAAAGACGTTGGAGTTCAGACGGTATCTTGCAGATATGGGGATGGGCATTGCCGAAGCGATGGATACCGCCCAACGCGGCATGGGTCTGGACTGGACAGGCGCATTGGAACTGATCCGGCGCACCAAAGAGGAACTGCCGGATGCCCTGGTCGGGAATGGGTGCGGCACCGACCACCTTGATCCTGCAGATGCCAAGACGTTGGACGACGTGCGCCGCGCCTACCTGCAGCAGGTCGAAGCCATCCAAAAGATCGGCGGTCGCATTATCCTGATGGCCTCGCGTGCGCTGGCCAGGGTTGCTAGGGGTCCAGAGGACTATATCTCGGTCTACAGCGATGTTCTGGCCGCCTGTGACCAACCGGTCATCCTGCACTGGTTGGGAGAGATGTTTGATCCACAACTGACCGGGTACTGGGGTTCCGACGCGTTTGAAGATGCGATGAACACTGCTTTGACCGTTATCAGCGCAAATGCAGACAAGGTGGACGGGATCAAAATCTCGCTGCTAGACGCTGAAAAAGAGGTCATCATGCGTCGCCGCCTTCCCGCTGGCGTTCGAATGTATACCGGCGACGATTTCAATTACCCCGAACTGATCGAAGGTGATGATCAAGGGTATTCTCATGCCTTGCTTGGAATCTTCGATCCACTTGCCCCAGCGGCCGCCTATGCGGTCAGCAAACTGAGCGAAGGTGACGCGTCAACCTTTCGCGCCACGCTGGACCCCACTGTGCCGCTCGCGCGCCATATCTTTCGGGCACCCACACAATGTTATAAAACAGGCGTAGTATTCCTGGCCTGGCTGAACGGGTTTCAGGATCACTTCATCATGCTGAATGGGGCGCAGGCAACGCGGTCTCTGCCCTATTTTACTGACTGCTTTAGAATGGCTGACGAATGCGGTTTGCTGCGCGATCCCGATCTGGCGGTCGAACGGATGCGCCACATGCTGAAACTCTACGGGGTCTGATCCAGATGCGCGATTTCTCGCAGGATCATTCTGCACTCGCGCTGAATACCGCGACGCTGGGCCATAATCTGGACGGGTTTGGTGCGGGATGGTCACCCGAGCAGATCATCGACGCCTGTGCCGCGCGTGGGTATGGAGGGATCACCTTCTGGCGGCGAGAACTGGACGGACGCGAGGCCGAGATCGGCGACAAGGTCCGCGCTGCCAGGCTGCAAGTGGTTGGCCTATGCCGAACGCCGTTCCTGACCGGACCACTGGCGCTGCCCTCGGACCAGCAGATCATGGATGACTTTTACCTCTCTATCGACCAAGCAGCAGGGCTTGGCACGGATGTCCTGACCATTGTCACCGGCGGACCAGAGCCTGGCACCAAGGGCGTTCTGGACAGCCAGAAAATCCTGGCGGACCGCGTCGCACGGGCCGCAGCTTATGCGGCCGACCGCGGCGTAAACCTGGCGCTCGAGCCGCTGAACCCCGCCACCGCGGGCAACCGCACTTGCCTGATGACAGCAGCCGATGCTTTGAATGTCTGCGATACGATAGGCGCGCCGAATGTGGGCATTGCCGTCGACGTTTATCATGTCTGGTGGGACACCACGCTGGCCGATACATTGGCGCGACGCGCGAACGGGCGCATTCTGGGCTATCACCTGTGTGACTGGCTGGCCGATACCACGGATATCCTGCTGGATCGCGGCATGATGGGCGACGGTGTCGCGGATCTTCGGGCCCTGCGCTCCGCTGTAGAGCATGCAGGCTACAAGGGGCTGTGCGAAGTCGAGATCTTCTCGGCCGACAACTGGTGGAAACGCGACCCAAACGAGGTATTGGACGTGATCGTGGACCGGTTCCGTACCTGTTGCTGAGCTTGGTTCAGCTGCGCCTTCTATACCTCGATATCACACACGAATACACCGTCAGGGCCATTGACTGTTTTGCCAACGATCCGGCCTCCGACTTCCTGATGCGCAGGGTCGACCAGATAAACATCGCGCACGGACTCGTCGCGGAAGTCAAACCAGAACATGTCATTGAAGCCCCGCACCAGATCGGTCTCGACCGACACATTGCTTCGGCTTTGGAAGTCCAAAATGCCCTCGATATGACCAGAAAGACCGGCCAAATCCCGATAGAGCGTGGCCTTTTCTTCGTCGGACACGTCGTCCTTAAAGCGCAGGTGAACAAGGTGACGTATCATATTTAGGCCCTCATGATTTGATGCTTACCAGAAATCAGGTTTTTTGCGATCCTTGAACGCGGCCAAACCGGTTTTCAACTCGGGTTGGACGGCAGCGATCCGACCTGCCAGCGCTTCGAAAACACGCTCACGTTCCTCGCCCTCAGCGGCGTTGATCAGCATTTTGGCAAGCTCTGTAGCCACCGGCCCACGATGGCGCATCCGGTTGGCCAGCTCATCCGCAGCGGCAAGGCCCTGCCCTTTTTCGACGACCTGATCCACAATCCCCGCAGTCAACGCATCATGGGCCGAGAACTGCTCGCCGAAAAGCGCCATGCGCCGGACAAGCTGGGCACCGAACCGCCGGACCGCCCGCTGAGTGCCAGACCAGCCGGGAATGATCCCCAGCGCCGGTTCAGGCTGTCCGATCCGAATGTGATCCTCGGCAATGCGGTAATCGGCGCACGCCGCAAGTTCCAGACCACCGCCCAAAACATGCCCGTTCAGCACCGCAATCACAGGCTGTCGCAGCCGCGTCAGGGCATCCAGCGCCTGATGCCCATCGCGGAGCCAATGGCGGCCGAATGCGTCTGCCGATTGGCTGGACCACGCGTCGATATCACCCCCTGCGCAAAACGCCTTTCCCGCACCGGTCAGGATCACAACATGCGCGTCCTGGGTGTGTTCGATCTGACGGCACAGCGCCATGAGCGCATCCATCATCGCCTCATCCATGGCGTTCAGGCGCTCGGGGCGGTTAAGGGTCAACCGCGCGATGCCGTCCCGAATATCCAGAAGGAAATGCTCCATTAGCCCGCCGCGAGTTGCAGCCCCATCAGGGCCGGGTCAAACAGGGCCGCGTCCATCCGGACAAGGTCATCTGAAACTAACAAGGGTGTCGCCGCCTGATCCAGAATATCGCGTTGCAGGTCCAGCCCGGGCGCGATCTCGGTCACCATGAGGCCCTTTTCGGTCAGCTTGATCACGCAGCGCTCGGTCACGTATGTCACGTCCTGCCCCTGCATCTGTGCCCGCTTACCTGAAAATGAGATTTGATCGACCTCATCCACAAACTTGGCCACTTTCCCCTCTTTCAGAATTTTCAGCTGACCATCCTCAATGGCCATCTTGGCTCCTGCGTTGAAGTTGCCAGAAAAAACGATCTTGCGCGCCCGCGCTGTGATATCCACGAACCCTCCTGCTCCGGCAGTCCGGTGCGGAATGGCTGACAGACGCGAGACGTTGACCGAGCCGTGTTTGTCCACCTCGAGGAAGGACAGAAGCGAGGCATCAAACCCGCCCGCCTGGAAATAACAGAACTGATGTGGCGACGGCACGAAGGCCTCTGCATTGGCGGAACAGCCAAATTTGAAATCCAACAATGGTACCCCGCCAACCGCGCCTTGCTCGATCATCCACGTGACCGAGCCATGCAAACCCTCTTCGACCAGAATACGCGGAACGTTGGCCGAGATGCCGAACCCGATATTTACAGCCCAACCATCCTTCAACTCTTTCGCCACACGGCGCGCTATGACTTTCCCGACGTTGAAGTCGGCCGTTCGAAAGCTTTCGATCGGGCGGGTCAATTCGCCCGAAATTGCCGGGTCATATTCCGTAGCCGTGGTCTGTAACTGGTCGGGCGCTTCGACAATCGCGTCGATCAAAATACCGGGTACGTGCACGTCATGTGGTCGGATACTTCCTGCCGCCGCGATGCGTTTGGCCTGAGCAATCACCACGCCACCGTTGTTGCGCGCCGCCAGGGCCATCTCCATCGCGCCCAGATAGGCCCCCTCGTGTTCGAAACTCAGGTTACCTTTTTCATCGGCTGTGGTTGCTCGAATAATCGCCACATTCGGCGCCATTGATTTGAAATACAGCCAATCTTCGCCTTCGAACTCCATCCGTTTCACGATGGGCTCGGCACGGGCAGCGGCGTTCATTGCGCAGCCTTCGATCTCGGGGTCGACAAAGGTTTCCATACCAACTTTGGTCAGGACACCCGGACGTTTGGCGGCAGCCTCGCGCAGCATGTCAAAGATAATACCCGACGGTACGTTATACGCGCGCACCTGTTCGCCCGTGATCATCTGCCAGACAAGCGGCGGTTCAGCATTGCTCGGCCCCGATGGGTAAGAACCGCCAATGATCCGACTTAGCAGACCCGGTTTGGCGATATGATCTACCCCCTTCGTGCCAAAAAAGTCACCTGCAGCTATGGGATGAATGGTCGTCAGATTTGTTGGCGCACCCTCTTCATCAAAGCGCTCGCCAAGGCCTTTCAGAACTGCATCCGGACAACACAAACCACTTGAAGAATTCACCGCGACCGTCGCACCATCGGGTACAAGATTTGCCGCTTCGCGTGCCGTCATCTGCTTGCTCATGCGATCCTCACGAAAGTAACCAATTGGTTATAAGTTATGCCTTCAGGTGCACCGAAAAGCAACAAAAATAACCAAAACAAGGGAATTGACCGAACCTCAAGTAACTAATAAGTTACTTATTGAGTTTGTTCTTTGGGAGGATCACCGTGAACATCTATTTTCGAAACACTTATCAGCGTACCTTCGGCACATTCCCCCTGACCGGAGCAGAACTTCGCGACTCGATGGCGATTGCAGCCGAGATCGGGTATCGGTCCTTTGACACCGCTCAAATGTATGAAAATGAGAAGGAAACCGGTGACGCGCTGGCCGAAATTGGCCTGAAACGAGATGAAATGTGCGTCACGACCAAAGTGCATCCGGATAAATTCAGTGACGACGCGTTCCTGCCATCCGTGGAAGAAAGCCTTAAGAAGCTTCGCCTTGATTACGTGGACGTCCTGTTGTTGCACTGGCCACCTATAGGGGGGGATATCGCGCCATCTTTGAAATTGCTTGAACAGGCTCATGCAAAGGGTCTGGCAAAGAACATCGGCGTCTCAAACTATACCGCGCAAATGATGCGAGACGCAGTCAAGATCATCGAAACACCGATCGTGTCCAATCAGGTCGAGTTTCACCCGCTGCTGAACCAAGATGTGCTTCTGGCAGCCGCCTCTGAAACGGGCATCCCTTTGTCGTCCTACTGCTCGGTGGCGCGCGGAGAGGTGTTCAAGCACCCGATTTTTGCCGAGATCGGTCTAGGCTACGGAAAAACCGCCGGACAGGTCGTGTTGCGTTGGATTTTGCAAAAAGGTGTTCCGATCAACACCATGTCTACAAAACGCGCTAACATTCAGGCCAATTTTGACGTGATGGATTTCATCTTGTCCAACGTTGATATGGATCGGATCGACGCCATGACCCAGGCAGGTTATCGGATCGTCACCGAAGACTTGGTGCCTTGGGCCCCCGATTGGGACTAAAGAAAAAAGCGGCGCTCATTCAAGGCGCCGCCAGTTCGGGGAGGTAAATCGATTTCAGTGATTGCCCCGGATCATGTCCGCCGCTTTTTCGGCCATCATGATCGTCGGTGCGTTCGTGTTAGACCCAATCAGGCTGGGCATGGCTGAACTGTCGCATATCCGCAGCCCGTCAATCCCGCGCACCCGCATTTGCGGATCGACCACCGCCATCTCATCCAGGCCCATTTTGCAGGTACATGTCGGGTGATAAGATGTCCGGCCATATTGGCGGGCATAGGCTTCGTATTCGGCCTGTGTTTTCACGTTGTCACCGGGGAAGTGAATTTTGCGGATGTAGTTTTGCAGACTTTTCTGCCGGAAAATCTCGACACTGTGTTTCACCCCTTCGACCGAGATTTTCAGATCATCCGGGTGACCCAGGAAATTGGGATCGACCAGCGGCATATCCTCGACCTTGTTTGACCGCAGACGCACTGTACCACGGGCCTTGGGACGCACAGTGTATGAGTTCAGCGTAATACCCGAGCTGCCTTTGGGCACGCTGGGCACCCCGGCCTCGGCACCGGCACCTGCAAGGAAATGAAATTGCAAATCCGGCACGGGGGCCGTGTCGTCGCCATACCAGAACGCCCCGCCTTCAACCACGTTCGAGGTCACAGGCCCCGAGCCGAACAAGTAATACTGTATTCCGGCCCAGGCCGCCCAGTGAGGCTTATTGTACTTGTCCAGACTATAGTGCCCGTTCAGTTCGGCCACGATATCGATGCCAAAATGGTCGTTCAGGTTCTCACCCACACCGGGCAAGTCTTGCTTCACCTCGATCCCGTGCTCGCGCAGATGCGCGGCGGGGCCGACACCCGACAGCAACATCAGCTTGGGTGTTCCGATCGCGCCCGAAGTGACCAGCACCTCCTGATCCGCCGATGCGGTTTCAACCTGTCCACCCTGATCAAATTCCACTCCGGTCGCCCGGCCATTTTCGATGACAATCCGATGCACCTGACACCCAGTTTTGACCGTCAGGTTCCCGCGCGACATCGCCGGTTTCAGATATCCCACAGCAGCCGAGCAGCGTTTCGCGTTCCAGGTGGTCGTCTGGTAAACGCCTGCACCTTCCTGAACCGCCCCGTTGAAGTCGGGGTTATACGGGATGCCCGCCTCTTGGCACGAGCGCACAAAGGCGCGGGTCATCTCTTGCGGGTCCGGGATGTTGGACACACCCAAAAGCCCTTCGGTCCCGTGCCAGTCTCCGGACAGGATTGCATTGCGTTCGGACCGAATGAAGTACTTCTGGATGTCCTTGAAGGCCCAGCCTTCGCACCCTTCCTCATTAGCCCAACGGTCATAATCGACCGGGTTGCCGCGCGTGAACACCTCGGCATTGATCGAGCTTCCACCACCGATCACCCGGCCCTGAGCATAGGGGATCTCACGGTTATTGGCGTTGACTTGCGGGACGGTGTTAAAACCCCACGTATGCGGCCCGTCCGTCATCTTGGCAAAGCCCACAGGCATGTGGATCAACGGGTGATTGTCCTTTCCGCCCGCCTCAAGCAGCAGCACCCTGACGGCGCCGTCTTCGGTCAGGCGATTGGCCAAAACACAGCCCGCTGATCCGCCACCAACGATGATATAGTCAAATCCGTTTGCCATTACTCTACCCAATGCGACCGTTTGCCGATCTCGACATGGATCGACTTGATCTGCGTATATTCCTCGACGCCGTGCATCCCGGCCTCGCGGCCCCAACCGGACGCCTTGAACCCGCCAATCGGCAGTTCAGGCCCCCCAGCTAAAGTTGTGTTGACCCAGAACCGTCCGGCCTGAACGCGGCGAGAGATGGTCAGCGCCTTGTCGATATTCTTGGTCCAAACACTTGCCGCCAGACCGTATTCAGTATCGTTGGCAATCGAGATCGCTTCGTCAATCGTATCAAACGGGATCACAACCAGAACCGGGCCGAAAATCTCTTCGCGCGCTATGGCCATGTCGTTGGTCACATCAGTGAATACCACCGGGTCGATATATTGCCCGCCCGAGATTTCGGGCGTTCCGCCCCCGATCAGCAGGGTCGCGCCCTCTTCCTGACCCTTGGCGATGTAGGACAGGATGGTGCGGTTCTGCGCGTTTGTCGTGATCGCGCCCGCCTGGGTGCGTTCGTCCAACGGATCGCCCACGCGGACCTTGCGCAGCTTGTCCGCGACCATGCCTGCAAACTTTTCTGCAATCGAGCGTTCGACCAAAAGGCGCGCACCGGAAACGCAACACTGGCCGGTGTTGAACGCGATGCCGAAGGCCACACCATCGGCTGCATCTTCAAGGTCCGCATCAGCAAAGACAATCTGCGGATTCTTACCGCCCAGTTCCAACCCCAGCTTTTTGAAATTGCTCTGCCCCGCCGCCGCAACGACCGAGCGGCCAACAGCGGTCGAGCCGGTAAAGGACAGCATATCCACATCCATGTGTTCCGCCAGCTTCTGGCCGATCACGCTGCCTGATCCGGTGACCACATTGAACACACCATCCGGCAATCCTGCTTCCGACAGGATCTCGGCCAGCAATAAAGTCGTGGCACTGGTCACCTCGGAAGGTTTGGCAACAATCGTGCAGCCCGAAGCGAGGATATAAGGCACCCGCTCGCACAGGATCAGGAAAGGGAAGTTCCAAGGCGTGATCAGACCGACAACGCCAACCGGCTCACGGGTGACAATGCCCAACGCGCCATCGCCGCTGTTGTTGAAACTCTCCCCATGCAAAGCTAGCGCCAGACCGGCAGCGAATTCGAACATACCAACGCAACCGCCAATCTCGCCCCGCGCCTGCGCGATGGGCTTGCCGTTCTCCAACGTTTCCCAATAGGCGATCTTATCGGTGCGCTGGCGGATCAGATCGGCCGCTTTCAATAAAACAGCCGCGCGGTTAGACCCGGACAACCCGCACCAGCGGCGATCATCGAACGCCGTGCGCGCCGATGCGACGATCTCGTTCAGATCATCCTCGGTACAGCGCGGGATGCGCGTGACCGGCACGCCATGACCCGGCGAGGACCGCTCGAACACGTCGCGATCACCGGCGGGAACCCATTTGCCGTCCATGAAGAACCCAAATTCACGGGGCTCGGAAGGCGGTGTAAGTATCTGTGCGTTTTGGTCCATAGTCGGGGCTCCGAGAAAAAGCGTCAGGCTGAGGCGTCCAGGCCATCGCGGAAATCGTTCCACCCACCATCCACCGAGGACGGCGCATCATGCCATTGGTGCAGAATTTCACCGGTCGCAGGGTCTTTATCCGGAATCGGCAGCATCATGATCCGTTTGGCGGCCGCCTGGAACATTTCCGGAGTCAAAAAAGCCTCTTGAATATTGTCCCAGTCGCGGCCCCCGGCGTAACCGCCACACATCATGATGTCGTCGGATCGGCCGACCATCTCATGACTGACACCCGCAGGCATGACGATAACATCGCCAGCCTCGATCCGTACCCGAGTCCAACCTTCGACAGATAGGTTAAACTCCATCCAGCCCCGCGCGCATCCCAGACATTCATGAGATGTCGAATGGAAATGCGGGTACTCGTAAACGCCCGGATATTCCCAGTTGTTGCCCCAGCCATTTGCGCGGAACCGGGCCTTGACGGCATCCACGCCGCCACCTGGGATCGCTCCTCGATGGATCAGCAGGGGAAAACGGCTGTTCGGGATCATGCCTTCTGGTTTGGATGTATAGACTTCGACGGTCATGCTGAGCTCCTCCCTCTCTGGCGTTTACGTCATCGTTATTTGGGTTTTCAGATCAGTCGGACGATCCTGGAAACTGTCAAATGCTTCCTGAATGCATTCCAGCGGATAAATCGCTTGGGTAAAGCGTTCAGTTTTTATCCGACCGTGGGTCAACAGGGTCAGCGCGTCATGCATATCCTGCCCCATCCCAGCGACAGAACCTTTGATCGAATTCTCTTGCAGGATGGTTTGCAGGATATCGACAGGCAGGGTCTCTCCTGCACCAGTCAGTCCAAAGGCCGCGATATGACCCCCTTTTCGAGCCAGTTTGGTGGCCTGTTGATAAAGAGCAGGCAGGCCAACGCTTTCGATCACCACATCAGCACCGCGACCATCCGTATGATCCCTAACCACCTGTTCCAGTTGGTCTGGATCGGTGACACCAACATCCGCCCCGACCTCGAGCGCCATGTTCACACGCGCCTTGGACAAATCCGCAACGATGATCGGCGCCGCCCCGATCGTGCGCAAGAGTTGTACGTGCAGGTTACCGATGGGGCCCGCGCCCAGTACCACGACCGACTGGCCAAATGTGATGTTGGCTTTACGCGCACAGCGCACAACACAGGCCAAAGGTTCGGTCAACGCCAACACTTCGGCAGCTGTGTCCTGCGGAGCTGGAATAACAAGGCACGCGGGGACGCAGATGTATTCGGCAAAGGCGCCATCCATGGTGATACCCATCTGCTGCATCTCGGGGCAGTTCAGGATTTCATTCCGGCGGCACCAATAGCAGGTGCCGCAACCGATATTCATATCGACCACAACCGGCGCACCAACCGTCAGGCCGGCTACGCCTTCGCCCAACTCGGCAATTGTGCCCGTAAATTCATGACCGGGTATCAGGGGCAGGCTGTCGGCCGCGTAGTGGCCGTTAAAGATATGCATGTCGGTCCCGCAAATCCCGACCCGTATGATGCGAACCAGAACTTCACCCCGACCTGGGTTGGGGCGTGCGACGTCAGTGACCTCGAACCGACCGGGTTCGGTCAGCACCGCCGCTCGCATGGTCGGGGTCATTTCACAACCCTCAGCTTGGTTCGGTCGATGGTCAGTGCGATGGCCACAATCAGAATAAGGCCAAACACCATCTGCTGTTGCGTCGCGTCGACCTCAAAATAAAGCATCGAAGACCGGATCACAGCCACGATCAGAGTGCCAATCAGGGTGTTGATCACTCCGCCCACACCACCGGTCAGCGGTGTCCCACCCACCAAAACCGCGACGATCGCAGGCAGCAGGAACCCGTTTGCCAGAGTGGGAGAGCCTCCGGACAATTTCACTGCAAACAGCAAGCCCGCAATCGCCGCCAGTCCACCGGACAGAGCGAACGCCATGATCTTGATGCGATTGACATTCAGGCCCGAGGCCACGGCGGCAGGTTCCCCCGCCCCCACAGCCTTGAGCGCACGGCCAAAGGTGGTGCGTGATTGCAGGAACCATGCACCCAGAACCAACGCGGCGGCGATGAACAATTCGCTGGGGATGCCCGCCAGCGATCCGGTCATCCAACCAAAGGTCGAATCCCGAAGTGTGGCGTCCATGAACAGCGCGCGCTGCCCTGACATGTATTGTGCGGCGGAAAAGGCGATGCCGCCAACCGCAAGGGTCGAGATAAAGGACGGCACAAACAAGCGCGTCGTGACAAAGCCCGAAACCCCGCCCAGCACAACACCGGCTAGAATGCAGATCAACGCAGCACCAATGCCAAAGGTTGGCAGGGCAATCGTGGCCACGACTGTGGTCATGTTGGCAACCGACTGCGCAGACAAATCTATCCCGCCGATATAGATTGCGAACGTCATGCCAAGCGCCATGATGAACAGCGGCACGATATCCGCCGCCATCGAAATCAAGTTGGAAGGGCGCAAAAAGTTGGAATCTGCAGCCCCGACGACCAGAACCAGAACCAACAGAGTGATCCAGGGCAAATGCGGTTTGATGCGTTCAAAACTCATGTGTTCGCCCTCAGATCATGTGATGGACAAGGTCATACAGCGACGGTTTGTCCCCTGGGCTGCAATCGAAACGTTTCTGGGCGATACCGTCCTTCAGGACGATAATCGTGTGGCTGAGGCCAATGGCCTCTTCCAAAGTGTCAGCGACCAGAATGATGCCGACGCCGTCATCCGACATCTCGCGTACCATGTCATAGACATCTTCTTTGGCGCCGATATCCAGACCGCGCGTCGGGTGATCCAGCAGGATGATATCGGACCCGGCCGAGCGCCATTTGGCCAGCACAACCTTTTGCTGGTTGCCGCCCGACAACCCGCCACAATCCTTGTAGACATCTGGTGTCTTGATCGCCAAACGATCGATCCATTGTCGAGCCAGTTTTTTTTCCTCACCAATCCGCAACACGCCCGAATTGGCATAGTTTCCCATCTGGCTGAGCGTCATGTTTTCGTAAACGCTCATGCCTGCGACGATCCCTTCAACCTTGCGTTCGCGAGGGATGTAACCAACGCCGTTGGCGACCCCGACTTGCGCGTTGAATTTGCTGACGGGAACGCCCTTGATGCTTACGGCACCGGTAGATGGAGTTTCGAGCCCAAAGATCGTGCGCAAGATCGCCTCGCGTCCCGAGCCTTCGGTACCGACCAGACACAAAACCTCGCCGGGGCGCAGATCGAATGAAATGTCCGAGTACTTTCCCGTTGCAGTCACGTTCTGGAAGGCAACCAGCGGCTGTGCCTCAACCTGATAAGGTTTTTGCTTCTGCTCGCGGTAATATTCCTTGTCGACATCGCGCCCGACCATCTTGTGTTGGATCGCATCAACATTCGCATCGTCGTGGGCGACGACGTCTACAACTTCGCCGTCTTTCATCACATAGATACGGTCGGACAGGTCCAGAACCTCGTCCATTCGGTGGCTGACAAAGATGAACGACGCCCGTTTTGTCAGCTCACGCACAAGCGAAAACAACAACTCGACCTCTTCCTTTGCCAAAACTGAGGTTGGTTCATCCAGCAGGATGACCAGATCGCCGTCGATCCGTTCTTCAAGGGTCAGCACCTTGGCCAGTTCCACCAGCTGGCGCTGCGCAAAGGATAGTTTCGACGTTGTCATCGCCGGATCGATGTCCAGTTTGACCTTAGACAGTTGCTTGCGCGCGGCCTCGGCCATGGCTTTCCAGTTGATAACGCCGTAGCTCACGAATTGCTGCTCGAACCCCAGAAAGATGTTCTCCATCACGGTCAGGTTGGTTATCAGCGATTGTTCCTGAAACACCATGCCGATACCGTGATCCATCGCCTGACGCGGGTTCTGGAACCGAACCTTAGTGCCGTCGATGGTGATGTCGCCGCCGTCGGGTTGGTATGCCCCATAGATGACCTTCATCAGGGTGGATTTGCCCGCACCGTTTTCGCCAACGAGGCCCACGATCTCGCCGCGCCCGATCTTGAAGTCCACGGATTTCAGAGCGTGGACGCCGGGGAATTTCTTGTCGACATTGATCAGTTCGTACATCTGCCCGCCCCTATTTCACGAAGGTTACGGATTTGCGGTCGGTCGATAGAACCACCGCGGCGATGACCAATATGCCCAGAACACCGTCTTGCACGTAGCCGGGCAATCCGATCACAACCATGCCGTTGTTAATGACATTCACGATCAACACACCGATCAGCGTATTCCAGACACCGCCGATCCCGCCCCACAGAGCAGTACCACCCACCACAACCGAGGTGATCGACACGAACATGAAATTCGACCCTGTCGCTGTCTCGGCAATACCGATCCGCCCCACGGCCAACAACGCGCCGACCGCATAAAAGACACCGGCCAGTGCAAACCCCATGATCCGCACGCGGTTGACGTTTAGACCTGAAGCATGAGCCAGTTCCTCGCCCCCGCCAACAGCATAGAAGTTACGGCCCAGTGTCGTACGAGACTGGATGAACCAAGCGATCAGTAGAAACAGAAGTGCGACATAGCACATGATGGGAAATCCGAACCAACGCTCGGTCAGCAGCGAACGGAACAGGTCGTCCTCCACTCGGATGCGGTCGCCCCCTGTCAGCAGCAGCGCGAAACCAGTGCCGACGAAACCCATTGCCAGAGACGCCATAAACGACGGTATCTTCAGCAAGACATGCACAAGCCCGTTCACTAACCCGATTGCCCCGCCGACAAGCAAGGCCAGAGGGATGGCAAGCCACGCCCAGGACGCCAACGTGCCACCCAAAGCAATGAAAGCAAAAGCAAACACCACGGCACAAACCGAAACCGTGCCCTCCATCGACAAGTCGATCGATCCCATTATGATGATGAATGTCACGCCAATAGCAACCATCAGCGCCGGCGCCGAAGAAATTCCGATCCGCGCAAAGTTGCGCAGTGAAAAAAAGCGCGGCTCCATCGCCGTAAAGAACAGGACCAAAACCAAAAGGACGATCAGGGGCGCCCATTTGATCAGAACATCCCGTGTCAGCACATTGCTCACGTGCTTCCTCCCACTGAGTGAACTGGTGGTGGTCGATCAAGTCGGACCCGAATGTACGAGCCGGCTCTGAGGCCGGCTCGCAATCACATTATTTGTATTGAATTTGGCCGTTCGACGTGGACCAGAAATCTTTCCAATCATAGGTCGGGACACTGTCCAGATACTCGGCCTTGAACGCTTGGGCGTCTTCTGGGCGGACCATGATGGTCGGGCCATAGAATTCGCGGTGTTCGTTTGGTTCGTCAGAGGGCTTGAAGTGACCCGTGGCCGCGTAATACGCCAATGCCGCCGTGATACCGCCACCCCAGTGCGGGTTGGTGAAGACGGTGGCCAGGATCTTGCCCTCGCCCACCAGCTCAACCGCCTGCGGGTTACCATCATATGATACGATGGGCATATCTTCGATTCCTTCCGCGCGCAGGGCCTCTAGCACGCCGTAAGCAATGGTGTCATTGGCGCAGTGAACACCCTTGATGTCATCCCCATACCGGGTGAGGAACGCGCTCATGACCTGATTGGCTTTCTGCGTATCCCAGTCGGCGGGCTCTGCCGCCAGCAACTCGGCATTCGGGTAGTCTTTCAACGCGTTCTTCAGACCGGCCAGCCGCTCGATCGCTGGGTTATTCGAGGCGATACCGCCCAGATGAACAACGCCACCGGAACCGCCCATGGCATCCAATAGAATGCGCGCGGTTTGCTCGGCTGGGCCTTCGTCGGACCAGCTCATGTGGCTGACATAGTTGTCGCCGAAATCCCAGGGGTGCAGGTCGTCGGTCTTGTTCCACAGGGTCGAAACATAGGCCCCTGCTTCGACACAGGATTCCACAACCGGACGCGCATTCGGAGCATCGTTGGTGTCGATGGCCAACGCGAGTTCGCCATTTGTCTTGGACAAAAGCGCTTTTACATCCGCCAGCGATTTCTCAGATGAGCCTTCGTTGATCAGGTGCGTCAGGAAATCCTTGGGTTTACCCAGACTTTCGACAAAAGCCTCGCCGCCGGACACGATCTCATTCCAATATGGGTTCGTGCGATTGCGATAAGACCAAGCAACAGTTGGGTCCGTGATGGCAGCACGCGCCATTCCACCCAACATGCTAGAGATTGCTGCACCGCCAACACCATACGCTGATGCCAGCAACAGGTTACGACGGGTTATCGTCTCCTGCGCGATATAGTTTTTGATGAACGACATATTTTCCTCCCATTACGATCTGCACCTTGGGTCCGCGATTGATGACCCGGTTCGGACGCGCGGCATTGATCGCGGCTATGCACGCCTTTAATGCACTAACTAGTTACTTCTTTACGAAATGATGTGTCAAGCGTTAAGAATGATGGAAAACAGGGGGCAATCGCTCATTCAAAACAGATGTGGCTACACCTCTGCGGCTCATCAGAGTAATAGAAAGGTTCATCAGAAGGGTTTAGCCGTGGCCGAAATACCGAAAACAAAAAAGAAAAGAGACGCCGAGGCGACCAAGTCCAGAATCCTAATGGCCGCAAAGAGTGAGTTTGCCAAACGGGGTCTGGGTGGCGCACGCGTTGATGAAATCGCTGAACTGGCCGAAGCCAACAAACGCATGCTGTACCACTACTTTGGCAGTAAGGAAGACCTGTTTCGAACCGTACTGGAGGAAGCCTATCTGGATATCCGCAAGGCCGAGCGGGAATTGAACCTCGAAGATTTGTCCCCGACTGATGCACTGGAAACCCTGGTGCGGTTCACTTGGCAGTATTATCTTGATAATCCTGAATTTATTACACTGGTTAACAGCGAAAACCTGCATGGCGCGCGACACATAAAGTCGCTTGATAACCTGCCAGAAACTATGCGCGGTCTGGTTGGAATGGTGGACGAAATCCTGGTCAAGGGACAGGCTACAGGTGAATTCAGAAGCGGCATCGACGCTGCTCAGTTGAATATCACGATCGCCGCGATCGGCTATTATTACCTGACAAACCGGCATACGGGCTCGTTTCTGTTCGGGCGCGATCTTATGGAAGAAAAGGCGCTGGACGAACGTTTGGCCTTCAACATTGAAACTGTTTTAAGATTGGTCCGAGCTGACGCACAGGGGAATTGAGAACCGCTTTTGACTAGTCGCTTTCGGCCTTAAATCTTTTGCAGTGCGGCCTTGAAGAAACAGGTTCTTGCCAATCACTTTGAAGGGTAACCAACCTTCTGTGACTGCGAAAACCCACCTGTTGCGCAAACAGGCTCCGAGGTTCGCAAGCGGTCGGGCCGCACGTTTTCCGCTCTATACATCCTCAGCTTCTGTCGGTATGAGCAGCGCTTCGATTATGATCCGTGTGTTGGACGCTCTGAGGGTGACAGCATCACCCAGGAAAGCTGAACCATGAAACAAACGCTCGAAACTGCGCTGAAGCGCAAGGGATACGACACTCTGACCCCCGTCCAACAGGCCGTCACCGCGCCCGAACTGCAGATGCGGGATATGTTGGTATCGGCACAGACCGGATCGGGTAAAACCATCGGATTCGGTTTGGCGATTGCCCCAACCATTCTGGGCGATGCACAGGCGTTTGACACAGCGGATACGCCCCTGGCATTGGTCATCGCACCGACCCGAGAACTTGCAATGCAGGTTAAGCGAGAGCTGGGGTGGCTTTACGCAGATGCCGGTGCCTACATCACATCCTGCGTTGGCGGCATGGATATGCGGGATGAACGCCGGGCCCTGTCTCGAGGCGCGCATATCGTTGTGGCGACACCGGGGCGCTTGCGGGACCACATCATGCGCGGCTCGATAGATCTAACGAACGTCCGCGCCGTAGTTCTGGACGAAGCCGACGAGATGCTGGACCTCGGGTTCCGTGAAGATCTGGAGTTCATTCTCGAGCAAACCCCAATCGACCGTCAGACCCTTTTGTTCTCCGCGACCGTGCCGCGCGCCATCGTTAGCCTGGCAACACGATACCAACAAGACGCTCAGCGTGTCAGCACCGTCAGCGAGCGTACACAACACGCCGATATCGAATACAAAGCCATGAGCGTCGCCCCACGCGACGGCGAAAACGCCATCATTAACGTGCTGCGGTATCACGAAGCCCCCAACGCAATCGTCTTTTGCAACACGCGTGCCATGGTCAGCCGTCTGACCGCCAGATTGTCGAACCGCGGATTCCCCGTAGTCGCGCTGTCAGGCGAGTTGACACAGAGTGAGCGGTCCAATGCCCTGCAAGCCATGCGGGACGGACGCGCCCGTGTTTGTGTCGCCACAGATGTTGCCGCGCGCGGGATTGATCTGCCGAACTTGGATCTGGTGATCCATGCTGAACTGCCAAACAGTCATGAAACCCTATTGCATCGCTCTGGCCGGACCGGGCGCGCGGGCCGCAAAGGCGTCAGCGCACTGATCGTGCCCCCGGCTTCATTTAAAAAGGCTCAGCGTCTGCTCAAATTCGCCAAGCTGACGGCTGAATGGGGCGCCGCACCCTCCGCCGAAGAGGTGAATGCACAAGACCTGCAGAGAATGTTCAACTCAGATGACTGGCAATTGGACATCTCCGACTCTGAACGTAACTCCGTGGATGAATTGCTGTCGAAGTTCTCACCAGAACAACTTGCCGCGGCTTATGTCCGTCAATACGCGCGACAACATTCTGCGCCCGAGGAACTAAACGAAGTCAAAGAACCTGGACCCAAACCAAGTGTTCCGTTCGGCCCGAGCGTCTGGTTTGCAGTGTCCGAGGGACGCAACGAAAACGCGTCTCCAAGATACCTGCTGCCGATGATCTGCAAAGCGGGCAACATTACCAAATCGGACGTCGGAGCGATCCGCATCGCTGAGACCGAGACATATATCGAAATCCGCGAAAGCAGCGTTGCCGGTTTTCTGGAGGCCATCGGTCCCGAGATGACGATTGAGAGTACAAAGGCAATCGTTCAACTGGACGCCGCCCCCGATTTCCAGGCAGCAGGCAAACCCAGCTTCAAGCGAGGCGAAAAGAGCAAGAAGGAATTTGCCAAAACCGGCAAAAAGCCCCCGCGCAGTGTCGAGCCTAAACCAGCCAAGGCGTGGAAGAAGCCCGAGCGAAAGTCCCCTGACACGCCGAAAACCGACGCTAAACCCAAGCGCGACTCTGGCAAGGCTGGCGATCAGGCGGCCAAACCTCCGCGTCGCCCAAAAGGCCCGCCACCACCAAAGGGCAAACCGAGCAGCAAGAAAAATCGCGCGCGCGCTGCAGCGGCAAAAGGCGGCAATGCGATGCCAAGGCGGTCCAAGTAAAGTTCGAGCCGGCAATCAATGACCGGCTCGAAACTTGCTCAAACGCCTGAACGCTCCTTACGAGCCGTACAAAAGGTTCGGTAACCACAGAACCAGCGAAGGTACGAAGGTCAGTAACAGCAAGACCGCCAACAACGGCACCAGAAACGGTAACGTGGCGCGGACGCATTGTTCGAATGGCACCTTCGAGACGCGCGACAGCACGAACAACACCATGCCCACCGGCGGGGTCAGCAGACCCAGCATCAGGTTCAAGATTACGATGATGCCCAGATGCACCGGATCAATCCCGAACTGTGCCGCCACCGGCATCAGCACCGGCACGAGGATCGAAATCGCCGCGATGGTCTCCATGAACAGGCCCACGACCAGCACAACCGCCATGATCAACAGCAGCACAACGGCCTTGCTGTCGGTAAATGACAGCACAAATTCTGCGAAATGCGTGGCGACCTGATTGGCGGTCAGGATCCATGCGAACACCGAGGCCGCGCCAACGATCATCATGATCGCAGCCGTCGTCTCAATGGTTTCCAGCGAGATCACCGCCAGCTTGCGCGGAGTCAGGGTGCGATAGACGATGGTGCCCAGAAACAGCGCATAGGCGGCAGCCCCGATAGCGGCCTCTGTCGGAGTGAACGCCCCCGAGACGATGCCGCCCACAATGATGACCGGGGTCATCAGCGGAAGGAACGCGGCCCGAAACCGGGTGGCGATGACCGAGGGGCTAAAGCTGACATCACGCGGGTAGTTGCGTGTGCGTGACATCCACCAGATCATCGCCGATAACGCCGCTGCCATCAACAACCCTGGAACAATCCCGGCCACAAACAGCTTGCCAATCGACACCGACGCCATGACGCCAAAGATCACCAGCGGCAAGGACGGCGGGATGATCGGCCCGATAGTCGACGAAGCGGCAGTGACCCCGACGCTGAAATCGTCATCATAGCCTGCCTCACGCATGGCCTTGATCTCGATCGCACCCAGTCCGCCAGCGTCGGCCACGGCAGCGCCAGACATGCCCGCAAAGATGATGCTGGCGCCCACATTCACGTGGCCCAGACCGCCATGCATCCAGCCGACGATGGCGCGCGCAAATCCGAAGATCCGCGCGGTGATCCCGGCCGAGTTCATCAATGCGCCCGCGAGGATAAAGAAAGGAATGGCAAGCAGCGGGAAGCTGTCCATGCCATTGACCATGTTATGCATCAACAGAACCGGTGGCAGGCCAGAATACAGAATGTAAGCAAACGAGGACAGCGCGAGCGAGAAAGCGATCGGCACCCGCAGCAGCATCAGGCCGAACAGCGATACGAACAGAATAGTCAGACCCATTTGTCTTCACCTTTTGCAATCTGCTTCAAACGCGAGACAATCTGCCAACCGACGACGCACAGGTTTGCCCCGGCTAAGGCCATGACGCATGCGTGCAGGTAGTATTTCGGGAAAGGCAATGAGACCATTTGCTGGAACGATGTCCTCTGGATCAGCTCCCACGCGGACCACATGATCACGGCAAACAAAACGAAGGTTGCCGCCAGCGCAAAGATATGGACCCAACGCAGGCGGAACCCATAGTATTTGTCGACAAATTCCAAAACGATGTGGCTGCCGACAACCTGACACCGGATCGCCCCGGCAAAGCCCAGAAGGATCAGCAGATATCGCGCGGCCTCTTCCGTCCACGCGACTGAATCGTTCAGCACATAGCGCGTGAAAAACTGCAAAAAGACCACGCCAAACAGCAACCCGAACAGGGCCAGTAGACCGTAGTCTCCGATTGTGATGCGGAAATTCTGGAAATGAGCGTCGTCTTCGGCGGCCAGTGCGTCAAAGTCGATCTCGGGCGGGGTTTCGGTCTGGGTCATTCGGGGCCACCTTGTGCGGTCAGAATGCGCCCGGCGCGAGGCCGGGCACAGTCTAGATTAGTCCTGGATTGCCTGAAGACGTTCGAACGTCTCAGCATCCCAAGGCACGTCATTGCCCGTCAACAGCGGCGCGACGGCGGCCATGAAAGGTGCGCGATCCACCTCGTTCACGGTAACACCCTGTTCACGGAACCAATCAGCCAGTTCAGCCTCTGACTGAACAATTTCATCCGATGTGCTCGAGGCCGCTTCGGCCAATGCGTCAAGCAGCGCCTGCCCGTCATCGCCCATCTTGCCCAGCGTCACAGGTGACACCACAACCGCAAGCGAGTTGGTGATATGTCCGGTCAGGTTGATGTTCGACTGCACCTCGTAGAACTTTTTGAACTGGATGGTGGGCAGCGGGTTTTCCTGTGCGTCTACAACACCTTGCTGTAGGGCCAGATAAACTTCGGCAAAGGCCATGGGTGTCGGGTTTGCGCCGGTGGCCTTGGGGAACATCTGATAGGCAGGCGCGTTCGGGGTACGGATTTTCAGCCCGTCCATATCTGCGGGCGCCAGGATCGGCTTGTTCGAGGTCACGTGACGCGCGCCGTAATAGGTCATTGCCGCGACGGTATTGCCCGAAATGTTCTTGTATTCTGCTGCCATTTCATTGAACAGATCCGAGTTCACATAGGCTCGCCAGTGATCATAGGACCGCATTGTGAACGGATAGTCCGAGATGCTGATCGGGCCATAGGACTGACCCAGAAAAGCCACGCCGGTATAGATCGCGTCAACCGTACCCAGCGACAGCGCCTCGTTCAGCGCGGCCTCTTTGCCCAATTGCGAAGCCGGGAAGACCTCCATCTTGTAGCGCCCGTCGGTCTTTTCTTCCAACAGCTCGGCCGCACGTACAGCTGCTGCGTGATAAGGCGTCGAAGCCTCATAGACGTGGCCAAACCGCAGGGTCTCTTGTGCCAGGCCAGCCGTTGCGCAAAGCGCAAAAATACAGGCGGCCCCAAAGGCCGTTTTTCCAAAGTTAAACATTTAGGGTAGTTCCTCCAGGTTGATTTAAGATGCCCGCCGGTTTCTTCAGCCCGGTCAGGCGGTTGTTTCATTCCGCCGCCAGTTCCTCTGAAAAGCGGAAGTCTTCGATGGTTTCGGGTTTTATTTCGATCGAGAACCCTGGCTTTTCCGGCGCCATATAGGCCCCGTTCCTCACCACACAGGGATCGACGAAATGCTCGTGCAGGTGATCGACATATTCGATCCGCTTGCTGTCTTTCTCACCCGAGATCGCGATGTAGTCGATCATGGACATATGCTGGACGTATTCACACAGACCCACGCCCCCGGCATGGGGCCAGACGGGCAAGTTGTATTTCGCGGCCATCAGCATGACGGCCAGAACCTCGTTCAGCCCGCCCATCCGGCAGCTGTCGATCTGAACAATGTCGATCGCGCCTTCCTTGATGAACTGTTTGAAGATGATGCGGTTCTGGCACATCTCGCCCGTCGCCACCTTGACCGGCGCGACCCCTTCGCGGATCGCCTTGTGGCCAGATACATCATCGGGGCTGGTGGGTTCTTCGATGAAGTACGGGCGCGCAAAGGACAGGGCCTTGACCCAGTCGATGGCCTGATCCACTTCCCATACCTGATTGGCATCGATCATGATGTTCATGTCTTCGCCCAGAACCTCTCGCGCGATGGTCAGGCGGCGGATATCGTCGTCAAGGTCGCGGCCCACCTTGAATTTGGTGTGAGTAAAACCTGCGTCCTTGGCCTCCTGACACAGGCGGCGCAGCTTGTCGTCAGGATAGCCCAGCCAACCAGCCGAAGTCGTGTAGCAGGGATAGCCTTCAGCTTTCAACTTGGCGATGCGGTCGGCCTTGCCCGGCGCGGCAGCGCGCAGCATGGCCAGCGCTTCGTCCGAGGTGATCGCATCGGTCAGATAGCGAAAATCGATCAGGCGCACGATCTCTTCGGGGGACATGTCGCCCACCAGCTGCCAGACGGGTTTCCCCGCCTCTTTGGCCCACAAATCCCACGCGGCATTCACCACCGCGCCAGTCGCCAGATGGATCGCACCCTTGTCCGGCCCGATCCAGCGCAGCTGACTGTCCCCGGTGATATGACGCCAGAAGCGGCCCATATCTTCGGTGATCCAATCCAATTCCAAACCCTTGACCAACGCGCCAAGCGCTTTTATCGCGGCCACGCAGATCTCATTGCCGCGCCCAATGGTGAACGTGAGGCCGTGGCCCTCATGCGCACCATCCGTTTCCAGCACCACATACGCGGCGGAATAGTCGGGATCGGGATTCATCGCATCCGATCCGTCCAGACTGTCCGAGGTCGGAAAGCGCAAGTCTTCGGTTCGGATGCCGGTGATGCGGGTCATGCGCTGGCCTTTACATCCTGCCGCTGCACGCCCAGTCCCTCGATCCCCAGCTCCATCTTGTCGCCGG
>NZ_JBWVBA010000014.1:0-95570 GCF_057221005.1 Ruegeria sp. HKCCD7628
CCTGTAGCTAAATCAAACGTCAGCCCTGAAGCAAAAAACAGGGCTGACTTTAGGAATAAAATACCGATACTTCGCCGCTTTCATGGGTGCAAATGGCTTTGGGATTGCCCTTTGAAAGCGATAGTATCTCTGCAATTTCACTAGCTGGGACATGGCACAACGCTGTGGAGAGCGCGTCGGCCATTGCAGCGTTTGCGGCTTCCACGCTGACAGTCGACCATAGTGCAGGTCGTTCGTTTTTTGCATTCAGGATATGGAGATGAACAGGGCTCAAACGAAGCACAGAGGGGCTGGAAGTTGCGATGGCCCGATCCCGAAGCCTGACGGTTTGAACAATGCCATGCACCGGGTCTGAAACTCCCAACCTCCAGATTCGGCCAGCGGCGTAATACTCACCGATATTTACCAGCACATTGGTCCAGCCTGCGTTCCGCAATGTGTTGGCCACAAGGTCAGTGACAAAACCCTGAGCGATGCCGTTCAATGTAAGTTGCTGACCCTGCCCCAGAATAATTCTGTCTTCAGAGATCCGGACCCTATCCCAACCGATTAATTCTCGGGCAGCGTCAAGATTGCGACTGTTGGTGGCCGCCAGCCAAAGCGGTTGCACCGTAGGGTCAAATTGCCCCCCCGTCCGGCCATGTGCCCAATCACAAATACTTAACAACTCCAACATTTCCGGCGCTGGGTTCACTAATATCCCGGTTTGGTTCAGGCGAACCAAATCAGAGTCCGGCCGATACAGACTGAACAGAGACTCGGCCCGATCCAGGAGAGCCTGCACTTTAGTGATCGCAGACGCGGCTGCCTCAGGATTGGCATCGAAGGTCAGGCTGACTTCGGCACCCATAGCGTGACCACGCCACTGAGTCGGCTGAGCCGTAGCGGGAGCCCCAAGAGCCGCCGCTGATACGGCCAGGAATCGTCGGCGGTTCATCATTCTGCAGCAACCCTTCTGGATAGACGGCGTGCAGCTAGAATCAATGGGACACATTGGTTTCGGTCATCATGGATGGCAACGCAATCAAGACATTGGAAACACTCATTATATTGAATTTCCCCAGTCTGCTTAATAGCCCCGTACTTGCACTTGACCTTGCACAGTTGACACGGTGACCCGCATTCAGCTCGTCTTTCGATCCAATCGCGGCCACGAAGAAGGCCTCCGATCGCCATGACCGCCCCCAACGGACAAACATAGCGGCAAAACCCTTTGAACATTACCATGCCCAGAATAAGCCAAAAAATGGCATATGCGGCATAGTACCACTCGCGGATAAAGAAAGTAGTGATGGCGGTTTTGAAAGGTTCAACCTCAGCCACTTTGTCAACTTCGTCTGGGGCCAGAAACAGGACGCCAATCAAGCCACCAAGAATCACATATTTCAGCCATTTCAACCGTTGGTCCCACGCCCGCGATGGCTCGATCTGGGGAAAGCGGAGCGCTTTTCCCAGATGATGTGCAAACTCTTGAAGCGCGCCGAACGGGCAGAGCCACCCGCAGAACAAGCCCCTGCCCCAAGCGATTAACCCGGCAATCGAAACCGCCCAGATCAAAAGCGAAAACGGGTCGTACAGCAAAAACCCATAGCTGCCCCCGTCAATAGCTGTTCGGATAACACCCAACACGGTGACAATGGACAGTTGTCCCTGTCCCCACCAACCAATGAATCCCACGATGACCGCGAGAATAACGAGCCTATACGGTGTGAACAGCGGTTGCGCAGCAAGAGAATTCATCCGCAAACCGAGCGTCAGCACTAGACCGGCAAGCAATGCAGACAAAATGATCATGTCTGTCTGACGATTTCGCAGGGCCTCTAACCATGGTGGGGCGGGCGTGATCTGGACCGGACGCTCAAAGAACCGATCGGGCGTCACATGTCTCACTTCCAGTGTCACCGACCCCGTCTCGGGCTGGAACATGCCGTGTTCGCGAACGGCAAGAACCTTCAGTACCCACTCGCGTGAAGGATCAAAACCCAAACGACGGTCGGTGCGCAGGATCATTGCGACGCCGTCTGGCATTCCATCGGCCAATTCGACAAGCAGATCGGCGTCGCGCAATGCGACCGGTAACCCGTCTTGCTCTGCAGAAATCCAATCGGGTGCTGTGTTTCGCACGAACTTTTCGCTGACCAGCCCATGACGTGCAGTTTCGATCAGAAGGATTGGTTCATCATTGTCGGAAATCTCCAGAAAACCCTGCAGCTCGTCGAAACTGTCTTGGGACAATGCCGCGCGCGCAATGGATTTGGGCCCCAGATCGACCACCCACAAATCCAGATAAGCCTCGTCCGGATAATCCTGTGCCTCGGGATCGTCATCTTCCCACAATGTCCCCTCGAAAAGGGCGTCGACATCTGAATTCTTTATGATCTTGTTGGTTGCGATCCCCTTAGCGACCAGCTCCTCCCAGCTGAGGGTCTCGTCATAGTCTGGGTTCGGAAAAGCGGGTGGCGCGGTTGCCAACCCTTGCATCTTTTCGCGCGCAACGGCCAGCGCCGCCCCCATGACGGATTCATGCGCTATACGGACACTGGCCGTGGCCTTCGTTACGCCATCCAGATAAACTAGCTGTGAACCAGACGCAGCATCGCCGTACGGCGTACCAACAACGATCGAGTCCGATATGGACAGCCCTCCATATTGCTCAAAGAACTTGTGGAACGGTGCCTGGCCCAAACCAGACACAAATATGGGTTCGTTATGTTCAATCAGCTGGACGTCCATGAACCGTCCTTCAAGATCCAAGACAACCAGCACGTTGATCGGGGCACCGGAGAACCCCGGCAAAGGCGCTAAGGGTTCGGTTTCAAACACATAACCCGCCTCGATTCCGCCTGAGTTCAACAGCGAATAAACCCCGTTTTCGTTGAGGCGCTCCCCCAGAGAAAACGGGGCGCGGATAAATGTCTCGATGCGTTCGCGCGGCAGCGGCTCGGCCGCAGCCATCAGGCTGCCGAGCATCAGCAGGATCATTGCTATAACCGCGCGCATGGCCGCAAGACTATAAGCCCGTCTTACCCGACGACATTCGACAAAAGTCCTAAGCTGGCAATCTACGACCTAAAGCCTGTTGACCTCGGCCGAAATGGGTTCAAAACTACCGCTCGAACCGTACGACCAAAGAAGCATTTTCTGAATCTGGCCCGAGATGTACGGTCTCATCAACGCCAGTGATTTATGGGAGGTAGCAATGACCTGGAGCGCACCGAAGCTGAAAGAAGTAAATTGCGGCATGGAGATCAACATGTATTCTCCGTCCGAGGATGAAGGCCGCGAGCACGAGCGCGACCTGTTCTGATTACGTAAACGCAGCGGAGGCCCGAGGTGCATTTTCTGGTTCTTGGGGCTTCTGCAGGCGGCGGACTGCCGCAATGGAATTGTGGGTGCCGGAACTGCGAGGATGCCCGTTTGGGAGTCATCCCGCCGTCTGGCCAATCATCTTTAGCGGTCTCGCCCGATGGTGAAAGTTGGAGCATACTGAACGCTTCACCTGACATCCGGCAACAAATGCTGGACTGCCCCAAACTACATCCCAGAACACTGCGCGATACGCCTGTGGCTTCGGTATTGCTGACAAACGGAGATATCGACCACATTGCAGGGTTGCTTAGCCTGCGTGAACAAACCCCGTTCTCGTTGTTCGCCACAGGGGATATTCTGAACGTGCTAGCGCAGAACCGTATTTTTGATGCGGTCAATCGCGACAAGGTTTTGCGGACCCCGATTTCACTTGATCAGGAATTCGCCCTGCAGCCAGGCCTCAGCGCGCGCTTGTTCGCCGTGCCCGGTAAAGTGCCGCTTTTCATGGAAGGTGATACCGTTCAAACCGATCTGATCGGAGAGCAAACAGTGGGCGTTCGCCTGACTGCAGGCGACAAGATTGCCTATTATATTCCTGGTTGCGCCCAAGTGACCCCTGCCCTGATGGATCAACTCTCGGACGCGGATCAGCTGTTTTTTGACGGCACGCTTTGGGACGATGATGAGATGATCCGCTCGGGAACAGGGGTGAAGACAGGGCAGCGGATGGGGCATATCTCGGTCAGTGGCCCGGACGGTTCGGTCGCGCAATTGGCCGGGATCGACGCGGCCAAAACCTTTATCCACATCAACAACACCAACCCGATGTTGCAGCCCGATGGGCCCGAGCGCGCCTTTGTCGAATCTGCAGGCTGGACCATTGCCTATGACGGGCAGGAGATCACGATATGAGCCGCGAAACTCTCGAAGCACGGCTGCGCCAGATCGGGGCCGAGCGGTATCACGACAAACATCCGTTTCACCACCGGCTTCATAGCGGTCAATGCTCCCCGGATCAGGTACGCGCATGGGTGATCAATCGTTGGGCATATCAGGCGGCGATCCCCATGAAAGACGCTGCTTTCATGTCGCGTTGTACCGACCCAGATATCCGCCGCGAATGGCGGTCCCGGATCGAAGATCACGACGGGGACGTGAAAGAGGGCGGCGGCATCCGACGGTGGCTGAAACTGGCCGAGGCAGTCGGGTTGGATCCCGACTACGTCGCCTCGGGGCGTGGTGTTCTGCCCGCAACTCAATTCGCCGTTGATGCTTATGTGCATTACGTCCGCGAAAAGCCAATGCTTCAGGCTGTAGCGTCTTCACTGACAGAACTTTTCGCCCCAAAAATTCATGAAAAACGGATCGAAGGTCTGCTCGAGCACTACGACTTCGCCAATGCGGACAGTTTGTCTTACTTCCGTAAACGACTGTCGCAGGCACCTAAAGATGTGGCTTTTGGCCTAAATTGGGTTTTGGATCACGCCGACACATCTGAGAAAGAGGATATGGCCTGCGACGCCCTTATTTTCAAAACCAACGTGTTGTGGGCACAGCTCGACGCGCTGTGGTCTGCCTATGTCGAACCCGGCCTGATCCCGCCCGGTGCCTGGCAACCCGGGGAAGGCATGAAATGACGCTGGTTTTCTCTGCATCGGACCGCCCTTATCTGCCGCGCGGCGTGCGGATTCAACGCGACGCAGTACGTGATCGCACCGTTCTGATGGCACCAGAGAAAGTGATTGAACTGGACGATATTGGCGTCGCAATCCTGTCGAGGGTCGATGGGCAAGCCCGGTTTGGCGATATCATCGCGGATTTGGCTGCTACATTTGGGGCTCCGGCCGAGACCATTGAGAAAGACGTTCAACAGTTTTTACAAACTGTGCGCGGGCGTCTGTATGTGATGGTAAAGCCATGAGTATCGCACCGCCTATCGCACTGCTGGCCGAGCTGACCCATCGATGCCCCCTTAGTTGCCCGTATTGCAGCAATCCGGTCGAACTTGAACGCAAAGAGACCGAGTTGGACACCGACACGTGGAAAGATGTCTTCTCGCAAGCGTATGACCTTGGCGTTCTGCAACTGCATCTGTCTGGAGGCGAACCAGCCTCGCGCCGCGATCTAGAGGACCTGACCAGTCATGCAGCCCAACTGGGTTTGTACACCAACCTGATTACGTCCGGCGTAGGATTGACACCCAAACGGCTCGATCGGCTTGAGGACGCGGGCCTGGACCATATTCAGTTATCGCTGCAAGGCACCAACGCGGCACTTGCCGATCGGATCGGAGGTTATCGCGGCGGGTTCGACCGCAAGATGAAAATCGCCCGCGAAATCCGCGATCGGGGCATTCCGCTGACTCTGAACGCCGTGATGCACAGCCAAAACCTGGACGACCTGGATCGGACGATCGAAATGGCTGTCGACCTCGGTGCCCGCAGGCTAGAGGTCGCCTGTGTGCAGTTTCACGGGTGGGCCTTGAAAAACCGACACAATCTGATGCCGTCGTTTGAACAAACCTTGGCTGTGAAAAAAACGGTGGCGAAGGCCGCACAGCAACTGCAGGGCGTTTTGGCATTCGACTTTGTCCCGCCTGACTACTATGCAGATTATCCCAAGGCGTGCATGGGTGGATGGGGGTCAACCGGGCTGAACGTAACTCCGAATGGTTCGGTACTGCCCTGTCATGCCGCACAAACCCTGAGCCATCTGCATTTCGACTCTGTAAGGGATCGGCATCTGAGTGACATTTGGTATGATAGCACGGCCTTCAATGCGTACCGAGGCACCGACTGGATGCCTGAGCCATGTAAAAGCTGCGACCGCAAAGAGGTGGACTTTGGCGGGTGCCGATGCCAAGCGCTGGCATTGGCAGGCGACGCGTCCGCGACTGATCCAGTTTGCCAAAAATCCCCAGAACACGCTCGGATCAAGGCGATTTTACAAAACGCATCACCGCAGGAGGACCGCGGCTTTGTCTATCGAACACTGGACCCGACCCGGACTTGACCGCACGAGTACATAAAGTCCGGGTCACAACCGCGCGATAGTTCCTGTTCGTAGACGATCTGTCAGGTTATTCGGACGCCGAGCAATATCGAATAACAAGAGAACGTCGATACTCGGAGATACAAACCATTCGCAATGGAGTATCTTTGATGAACCGCTTCTTCTCCGCCGTCGCCACCGCTTTGATTTTGTCAGTACCAGCCTATGCTCAGGACGTTTCTGGCATGAACGATCTGGAATTTGCGCATATCGCTTATACTGCTGATGTCATCGACATACGGTACGCTCATCTGGCGCTGGCGCTCTCGGACAACCCCGACATCCATGAATTCGCCAATACCATGATCCGCGACCACACCGCCGTAAACGAAGCGGCGCTTGGGTTGCTGAATAAACTCGGCGCGACGGCGCAGGACAATGCCTTCAGCCAGACTCTCAATGCTAACGCAGAAGAGATCATCAACACGCTATCACAGTTACGCGGTGCAGAATTTGATGCGGCATATGCGGCAAATGAACTTGCATACCATCAGGCGGTTAATGATCTGGTAGAGGGTAGCATGATCCCGAACATCGACAATGCAGAGGTCAAGGCCTTGTTTGAACAAAGCTTAGAGATTTTCAAAGCCCATGAAGTTCATGCCGAAAAGATGGTAGAGTCGCTGAATTGATGCAGCGCTTGCTATCGCCACGTCAGGTTGTGACCCAAGCGGCTGCGTCAGCAGTCGCTTTTAACCCGCCCGCGCAAGCATCCCGAGCATCTTTACTACATATGGTCAGGATTCACCGATTTGAGTTTCAGCCCGCGCTGGCAACGGTCCACGTTGGAGATCGCATCAAATGGACCAATCTGGATATCGCGCCACACACGGCCACGGCTGACGCACATAGTTGGGACACGCAGGAGCTGTCTAAAGGTCAGAGTGCAGAAATCCTTGTAACCGAGGGTATGGAGCTTGGATATTTCTGCGCCTTCCACCCCCATATGAAGGGCACCATTGAAATTATCTGAGTTCAATACCGGGTTTACGTGATCAAACCTGCCCGAGATGGTCGGAAACTCGCCAAATGCTCGGGTTGAGGCTTGTTATACAAATTTTTATCTATAAACATCCACATCAGCCTCAAGATGATGGGATTTTATCTATAAAATGACTGTTGCCACGACGAACTGGACCCGCGAAGACGCTCAGACCCTGCATGATCTGCCCCTTATGGACTTGTTGTTTCGTGCTCAATCCGTTCACCGCACGCATTTTGATCCCAATAAGGTGCAGACCTCCAAGCTCTTGTCGATCAAGACAGGTGGATGTGCCGAGGACTGCGCGTATTGTTCTCAGTCCGCACGGAACGGATCAAAACTTTCTGCCTCCAAACTGATCGAGGTCGAACGTGTTCTGACCCAAGCTCGACAAGCCCGCGACGGCGGCGCAACGCGGTTTTGCATGGGCGCAGCATGGCGCGAACCCAAGGATCGTGACATGGATGCACTGGTTGCCATGGTCGAAGGCGTTCGGTCACTGGGAATGGAAACCTGCATGACGTTGGGAATGCTGGACGACAATCAAGTAATCCGTCTTCGCGATGCCGGGTTGGATTATTACAACCACAACATCGACACGTCGGAACGATATTACCCCGAAGTGATCACAACGCGCACGTTCTCGGACCGGATCGACACGATGAACCGCGTGCAAGAAGCTGGGATCAAAGTGTGTTCGGGCGGCATCCTCGGCATGGGCGAGGAAACGCAGGACCGCGTCGACATGTTGGTAACTCTGGCAAATATGAATCCGGCTCCGGATTCGGTCCCGATCAACATGTTGATGCCGCAAGAAGACACACCCTTGGCCGATGCCAAACCGATCGACCCTATTGATTTCGTACGTGTGATTGCAACAGCTCGAATCATGATGCCAACCTCATATGTCCGATTGTCCGCCGGGCGCAGCGACATGAGCGATGAACTGCAGGCGATGTGCTTCTTTGCGGGTGCAAACTCGATCTTTGTAGGAGAGACCCTTTTGACGGCCGAAAACCCCGAAGAGGATACAGATGCAATCCTGTTCGCAAAACTCGGCCTGCAGTCAGAGACCGTAGCAGGACAAAGCAGCAGGGAAGCGGCTGAATGAAAGCACATCATCGCCTTGACGCGATGCTTGGGACCCTTACGGAACGGCATCGCAGACGTAGCCTGACCGCAGCGCAGGGTTTAGACTTTGCCTCCAATGACTACTTGGGGCTGGCCCGGTCCGAGTTTCTGGCCGACGCGGCGCGCAACGCACTTGCCCGCGAAGTGCCTGTCGGGTCGGGCGGGTCACGCCTGTTACGCGGCAACCACCCGGAACATGAGGCGCTTGAGCAGTCAGCGGCCCGCTTTTTCCAGTCCGAGGCTGCTCTGGTCATGGGCGGCGGCTTTCAGGCAAATCAGGCAATATTTTCGACCCTGCCCGCAGCCGAAGATCTGATCCTTTACGATGCGCTTGTTCATGCCAGTGCACATGAAGGAATGCGCCTCGGCCGCGCTGAAGCTCGGGCTTTCAAACATAATGACGTGGAGGACGCCCGGCGTATCCTTGAGGAGTGGCGCGCGAAAGGCGGGACCGGACAAATCTGGATGGCCGTAGAAAGCGTCTATTCTATGCAAGGTGATCTGGCACCTCTGACAGCGCTAGCTGATATCGCTGTTGCGTTCGATGCCATTCTGGTTGTCGACGAAGCCCATGCGACCGGAGTATTTGGACAGAACGGACGTGGGCTGGCCCATGGTTTGGAAGCAGAGCTTGTCACGCTACATACATGCGGTAAGGGTTTGGGGGTTGCTGGCGGATTGATCTGTGGCCCTCGGGTGATGATTGACACGCTGATCAACCGTGCCCGACCCTTTATTTTCGCGACTGCGCCCTCTCCGCTGAATGCTGCGCTGCTGCAAGCTGTGCTTGAACGATTGCAATGTGAGGCGACTCTTACCCAGTCGGCCGTCTCCAGAATGCATTTCGCGCATGCCTGCGCCCGGCGCATCGGCCTGCCCAACGCCAGCCTAAACAGCCAAATCATCCCGATTATCTTGGGCGATGACGCTTTGACAATGCGCATCGCGTCCGAGCTGCAAGCCCACGGGTTCGACGTTCGCGGAATTCGCCCACCGACGGTTCCACGCGGGACATCTCGCTTGCGTATCTCCGTCACCGGCAATGTCAGCGATGCAGATATCACTGCCCTTTTCGACATTTTGTCCAACCAGTTGAAAGCAGCCGCATGAGCGCCATTATCGTCACAGGAACTGACACCGGCGTTGGCAAGACAGTTTTTGCAGCTGGCCTGACCGCCGCACTTGGCGCGCGGTATTGGAAACCTGTTCAATCCGGCTTGGAAGACGCGACCGACACAGAAACCATACGCGCTTTGTCTGGCGCTGAGACTCTGCCCGAGGCATACCGGCTATCCCTACCCGCTTCTCCACATTTGTCGGCCGAAGATATGGGCGTGGAAATCACGCTCGACCAGTTGGCACTGCCGCAAGTCGACGGCCCCTTGGTCGTCGAAGGTGCAGGCGGCGTGATGGTACCGCTGAACCGTGAACATTTTTATTTGGATCTGTTCGCGCAATGGAAAGCCCCGGTTGTTTTGGTCGCCCGCACAGCACTTGGCACGATCAATCACACCAGCCTGTCCGTGATGGCGTTGCGGAACGCAGGATGCAATTTGATCGGCGTTGCATTCGTGGGCGAAGCTGAACCGCCTGTCGAGCAGACCATTGCCCAGATGTGCTCGGTCCGGCATCTGGGCCGGCTTCCGCATTTGCCATCATTGACACCCCAAACACTGTCGGACGCGTTTGAAGCCATCGACACCGCCACAATCCGGAGCGCACTGTGACCCCGCTGGAGTTTGACGCCAACCACCTGTGGCATCCATACACGAACATCGCCAATCCCGGCCCAATGCATCTGATTACAGAGGCAGAAGGCGTCTGGCTGACCCGCGACGATGGGACAAAAATGATCGATGCCATGTCTTCGTGGTGGTGCGCTATCCACGGCCATCGTCATCCGGCACTGATCGCGGCGATGCAGGCGCAACTAGATCAAATGCCCCACGTCATGTTCGGTGGGCTGACGCATATCCCCGCGATCGAGCTGGGGCGGAAGCTGGTCGATCTGCTGCCTGATGGGCTAGACCGAATTTTCTACAGTGACAGCGGATCGGTTGCCATTGAGGTCGCGCTCAAAATGGCGGTGCAGTACCAGATGGCGCAAAACCGCACCAAACGCACCGAGTTCGCCACCATTCGCGGCGGATATCACGGCGACACATGGAAAGCGATGAGCGTTTGCGACCCGGTCAACGGGATGCACGGCCTGTTCCGAGGCGCGCTGTCAATTCAGCATTTTCTGTCGCGTCCGAAAATCCGGTTCGACGAAGACTGGTCCGAAGACGACGATACCAACGGCCTCAATGAGTTAAAGGAATTACTGTCTGAACAAGGTGACAAGATCGCCGGGCTTATCCTTGAACCCGTGGTCCAAGGCGCAGGCGGAATGTATTTCTACCACCCCGAATGGCTGCGGCGCGCGCACGCGTTGTGCCGCGAGCATGACGTCTTGGTCATCTTCGACGAGATCGCTACGGGGTTCGGACGCACGGGAAAACTGTTTGCGATGGATCACGCTGGGGTAGTCCCTGACATCCTGTGTCTTGGGAAAGCCTTGACCGGGGGGCACATCACGCTGGCAACGACGATCACGTCGCGGAACGTCGCACATCGTATCGGACAAAGCGAAGCCGGTGTTCTGATGCATGGACCGACCTATATGGCAAACCCGCTGGCTTGTGCTGCGGCTTGTGCCAGCCTCGATCAGATCTCGACCCGGGATTGGCAGGGGGAAGTTCAATCCATCACGGATCAGCTGACACAAGAATTGGCCCCCGCGCGAACCCTTCCCGGTGTTGCGGATGTTCGCGTGCTGGGTGCGATCGGTGTTATCGAGATGACATCGCCGGTTGACCCTTCGGTCGCACATCAGCTGGCTCCGGAAACGGGCGTTTGGCTTCGCCCCTTTGCACGTAACGTCTATTGTATGCCGCCTTACGTAATTTCCTCGGACGAACTGAGCCGAGTAACACAGACCATGGTTTCCTTGGCCCGAGGACATTCATGAAAAAGCAATGGCTGGCACGCTCTGGCACGGCAGACTTGATCCTGATCTTTGGGGGATGGGCTTTGGGCCCTGCCCCGTTTCAACAGCTTTCCAGTGAACATGATCAACTGTTTGTTGACGATTATATCCGTCTGGACGACCCCCTGGATGAAACCTCAGACTATGATCGGGTCACACTGGTTTCATTTTCCTTCGGA
The DNA here is from genome assembly GCF_057221005.1 of Ruegeria sp. HKCCD7628. NCBI lineage: Bacteria > Pseudomonadati > Pseudomonadota > Alphaproteobacteria > Rhodobacterales > Roseobacteraceae > Ruegeria > Ruegeria sp. HKCCD7628. The sequence continues at coordinate 11,681 of NZ_JBWVBA010000014.1, forward strand.
GTCGTTTCGGCCGCCCATTGGGTGAACGACTTTAATGTCAGACCGACAAGGCTTGTTGCTGTTGGCGGTACTTTGTACCCAGCAGATCCGCGCTGGGGCATAGCACCCGAGATGATTAGGGCAACTGCCGACAACCTGACCGAAGCGAGCTGTTCCAAATTCTGCCGCCGCGCGGGATTGGACGTGCCCGCCCGCAAGCTCGACGTCCCCAAGGCCCGTGCAGAGTTGAACGCAGTTATCGCACGGGGGCCAGCGCGCGCGCTTTCATTCGATCGCATCTGGATTCCGCAACACGACCGGATCATTCCAACCTCTGCACAAGAAGCCGCCTGGAAGGACCAGGCAAGCGTGGTCCGCGGCGTGGATGCGCCACATGTCCCTTTTCGTAAGGGTCAAAACTGGACGGAGTGGTGTTCATGACGTTTCAAGCCACAGATCGGGTGCAGCGCAGTTTCAGCAGAAGTTTTCATTCCTATCACGGAGAGGCCAGCCAACAGGCACGAGTCGCGGATCGTTTGGTGACAGCCCTTGGTGCGGCAGGCGCGCCTGAACGATTCAACAAAACGCTCGAACTTGGATGCGGCACAGGTCACCTTACTCGACGCCTGCTTGAAACCTTTGATTGTGGCGCTTTAACGCTTAACGACCTTACCCCCGCCGCCGCAGAAACCGCAAACCGTCATCGCGCCAAGTTTCTGTGCGGCGATGCTTCAAAAGTCAGCTTGCCGACGCAGCCTGACCTAATCGCGTCGGCCTCGATGATACAATGGCTACAGAACCCCGCAGAATTTCTGCGTCAGGCTGCCAACGCATTGTCGCCCGGTGGATGGCTTGCCATTTCCGGGTTCGGGCCATTCCAATACACCGAATTGGCACAGATTGGTTCGTCTGCGGCCGCACCTGGCCTGATGGATCACTCGGATATGGCGTCGGCCGTCACCGAGTGTTTGGAGGTCATCAATACCGGGGAAGCATTAGAGCGCGTGTTCTTCGCAACTCCAAGAGATGTCCTGCAGCACCTTCGGAAAACCGGAGTAAATGGCCGGGCCCAAAAACCATGGACCAAAGCCACGCTCAGACAGTTCAGCGATGACTATGAAAGGCTGCACCGGACTCCGGAAGGGGTCTGTCTGACGTATCACGCAACATGGGTTGTTGCGCGCAAAGCGCGCTGATCGTCTAACTAGACAGGGAAAAAACGGGCCGGATCACCAGTTTGGTGACCGGCCCGCCGTGTTTAGAAATGAGCCGAGCGGCTGTTGGCCAGTTTTTCAACCGGAGGCGCAAATCGGGTCAGGTCAATGCCTTCGACCGCGGCTTTGTACTCGTCGATCTTGGGCGTACGACCCAGAATGGCCGACAGCACCACGACCGGGGTCGAGGCCAGCAAGCTTTCGCCTTTCTTGTCCGGTGCATCGGCCACAACGCGACCTTGGAACAGGCGTGTAGACGTCGCCAGAACCGTATCGCCTTTAGCGGCTTTCTCTTGGTTGCCCATGCACAGGTTACAGCCCGGGCGTTCAAGATACAGGATGTTTTCGTACTCGGTGCGCGCCTTTTCTTTCGGGAACAGGTCGTCGAATTCGAAGCCCGAATACTTCTCGAGCACGTCCCAATCGCCTTCTTCCTTCAACTCATCGATGATGTTGTAGGTCGGGGCGGCCACCACCAGCGGGGCTTTGAACTCTACCTTCCCCGACACTTTTTCGAGGTTTCGCAGCATCTGGGCAACAATCTTCATGTCACCCTTATGCACCATGCAAGATCCTACGAAGCCCAGATCAACTTTCTTGTCACCACCGTAGAAAGATACCGGGCGGATCGTGTCATGTGTATAGCGCTTGGACACGTCCGCGTTGTTGACATCCGGGTCCGCGATCATCGGCTCGACGATCTGATCCAGATCCACGACCACTTCGGCGGAATACTTCGCGTTGTCGTCGGGACGCAGGGCGGGTTTTTCTCCGGACTTGATCTCGGCAATGCGGGTATCCGCAATCGCGATCAACTTCTGCAGCATGCCACTCTCATGCTCCATACCCTTGTCGATCATGATCTGGATACGCGATTTAGCCAGTTCCAGAGAACCGATCAGAGTGTCGTTATCCGAAATACAGACCGAGGCTTTGGCCTTCATCTCGGCAGTCCAGTCAGTGAAGGTAAAGGCCTGATCCGCCAGCAGCGTTCCGATATGAACCTCGATCACGCGGCCCTGGAAGACATTGTCGCCATGTTGTTCCAACATCTGCGCCTGTGTGGCGTGTACCACGTCGCGGAAGTCCATATGGTCCGCCATTTTGCCTTTGAAGGTCACTTTTACTGACTCGGGGATCGGCATCGAGGCTTCACCGGTCGCCAGCGCCAAAGCGACGGTGCCCGAGTCCGCGCCGAACGCCACACCTTTGGACATACGGGTGTGGCTGTCCCCACCGATGATCACCGACCAGTCGTCAACAGTGATGTCGTTCAGAACCTTGTGGATCACGTCGGTCATCGAATGATACACGCCCTTCGGGTCGCGACCGGTAACAAGGCCGAAATCATTCATGAACTTCATCAGACGCGGCGTGTTGGCCTGAGCTTTGGCATCCCAGACCGACGCAGTGTGACAGCCCGACTGATAGGCACCGTCAACACTGGGCGCCACAACTGTTGCGGCCATCGCTTCGAGTTCCTGCATGGTCATCAGGCCGGTGGTGTCCTGCGAACCCACGATATTGACCTTTACACGGACGTCCGAACCAGCGTGCAGGGTCTTACCTGGGGTCGCCCCAACTGCGTTCTTGTTAAAGATTTTCTCAACCGCAGTCAGGCCCTGACCTTCATGGCTGACTTCCTTGGACGGTGCAAAGACCAGCGGGGCCTCGACACCCAGCGTCTCGGCGGCCAAAGTCTGCAGTTTTTTGCCAAAGACAATGGCGTAAGAGCCACCGGCTTTCATGAATTCGACTTTTTGCGGAGTGAACGAGGCCGACACATCCACCAGCTCATCGCCATCTTCGCTCAACAGTTTGTGGCTTTTGGTGTTGATCTTCAGAACGGTACCGGTCGCGACCGAATACTGCTCTTCAAGGATCGGGTTGCCGTCATTGTTCAGGATGGCATTCCCGTCTTCATCGACCTTCTTGACCCAGTTCTTCAGGTCCAAACCAATACCACCAGTCACACCGACGGTGGTCAGAAAGATCGGGGAAATGCCGTTCGTACCCGCGACAACAGGCGCGAAGTTGACGAAAGGCACGTAGGGGCTCGCCTGCTTACCCGTCCACAGGGCCACGTTGTTGACGCCCGACATCCGAGACGACCCAACACCCATGGTGCCTTTCTCTGCAATCAGCATCACCCGCTTATCGGGGTGTTGCAGTTTCAGCGCCTCAACTTCTTGCTGCGCTTTGTCCGAGATAAAGCACTTGCCGTGCAGTTCCCGATCCGCGCGCGAGTGCGCTTGATTGCCGGGCGACAACAAGTCGGTCGAGATATCACCTTCGGCTGCAACATAGGTGACAACTTCGATCTCTTCGTCGATTTCGGGCAGTTTGGTGAAGAATTCAGCCTTGGCGTAGCTTTCCAGAATCTCTTTGGCGATGGGATGCCCGGCTTTGAAAGCCTCTTTCAAGCGATCTGTATCGGCGTCATACAAGAAAACCTGAGTCTTCAGGACTGCGGCTGCCTGCTCGGCAATTGCTGCATCTTCGCCCAAAGCAAGGTCCAACAAGACCCGCACCGACGGGCCACCTTTCATGTGTGACAAAAGTTCAAACGCGAAAGGAACCGAGATTTCGTCGACCACAGTGTGACCCAAGACGATTTCTTTCAGGAACTCAGCCTTTTCACCTGCGGCGCTCGTGGTTCCGGGCAGGGTGTTGTAAATGAAAAAGTTCAGCGAGTCCTCGCGATGCACGTTTCCGGCATCTTTGATCTGCTCAACGATCTCTTTGACCAGCGCACCATCATCAATGGGCTTGGGGTGCAGGCCCTGTTCTTTGCGCGTTTCAATTTCACTGAGGTAATCTGTGTAAAGGCTCATGGCGGTCCCGACGATTAGGCGTTAGAAGAAGCTTGAGACCCGGCAAAGACTGGTTTTCCAGACCCACAGGATGCTCTTTGTATGCGGCGGTATACTATTTTCCGCTGAGGATCAATACACCAAAGCGATGGTTGTGGCGCTAACGGGTTTTGCCGCTTGATTTAAGGGACCGCGCCAGATCACTTAGTTGTGCATACAACTCCCCAGCTGTCGGGTGCCAACCAGCCACGACTCTGTTTTGTTGAGCAACGACGTCAGTATCCCCGCGTGCAGCGGGACCAGTCAACGCGACCTGTGGCCCCTGCGCGGCTATGTTTTCGCAAGTTCCGGTCAACAGCTTTTCATTCAGGCGTGCTGCCATATCCTCGGAAACGCCCGCTTCGGCCCACGCCTCACGCGCCAAGGCTTGCAGGACTACCGTGAAGTTATTCGAGATTACCGCAGCAGCATGATACAGGCTTTTCGCATCCGACCGGATGGAAAAGCACTCGGCGCCCATCTCTTCGAACAACGAAGTAGCGATGCTTGCCGCATATGGGTCACCTTCGATGCCACAAGGGACACAGGAGAACTGCGATGCTGCAGTTTCGGGATCTGAAAAGGAAAGCACTGGATGCGCACTCGCCAAACCCCACCCATATTCGTTTAAGGCATCCATTTGGGCGGCCGGGTAGAATCCACTACAATGTAGTGCAACAGGGCGCGATCCCTGCAACACACTATCTGGGTTCGAGTCGCTTAAGGTTCTGGCCACCTCGGCGATTTTCGTATCGGGTACGGCAAGTATCCAGATGTTTGCTGGCCGCATAACGGCCAAGTGCTCAACAGCCCGCGCGTTGCGACCGAATGCGGCAGCATCCTTAGCGGATTTAAGACGACGGCTGCTTACATCCTGCAGAACATAAGACTGCGTTGCTGGCAATAGTCGAGCCAGTGTCTGGCCAACCCGTCCTGCTCCGATGAGATTAACAGTCGTAGTGCCCAATTCTGAGCCCCCCTTTATGACGCACAACAGCTATTAAAATGATCGCCAATTATCTCAAAGGAATTGATCAATCAAAATACGTTACAGTTTGCTTGTTACTTTTTTTTTCTGTAACATATTGATCAAGGCAAGCGGAACGGGTTTGAGGAGGACAAGGCCATGTACGCCCAAATGGTAAAATCAACGGGCAAAGGGGTGCAATCTCGTAACGAGATGAGCCCCGAAGATCGGGCATTTCAAGATCGCATCGACCGCGGTGAAAAGATCGAACCCAAGGACTATATGCCTCCAAGCTATCGAAAAACACTGATCCGTCAGATCGGCCAGCACGCGCATTCTGAAATTGTAGGCCAACTGCCCGAAGGCAATTGGATCACCCGTGCGCCCACTTTGGAACGCAAGGCCAACCTTCTGGCCAAAGTTCAGGATGAGGCAGGCCATGGGCTGTATCTTTATTGCGCCGCTGAGACACTGGGCGTCAGTCGGGATGAGCTGGTCGAGATGCTGCACTCCGAGCGGATGAAGTATTCGTCCATCTTCAACTATCCCACCCTGACTTGGGCAGATATGGGCGCGGTCGGATGGCTGGTTGATGGGGCTGCGATCATGAATCAGGTGCCACTGCAGCGCACCTCGTATGGCCCCTATGCGCGGGCAATGGTGCGCATCTGCAAAGAAGAAAGCTTTCACCAACGCCAAGGCTATCACATCATGATTAGGATGGCGAAAGAAGGTACTGACGATCAAAAGCGTATGGCGCAGGACGCTCTAAACCGGTTCTGGTATCCTGCCCTGATGATGTTCGGTCCGTCGGACAAGGACAGCGTACATTCCGCCCAATCGATGGCTTGGCGGATCAAGATCAACACAAATGATGAGCTGCGTCAGAAATTCGTCGATGAAACCGTTCCGCAAGCCGAGTTTCTGGGCTTGTCAATTCCCGACGAGAATCTGCGCTGGAACGAAGAAACCGGGCATTATGATTTTAGTGAACCAGACTGGTCCGAGTTTTTCGATGTCATCTCGGGCAATGGCCCCTGCAATTCCGAGCGTCTGAGCGCCCGCCGTAAGGCTTGGGAGGATGGCGCCTGGGTCCGTGATGCCATGCTGGCCCACGCGCGGAAAGCCCAAAACAAATCCAAAGCGGCGGAGTAGTCGATGTCACACCAAAACGAATGGCCCCTGTGGGAAGTCTTTATCCGAGGCCAACACGGCATGAGCCACCGGCACGTCGGCTCGTTGCACGCGGCGGATGCCGAGCATGCCATACGGAATGCGCGAGACGTTTATACGCGCCGCAACGAAGGCGTCAGTATCTGGGTGGTCGAGGCTGAAAAGATCACGGCCTCCAGCCCTTCGGACAAAGGGCCACTGTTCGACCCATCCCGCGACAAAGTTTACCGGCACCCCACTTTCTACGACATTCCTGACGAAGTTGGGAAAATGTGATGGACGCGGCGCAAAAACCACTGTTCGAGTTTCTGCTGAGACAAGGCGACAACGCTTTGGTTCTGGGGCATCGAACCTCGGAATGGTGCGGGGTCGCTCCGATTTTGGAAGAGGATATCGCGCTGGCCAATATGGCCTTGGATCAGATCGGGCAAACCCAGTTGTGGCTGGGATATGCGGCTGAGGTCGAAGGGGCCGGACGCTCTGCCGACGATCTGGCGTTTCTACGTGACGTTTATGATTTCCGGAATTTGCTGATGCTTGAGGTCCCGAACGGCGATTTCGGGCGTACTCAGATGCGGCAATTCCTGTATGACGCCTTTCAAGTACCATGGTTGACGCAACTGCAAAATTCCACCGACACCCGAGTGGCTGAAATCGCCGCAAAATGCCTGAAAGAGGCCCTCTATCACTTGGACAGGTCTTCTCACACAGTAATCGCCTTGGGGGACGGCACCGCGGAAAGCAACAAGCGCATGGATGAAGCGCTTGCTTTCCTGTGGCCGTATAGTGGTGAAGTCTTTGTCGATGACGAAACCGATCATGCCATGGCGACAGCGGGTGTCGCGCCATTGCCTTCAGAAATAAAACCTCTGTGGCTTGAAACCGTACAGACTGTGCTGGCGCAGGCGTGCTTGACTTTGCCGGAAGGCGACTATGCCCAAAAAGGAGGGCGAACCGGATTTCGGCACACTGAACACCTGGGCCATATGCTGGCCGCGATGCAAACCCTTCAACGCTCGTATCCAGGCGCGACGTGGTGACGATGATGGCGGTGACCGAGGCTCAGGTCTGGGATTGGCTCGACACCGTGCCTGACCCTGAAATCCCAGTCATCTCGGTTGTGGATCTCGGCGTGATCCGCGAGGTGCAGGTCGCGCAGGACCATGTGACTGTGACGATCACACCGACCTATTCCGGCTGCCCGGCCATGGCTGTTATCGCGTTGGACATCGAAACCGAACTTGCAAAAAACGGCATCGGCAAGCTGGACATTCAAACCCGCATCGCACCGGCGTGGACGACTGACTGGTTATCCGAAAAAGGCCGGGCCCGACTGGAAGAATTCGGGATTGCCCCACCCCAAGCTGCGGGTGGTCCCAAACGATGCCCTCATTGCAAATCCAAGCGGGTAGAAAAAATCAGCCAGTTCGGTTCGACCCCCTGCAAGGCCCAATGGCGATGTCAGGATTGCATGGAACCCTTCGACTATTTCAAGTGTATCTGAGGTCCCGATATGACCAACTTCCACCCTCTGAAAGTCACCGATATTCAAAAGACCATCCGCGACGCCGTGGTGGTCACTTTGCAAGCTGAAAACGCGGCAGAGTTTGGTTTTGCACCTGGTCAATACCTGACATTCAAACGGGATTTCGAGGGCGAGGAACTGCGCCGGTCATACTCTATCTGCGCGGCACCGCATGAAGGCATCCTGCAGGTTGGGATCAAAAGTGTGGATGGCGGGGCGTTCTCAACATGGGCCAATACCGAACTGCAGGTTGGGGACGTAATGGACGCCATGCCTCCGATGGGCAACTTTCATGCCGCAGTCGAAGACGACGCGCCGCACTATCTGGCGTTTGCTGGCGGCTCGGGCATCACTCCGGTCCTGTCCATTCTCAAGACCGCCCTGTCCGAGGACGCATCGACACGGTTCACTTTGGTCTACGCAAACCGCACACCAAATACGATCATGTTCCGGGAAGAGCTTGAGGACCTGAAAAACCGCTACCTTCATCGGCTGAACATCGTCCACGTTCTTGAGGATAACAGTCAGGACATTGAATTGTTCAAAGGCCGGGTCGATCAAACCAAATGCGCCGATCTGTTTCGACACTGGATCGACATTAAATCGGTCTCGATGGCTTACATCTGCGGGCCCGAGCCAATGATGCTGGCCATTTCACAGGCGCTTAAGGATCATGGGTTGCGAAAGGACCAAATCCGTTTCGAACTTTTCGCGTCGTCTCAACCCGGGCGCGCCAGGAAACGCGCTGTCTCAAAAGCCGCCGAAACAGGCGGCGTCAAAGGTCGCGTCACGTTGGGCGGTGAAACCAGAAGCCTTATCATACCTAAAGACACGAGCTTGCTGGAAGCGGCTTTGGCCGAAAACTTGGATGCGCCCCACGCCTGTAAAGCGGGTGTTTGTTCGACCTGCAAGGCCAAGGTCCTTGAAGGTGAGGTTGAAATGGTCGCCAACCACGCCCTTGAGGATTACGAGGTTGAAGCCGGTTTTGTTCTGACCTGTCAGTGCTTTGCAGTGTCAGAGAAAGTTGTTTGGGACTATGATGAGGCCGGGCATTGAACGTTGACTAACACTCCGGGCAAGCCCGCCACGGTGAAACGGGCAACCGTTTTCGCATATCCTTCGCGATCAGCACGTGTCGCCTTTGGATGCCACATGTAGTACCAGTTCAGCATTCCGAAAACGGACATGGTCACCTCACGCAGCAGGCTGCCATCGTCTTGCAGCTTGCCACCACTGATCGCGTTCAGAATGTTGCTCATCTGCGCTACCATGTCTTTTTGATAGGCTTTAAGCACCTTCTGCATATGCTCGGGCAGCAGAGAGACACCTTCGCTTTGAATCGTGTGTTCGTAATCCATCCCTTCATAGGCCAGCAGATATTCGCGCAGGATCAGATGCAACTGTTCTTCGGGTGGGTACCCGTCCAGATCAATTGCGGAGACGCGGTTCTTCAGCTCGGACAGATAGGTATCCAGAATGTCGAACAGCAGTGCTTCTTTGCTGTCATAATAGTGGTAAATATTCGCCTTCGATATACCCGCAGCTTTGGCGACCTGATTCATCGAAGCTCGTGCGATGCCTTCATGGGCGAACACATTTGCAGCCACCGCGAGGATGCTCTGACGCTTCTTGTCATGGTCCTTAGCGATCGTCCGCGCCACGGGTTTACTCCTTTGGCCTGTTGTCAACTACTCGACGGGCTTTGCCCTGGCTGCGCTCGACACTGCCCGGAGCGCCAACGTTCACCGATGCGCCGATCCCTATGGTGTCTTTAATCTTCTTGGACAAGGCCCCGGCAATACCTTCGCGCATGTCCTCTGGCGCGCCGGTTTCAACGCGTACTGTCATATCGTCCATCCGGCCCGTGCGGGTAAGCTCTATCTGGAAATGCGGCGCCAGATCCGGGGCTGCCAGAACAAGCTCTTCAATCTGGGTCGGAAAGACGTTCACGCCCCTCAAGATGATCATGTCATCGGATCGGCCGGTGATTTTCTCCATTCTACGCATTGATCGCGCCGTTCCCGGCAAAAGCCGCGTCAGATCGCGAGTGCGATAGCGGATCATTGGCATGCCCTCTTTGGTCAGGGTCGTAAAGACCAGCTCACCCAGCTCGCCATCTGGCAGCACTTCACCCGTCTCCGGGTCAATGATTTCCGGGTAGAAGTGGTCCTCCCAGATATACAGCCCGTCCTTGGTCTCGACGCACTCATTTGCAACGCCTGGCCCCATGATTTCGGACAGGCCATAGATGTCGACTGCATGCATGTCGAAAGCATCCTCAACCTCTGCCCTCATTGCGTTCGTCCAGGGTTCGGCGCCAAAGATTCCCACATCCAACGAGGTATCGCGGGGATCAATACCAGCCGTGTGAAACTGCTCCAGTATGTTCAGCATATAAGACGGAGTGACCATGATGGTGCTGGGCTTGAAGTCCTGTATCAGCATAATTTGGCGTTCTGTCATACCGCCAGAAACCGGAACAACCGTGCAGTTCAGACGCTCGGCCCCGTAATGCGCGCCCAACCCCCCTGTGAACAGGCCATAGCCATAGGCGATGTGCACTATTTCTCCTGGTTTGGTACCGCTGGCCCGCATGGATCGCGCCACAAGTCCGGCCCAGTTATCAATATCTTTCGGCGTATAGCCCACCACCGTCGGTTTACCCGTCGTCCCGGATGATGCATGGACCCGCACGATTTCTTCCCGAGGAACAGCGAAAAGCCCAAATGGATAGTTGGCACGCAGATCGTCTTTGTGAGTAAACGGGAATTTCGACAGGTCGCTTAGAGATCGCAGATCATCCGGATGGACCCCCGCCGCGTCGAACCGTTGGCGATACATCGGAACGTTTTCGTAAGCGTGGTGCAGAGACCATCTCAGACGGTCCAACTGCAGGCTTCTAATTTCGTCGATGGAAGCAATCTCTATCGGATCAAGCGTGTTTCGGGCCGGTGTTAGGTCTTTCATGAACTCCTCCGCTATTCCTCGAACACGTGACCGCGCACCGCCCGAGAGCAACCGCGAAACACTGCTACAACTGTGTTCGTCTGATTGACCACGGTCACATCATAGATTCCGCTCCGCCCAGTCAGGCTGACCTCGGTCGCTGTTGCGGTCAGGCGATCGCCCAACTGACCGGGCGCGATGTAGGAAATTGAGTTGTGTTGCGCGACCGTCGATTGGTTCCGGCTGTTGCAGGCAAACGCGAATGCACTATCGGCCAGCATATAGATCACGCCTCCATGACAAATGCTGTGCCCGTTGGTGTGGTGCTTTTCTACTGTCAGCGTCAGAACCGCCTGCCCTTCATCCACTGCTTCGATCCGCATTCCCACCCAAGGGCTTGCCTGATCGTTACCCCACATCGTTCGGGCCGCCTGTTCCGCACGTTCCTTGGGCGTCATAACTGTACCCTTGGGCTTTTGGCCGTATCCGTGACCACTACGATACCACACGCCAAGGCGATGATCGTCTTGTCCTGATAGCCAAGCTGTTTACGGCATAGGCGTCTGGTGCAATGCGCTGCTGCCTCGCCTCACAGATCAAAACGTTTTGCGCAACATTCGCGCAATTCAAGGCATCACGAAAGGTACGGTGCATTTCATTGGTCAAATTGCTCATCTGATCAGGTCGATTCACTGTGAACCCGTCCCAACCTGCGTGTCGCGTGGCAAGCACTGTATACTCCTTGATCTTAAGCAACCTTCAATTTAAACATTTCATAAACCGTCCGGTTGGTCAATTAATGAACGACACCATTGTAGAGGTCCCGAAATGGCAGTTCAGAACGTTGAAAGTTATGTAGCCGGTCAATGGATTGGCTGTGACAGCGCCGCGCGGGATATCCATTCCGCGGTGACCGGAGATTTGATTGCACGGGCAGGCAACAGTGCTTTGGACACCGAAGCCATGCTGAAATATGCGCGTGCCAAAGGCGGTTCGGCGTTGAGGGCCATGACTTTCCATGATCGAGCCCGCATGCTGAAGGCACTTGCGCTGCATTTGGGCCAGCACAAAAAGGCACTTTATGACGCCTCTTTCGCGACCGGGTCTACGCACAAGGACCACCTGATCGACATTGATGGGGGGATCGGCACGTTGCTGGTCTTTGCCAGCAAAGGTCGGCGTGAGATGCCAGATGATACGATCTATCTGGACGGCAATATCGAGCAACTGTCCCGCAGTGGAACCTTTTTGGGGCAACATATCTGCACCTCGTTGACGGGCGCCGCTGTCCACATCAATGCGTTCAATTTTCCGGTCTGGGGCATGCTGGAAAAGCTTGCGCCCACCTTACTGGCCGGGGTGCCGGCAATCGTCAAACCGGCGACAGCCACCTGTTACGTAACCGAGTTATGTGTTCGCATCATGCTCGAAAGCGGCTTGTTGCCAGATGGTGCAGTACAGCTGATCTCGGGCGATATTGGTGCGCTGCTAGACCACGTCGGATCGCAAGATGTGGTCAGCTTTACCGGCTCGGCGCAAACGGCTCTTGAACTGCGTAGCACACCGAGCATTTTGAATTACGCAACCCGTTTTATTGCCGAGCAAGACAGCCTGAATGCCTCAATTCTCGGACCCGATGCGGAAGTAGGCACGCCCGAATTCGACCTATTCATCAAGGAAATTACCCGCGAGATGACGGCAAAGGCTGGGCAGAAATGCACTGCCATTCGTCGGATTATTGTGCCTGAACCACAGGTCGAAGCGGTGATTACAGCGTTGCGGAAAACCCTTGAGCGGACAATTATAGGCGATCCCTCGGACACGGCGACGCAGATGGGGCCGCTGGTCTCTCAGGCGCAACGCCGGGACGTTTTGCAGAAGGCCGCCCTGATCGAGCAGGATGCGACTCGCGTTTTTGGCCACCCAGAAAAGTTTCAGGTTTCGGGTGCGGACCGCGAAAAAGGCGCGTTCGTGCCACCCATGCTGTTTTATTGCGAGACCCCAGATACAGCGCAATACGTTCATGATGTCGAAGCCTTTGGGCCGGTTTCGACCGTCATGCCTTACCACGATCTTGATCATGCCATTCGCCTGACCAACAAGGGCAAAGGCAGCCTTGTTGCCTCGGTCATCACCAACGACGGCGACTTTGCCCGACAAGCCGCCTTGGGTGCGGGCGCGTTTCACGGTCGACTGTACTTCAACAACCGGCAATCTATGAACGAAAGCACGGGCCATGGCTCTCCGCTGCCGCACATGGTGCATGGTGGCCCAGGACGCGCGGGCGGCGGCGAAGAGCTGGGAGGCGTTCGGGGCGTACTGCACTACATGCAGCGCACTGCGGTTCAGGGCAGCCCCGATATTCTGACGCGGATTAACCGAAAATGGACGGCCGGCTCATCAGAGGTCACCCGCGATGCACACCCCTTTACCCGCACCTTCCATGAACTAGAAATAGGTGAGACGTTACACACCGCGTCCCGAGTAATCTCTTTGGCCGACATTGAAACTTTCGCACATTTTACCGGCGACACATTCTATGCGCATATGGACGAAGCTGCCGCAAAGCGGAACCCGTTTTTCCCGGGACGGGTGGCACATGGGTATCTGTTACTCAGCTTCGCTGCGGGGTTGTTCGTGCAACCAGATGAAGGGCCAGTTCTGGCGAATACCGGGCTCGACAATCTGAGGTTCCTTAAGCCCGTACAAGCCGGAGACAGCATTCAAGTTCATCTGACGGTCAAGCAGAAAACTCCGCGCAACCAAGACTATGGAGAGGTTCGCTGGCATGTGACACTGACAAACCAGAATGGCGACCGGGCAGCCGAGTACGAACTTCTGACAATGAATGCATATTCCCGAGGTTGAGCATCGGTTTTCCGTGGCCACACAAGACATTGGCATGATATCCAATAGGGCAGCCTGCGAACCGGCCATTTGGAAACCTAGATTTGAATTCAGCCGAAAAACTGATTGAAGAACTTGTTGCGCTAGAACCGATCAAGACCTGGTCGCTGATCGTTACCCTTTTCGGTGACATGAATGGCAAAGAAATTACAGGCAAAGACTTGGGGCTGCTACTTGGTCGTGTTGGGATCAAAACCGAAGCCATGCGTGTCGCCTTGCACCGCCTTAGAAAAGACGGCTGGATCGAGTCAACAAAATCGGGGCGCGAAGTTACCTATCGCCTTTCTTCACATGGCCTATCAGAAACCCGGGCCGCCTATGAGGATGTATATCGTCAAGACGCCAAATACCCCGAAGGCTGGGTAACCTGCTGGGTTCGTCAAGGATTCGCAGCGCCACCCTTATCGATTCCAATCGACAAAGCGCTGGTTCTGATGCCCGCCTCAGCTGCTGCCAAAGCCGAAAACGTCGTGACGCTAAAGTTTGATGACTACCCTCCGCCCGAGTGGTTCTCGAGCGGTCTTGTGCAGGACAATGTTCTACGTCAGGCGTCGCGCATCTTTGACCTTGCAGCTTCTGCCGAAATTCATCGCATGCAATCCTTGCCCCAAGCTGCGATACGACTGATGCTTTTGCACCACTGGCGGAAAATGGCACTGCGCCCTGCAGTATGGGCCCATATTTCCCTAAACCCAAAAGGACCGCTGGCACTGTGCCACGGCAGGGTCACCGATCTACTGTCCGCGTTGCCCAACTTGTCGCCCGAACGATTTTCCCGATAACTCACGTTCCAATCTGAGTGTCTCCGCTAACTGTAACCGGGTCTTGATTGGTATTTCATCGCCGGTTAGGCCATGTTTTACCGATCAGTTAGGATTTGGATGCACAGTTGGTTCTCATCGAAGGTAGCCGCGTGACACACATGGGACGATCAATCTTGCGCACTGCGCTTGTGGCGATACTGTCGCTGGGTTCAGTGCCTGCGCTGGCGCAACCCGACATTTTGGTGCTGGGCGACAGTCAGATCTCTTTTGGGGCAGGAAAGGAATACACCCGGTTCTTCCAAGACTTGCCACAACGCTGCAATATGACAGCAGAACGCACTCGGTTGCTGGAAAAGCTTGGCGCGCGTCAAACGGCTGCGATCGGTGTACGATCCACCTCGTTACAATCTTGGACATCCGTCAGCGGGCCGACACGCGGTGCAATCTGCGATGTAGACAAGAAATTTGGTGTTAACGCTGGTGCCTATGGGATCGATGGAAACCCTGATCGTGTTTTCATCCAGATCGGAAAAGGTCCATCTTATCAGTTCTGCAAACCCAAACAGACCGCGTTTGAGGCTATGTTTGCCGAAAACTACTATGATCCCGGTTTGTTGGTCCTGACTTTTCTGGGCAACTCGGCCGATCGCTGGGCAAACTCACCAGAAGCGGTCGCACAGGATGTGTCCAAGACTCTGGAACAGGTACCCAAGGACATGCCTTGCGTCTTTATCTCAAGCGCGCCGGTCTACCTGAAAAAAACAAACGACAAGCGGATGAAAGCTCAAACGGCCATTGCCCGGGCGTTCGAGCGTGCCGATGCCCAGTGTATTGCCGTGGAAGGGTTTAATGCAAAGACGCGCGCGGCCATTGAGGGCAAACCAAAATATTTTCGCCGCAACGAAGCCGGTCGTGTCAAAGATCCGCATCATCCAAGTCCGGCTGCAATTCGCCAGTTTTTGAAGATCAACACGGTCGATTTCTGCGATGCGATCTTCGAAGCCCTGAAATAGAGAAACCGCATAAGGGGGAAACATGCAGTTTCTGAACAAATCCGCGGGCATGGCCATTGCCCTTCTTTTGCAAGCACTTCCGGTCAGTGCCGAGCCGTTTGACTCGCCTGAAATACTGATCATCGGGGACAGTCAGATATCGTTCGGCTCGGGGCCAGCATTCCTGGAGTTCTTCAGTAATATCAAAACTCATTGCAAACCGAACGCCGAGCAAAAGCAGCATCTTGAGCGACTTGGAAAAATGCGGGTTGGTGTAATCGGTGTGCGCTCCAGCTCTATACCATCGTGGACGGCACGATCTGGCAAGGGTAAGGATACGATCTGCAAGGTTGATCCCAAATGGCGGGTTAATGCGGGGGCTTACGGCTTCGTAAACAAGTCCGGCAATAAATACGTCCAGATTGGCGAAGGGCGCGACTACCAGTTTTGTGCAGCAAACACGTCTCCGCTGGAAGAGATGTTGCGCGACGATTATTACGACCCAAAACTGATCCTGATGTCTTTTCTGGGCAATTCCGCAAAACGCTGGGCCAACAGCCCCGAGGCTGCAATCCGCGATGTTCAAAAGTTGAAAACCCAGCTTCCACCTGACCTGCCCTGCATTTTCATGACCACCGCCCCGGCTTACAAAAAGAAAATCGTAGACTTGAGATTGCGGGCGCAAAAGAACCTAATGGACGCCTTCAAAACATCAGGCTTGCGTTGTTCGTTTGTGCCGGGATCCACGCCGGAAACTGTCGCCGCCAATCAAGGGAACAAAGAGTATTTTCGTCTGAACAAAAAAGGCATGGTGAAAGATCCGTATCATCCGAACGAAGCTGCAGCCAAAAACTTCTTTGCCCTAGAAATGGATCAGATTTGTACGGCGATCTTCACGCAAATTTCGCCGACGAAGGAACAAAGCTGAATCCTAATAGTGCTCTTTAGCGTGACAGTCGAGTCAGCCGAAGGTCAAGAGAAAACATGCCCCGCGACTGGATGGGTCCAGGCTTAGGCGTCCACCGATCGCCTCGGCGGTTGCCGTCACAATATTCAAACCCATACCCGTCCCACCACTGTTTCTCCGCGTGGTGAAAAAGGGTTGCATTATCTTTCCTGCATTCCCATCGCTAACCCCCGTTCCGTTGTCCGCAACGCGCAGGGTGGTCGCATCGTTGCGTTGACCTGCTGTCAGAACGATTTCGTTGGCGTCGTGTTGCTGTGCATTTTCAAGCAAATGCGTCAGTATAATCCTTAGCGTTTCTTCAGCCACGGGCAGAGGGAGATCTCCGTTTTCGACTTGCACCGAAAGGTTGGGAAAGGTCTCGGTCACGAAGGGAACGACATCATCCAGACGACAACTTCCGGTCAAAGCACTTTGATCGGCAAGGCTGAACGCACGCATATGGGCCAGCAAGTCCTCCATACGCTTGCCGCCTTTATCTACGGTATCCAGCAGCTTGTTCCGTTGTTCCACAGGCAAGCTGTTGTCCCGCAGCAGCTCGGTTGCACCTTTGAGGGCAGTCAGAGGAGACTTCAACTCGTGCGTGACATGGGCGGTATAGGTTTTTAGCGCGTCTTGTTTGTTTTGCAGACGTGTGGTGAGAGACTGAAAGCTCTGACTCAGCTCCTCAATTTCGCGGGTTCCTAAATGCTCTGGTGGCTCCCACGCGTCAACGCCATAGCCTGCCGATTGCGTCCTTTCTATCAAAAGGCGGATGGGCCGTGTGATAAAGCGCCAGAACACAAACCCGATCAACGCAGTGGACAAAGCCACGAATACGGCCGCTTTGGCCAAGTTAAAACGCTCGCCATAAAGAAATCGGAAGATATGGTTTGGGGTCCGGCTCAGATAGACAGCCCCGATCTGCGCCTCTTCTACGAACACCGGCATCGCAACAAACACGCGAACACGGGCTGCCCTGCTGAGTGTATAGACCGCAGGCGTTCTGTCCTCGCGCAGACGCGTTCGAGCGACCGACGCGATGTTCCCCTGCATAGCTTCCTGTACTTCGGCCACCTGCCCCAGATTCTCTCCGAGTTCGGCGGTTCCGGCGAAGACATTTCCGAACGTATCCAGAAACCGATACCCCACCAGCGTTTGCGTCTGTGCTCCAGCCGCGATCCGCGATAAAGGAGCCGCTATTTGCTTATAAACGCGGCCGGGGTCCAGTTGCATTGCCTGCGCATCGGGGCGCGGAGGCAAAACTGTTTCCCGGTTTACAGACAATGCTGGAAAGACTGCCCGATCGACCGAAATTGCGCCGCGCTTGGGCGGATCAAGCCCTGCTGCCTCAGCATATAGCTCGGAATAGGTCGCCGAGAGGACAGCAGCTTGTGTCAGCAGGCTTTCTTCGGTTTGCTGGACCAACTGGCTGTCGTAAAATCGGAACAATGCCAGCCCAGCAAACGGCAGACAAAGAACAATCCCCAGAACAAGCAAGACAACAGTCCAAAGCTTGGGACGTTTTCTAGGCTTTACCCCGCCTTGCATGGTCCCATCCTCAGGCCAACACCATGCACGGTGACAATTCCGTCGGTGCAGCCGGCTTGTGACAGCTTGGCGCGAATATTGCGAATATGACTGTCTATTGTTCGGTCCGACACGTGGATGTTGTAGCCGTACAGCGCATCCACCAACTGAGGTCGGGACATAACGTGATCCGGTCGAGACATCAAAGTTGCCAACAACCGAAGCTCTGATCCTGTCAATACTACCTGCTCTGCGCCGTACAGGCACGAATGGCGCCGCGCATCCAGAGTCAGCTTCCCTTGCACGAGGACTTGTTCCGCCGGGGTGGCTGGCGGGACGCTGCGTTTGAGGATGGCTTTGATACGTGCCACCAGTTCGCGCGGGGAAAAGGGTTTGGTCAGATAGTCGTCTGCTCCGATCTCAAGCCCGACGACCCGGTCAACCTCATCATCCCGAGCTGTAAGAAACAGGATCGGGACATCCGAGGACTTGCGAATTTCGCGACACACTTCAAGCCCGTCACGTTCAGGCAGACCGATATCCAATACAATCAGTTCAGGTTGCTCTTGTCGAGCAGCGTCAAGTGCGGCCAAACCGTCACTGGCAAACATCGTCTGAAAACCCGCGTTTTCAACTGCAAACCCTGTCACTTCAAGAATGTCCGGATCGTCGTCGACGATAAGAATACGTGCGGGCATCAAATAGGGTCCTCAGCTCTGATCCTGATAATAGGCTTGGATGCGCCACCTGCGAAAGCCCCATTCTCGCCAGTTGGAAATGGCATCCTGGGACATGAGATAGTCCAGTCTTTTACCGCAAATACGCTCGCCGGTTTTGGCTTCAAAAGCGTGTATGGCAGCGTATGCATCGGGACCTAATCCGCAGATGTAGTAGGTATCGCGAAGCGCCAGATCCTGACCGTGCGTCAGGTTGTAGCCAGCGATCAGGTGCGCGAAATTGACAAAGCAGCAAACATAGACTGTGACGACAACGGTGGCCAGGCACCGTCGCAATAGCCAATCAACTCCCAACCCTCGATGAACTTGAATGACCGTCAGCACCAAGCCGATCAATACAAGGCCCATCCAGATAAAGGCGGCCACGCGCAGATAAGTCAGGGCATATGCCTCAACATATAGCTGCAGGCGGAAGGCTGCGGTCATCACCAAAAAGATATTCTGAGCCAACCAAAGATAAACCAGATTCCGCAAGACCCTATCCTGCGCGATCATGCTGCGTGTCAACAGGACGAATACCCCTGCTAGCAATGCCGTCACGACCAAAGGATAGGCACCGCGATGGGCATAGGAAGCATAAGTCATACCATCAGGCAAGGCGACACCGCCGGTAAAAATCCCGATATCCATACCTGTCTGCACAAAGAACAACAGGTTGAACAAAAACAGCGAATTCCGAACAGAAAGAGGGTTGATCAGAAATGTAACCCGTCCGGGCCCGGCCCTCCGGAAAGAGGGTTTTTGCGCTTCGGAACCCAACCAAGACTTACTAAGGTTCAAACACGCCCAAACTTGAGACCCGATCAGACACCAGAACAAGACGCGCAACCAAAAATCGGCTGTGAACAAATGAGTTGGGTCCAACCCTTGCAGGTAGCCTTCCAGAACTGGGTTTGCGGCGGCCAGCAGTATCAGGAAAATGATGCCCATCATGAAGGGAAGCACGGCCGAAGATGCCTGACGACGAATGCCCTTGCCCATATCTGCCTCAGGCAAATCACGCAGCGCGGCCCAACTCAGCAACAAGTTTCCGATTGTAGGCAATCGCATTGCAACCCTAAAAAACAAGCGTTCGCTCAACGGCAATCCGTAGACCGACCACCCCACGAGCAAAACCAACCCGGCCAGACTAAATAACACCGACAAGAATTGCAGGTCGATGCACAACGGCAAATTGCTCACTAGGGCAAAGCCCATGGCCCCGACCCACTCGCGCCGATTGGTCCGAGGGGTCTTCAAGGCCACTATTGCTGCCGAAAGGATCATCGCAAACACGGCAAGAGAAATTCCAATCGGCTGGTGCCAGAACAGCCAATCTGCCAGTGTCACGAAAACGCCAAGCAAAGGTATCTTGTGCCGCATTCCAAGTGAGGAAAACAGCGATTTATCGCTTTGCGCCCGTGGGGTTATTTGCGCGGATGTTGTCTCTGACATGCTTAGCCACCACGCATCTCGTTTAAGGCTATCCGGCACTCCGTGGATTATCAGCTCCTGCCTCATTACGCGCCTCCTGATTGCGTTTGTTCTTCCCATCAGGTTGACAGACGCAATTGCAGAGCTGGGGCGAGTCCTGAACAGGTTTTGAAAGGCTATTGTGCAGATTTTGCGCACACTTTTGACGAGTCCACCCAGTTGACCAAACGGTCAGACCCAGCGACGGTCGCGTGTCGACCACCAGATACAAACCAACAGTAGGACTTGAATAACTAGGCGTAAGTTCAGCTGCAATTCCGTAGCAAATGGGTAAAGCTCAGGGTTCAATGACATATGAATGTTGGCCGGGGTCACGGCCAATGTCAGTAAAATCAGACAATTCCCAGCGAGTTGGCGGGCCTGCGGCAATAGAATGCCAATCGCCCCCAAGACTTCCAGAACTCCTGACACGTAAACCACCGCCAACGGCCAAGGAACATAAGGTGGCGTAATACTTAGGAAGAACTCTGAAACGACAAAATGCCCGATCCCGCCGCAAAAAAACCATAGGAAAACGAGCAAAAGACCCAAGTAATAAAATCTGACCATGTTCCCCTCAGACACGCAAGCGCATTGGTCGTCGGGAAACCGCCAGGCATTGAGGAACTCCAAGCTGAACCAAGTCGGTTTGAAGCCACGTCGTTGTAGGCTCAAGCTGTTTGCGACAATGGCACATGACCTATTTTCATCGATAAATATCCGCAACCGGAGGCCACAGTAAATTGAACACCGAAACCACTGATCAAACGACGCTTGGCAAAGCTTTTTATCGCATGAAAACCTGACTACCATGCTGCCAAAGCAACCACTACCGCGGGACTGACCAATGAAAGCCGTTCTCTACGAAAATTTCTCGCAGCCTCCTAAGCTGGTCACAATAAGCGACCCCTCACCGGATGCAGATGGTGTTGTGATCCGCGTTGAGGCGTCGGGCGTATGCCGCTCGGACTGGCACGGTTGGATGGGGCATGACGACGATATCGAATTGCCACATGTCCCCGGCCACGAACTGGCCGGCGTTGTGGAAGCCACAGGCGTAAACGTCAAGAAATGGAAACCAGGTGACAGGGTAACAGTCCCCTTTGTCGCAGGCTGCGGCTCTTGCCCGGAATGCTACGCGGGACATCACCAAGTGTGTCTGGATCAACATCAACCCGGCTTTACGTACTGGGGCTCATTCGCCGAATATGTTGCGGTTCATCAGGCCGATCTAAACCTTGTTGCTTTGCCCGAGGGCATGGAATTTGCAACCGCGGCCAGTCTTGGTTGCCGCTTTGCGACGTCGTTTCGCGCTATTGTCGACCAAGGAAAAGTCGGCGCAGGTCAATGGGTCGCAATTCACGGGTGCGGCGGGGTCGGTCTGTCTGCCGTGATGATCGCCAGCGCGGTGGGCGCTCAGGTCATTGCCGTGGATATTGATGACCGAAAGCTTGACCTGGCTCGGAACCTAGGCGCGGTCACCGCAATCAATGGCACCGGGACAGATGTCGCAGCAGAAGTTATCGAATTGACCCGTGGCGGTGCTCATGTCTCGGTTGACGCACTGGGACATCCGGCGACCTGCTTCAATTCCATCCAGAACCTACGACCCCGAGGGAAACATGTGCAGGTTGGGCTTATGCTGGGCGAACAAGCACAACCTCAGGTGCCAATGGCAAAAGTTATCTCGAATGAGCTTGAAATCTTGGGCTCTCACGGAATGCAGGCCCATCGGTACGGCGCGATGTTGGACATGATCGCTTGTGGCAAGCTAGCGCCAGAAAAACTGGTAGGCAAATCGATCAACCTGTCTCAGGCGCCGCAGGCCTTGATGGAAATGGATCGCTTTCAATCCATCGGCGCGACAGTAATCACTGATTTCGACCGTTAACGCGACTAGCTCTTGTCGATAAAAACGGATTGCTATCACCAAGATTCTTGTGTGATCAGATAGATATAGGCCATAGTCTTGCTCAACCCGGTTACGAACGCAGTGGAACCGAGTGGGAGGAGTTTTGAAAGAAAGGCATTATACAGCCGCAAAACTGAATGCGGCGCTTCGGGTATTGGATCGCTATCAGATTCAATCTGATTGTGTTTTCGAACGAACAGATATCGACCGAACTCGCTTAAAAGACACAGAGTATCGTGTCTCGCTGCGTCAGATCATCGATGTGCTGAATAATATCGCGCAGCAGCGCTGGCACCCCGAATTACCTTACGATATCGGAAGAAACCTCCATATCTCGGATTATGGGCTTTATGGATATGCTGTTCTAAGCAGCACAAGATACCGGGATACTGTAGATTTCGCGCAGAGGTTTCACTATCTTGCGGCGCCTACAGCCGAAATGTCCTTTGACTTTGATAAGGACAACCCCGGTTGGGAATTTGAACCGGTCTCGGTGATCGAACAATCGCCTGACTTCTATGCCTTTCTGACCAATCTGCAGGCCGGAATATTTGCCTCACTGCATCAGGACGTGATTGGTCAGGATTTCCAGTGCAATTTGCTTGAGTTGCGATACCCTAGGGACAGTTATTACACCATTCCGGCACACGCCGCAGATGCCATCAAATTCTCGGCTGAGAAGAACCGGTACAGTGTTCCACCCAAATGGATGGACCAAAGACTGGAACTGGGAAACCGGATGACTTTTCAGCAAATCGTCCAGATTTGCGAACAAGAGTTGTCCGAATTGCTCAGCCGCGATGAGGGGCGCGTGTCTGGAGAAGTTCGAAAAGCGCTTGTTCAAAGCCTCTCTTTTGGGGCCAATATGGAACTGATTTCACGTCAGATTGGATTGACTAGCCGAACCCTGCGCCGCCATCTGAAACGAGAAAACACGACGTTCAGCGATATCGTCGATTCCACGCGGTCTGAACTAGCACTTCGGTATCTTCGGGATGCCGAACTCAGCACACAGGAAATCGCCTATGTGCTAGGTTTCTCAGATTCTGCCAGCTTCGCGCGCACCTTCAGAAGGTGGACAGGAAAAACACCGAAACACTATAGGGTCGGTTTCTGAAGGCGGAATCTGACGCTACGTTGTCCTCGATTGTCAATCTTATGACCCGATGTGGGGTTTACGCACTGGGGTCGACTGGCAATATTTTCCACTAAGTCGAAACATCCGCAGATCAGTCTTTCTGTTGGGTATCGAGTTGTTGCTGGCTAGGAGAGAGGCTGGGGCATCCGAGAAACGGCCGGAGGATAACTATGTAATTGCTACGAACAAAACCTCATCCAACAAATTGGCTTGGCTTTAAGAGTTTGTTCTTGCCGGGAAATCCCGAGTGGCGGGCGCACCCTGGTCCGAACCGGATCAGCTTATGCACTAATCCTCGCGCCACATATAACCCGCAAAAGAGCAGGTAAACTGGAAGGAAATCTATGCAGTTCGATTACGTCATAGTAGGTGGCGGCTCCGCCGGGTCGGTTCTTGCCGCACGCCTTAGCGAAGATCCGAAAGTTTCGGTTTGCCTGCTCGAAGCCGGCGGGGGTGGCAACGATATATTCGTACGTATGCCTATGGCGGTCGCAGCCATGGTCCCAAGCAAGCCGATAAAGATCAACAATTGGAGCTTTGAAACGGTCGAACAACCCGGCTTGAACGGGCGCAAAGGCTATCAGCCGCGCGGGAAGTGTCTGGGCGGGTCCAGTGCGATCAATGCCATGCTTTATGTCCGCGGCCAACGAGAGGATTACGATGCTTGGGCCGATCTGGGCTGCGAAGGATGGGATTGGGACAGTGTGTTGCCCTATTTCCGAAAAGCCGAAAGCAATGAACGCGGCGAAGATGACATGCATGGCGGCAGCGGACCGCTGCAGGTGTGTGACCAGAAATCCATCCATGTTTTATCTGAAGCCTTTGTTGATGCCGCCACGCAGTTGCAACATCGCAGAACTCGCGATTTCAACACGGGCGACAACGAAGGGGTTGGATTTTATCAGGTCACACAATTCTTTGAAAAAGACAAAAACGGTGAACGCTGCTCGGCGGCCGCGGGCTATGTGTTTCCCAATGCCGACAGACCCAACCTTACGATTGTGACCCGCGCTCATGCACGTCGCGTCACCTTTGAGGGGAAACGTGCCACAGGCGTGATTTATCAACACAAAGGCCAAGACATTACGGTTACCGCAAAACATGAAGTCTTACTTTGTGGGGGGGCCTTTCAGTCGCCGCAACTGTTGCAACTGTCTGGGATCGGTAATGGTGCAGATCTGTCCAAGTTGGGCATTCAGGTCAGACATGATCTACCGGGCGTCGGCCAGAATTTGCAGGACCACCTGGATTTTATTCTTGGCTACAAGACCAATCGGCACGACAACCTTGGGATCAGTTTGAGAGGCGGTATCCACATCGTCCGCGAAATCCTGCGGTGGCGCAAAGACGGAGTTTCTCTTGCCGCGTCACCCGTTGCCGAAGCTGGCGCATTCTTAAAGACCGATCCGGCGCTGGACCGGCCGGATATTCAGTTTCACTTTGTGCCAGCCTTACTCGACGACCACGGGCGCAAACAACATCTGGGACACGGCTACAGCTGTCACGTCTGCCAAGTACGACCGTACAGCCGCGGCTCGGTCTTTTTGCATAGCACGAACGAGCTGGCTGCACCGGGTATTGATCCATCTTTCCTGTCCGATCCTCGCGACATAAAAGTCATGGTCAAAGGCGCGAAGATGATGCGCGACGTCCTTGAGACAGAAACTATGACCCAACACCGAAAAAAAGAGATGTTCGGATCTGATAAATTGAGGACTGATGAAGATTGGGAAAACCACATCCGGTCTCGCGCAGACTCAATCTATCACCCCGTCGGCACTTGTAAAATGGGCGTGGATGAGATGTCGGTCGTTGACCCTGAACTACGCGTGCATGGGATTCAGGGGTTACGTGTAGTTGACGCTTCGGTCATGCCCAATCTGGTGTCCGGGAACACCAACGCCCCTACGATTATGATCGCCGAGCGCGCCTCGGATCTGATTAAGGCTGCCCGCGCAGCCTGATATCTGAGTCCAAAAGGCACTGGTCGAAACGCGGACCTGTGCCGGAACTCACTCGTGCATAATTCTAACGCTGAACCGAGACTTTCACGTCATAGGCCGTCTTGAATATCTCTGGCATTCGTGTGGGGCGACCGGTGCTCAGTTTGGTGCATACGTAGTGGGATTTTGCCCGCAGGATCGTTTTCATGTCTTGCAACCGGATCACCTGAAAAGACCGGCTGGCGCGCAACCGTTGGTCGTTGGCAGAGATCCAGTTGTAAACAACGATCTCATCTCCCAGAAAAGCAGACGCGATGTAGTCGATCTCGTGACGCGCGGCCGCCATGCCGCGGTCTAGCTCCAGGCAGGCACGTTCACCCAACCCCACGGCTCGTGTGTGCTCCCATACTGTCGCGTCCAGCCACTTCAAATAAACGGCATTGTTGACATGGTTAAAGCCATCGAGATCGTCTTTCGTTACGACAAAGCGTTTCCAAAACGCATCAGGACAATCTGACAAGGTCGACAGGTCTTGGTCGTGACGGGCATTCATGAAATAGCCTTTGCGTTCAAATAGGGTTCCAGACTTTTGTGGTAGAACACGTCAGGAAACAAGACCCAGTACCCGATAGTTTTGATACATCTTAGCTAAGCACCTACACGATGCCTTTACCCGCAGTCAAAACGCTGGTTACATCTCGATCACGCGCTGCAATTGCGCGTAGCGATCGCCCAGTTGATGGTCGATCATTACCAATCGTTTGGCATAATGTGATCCCGGGTATTCCCATGTCATTCCGATACCCCCATGCAACTGAATACTTTCTTCGGCGATCATGGTGCCTGCACGTCCAATGAGGTTTTTCGCCATGGCGACGTATTTTTCAGCTTGATCGGTTCCCAGCTTACTGGCCGCCAGAATAGTAATCGACCGACATTGTTCGATCTCGATTGCCATATCTACAGCGCGATGCTGCAACGCCTGAAAGCTGGCGATTGGGCGTCCGAACTGTTTTCGCTGTTTCAAGTATTCCACAGTCATGTCGACAAGAACCTGCATAACGCCAACCGCCTCGGCACAGAGTGCCAGACGGCCCGCATCCAAACTCGCTTTGATGCTCTGGGTTGCGTCTTCGACCAGACAGGTGGCCGGAGTATTGTCCAAAATCAACTCGCCTGCACCGCCACCGTCAATCATGGCATAGTCGATGGTCTCGGGCGTCTCGACCAGAAACAGCCCGATTTCCGCTTCGACACGCGCTGCCACCAGTACGCCATCTGCGCCGGGCAAGCCGTACACCACAGATTTTCGACCGTTCAGAACCCAACCCTCATCAGACTTGTCAGCACTTGCCCGGATCAAAGAAAGACCATCAGCATCCGGCTCGAACACCGCAAAGGCGAACCTTCTGGTGCCCATGATCATCTCATCAACCAACGTCTGCGCCCCGCAATCGGCAGCGACACGCGCGCTCATCAACGCGGCCAGCATCGGCTCGGGGCACAGGCCCCGTCCCAGTTCCTCGAAAACGGTGGCTATATCGAAACCAGTGCCACCGAAACCGCCTTTGTCTTGGGCCACAAAAGCGGCGATCAGGCCCAGTTCTGACAATTCCTCCCATTTCTCAGCAGAATGGTACGGAGCGGACGCAGTCGCTGCGGCCCGGACTTTGAAATCATATTGGTCCGCCAAATAGCGGCGCACAGTATCGGACAGCATCTGGCGGTCTTCGGTCAGGTTGAAATCCATGTGTCAGCCTCCAAAAAGATCTTTGGCGATAATGTTGCGCTGAATCTCGTTTGACCCACCAAAGATCGAAAGCTTGCGGTTGTTGAAGTAACTGGCTGCAGCACGCGCTGCTTCTTCGGGCACGGACAGCACGTTCTCTGGCAACTCATCTGCAGGGAATGGGGCAGCCGCAGACCCAAGCGCTGAACGGGTCAAGCTTAGAATTCGTTGGCGGATCACGGTTCCCTTGATCTTGAGCATCGAGCTTTGTGTTCCGGATGCAGCACCTTCTTTGGCCGCCGACAGCATACGCAGGTTCATAATTCTCAGCGCCTCGAGGTCAATTTCGACCTCGGTCATTTCCGCCGCAAACAACGGATCCTGGGACAATGGCCTGCGCCCCCGAACAAGGGTTTGGGACAGCATTTTCAGCTTATCAAGGTCGCGGGTGGAAAACCCGACACCCGCAATATTTGTCCGCTCATGTGTCAGAAGGTATTTGGCGATGGTCCAACCTTTGTTTTCCTGACCGACCAGATTGGCCACGGGCACATGCACGTCGGTAAAGAACACCTCGTTCACCTCGTATCCGCCTTCCAACAATCGGATCGGACGCAGTTCAACCCCCGGTGTGTCCATATCGACCAGAACGAAGCTGATACCTTCCTGCGGTTTCCCTTCATTCGACGTCCGCACGAGGCAGAAAATCTTGTTGGCATACTGCCCCAGCGTCGTCCATGTTTTCTGCCCGTTGATTACATAGGCGTCACCTTCCCGCACAGCACGGGTCTTGAGGCTAGCAAGGTCGGAGCCCGCGCCGGGCTCGGAATAGCCCTGACACCACCAATCTGAGCCATCCAGAATACGTGGTAAAATTTCAGCTTTTTGGGCTTCGGTTCCGAACTTGATCAGAACCGGCCCTAACATGTTCAGGCCGAAGGGAACTGTACGAGGGGCATTGGCCAGAGCGCATTCTTCCTCGAATATATGGCGCTCGACCGCACCCCACCCGGTGCCGCCATATTCCGAAGGCCACGTCGCGGCCAACCATCCTTTTGCGTTCAGCTTCGCATGCCAATCTTCCATATCCGGCTTGCTTAAAGCTGCAGAATTACGGTTTTTTCGAACAAGATCATCAGACAGGTTATCATCCAGAAACGCGCGTACCTCAGCACGAAACGCTTCTTCTTTTGGGGTAAAATTCAGGTCCATGTTCACGCCCCTTTGTTAAGATCGCCGAAGGCTTTACCCGCTTCAGCCAGTTCGCGAAGCAGGTCTGGAACCTGCCAGTAAAAAGGGTCTTCTCGCGCGTATGCCTCAATGCGTTGCACCAGAACATCCAGCCCCGTCATATCGGCATATTGCAGAGGTCCACCCCATACGCGCGGAAAGCCGTAACCGAATAGAAATACAGCATCTACATCAATGGGACGCAGGGCTATTTTGTCCTCAACGACCCGAGCGGCTTCGGACACCATCGCCGCCATGTATCGGTCGACAATTTCCTGATTGGTAAAGCTGCGCCGAGTGATCCCTTTGGCATCACGTTCAGCCTGCGCAAATTCGGCCACCGCTGGATTAACGCTGCGGGTTTTGCCGTCGTACAAGTAGAACCCTTTACCTGTCTTGCGTCCGAACCAACCCTGTTCGCAAATTCGGTCGGCAATCTCGACATATCGTTCCTGCGACGGACGGAAGGCAGCTTTGCGTTTCCGCGTGGCCCATCCAATATCCAAACCGGCAAGATCCGAGACGGCGAAAGGTCCCATAGCAAAACCGAACTCTTCCAACGCAGTGTCGATTTGATCAAACGGCGCCCCATCAAGATGCATGTAAGACGTTGATTTCAGGTAATGCGCCAGAATTCGGTTTCCGATAAACCCGTCACACACCTCGGCCCGAACCGCATTCTTTCGGAGTTTCTTCGCAAGTTTGAAACAGGTGGCGACCGTCTCGGGCGCGGTTTCTTTACCAACCACAATTTCAAGCAATCGCATGACATGAGCAGGTGAGAAAAAGTGCAAACCGATGACATTCTGAGGCCGCTTGGTCGTTGAAGCGATTTCATTGACATCAAGATAGGAGGTATTGGTGGCAAGGATGGCACCGTGTTTGCAAACCTCATCAAGCTTTCCGAAAACCTCCTGCTTGACCTCCATGGATTCAAAAACAGCCTCGATTACAACGTCCGCATCTGCTAGCGCGGCCATATCCGTGGTACATGTCAATGCGGCCAAGGCCGTGTCCCTTTGCGCCTCGGTCAGTTTGCCGCGCTGGACGGCACCGGCAAGATTTTTGGTGATCGTATTGCGAGCGAAATCCACACGGTCCTTTTCCATCTCAACCAGCGTAACGGGCATCCCGGCCAGAAGCATCGCCGTAGCAATGCCCGAGCCCATGGTACCACCCCCAATCACCCCGCCCGAGGTCAGCTCTCTTGCTTCGGCCTTGGCTTCGGGAATATGGGCAACTGCCCTTTCCGCGAAGAAAGCATGCTTCAGCCCTTTGTGTGCGTTGCTACCCATCGCTTCCACGAAAAGCTCACGTTCAATCTTTAGACCTTCGGCGAGCGGTAGGTTACTTGCTTCAGCAGCCTTTAAGGCGCGTTCAGCGACCTCACCGGTGATCTTGCCGCGAAAGGCGTCGATTTCATCAGCACTGAGGCGATTGTCCTGATCGGCAGTTGCGCGGGTTTTCAGGGTGCCGTCCAACACCTTTTGCCCTGCAGCCAACGCTACCGCTTCGGGATCACCCTCTTGCAGATCATCCAGCAACCCTGCATCCAGTGCGACGTTTGCTGATACCGGTTTACCAGAGGTGATCATTGTAAGCGCCGTTTGCCCATCAACCAGGCGCGGAAGGCGTTGCGTTCCGCCCGCACCGGGCAACAGGCCGAGGTTAACTTCCGGTAGGCCCAGTCGAAGACCCTTTATGCCGACCCGCGCGTGACAGCTAAGCGCGATCTCAAGGCCTCCACCCAGTGTTGTTCCATGCAGAACGCATACAATAGGCTTGGCGCTGGCTTCCAGTATCTCACACACTTCGGGCAAAACCGGCTGTTTCGGCGGCTGGCCGAACTCGCGAATATCAGCACCGGCGACAAAAGTCCGCCCCGCAGCATAAAGTACTATAACGCGAACGGTTTCGTCCCCGGCCAGATCACGGACAGCGTTCACCAGCCCGATACGCACACTATACCCCGCCGCGTTGACCGGCGGATTGTCGATTTTTACGAGCGCTAGGCCATTTTCTTTGCGTATTTCAACTGACGCCATGGGTTCCTCCTGATTTCACTCGCATACGCCCAAATCCTTCGTTGCCTTGTGTGCTGTCATCGCGAGGTGTCAGCCCTAAACTTCTGCTGCATTCTGTTAGCACCCACAAAACAAGTTTTGGAGTTTCGGCACCAGAGGGTTTCTCGTCAGTCACTGATTAAGAAATGAAAAGCAGCGCGGCCAAATGCAGGAAAGAACCCGTTTTAACTGTGACCGGATTCAATACACCCCCAGCTGCTCCAGCGATAGCCGAAGCAGAGTAGGCAATCTGATCCGCGCAAAGCGCCTTGGGATAGTCCGGAAACAGGGCCTATGATCGTTCGATTTCATCCTTTTGCGGGCCAGTCAAAGAAGGGCCCGCAAACGTGAATTGGCTTCAAAAGCGCCAGCGTGCGCCCAAGACGACTGTGGACAGGTCATCAAACTCATCGGATGAGTCGTCATAGGCATAATCCTGGTACGAGAAGTAAGCTTCCATATTGTACTGGTCGATTTTTTGGACGACACCAATGCCCCAGACCTCAGAATCCGAACCATCCGCGTTAAAATCTGAGCCGTCCCAGTAATGAAGCCCGACACCGGTTTTACCAAAGTTGAACCAGTCGCCCTCGTAGCCGATTTTGAGATAGTAAAAACTGGGATCTGCCGAGGCATCATCGTCCACATCCCTCTCACCGATGGCGACCGCGAAGCTTAAGCCGTTATCCAACAGAACCGAGGCCGATCCAACAACGTCCTCACGCTTTTCGCTTTCACTGCCGCCTGCACCGCTGTTGCCGGATCCACGTACCTGATAGGCTAGTCCGGCAGCAACTTCGACACCGTTGGCAAACGTGTTTTGGTAGTAGGCTGCAAAGTCATAATAGTCGCGGTCATCGTTGAAATCTTCTTCCAACACGTTCTGGCCATAAGACAGACTGAACGAAAACCCATTAAACGACGGCGTGTCATAGCGCACCCGTGTGCGCCGCGCGCCATCAAAGTTATCGGTTGTTCCAGAGACCGTCGGCCCACTCAGAATGCCGCCATCGTCACGGAACAGGAAGGATGCGTTTGAATCCGCGGTGAACGAATACAAGACCAGAGCAACCAGCGACAAATCCTGTTCGGCGACACCGTCAGCGGCCATGCTGCCCTGCCCGGCCGAGAAAGTGCCCCAGTCTCCCTCTAGGGACAAATCTACATGCCGAATGTCTTCGCGTGTCCAGCCGCTAAAGTCGTTGCCGTTCTGATCCGTTTCGGTCGAATTTGGCAAACCTAGTGCAGTTTCAAAGCGGAACCGGAACGTGTTGGCGCCATAGGGTTGCTCGAGCCGTAGTCCAACACGGCTGTTGGAGGCGTCAAAGTCGCGAACATTGGTTTCGGTCTCTTCTCCGTCATCAACCGAGATGATAGCGGGGTTCAACTGTCCATACAGCACAACAAATCCGCCCGAGTTGTTGTCGTACTTTAACTCGGCCGCAGCCGGCAGTGCAAAACCCAGAGCCAGAACGGCAGCCGAAGATATCAATCTGGTTTTCTGTGTCATCTGTCATTCCCTCATTTTTAAATATCGCAACGCACCGGATCATCTCTGCGTTTATTGTCCGGTCAGTGTCAGAAAAAGGTGCGCAGCGGATGTGCAGATATGTCTTGTCTGAATTTCGGCTCCTCCGTGTTTCAATGAAACACCGCGCC
This sequence comes from Ruegeria sp. HKCCD7628, assembly GCF_057221005.1. Classification (NCBI taxonomy): domain Bacteria; kingdom Pseudomonadati; phylum Pseudomonadota; class Alphaproteobacteria; order Rhodobacterales; family Roseobacteraceae; genus Ruegeria; species Ruegeria sp. HKCCD7628. The sequence continues at coordinate 43,336 of NZ_JBWVBA010000014.1, forward strand.
TGCTTCAGAACTCCACTCGTTGCCGAAGCCACAGAGTTCCTGATACAGGCAACAGCTTAAATGCCGTGGCCCATTGCGCTGCTCCTATGGGAATTTCCTCAGAGTCCCAACGGGCGACCGCATATTATATGCCTTCAAGTATTTACGTATTATGTTTTTTAGTTTCGTTTTGAGATAAGCTAACCCAAGCGCTTCCGGTGTGTCACGTGATTTTTCGACACGCCACGTCAGAGAAAATCGGACTTTGAAAACAGGCGACCGCTCGCCATGACCAGACATTCCCCCGAGCTAGGCAGCCGGGGGTTTTCGTGGCCCGCTTTTTCCGTGTAAACGCAAGACATGATCAGGAAGAATCCCGTCGGGACACACATACTATTGGACCATCATGGCGGGTCGAGGCTGACGGACTCCTCGTATCTAGAGAGCGCGCTGAAATCTGCGGCCCACGCTGCAGGGGCGAAAATCCTTTCAAGCAGCTTTCACACTTTCGGAGGCCATGGCGGCATTACGGGCGTTTTGTTGCTGGCTGAGTCTCACATCTCGATTCACACGTGGCCCGAGAAATCTTATGCCGCGATCGACATTTTTATGTGCGGGGGCACCTATCCCGAACGCGCCGTGGACTGCCTTGCAGAATTGCTGCACCCCGAGAGTGTGGACATCACTCGTATTCACCGAGGCGCCTTAACGGAACCAGAAATCCCACCCGTCCAAATAGTAGCCGACCAAAGCATGTGACTGCAGCGTATTCGGATTAGCCGCGATACGCGCGGTATCGGCTCCGAATACCTGCGTTGCACGCCAAACATCTTCATCAAGATATCGCAACCCCCCCGGCAACAATATCTTTCGGCCTGACAAAGGCGCTGGCGAGGCCAACACAAACCCCCACTCACCGAAACTGGGCACTAGCTGTGATAGGGCAAAACACTTAGCCCCTGCCCCGGTTGCTGAGGATTCCGGCTGGACTCGATCGTTCCAACAACGGACCAAAACGCCTGTCGGGCAAAAAAAGGTGAACCGGCTTGAGTCACAAGCATTCCTTGCGCGCTGAGGCGTTCGACCAGAATGGAATAGAATTGCCTAGTATACAGGCGTGACAAGTTTATGGATTTCGGGTCAGGCAAATCTACAATGATCACATCATAAATCTTGTGATCCTGTTCCAGGAATTTCCACGCATCATTGCTTAGGATAGTTACGCGAGGATCCCTTAATGCAAAATCATTCAAACTCGATAATGCAGGATGATCGCGAAACAACTCGGTGACTCGTGGATCAAGGTCCACCAAAGTGACATTGTGAACATCTGGGTAGCGGAGCACCTCTCTGACGGCCATTCCGTCCCCCCCGCCCAGAACCAGCACCTGAGCCCTGCGCAGTGCCAAAGCCATTGCAGGATGAACCAAAGGTTCGTGATACCGATGTTCGTCAAGGCTGTCGAATTGGATTGAGTGGTCCAGAAACAGCCGCACTCTGTCTCGATACTGCGTAACAGTAACCTGTTGATATGGGGTGTTTTCCGACAGGACTATGTCATCTTCAAACAACTCAGCCTCGGTTATGGAGACCAACCGTTCGGATTGCCATAGGCCCGCAACCGTTGCCAGCATGGCCAACGTCCAGACTGTGACTTGCCTGCGGGTCGCCAGCTCCCGAAACACCAGCAATGACAGCCCCGCCACCGCAAGATTTAACGCGCCGAATGCAAGACTTGCGGACATCAATCCCAAATGCGGAATAACCAATAACGGAAATGCCAGTGAGGCGACCAAAGCCCCCACGTAATCCACGCTCAACACGTTTTCGAAACGGAACTTTAGCGCCCCGATCTCTTCCAACACACGCGCGATCAAGGGCAATTCCATGCCCGACAAGATTCCGATGGCAACCAGTGCCGCGTACAAAGGCAAGGCCACCTGACCTATCCACGCGTAGTTCAGGAACAGAACCGGGGCCATGAAGCCACCGACAATGCCCAACAGAATTTGCGCCCAAACAAACCCCGAAAAAGCATGAGTAACAAAGCGCGACAGCCACGCGCCGACCCCCATTGCCGACAGGAAAATCCCGATAACCAGCGAGAACTGACGCACCGAGTCGCCCAGCAGATAACTGGAAAGAGTTGCGGCAATCAGCTCGTAGATCAGGCTAGCCACGGCCACCAGAAAGGTCGCCGCCAGCAACCAAACCGCCCGTGCCTGAACCGCCGGAGCGGGTGTCATGACAGGATGACAGCTGCGATGATAATTGAGACGGCCACGAATAGCAGACCGATCAGAATTGCCAGCGCAATGTTCTGGTCCTTCTCGATCTCGCGCACGATGGAAAACGGCGTCAGCCAGTCGATCACTTTCCAGACACCCCACATCAACGAGACACCAAGAACAGTGTAGAAGATGGTGCTTAAAATCTCGGCGATCTGAATCGCTGCCAGATATTCCATTGGTTTTCCCTTATTTTACACGACCTGTTCGATAATATCCGCCGCCACTGCTACCGACGCGAACCGAAGTATCCAAATCCCGGCTCTCGGCGCCATAGCCGTGCCATGCGACGTACCCCACTGAAGCGATTGCGGTGGTTGAAATGACAATAAAAATCGCTCGGAACAGGTTCACGTTAATCCTCATCCACCCAATCGGTTCCGGACCAACGGGCGCGCTGGTGCAGCCATTTACGTCCGAATTGCAGCAAGAACAACAACCCGAAGCCTCCGGCCAACGCAAGCGTCCACATGCCGCTGGACAGACCGGAGCGCACATTGATCGTGAGCTGGTTGAAAGGATAACTCGGAACCGAGGATGCCCCCGGCCCGGTCCAGACCCCTTGGTCGGGCACGTCCACTGTTAGTGTGTAATCGCCTGTACGTTCTAGCCGAAACGACAGGTTGGCGCGTCTTGAGCCTTCGCTCCATGATCCGTCGGCGTCGCGGCCCGAATAATACTCGATGGTCCGGCCTGCGAGGAAGACAGGAGTGTCATCTGGATCCAGCAATTCCAGATCCAGATACGCCCAACTGTTGCGAACATCGGCCGAAAAAGAAATACGCGTAAGCTGACTGTCGGCTTCCAGCGGGAACGTGATTTCTGCGGGAAAATCCGCCCGCGTCAGGACATGCGCGCCCAGCACATCTTCACCCGTGCGGCTAGCAAAAACAAAGGACATGACAAGGCAGATGATCGCAAACACGCACGAGGCAAACAGTACAAAGCCATAGTTCGGTCCGGCGACAAATGGCTCAAGCGGGTGAACGCGAAAAGGTTTCTGATCAAGCTGAACATCGAATGCGTCTTCGACTGTTTTTCTGGGGACATAAATTGAACGATAGCTCTCGCGTTCAGAGCCAGTCGTAGAAAATCCCAGCATCGCCGCATCAGACATCGCTGATATGGTTGTGGTTTGCTCGCCTATTTCTGGCCGCCACGTGAATTCACCTTCGACATAGGTGATCGAGCTTGTCGTCGTTTCGAAATAAACAAACCGCTCTCCATTTACGCGGACAATCGGCGGATATTCTGATATTTCCACTGCCCGCTCAGATATCCAACCTGGCCCACGGTGGCGTCGGGTAAACACCAAATGGCCAGCTTCCAACCTTAGCCACGCATAACCATGTGTGGGCGAATAAAGCTGGTGATCAATCCACGTGTAAAACCGCCCGCCCCACCGTTCTGAGTGCTCGATCAACCCGATAATGGTGAAATCGACCCCATAGAGCGCGCCGGTCATCCCGATCGAAAACGGTGTCTTGGGACGCGTAAGTCCCTTGAACTGCCTAAGAGTTCTGTAGTTGTCCTGCGCGTCCAGTTCGCTACCACAATAAGGGCAGATTTGTACCACGACACGACCGCCACCCAACACATCCAGTCCCGCGCCGCAGCTCGTGCAGTTGATCGACAGTATCTCGGGGTTTCTGGTCATTACTGGCGCTCGACCTGTATGTCGAAAGGATCGTACCAGCGACCATAGAACCAAGCGGCGGACTGACCCCAAAATTCACCGGACAGCAACGCTTCGTCATCGGCAGACGCGTTTACGAATTGATAGGTTTCTCCCACGGTCAGAGCTTCGTCGAACTGCCCCCGCAACGCGATACATTCGGCACTTTCCACTTCTGTCACCGTAAACGTCGCGGAGTCGAAGTATAATGTTTCGCCGGGTTTGAAGGGCGATTGGCTCTTTGGCGCGTCGTCCGCCTGCAAACGGGTTTGCCGCACGACGTCACCCTCGTCGACTGAAATCCAGCAGGTTTTTCCGGCTTCATCCACTCCACAGAACTCATCCCAAAACCCGCGACCGTAAGAATATCGGGCGTGACCTAGAATTCGGGTCGAAGTCCGGCCCATCACCACCCAATCGCCAACCCCGATTAATAGTGGTGCATCATGCATCACGCCTTGGTCACCCGCGACCGAGGCCGTTTCGTCGTTCAGCATCAGCGTGGTTCCGCAAGACGGACAAACAACGACCTTAATCAACGTCAATGAAATCGGGCAGTCCGTCCCGCAATTCGGACAGTTCAAATTCTCCATACCGTCAAGTTGCTTATGGGTTGCCAAAGCGCAAGAACAGTCTGACAGAGCAAGATGCCGAGTGTTGCTTTTTGATCAGGTTAAGAATGCAGAGCCGGAATTCTGCTCCAAAATCTGCTGCACCAAAGGATTTGCAAACCGCCGTCGTAGAGTGACCGCGTAGAACGTTTCCTTGATCCGGGGATGCTCTTTGGCCTCTTTCAATCGACCCGAAGTCAGTTCGTCTGTCACAACGATAGGCGCCACAAGCGCAAGGCCAATATCTTCGCGCGCGAGCAGTCGCATCATCGCCATATCATCCACCTCGGCGGCGATTTGAGGACGGACCGATAACCGGCTGGCCAGCGCGTCAAAGGCCGTTCGAACGCTGCTGTCAGTTGTCGGCAGAATAAACGGTTGTTTATGCAACAACTCGCGCAAAGGTGCATCAGGCTGCAACCGTGCCGGAGTGCCCACGATGCTAACCTCTTGCTCACCGATCGAGTGAATTTCGAAAGGGGTCAGACTATCATCAGGGGGAGGCCTGTTCATCAAGGCAAGGTCCAGATTGTGCGCTTCTAACCCCTCTAACAATTCGGTCGGGCTGCCCGATCTTAGGATCACCTCCACATCCATACGAGACAAGATGGGCCTTAAAAACCCAATCTGAAAGTTGCGTGACAGGGTCGCCAGCGACCCCACCCTAAGTGCCTTTCGGTTCTGAACTGTTCCTTCCATCGTGGCCACAAGCTCTTGTCCCGTGGCGAAAATCGCGTCTGCATGGTCCAGTGCGATGCGACCAGCCTCGGTCAATTGCAACTGCCGACCGCGGCGTTCAAACAAGGCGTGACCCAGACGTTCCTCCAGTTGTTTGATTTGCACAGAAAGAGCCGACTGAGACAGGTTCAGACGCTGCGCCGTGCGGGTCAGGTTACCGTCATGCGCAACGGCCCAAAAATATCGGAGATGGTGATAGTTTAATGGCATATTGTTCTATTTATTAGAACGTAATCTTACAAACAATGAATTTTTATTGTCACAAATTCTGTCCTATCTGCCCCGAAAGGCCCTATGGCCGCGAAACAGAAGGAAATTGACTATGGCTTACGTTTTTTTGCCGCTTCTTGGCCCGCTCGTTTTACTTGGGGCAGCTTGGCTTGCGTCGCGGCAACCGGGAAAACGGCCGGGAAACATAGCAGGCCTGACTGAAGTTGCCGCATTCGCGGCCTTTGTTTCCTCAATCCTTGCAACCATATTTCTGATGATATACGGGCCCGGCACATCGGCATTGATCGGGATGTTCGGCGTCGGCCTCTCGGTTCACCTGGATGCGGTGAGTTCCGTGATGCTGCTGCTAGTCAGCTTCATCGGCTGGATCGTGATCCGCTATTCCAGAACTTACATGGATGGCGAAGACCACCAAGGTGCCTTCGCGGGCTGGATGTCAGTCACACTGGCGTCGGTTCTTCTATTGGTCATGTCCGGCAATCTTGTGCAGTTCTTCGTGGCTTGGGTCGCGACTAGCCTGGCATTGAACAAATTGCTGCTGTTCTATCCGGAACGCGCCACCGCGCAGCGCGCAGCACGTAAAAAAGCCCTCGTTGCACGGCTAAGCGAGGCGACCTTGGCGTTGGCTTTTGTGCTGATCGTTGTCGCCACCGGGACTACAGACATAAAAACGATCCTTTCGGTCGTAGAACCAAACTGGCTGACGATGTCCGCTGCCTTTCTGATTGCCGTGTCTGCTGTCCTGGCTTCAGCGCAGTTCCCGCTGCATGGATGGCTGACCGAGGTTATGGAGGCCCCAACGCCCGTTTCAGCCCTACTGCATGCAGGTGTCATCAATGCTGGCGGTCTGCTGCTAATACGTTTCGCCGACGTAATGTTGCTTGCGCCGGGTGTGATGGCGTTGTTGGTCATGTTGGGAGGGTTCACCGCCTTGTTCGGCGGGTTGGTGATGCTGACACAACCAGCAGTAAAAACATCGCTTGCATGGTCGACCATTGCCCAGATGGGCTTCATGGTCATGCAATGTGGCTTGGCGCTGTTCCCGCTGGCATTGCTGCACATTGTGGCCCATTCGCTGTATAAGGCACATGCGTTCCTAAGTGCAGGCGAAGCGGTGCGAAACGTCGCTGCAATTCGCCGCCCTGGACCGATTGCCGTCCCAAGCGCGCGTAACGTGTTGTTGTCTTTTGTGATCGCGATAGCAATCTACGGACTTGTTGGCATGGTCGTTGGGTTTGACGGAAAGTCGGTTCAGGCCATTGCACTGGGAGTCATCCTGATTTTCGGCGTCGCTTATCTCTTGGCCCAAGGGTTTGCCGATGCTGCCCCAAGGGCGTTGATGCAACGCACTGTCGCCTATGCTCTGGTCACTTCGGTAAGCTATTTCGCCCTGCAGGTCATAGCACAGAAACTGACTGCGGGAACCCTGCCAGCTACTCCGGCCCCCGGCCCCCTTGAATGGGCTTTGATTATCCTCGCATTGATCAGCTTTGGCTGTGTTGCCGTGGCACAGGCGACATTCCCGTTATGGGCCTCGCACCCAGCAGCGGCAGGGCCAAGGGTTCACCTGACCAATGGTCTTTATGCAAATGCAGTTTTCGATAAGTTGCTGGACGGTTGGTCCAAGCGTTCGATCGTGTGAAAGGAACTTTCCTCATGTTTGCGAAACTTGAAACCTACCCCGCCCCTTTGTTGGAACTTGTGACCGAGGCCAACGACGCCTCCAAAGCGATCCCGCCCCTGTTCCCGCTTTCCTCTAGCGTTGCGGTGAACCCCTTTCTTGGCCAGATTGATGAGCCACTTTCTGTCACCGCGGCACGCCTTGCACGGGTTGCCGGAACACGGATCACCCCTGCTCGCGAATACTGGAAAGCCAAATTTAAGAGCGACGAAATCTCGCAAGAAGATGTGCGCGCCGCTGTGTTGGCGGTTGAAGGGCAATTTAACGCACCAAGCCTGCAAGACGTACTGGACGCACTAGACACACCTCATGACACGCCGCAGCCACTGGCAACCGTCGCCGAACTTGCTGCCGATGTTTCTGGTGTTGATTGGCCTGGCTTGATCGAGGATCGCATCGGCGCCTGGGCTGCGGGTCATTTTGATCAAGGTCAGGCGCTTTGGCAGCAGGCCGATACAGGCGGCGTATTCCAGTCGTGGCGGGAATTCGCCACGCGTGACCTGACGCCTGAAATCCACGGTTTGAAAGGCTTTTGCGCCTTTGTCACTCGAACCAACAGGTCGCATTGGCGCGCCATAGGACGGGCGTCCGAGCGGTTGGGCGTCGACACTGAGGCCGCCAAAACGACGTTCCATCGCTGGTTGATAACCTTGGGAGGTTGGGCGCAGTACGGCCGGTATCATTTGTGGCAGGCCGAATTGGACGGACGCCCGGACAGCACTGTGGCCGAGTTGCTGGCCGTTCGCATGGTGTTTGATGAGGCGCTATATGACCTCTACCAAGACCAAATCGCCGCCCGTTGGGCCGAGGTCGTAGCCAAGCACCGCACACCCGTCACGCCGTCCAAGTCCGAGGTTATCAACACTGTCCTGCAGGATGCAGCTGAACGCGCACAACAACGCGCTTTGGCTATTAAACTGAAAAAAAGCGAACCCGTCGCCTCCAATGGACGCCCTGACATACAGGCAGCGTTCTGCATCGACGTCCGCTCTGAGGTTTTCCGCAGGGCGCTCGAAGCGCAGGATGCCAAAATCGAAACCATCGGCTTTGCCGGGTTCTTCGGTTTGGCCAGCGCACACAAGGCCGCAGGGTCGGACGTGACCGAGTTCAGGGGTCCGGTTCTATTGAAAGCCGGGGCAACCTCGGAAGCTGTTGAACCTGTCAAAGCGGACCTGAACCGCCGCTACACGGCGCGGGCTAAACGCGCATGGGGCCGGTTCAAGCTGGCCGCCGTGTCGTCCTTTGCCTTTGTCGAGGCCACCGGCCCGGTTTATGCCGGTAAACTTGTGCGGGATTCGCTTGGTCTGGGTGACAAGGCCAAACCGGAACCGGCGCCAAAACTGGACCCTTCCCTAAGCTTTGAAACGCGGGTCGGTATGGCCAAGTCTGTTTTGTCGGCTATGTCGCTGACCCATAACTTCGCACGAATTGTCATGTTGGCGGGCCACGGGGCCGACGTCACAAACAACCCCCATGAAAGCGCATTGCAATGTGGGGCCTGTGGTGGCTACGCCGGAGATGTGAACGCTCGCCTCTTGGCTGGGCTGTTGAATGATCCAGACATTCGAAGCGGTCTTCAGGCTCAAGGGATAGATATACCCGAAGACACCATGTTCTTACCTGCGTTGCATCACACGACGACTGATATGGTCACTTTGTTCGAACAGGATTTACCATCAGGCACCGCAGCGGCAGAGATTGCGCAGCTCAAAACCTGGTTGGATGCCGCAGGGGATCTGTCCCGCGCAGAACGCGCGCAACGCCTGCCGCGTGCAAACGAGTCTGCAGCAGTTCTGCATCGTGCACGTGATTGGGCTGAAACACGGCCCGAATGGGGTCTTGCCGGGTGTCGTGCGTTTGTCGCCGCTCCACGTGACCGGACCAATGGCGCGGACTTGTCCGGGCGGGCATTTCTGCACAACTACAACTGGCGACAGGATGATGGGTTTGGCGTCCTTGAATTGATCATGACTGCTCCGGTTGTCGTGGCCAGCTGGATCAGCTTGCAATATTACGGTTCGACCGTTGCGCCCGACTTGTTCGGAGGAGGCAACAAGCTTCTGCACAATGTGGTTGGCGGGATAGGCGTGCTGGACGGCAATAGCGGCGCCCCCAGGCCGGGCTTGCCATGGCAGTCCGTGCATGATGGCAACGGATTCCAGCATGATCCTCTGCGCTTGACGGTGGTCATCGAAGCCCCGCGCGAGGCGATGTCAAACATCTTGGCACGTCACCCTGACGTCAAAGCGCTTTTTGACAATGGGTGGCTTCACCTGATCGCCATGGATGACAGCGGACAACTGGCTTGGAGATACGACGGCGACCTTGAGTGGTCCCCAATCCGCGAAATTCCAGACACCTCAGGCGCAATCGCAGCAGAATAAGAACAGAGCAGCAAGACAAAGTAATTTTGGCGGTTAGGTCCATTTGAAATTGGACTTAGCCAGCCTGTCTATCTTGCCTGGCTTGAAACAATACTACGAGGGCAAAGAGGCTAAATATCCAGAGTATTCTTGGCCAGTCTCTGCCGGTTTCCACTTTTACCTGCATTGTTTCCCTTGCACCTTGCTCACTTAAGGTTTCTGGTGCGGGTAAATACTTGCAAGAGGTTCCAATGCCCCAAACATCCGACACCAACCGTCGTATCGTTCTTGCTGAACGCCCTGTTGGTCAGCCCGACGAAAACACGCTTCGGCTTGAAACCACAGATATCCCGTCACCGGGTGCTGATGAGATGCTAGTGCGAACGGTCTTTATGTCGCTCGACCCCTACATGCGCGGCCGCATGAACGACGCAAAATCCTATGCCGAGCCCGTCGAAATTGGCGGCGTCATGACCGCTCAGGTTGTGGCTCAAGTGATCGAGTCGAACCTGGATGGGTACCAGGCCGGTGACTATGTCTTGAATATGAGCGGCTGGCAGGACTACGCGATTTCGAACGGAGAGCAGGTGGTCAATCTGGGCAAAACACCAGACAATCCATCCTGGGCTTTGGGTATTTTGGGAATGCCCGGCTACACGGCCTATGCGGGTTTGTTGAAAATCGGCGAGCCCCAGCCCGGTGAAACCGTCGTTGTTGCAGCGGCTGCGGGACCGGTCGGGGCAACTGTGGGACAGATCGCCAAGCTTAAAGGATGTCGCGTCGTCGGCATCGCAGGCGGGCCGGAAAAATGTGCGCATGTTGTCCAGAACCTTGGCTTTGACGCCTGTATAGACCACAGATCCGACGATCTGGCTGCTCAACTGCGCGATGCATGCCCAGATGGCATCGACGTCTATTTCGAGAATGTTGGCGGTAAGGTGCTTTATGCAGTTCTGCCGTTGCTAAACCCGTTTGCACGGGTCCCTGTCTGCGGAATCGTGGCCTGGTACAACCTGCCCGGTTTGCCGGAAGGGCCGGATATGGGCCCTGCGATCCTGGGCACCTTGCTGCGGATGAAAGTCAAAATGCAGGGGTTCATCATTTTCGACAATTTCGGCCCCGAGGTTTATCAGGAATTTGTACGAGACATGACAGGCTGGCTTAAGGACGGCTCGGTATCGTACAAAGAACACGTAGTGGATGGGCTGGAAAACGCGCCAGAAGCCTTCAATCAACTACTCGCTGGGGGTAATTTCGGCAAAATGGTTGTGAAAGTCGGCTGATTGGCATTCGAAAGCTGGCGTTGCGCCTTTGATGCGCAACGCCAGTAAACATTTGGCGAATTGTCGGCCGATCGCTGTTTTGGCCGCTCACGTTTCCGCCAGTCGGTATAGCATCAACCTAACAGATGCGTGAATTTTCGGGCGTTTAGCAAAGCAACCTTTGCGCTTGGCAAATTCTCAATCCAATACTGCTTTACCGGTCATTATTGTGGAGATGTGATGCGGATAAGTGTAGGCATCGCTGTATCTATCCTGGTCGCCCTGTCCATTGGCGTGTCAACTTTTATTGTTCATACGCTTTGGTGGACAACGGCACGGGACAACAGCCGTATGCTGGCTGCTGAAATCAACACTCAGATCGCCAATACCGTCCGGATCGAGGTCGGCGCGACACTCAGCTCGGCCGAAGCGGCCTGGGCCGCAGTGCGCACCATTTTCGTGCAGAATGTCATCGCCACGCGCCAGGCAGACAAGCGAGAATTCGTATTCCTGTCGCAACTACAAGCGCAGCCCAATATCTCGTGGATATTCTTCGGCTGGCCCGACGGCAATTTCTTCGCATCGCACCGCCTTGGGGATGGCGGCCTTGAGATGGTCGAAATCGATAGGAACATCCGCGATCGGCAGTTGCGAACCGACCAATACATTTTCATTCCAGGTGACATCCAGTTCGAAGAGCGAAAATTCCGTGAAACAAAATATGATCCACGCGACCACGCCTGGTTCAATAACTTTATGAGCCTGAACTCATCGGGATGGATCGAAGCGCGGGATCTGCCAGGAAGTGAAAAAACGGTCTATGCTTATGCCGGTCCCATTGACGTCAACCGCGGGCGACAGGGTGTTCTAGCGGTCGCAATCGAAACCGACCGTTTGTCGCGGTTCCTTGCGACCTTACATCCGGGCGAGTTCGGAGCAGCCTATATTTTGGATGCTGATGGCAAGGTGATCGCCGTTCCCGACGCCATGGCAGATGAAACGACACCGGCCCGAATGGGCGAAGGCGAGTTGTACGAGGCCGCCATGATATCGGGCGAACGGCTTTTGGGTGACCCTGCCAAAAATCCTGCCGGCGGGGCAACGACTCGGGTTGTAATAGACGGCGTTCCCTATGCAGTTGCCCTGACCCCGTTGGGATTTTATGGCTGGCGCGTTGCTACCGTAATACCGGAATCCGCATTCCTGTCTGGGATCGACAAAACTCTGATCAACCTTCTTTATATTCTGATTGGGGTAGTCGTTTTCGCCACCGGGTTAGCCATCTGGCTGGTACGTAGGGTTGTGGCGAACCCTTTGGCGCGGATCGCCGAAGACCTTAACAAGATCGAACGTTTCGATGTTGAGCGTATTTCACGCAGGCCCTCAAAGCTGTCAGAACTGGCCAACCTGTCTGCGGCAACGGCCAGTATGGCTGCGGGTCTGTCAGCGTTCCGAAAATATGTACCAACCGATTTGGTTCGCATGCTGGTTGCCGAAGGCATCAAAACGCAGCCGGGCGGTGATATGAAGCAAATCTCGGTTTTGTTTTGCGATGTGACTGGCTTTACCGGACTGTCCGAGAAACTGGGCCCAGGAATTGTTCAGTTGATGGAACCGTTCTTCACCGCCGCTTCGGCCGCGATTGCAAGGCATGACGGCACTATCGACAAGTTCATGGGTGATGCAGTGATGGCCTTTTGGGGGGCACCACGTCAGGATAAAAACCACGCGGAAAACGCCTGTCGTGCGGCGCTGGATCTTGTCAAAACTGTCGACGCGGCAGGCATCAAGGACAGTCAGGGTATTCCTCTGCGGCTACGGATCGGGGTGAACAGCGGCGAGGCGCTTGTGGGGAACATAGGATCCGAACAGCGCCTGAACTATACGGCGATCGGCGATGTGGTGAATGTCGCAAGCCGACTGGAAGGCGCGAATAAAGTCTACGGCACCCTTATCCTGATCGGCCCAGAGACCCGACGCGAAGCCGGCGATTCTGTAATTGTGCGCGAATTGGATACGCTCACAGTGTTCGGCCGCAGCGAAGAGCTTGTGGTTTATGAACTGATTGCAATGACCGAAGGATACAACCTCTCACGCGATTGGATCGAGGCATATGAACGCGGCCTAACGCTTTATCGCGCCGGGCAATTCGAAAATGCCCTGTCAGAATTTGAAACCGCTGACCAAATCCGTGGCGGGGACCTTGCCTCGCTCGCGATGGCCGACAAAATGCGAGAACTTCTGGCAAGCCCACCCGCTGAGGGATGGAAGCCCGTAACCATCACTGAAAAATCCTAAATAAGTCAGCTGGTTCTACAGAAGCTGCAAAAAACAGCACATTTTCCTTTATTGACTGGTGTTCAATATAAACGAAATCCGATAGTCAGAGCGCCAAAAGATTGTAAGGCAGAAAAACAGCCCCGTGTTCGACCTACCCGCGCAGCGCGCGCACCTCTCCGAAAAATACGACCTGACCCCGTCGCCTGAGCTTGCCGCAAGCATGAGCGATATATATGACCGCATGTCGCGTGTGGTCTCTCCGGCGGATTGGGCGATTTATGCGCCATATGTAAAGGCGATCAATGAACTCAAGGTAAACCGCAACGCGGTCATCTTGGGACACAACTACATGACGCCCGAGATCTACCACGGTATTTCCGATTTCGGCGGTGACAGCCTGCAACTGGCGATCAAGGCCACCGAGGTCGAGGCCGAGGTGATCGTTCAATGCGGCGTTCATTTCATGGCCGAAACGTCCAAAATTCTCAGCCCCGAAAAAACGGTTCTAATGCCGGATATGGAGGCAGGGTGCTCTTTGGCGGAATCGATCACCGCCGAAGGCATCGCGGAAATGCGCCGCCGATATCCCGGTGCACCGGTTGTGTCCTATGTGAACACAACAGCCGAGGTAAAGGCAGCCTCAGACATCTGTTGCACCTCGTCGAATGCGGCACAAATCGTGGCGGCACAGGACAGTGAGACCGTCATCATGACGCCCGACCAGTATCTGGCGCAGAACGTGGCACGCGAAGTTCCGCAGAAAAACGTCGTGTGGTGGGAGGGCTCGTGCATCGTTCACGAGCAATATTCGGCCAGTGACCTGCGCGACTTTCGCGAATGGAACCCCGGAACCCGCTTGATCGCGCATCCCGAATGCCCGCCGGACGTGGTGGCCGAGGCCGATTTCTCGGGTTCAACCAGCGGTATCATCAAATATGTCACGGACGAAAAGCCAGAGAAAGCACTATTGATCACCGAATGTTCGATGGCGTCCAACATCGCGGACGAACTGCCCGAAGTCGAATTTGTCGGCCCATGCAACATGTGCCCTTACATGAAGAAAATCACGCTGGAGAAAGTGCTGTTCGCGCTGGACACGATGACCGGTCAAGTCGAGGTCGACGCCCAGGTCGCCGAAAAGGCACGTCTTTCGGTTCAGCGTATGATCGACCTGTCGCGCCAGTTGGGCATTTGACACAGCAGATGCAAACCATCGAAACATCGCGAGTGGTTATCATTGGCGCTGGTTTGGCCGCCGTGTATGCGGCTCTCAAGCTGGCGCCCTGCCCGGTCGTGATGATTTCGCCTGAACCGCTGGGCTCTGGCGCAAGCTCAGCCTGGGCGCAGGGTGGCATCGCAGCCGCCATGGCGCGGACAGACAGCCCAAAGGCCCATGCGGACGACACGATGCGCGCGGGTGCGGGCTCGGTTTTGCGCGAAGTGGCCGAGTTTGTGGCGCAAGCTGCGCCAGAGCATATCCTCGACCTTTCTGCGCTTGGCACTGGATTCGACCGTACTGCAAGCGGCGAGTTTGTTCAGTCGCGTGAGGCCGCTCACTCCACTGCTCGGGTCGTGCGGGTCAAAGGTGATCAGGCCGGGGCCGAGATTATGCGCGCGTTAATCAAAGCCCTGCGCGAGACACCTTCAATCCAGGTTATCGAGGGCGCGCAGGCCGTGGCGCTGGAAAGCGACGGCACGCAAGTAACAGGCGTCTACCTGACAAGTGCGCTTGGGTCTGGCCCGGCGCAGCTGTTGCTGCGCGGAGCCGCTTATCTTTTGGCAACGGGTGGATCTTCGGGCCTTTATGCGCAAACCACCAACCCAACGCGCATTCGCGGGCAAGGGATTGGTATGGCTGCCCGTGCTGGTGCGCGCATCGCGGACGCAGAATTTGTACAGTTCCATCCCACCGCAATCGACGTAGACTCTGACCCCACCCCTTTGGCAACCGAAGCACTGCGCGGCGAGGGGGCCGTTCTTGTCGACAAGAACGGGCATCGGTTCATGCCCGATTTCCACCCCGATGCCGAGCTTGCCCCCAGAGATACGGTTGCGCGGGCCGTTTATCTGCAAGCCAAAGCTGGCATGCGGCCAGCGTTGGACACGCGCGGCGCGATCGGTGCCGACATCGGCATTATTTTTCCCGGTGTAACACGCGCCTGTATGCGTCATGGCGTTGACCCAACACGGGACCCCATCCCTGTGACCGCGTCAGCGCATTACCATATGGGCGGCGTAGAAACAGATTTGTTCGGGCGAAGTTCGTTGGCCGGGCTCTGGGCCTGTGGCGAGGCGGCGTCCACCGGGTTACATGGCGCCAACCGGTTGGCATCAAACGGGTTGCTTGAAGCTTTGGTGTTTGCCCGATCCTGTGCCCGGGACATTGCGGGCCAAATCACCGTGAAGAGCGCACCCGAAGTCAAAATCCGTTTGGCACCCGGCACAACTGACGATGAGCAAGATTTGATGCTTTTACGCCGCATAATGACGGAACATGTCGGCGTGGTACGGGAAGAAGCTGGCCTGAGCCAAGCCCTATCCGGAATTGCCGCGCTTGAGGCCCAGCACTTTGGGTCAGACCAGTTTCTCAACATGACCGCTACGGCCACCCTGATCGCTACCGCCGCGCTGCAACGCCGCGAAAGTCGCGGCGCGCATTACCGGTCCGATTTCCCCGACCCCAATCGTGGCACCGGTCAACGATCCAGCCTGACACTGACACAGGCACTCACCTTGCGAGATCGCATAGCAAAGGACGCAGCATGACCCGCCCCGCTTTGCCAGACATGATCCTGGAACCTCTGGTCCGGTCCGCGCTGACTGAAGATATGGGTACCTGTGGCGATATCACCACTCAGACAGTGATCCCTGCGGACGTCACCTATTCCGCACGGTTGGAGGCACGTGAAAATGCTGTGGTTTCAGGGATGCAAGTGGCTGCGCTGGCGTTCCGTCTGGTCGATCCCTCGTTGCTCATCACAACCTACACCGAAGATGGCCAGAGCTGCGCCAAGGGCGACACACTGATGAAAATCCAAGGCCGAGCCACCTCAATCCTGTCAGCAGAGCGCGTGGCGTTGAATTTCGCCCAGCGGATGATGGGTGTTGCAACGGCCACTTCGGAATTAGTGGCTGAAACCAAAGGCACCAAGGCGCGTATCACCTGCACGCGAAAAACGACACCCGGGCTACGTCTGGTGGAAAAGCAGGCCGTGCTGCACGGCGGCGGTTTCAACCATCGCTTCTCGCTATCGGATGCAATTCTGATCAAGGACAATCATATCGCAGCCGCTGGCGGTGTGCGGGCTGTGCTTGATGCAACAAAAGCCCGCGCGTCGCATATGATGAAAGTCGAAATCGAGGTCGATACGCTGGAGCAACTGTCCGAGGTGATCCAGGTCGGCGGTGCTGACGTCGTGCTACTTGACAACATGCCGCCAGACGTTCTGACGAAGGCAGTCAAGTTGGTGGACGGCCGATTGGTGACCGAGGCATCGGGCAATATCAGCAAGGCTACAGTTGCGGCGGTAGCCGCGACAGGGGTTGATTACATCTCGTCCGGTGCTTTGACGCACTCTTACCGATCGATTGACATCGGGCTGGACTTCTGAGCCGTTCGACGCCCCAAAGCTACCAAAAATTGTTTTTCAGCGCGCGCAAAGTCAGCCACATTCGTCGCGCTGACCCCGGATCAAGGGACCGTCATTAACCGTTCGAAACGGCGATTCACGCCGACTCAAATACGCTTGGAATACGGAAGATTCTTAACGAACACGCCACCCGTTTTGCATGTAAAACGGTCGGTCAAGCGACCTGCAATCGTGGAAATGGCAGAGCTGATGGGTCCGCAGAGAGTCTTATAACCTATTATTGTTAAACACTTTATTTGCGCCTCATCCTACCTTCAAATTCAAATTCAAAAATACCTCTTGACGCTCTGTAGACCTACGTGGTTTCGTATATAAAACCGTTTTGCGGTAAATCGTTAAGATCAACGAAGGGAGGCGTTGTGATGGCGAAGCAAGAATCTGCTCTGCGCGCACAACAAGGAACGGAAAGCCAGGTTACGGTTTCCCTCAATGGCATCGGCATGTCGTTTTCTGGTGTATCCGTTCTAAGGGATGTCGACCTGGTCATTGACGGTGGTGAAATTCACACGCTGATGGGCGAAAACGGTGCGGGCAAAAGTACGCTGGTGAAGATCATCAGCGGCGTGCAAAAACCGACATTCGGGACATTTCAGATCGACGGCGAAACCGTGGAATTTGATGCGCCAAGGGACGCTGAAAAGCATGGTATCGTCATCATGCATCAGGAACTCAGCCTGATCCCGGAAATGACCGTGGCTGAAAATGTTCTGCTGGGCCACGAGCCCCGGAAATTTGGGACGTTCATCGACCGCAAAGCGCTGCGGGAAAAGGCCAGCAAAGCGTTGGCCCGCTTTGGCTTCACTCTGGATATCGACACGCCGGTCAAAGATTTGCGTGTTGGCGAGCAGCAGTTGGTAGAAATCGCCCGTGCACTGCTGATGAATGCGCGCCTTCTGATTATGGATGAGCCGACCTCGGCTTTGTCGCAAGCCGAAGCTGATATTCTCATGGAAGTCGTCCGCGATCTGGCGCTACAGGGTGTTGCGGTTGTCTATATCTCGCACCGGATGGACGAAGTGTTCGAGATTTCTGACCGCGTTACAGTTCTGCGCGATGGCAATCAGATCGGGACCCGGCTGGCCTCGGAAACCACTTCCGCCGAACTGATCAACATGATGGTTGGACGCACGGTTGAAATCAATCCGGTCGAACGCCATGCACCGGCCACCGACGAAACCGTTCTGCAGGTGGCAAACCTGTCCGCCTGGGAAGGCAAGCGCAAGGTTCTGGATGATGTGTCCTTCGAGCTTAAGCGCGGAGAGGTTCTTGGGGTTGGCGGCCTGTTGGGCGCAGGCCGGACCGAACTGTTGGAAACTCTGTTCGGCGCGCGTGGTGCCAGCTATCAGGGCGAAATCACACTTGAAGGCAAGAAACTAAGACCAATCAAACCCCAGGACGGGGTGCGCAACGGGCTGGCTTTGATCACAGAAGACCGTAAAGGCAACGGCTTGATCCTTGACCGCTCGATTGCGTCCAATGTTGCTCTGCCGCTGATGCCGCTGCAATCGCGTTTTGGTCGGTTTTCCGAAGCTGAACAACGCAAGCAGGCTCTGACCGCGATTGAGACCTTGAAGGTTGCCGCAACCGGGCCCGAACATCCGGTCGGCAAACTCAGCGGCGGTAACCAGCAAAAGGTCGTGCTTGGCAAATGGCTTGCGACGCAACCGCAAGTATTGCTTTTGGACGAACCCACTCGTGGCATCGATATTGGTGCCAAAGACGAAATCTACGATCTGGTCGGACGACTGGCGGATCAGGGCATCTCGGTGCTGTTTGCCAGCTCGGAACTGTCCGAATTCATCGCTGTCTGCGACCGCATGATCGTTTTGTGTGAAGGCCAGTTGGCCGGTGAGCTTTCGCGCGATGAGATGACCGTTGATTCAATCAAGGCCCTGGCGATGCAGTTCCGCTGACTGCACACACCGTTAGAACTGGCCCAACCAGAGAAAAAACATGACCGTTATGGAACCCAATAGCCCGACAGTGAAACCCGAACGCCCCAGCGCGGCGACGTTAATGCGCCTTTTGGGCAAGACCAAACTATATTGGGGCCTGTTCGCTCTGATCCTGTTTGGGGCGTTGACCTCGCCGTTGTCGTCCAAAGGCAACAACATCTTTCTGTCGTTGGGCAACCTGACCGACATTCTACGTCAGGTTTCGGTTACAGGGATTGTCGCCGTGGGCATGACCATGGTGATTTTTATTGCCGGAATCGACTTGTCCGTGGGCTCGGTCATGGCGTTGGGAACCGTGATCTGCGCCATGCTGCTGACGCAGGAAGGCTGGACGGCTGCCAGCTATTTCGGGGTTCCGGCCACGGGGATCGTACTATTCGTCTGTATCGCAGCGCTGATCTATTTCGTGCAAAACAACCTGAGCCGCAGCTCGGACAACCCGACAGACAGCGCGCCCTCGCGGATGCTGAGCCGTCTGGTCGCCGCCGCCATTGCCATCGGTGTAATGGTCTGGCTGGCCGGTCAGGTGATGCCTAAATTCGGCGTTTTGGCAGTGCTGATCGTGGTGCCCTGCATTGGTGCCGTGATGGGCACGGTGAACGGCGCGCTGATCGTATATGGCCGTCTGCAGCCCTTTATTGTGACGCTGGCGATGATGGTGGGCGCGCTGGGTCTGGCCCGCGTGATCGCCGGGCAGGATACGGCCGTGTATCCGGTCTATACTGGGTCGAATGCGACCGAAAATTTTGAAGTGCTGCGTGAACTGTTGTGGGGCGTCGTCCCTGTACCGGGCCTGTTCTTTCTGGGTGTGTTGCTGGTATTCTTCCTCGTCACACGCTTCACCACCTTCGGCAGCTATCTGATGGCCATCGGCGGCAATGAAGAGGCCGCGCGTCTGGCGGGCATCAATGTCGGCCGCAACAAGATCATCACCTATGCGCTGGCGGGTGGTCTGTCCGCGCTGGCCGGGGTGCTCTATGTGGCGCAGTTCCGTCAGGGTAAACCAGATGCGGGTCTTGGCTTGGAACTGGATGCAATTGCGGCCGTTGTCATCGGCGGTACCAGCCTGATGGGTGGGCGCGGCGCAATCATGGGAACGTTCGTTGGGGTACTGATCTTTGGTTTCCTCAGCAATATCCTGCAATTGAACAACATCGACAGTAACACGCAGCTGGTGCTGAAGGGCATCATCATCGTGGTCGCTGTCCTGCTTCAGGAAGGGCGATTTGAAGAGATCTTTGTCATGGCGAAAGAGCGCCTGGGCAGAGGGAGGAGGCTCTGACCTGAAGGTCTTGGTGGACAATAGGTCAGAGCAATCAGAACGCGGGAACATTGGAGAAACCCGCATCATGACTAAGGAGTAGACTATGAAAAGAAGAACATTTGGCAAGGGCCTGATGGCCGCCACCGCGCTCGTAACCTCGTTTTCGGCATCCATGGTACTGGCCGCTGACAACTATGTGATCGGTTTCTCGCAAGTTACGACGGTTGAACCCTGGCGCGTCCAGTTCAACAAAGACCTGCGCGCCGAAGCGGACCTGCACGACAATGTCGAGCTGATCATCGCAGACGCCAACGACCGCACGGAAAAGCAGGTTGCAGACGTTGAAAACTTCATCCGTCAGGAAGTCGACGCGATCCTGATCTCGCCGAAAGAATCCGCTGGCCTGACCGGTGTGGTCGAGCAGGCAACCGACGCGGGTATCCCCGTCTTTGTGCTGGACCGTAACGTCGACACCGACAAATTCGTTCAGTGGGTTGGCGGCGACAACGAACTGATCGGTCGTGAAGCCGGTAAATTCGCGGTTGAGCAGTTGGGCGGTGCAGGTAGCGCCAAAGGCACCATCGTTGAAATCTGGGGTGGTCTGGGTACGCAAGCCGCACATGACCGTGCCAACGGTTTCCACGAAGCCTTTGACGGCGAAGACGGCGTAACCTTCCTGCTGGATCAGCAGTCGGGCGACTGGAAGCAGGATCAGGCGTATGACATCATGTCGACCGCCCTGCGCAACTACGAAGACATCTCCATGGTTTATGGTCATAACGACCCCATGGCCTATGGCGCATATCTGGCCGCCAAAGATGCTGGTCGTGCGGATGACATCATCTTCATCGGTGTTGACGCTCTGCCCGGCGAAGGCGTGACCTGGGTTGCAAACGGCGAACTGTCGGCCACCTTCCTGTACCCGACCCCCGGTGCAGAAGGCCTGCGTCAGGCACTGAAGCACTTGAAAGGTGAAGAAGTACCGAAATCGGTTGTTATGGGCACCGAAGCGATCACCTCTGAGAACGCTGGTGAAGTCCTGAAAAAGAACGGTCTATAAAAGACTGTTCAGGTCGGCACCCTTTCTCCTCCCTGTCGGGATGGTCGACCGGACACGCAGGGGCTTGCGCCCCTGCGGTTTTTTTTGAGAAAGCACCGATAAAAAGGAAACCCGATGTCCGAAGAAAAGACCAAGCTTCAGAAATACTCGGCCCCCGCCTTGGAAAAAGGGCTGGATATTCTAGAGTTTTTGTCGCTTTCGGATGTCTTTCCCACCCTTTCACAATTGGCGCAGGGAATTGGGCGTTCAAAAAACGAAATCTTCCGCATGATGATCGTTTTGGAAGAGCGCGGATATATTGAGCGTCAGGAAGGCGATTTGTTTCGCTTGACCGGTAAACTGGCGCTGTTGGGCGGAGATCGCACGGATAACAGCAAACTCGCCGAACTGGCCGAACCCTATATGGAACGTCTTGCCGAAGAAACTGAACTGTCCAACCACCTTTGGGTGCCCAGCGGCTCCGGCGATCTTGTCGTTATCAACAGTGTTTCGTCTTCGCAAAACTACGGTGTGACAGTGCAGGTCGGGTATAACAGCCCAATCTTCCCAACTTCTGCCGGGGTCTGCTTCCTGTCAGAACTGGAAACAAAAAAAGCGCAGCTGGAACTGCTGGAGAAGCTTTCACCCGGCCATGACGAGGAGCACCTGAACGAGTTCGCTGATCTGGCCGCAGCGTGCGAGATTCAAAACTATATCTCTCTAAGCAGCCCTGAAAGTCAGGCCATCAACGAGATTTCGGCTCCGGTGAGGCATGCTCCGGGCAAAGCAGTCATCGCAGCCCTAACCATTCCTCATTTCGCAACGGCCCTGATCGACAACCGAAGAGAAATGGTCATTGACGCCCTGAGGTCAACGGCAGCACAACTGCAGGAAAGCATCGCGACCCGAATGCCATTGCCCCGATCGTCTTGGCATCAAATGATCTAAAGCAACCTTTCGAGGCTTCACTGAACCTTGTCCGTGCTTCTCAAGAACAAGCGCTGGAACATCAGCGGACGGAAGTTTCGCGGATTCCAAAGCGGAAAATTCAAATTATCTCAGACCGAGTTTCGACAGCAAACGATCGCGTTTCATCAACCACCATCCTGACTCAACCGGCCACAAGGTATGGTCAGCGTTCCGCCCAAGCTGGCTTGCCGCGTGCAAGGGCCAGTTCGGATCATCAAGCAACTCGCGCGCGAGGGCGATCATGTCCGCGTCTCCGCGGTCGATCAACGTGTCGCACGCAGCGGCATCCCAAAGAAAGCCGACGGCCATAGTCGGAATGTCGGCCTCTGACCGTACCTGCGCTGCGAACGGCACCTGAAATCCGTGTTCGATGGTCATACGTTGCGGCCGGTCCTTGCCTCCGATCCCGCCCGAACTGCAGTCGATAAGGTCTACCCCAGCTGACTTCAGCGCTATGGCGATGTCCACCGTATCTTCCGGAGTAAGCCCATTGTCCATCCAATCAGTGGCAGATAACCGAAAAGCAAGCGGTAGATCCTCCGGCCAGTTCCGACGGATTTCACGCGCGACCTCGACCGCAAAACGTGCCCGGTTCTCAGTGTTGCCACCCCACTTGTCTTGCCTTTGGTTGGTGATCGGCGACAGAAACTGGTGCACCAAAAAGCCATGCGCGGCATAGACCTCAAGGACTTTAAAACCCGCAGTTTTGGCCCGCTTGGCTGCTGCCCCAAAAGCTGAGATGACGGCCTGTATATCGTAGTCCGACATTTCGCGCGGCGTAGGCCATCCCTCTGCATAAGGCAAAGCAGACGGCGCCATAGCTGGCCACGCATGTTCGCTGCGAACTGAAACGTCTTCATCGTCCAACGGCGTTTCACCGTGCCAAGGTCGTCGCTCAGACGCTTTTCGCCCTGCGTAACTAAGTTGGATACCCGGAACTGCCCCTTCGCGTGTTATAAAATCAGCGATCCTTGCCAAGGGCGCGATTTGGCTGTCGTCCCACAACCCAAGATCGCCCGGTGTCCGGCGCCCATCGCGCGTGACCGCTGTCGCCTCGGCATAAACCAGCGCCGCACCACCCATCGCAAACCGCCCCAGATGCACAAGATGCCAATCGTTTGCGAGACCATCTTGCGCCCGGTACTGACTCATCGGAGAAACCGAAACACGGTTTTTGAACGTCACGCCTCGCAATTCAAAGGCGCTGAAAAGTGAAGGCATTTAGGTCACTCCAACGGGTCGTAAGTTATCATAGCTTCGGCCTTGCCCGCATCCTAAATGAATCTCGGACCAGCGAGGTCACATCTCCATGAGATCAGATGCGGGTTCAAACCGTGAAATCACTCCTCAGCCAAATCGGAGAGGGTTTGGGTCTGCCCATATGTTCTCTCGCGCAGCATGGCATTCGAAACCGATAAAAGATGCGACTGCATGATTTCTGCTGCTGCCTGACTGTCGCGTGACGCAATGCTGCTGAACAGTTGCTCGTGTTGTTCTCCCAAACGGGTAAGGGTCGACGGTGAGTATTGCGTTTCCCGCTGCCGTGTCCATTCCGCTTGTTTCCTGACCGCTCGGATCGAGTCGTACACAGTCAGAAACAACGGATTGTGGGCAAGTTCCGCGATCTTGTAGTGGAACACGTCATCCGCAACCCCATAGGCTTGCGTATCCGCCGCATCCAACGTCGCGCGCATCAATTGTTCCAGCGTTCGCAGCTCTTTGACCGAGGCGCGTTGCGCTGCCAACGCCGCCAGCGCAGGTTCGATTTCCAAGCGGACTTCCATGACATCGCGCGGCATTACCTTGGCCGCGACAGCCCGGAAGGGGCTTGCTCTAACAGCGGGTGGTGGCGACACAAACGTCCCCTGCCCGTGCCTGCGAAAAACGGTACCGTCTTCCTCCAACCGATCCAGTATACGTCGCATGCGGGCCCGCGTTACGGTCAGCGCCTCGGCCAAGGCTCGCTCGGGCAGCAGCTTTCCGTTTTTTAGGAACGCGCCGGATTCGATCCCTGCGCGCAATGCTGCGGTCAGCTCTGTGTCTGTTGGACAGGTCCCCAAGGTCAGAACGCTCCGATCAAGTCATAAAACATGCGCAGGGACGTAAGCATCAGGAACGCACCAAAAGCAAGCCGTAACGCACGTTGCGAAATGGTGTGTGCAATGCGGACTCCGACATGCGCAAAGCTGGTCGTCAGCGGAATGATCAACACGGCGGCGATCAAATTAACGTAGCCAATGGAAAAAGGAGGCAAGCCCGTTTGTCCCAGGCCCGTACCCGCATAAATCAAAGCTCCGGGCAGACCTATGACAAATCCGATCGCGGCGGACGTACCGACGGAACGACGTATATCGTAACCCAGAAAGTTCAGCACCGGGACACAGACCGTACCGCCGCCAATGCCCATCATCGCCGATATCCCCCCTGCGGCAACGCCCGTAGCCGCCCACACGCGTGGTGAAAAGCTGCGCGGAGGTCCATCTCCACCGGGCTTGCGAAAGATCATGTCCAACGCAACCAACGCTGCCACAGTAGCAAAGACAGCAACAAGGATGTAGCCACTGACCACTCCACCCAACAAGCCACCAATAACCACTCCGATCAAAATGGCGGGGGCCCAGCGTTTCAGCAGCGCCATGTCCAGCGCGCCGCGTTTGTAGTGGCCCCAGCTTGAAGACAGCGAAGTGAAAACAATGGTGGCCAGCGATGTACCAACCGCCACCTGCATGGTTAGCGCAGGATCACTGCCTGTCAGCGATAGCGCAAAGTACAGCGCAGGAACGATGACAATCCCGCCTCCAACCCCCAAAAGCCCGGCCAAAATACCGCCGAACACACCGGCCGCTGCCGCAATTGCGACCAATGTTGCCAATGTGGAAAGGTCAATCCCACCCATGCATCACGCCGGATCGGTGGCCAGTGAACGGCTAACCCGTCCTTCAGCCTGACGTTTGGCCTCGGCCTCGGCAATTGCGGCGTCCAATGCGGTGCGATCAGGATTGCCCGAGAAGTTCCGTTCACTCGGCATCGCCTCGGCGAAATGCAGATAACGCTCACCGGCTACGTCATAGAGGCGTCTCAACTCGGCCAGCGGATCGGCATGGTCATCGCTGCGCATATCCAACCAGGAATGTGCCTCGCCCCGATTGATGACCAGACCGGCGGCTTGCTTGCCACGCTTGTCGCCACCTGCGCGCTCTCCCGCCTCCATCGCGGCCATCAGACGTTCGGGAAACGGCAGCGCGGTTTCAGAGGTATAGGTTTCAAAGGTCGCATCCACAACCTCTGGCCCAACCAGCATGTTGCCGGCGACCGAATGTGTTTGACCAATCCGGTGCCCCGCCCACTCGACACAGGCCGACCCGGTATAGGCTGCAAAATTGCCCTGCGCATCCATCAGATGCGCTTGTCGTGCATCGCGACCGATATCACGAGCAACCAGATCGTCTAGTACCGATTGCGCAGTTTCTCCGGCTTCAAGACGCCGCAACCCCTCGGTGCCCCAAACCGGGTTTGAGAATGCTTGCGAGGCGATGGCACAGTGCGGACCAACATTGGGCACTCGCGCGCCACAGGCAAAAAAGCGGCTGGCCACAATCAGGCCGATAGCACCGGTTTCCGGGTCTTTTGCAATCAAAGAATAGGTCATTTTAACGTCCTACCGCATAGGCCTGCATCAAGCGCGGCGTTGCCGCCGCGCGCATTGATCCGTCTTTTTCCCGCAAGGCCGCTGTCAGGCGTCCAACCGTCCAGGGATCAGCAACAGTGATCTTGTGGCCACGTGCGCGCAGATCCTCAATCACGGCCTCGCCAAAGGTTGCCTCGATCATCATCTCACCGGGCGCTGCGGCGCGCGGGTAGAATGACCCCTGAAAATGCATCGAATGGAACAGTGGCGCGTCCATGCATTCCTGCAATCCCAGCCCGAAATGCACGAACCGCAGGAACCAGATCAGTTGCCATTGATCCTGTTGATCTCCGCCAGGCGTCCCGAAGACCAGCTGGACGCCGTCCTTTTCAGCCAAACTGGGCGTCAGTGTCGTTCGGGGCCTGCGCCCCGGTGCCAGTGAGGTCGGCAGGCCGGGTTCCAACCAGAACATCTGTGCCCGGCTATTGAGCGGAAATCCCAGACCCGGAATGACCGGAGAGCTTTGCAACCATCCCCCCGATGGCGTGGCCGCAACCATATTACCCCAACGGTCGATCACATCCAGATGCACTGTATCGCCGCGTTTTTCTGTCAGGTGAGACATCGTCGGCTCACCCGCGCTCGCTCCGGTTCTGGCCGAAAAGTCCTGCGTCGCGCGGGCGACATAGGCATCCGCCAAATGTTCAAACCCGGGGACGCGACCCGGGCGGTGGTCTTGCGAAGCATCTACGCCAATCATCGCACGACGTTCTGCGGCGTATTCGTCGCTCAGCAGATAGTCCATTGGAATATCACTGTGATCGGGGTCGCCGTAATAGGCCTCGCGATCCGCATAGGCGAGCTTCATCGCCTCGATCACTGTATGGACGAACTCGGCCCCGCTCGGGTCCATCGCGCCAAGGTCTATCCCTTTGAGGATCGCCAAAGTTTGCAAAAGGACCGGACCCTGGCTCCAGGCGTGTGTCTTGTGGACCGTCCAACCGTGGTATTCATAGGTCAGCGTGTCCTCATAAGTTGCCTCCCAATTCGCCATGTCAGCAGGGGTCATGACCCCTGCATTGCGTTGGCCTGATACATCCATGACCTTGGCGTCGCTCAGGTAGTCGAAAATACGATCGGCGACGAATCCTTCGCGCCATAGCCGTCGGGCGGCATCAATCTGTTCAGTGCGATCGCCATGCGCGGCCTCGGCATCAGTCACTATTCGCTCATAGGTCGCTGCCAGATCGGGATTGGCGAAAATACTGTGCGGCTCGGGCGCTTTGCCATCGGGCACCCAGGTTTCCGCCGAACTGGGCCATTCGTCTTCAAAAAAATCTGAAAGACCGTCGATTGTATGTGCAATACGCGGCAGCACGGGATGACCATCCCTCGCATAAGCGATGGCAGGTTCCATGACGTCCCGCAGCGGTAGCGAGCCGTGATCGCGCAGCATAAGCATCCAGCCATCGAAAGCTCCGGGGATGACTGTGGCCAACAGCCCCGAACCCGGGATCAGGTTCAGGCCCAACCCTGTGTAATGTTCAATCGTGGCTGCGGCAGGTGCAGGCCCTTGGGCGCACAGAACCTGCGTTTTGCCAGTTTCGGCCGAGTGGATAATGGCAGGCATATCGCCTGCGGGTCCGTTCAATTGGGGTTCAACCACTTGCAGTGTCATCGCGGTGGCGACGGCAGCATCAAAGGCGTTGCCGCCCTTTTCCAGAATGCCAAAGCCCACAGCCGAGGCGATCCAATGGGTCGAGGTAACGACACCAAACGTGCCTCGGATCTCGGGGCGGGTGGTGAATTCAGTCATTCTTAGTCTCCGAAATCAATGTTCGCGCGGGTCCAGCGCATCGCGCAGCCCATCGCCCAGAAGGTTGAACCCCAGCACCACAAGGAAGATTGCAATGCCCGGCCACATGGCCATCCACGGGGCTTGATTGAGGAAGTTTTTCGCCGTGTTCAGCATCGAGCCCCAGCTGGGCGCAGGTGGCTGTTGCCCAAGGCCAAGGAAAGACAGTGACGCCTCGGCAATGATGGCGGTGGCGATGGTCAGAGTGGCCTGCACCAGAACCGGCGGCAGCACGTTGGGGAAAATGTAGCGGCTGAGGATTTTCGAGGTCGGCAAGCCGATGGCACGGGCTGAGGTGACGTAGTCCTCGGCCCGAACCGACAGCACTTGCCCACGGGTC
The DNA here is from genome assembly GCF_057221005.1 of Ruegeria sp. HKCCD7628. Lineage (NCBI taxonomy): Bacteria > Pseudomonadati > Pseudomonadota > Alphaproteobacteria > Rhodobacterales > Roseobacteraceae > Ruegeria > Ruegeria sp. HKCCD7628. Next base: position 71,144 of record NZ_JBWVBA010000014.1, read on the forward strand.
AGGCGTATGAAGACAGGGGTCGCAGACAGGCCAATGGCGATCATCGCGTTGGTCAGGGACGGCCCCAAAAACGCCGCCAGAGCGATGGCGAGGATCAGGAACGGAGCCGCCAAAAGGGCCTCAGTGCAGCGCGAGATGATGGCATCGATCCAGCCGCCGAAATAGCCCGCGATTATGCCAAGCGGGACGCCCAGAAGCACCGCAATCCCGACCGAGACAACACCTGCCAGCAGCGACGCCTGCGCGCCCCAGATCATGCGGGACAGGACATCCCTGCCGATTTCGTCGGTGCCGAATGGATGCGCTGCGGTGGGTGGTTTGCGCACCGCCCCCCAGTCGGTCGCCGCCGGGTCGGGAACCGGCAGGATCGGGGCCAGAAGGGCAATCAGCACGAAAAACGTAACCAGAAAACCGCCCAGCATGGCGCTTTTGTGCGTGCGGAATTTCTTCCAGACCCGATTTTCCGGGCGGCGGGACAGGATGGGATCAGCTAGGGCCATGTCACGCATTCCTCAGACGGGGGTTCAACAGCACATAGGCCACGTCAGCCAACAGGTTCATCACGATGAACCCCACGGCTGTGACCAGCACGATGCCCTGCACCACAGCGTAATCACGGTTGAACACTGCATCGACGACCATCTTGCCGAAGCCGGGAATGGTGAAAATCTGTTCGGTCAAGACGGCACCTGCAATCAGCTCTCCAAACAGCAAGGCGGTCAGGGTCACAATCGGGGTCAGCGCGTTGCGGAAGGCGTGTTTCAGCACCACGCGGCGCTCATACAGACCCTTGGCACGTGCAGTGCGGACATAGTCGGATTTCAGCACACCCAGCATCGCCGACCGGGTATGTCGCATCAGCGTCGCGGCCAGTGCGGTACCCAGCACAAAGGCGGGCATAAGCATGGTGGTGATGGATTTCACAGGGTCCTCGGACAGGGGTACATAGCCTGAGGCTGGCAGCAGGTTCAGTTTCACGGAAACCAGCAGGATCAGCATGATCCCCAGCCAGAAATTCGGAATGGAAAGCCCGGACAGAGCCACGATATTGGCAATGTAGTCTGTAATAGTACCTTTCTTGACCGCCGACAAAATGCCCGCCGGTATCCCGATCACCAGCGCAAACAGGATCGCCATGATGGCAAGCTGGATCGTCACCGGCAGCTTTTCCGCAATCAGCTCGGTCACGGGCTGATTGGTGCGCAGCGAAATGCCCAAATCCCCCTGCAACGCGTTACCGACCCATGTCAGATATTGTACCGGGATCGGATCGTTCAGGCGGTATTTCTCGCGCAGGAATTCCAGCACTTCGGGGTCGCGCTCTTCGCCTGCCATGGCCAGCACAGGGTCGCCCGGCAACAGCTTTTGCAGGCTGAACACGAAGATCGAGATCAGCAGGATCGTGGGGATCGCAATCAGGATGCGACGCAGAATGAAAGACAGCATAACAGGGGCTTTCGGTTAAAATACCCGCCCGGCTGGAGGACCGGGCGGGCCGTGAGTGGCTTATTTCTCCAGTTTCACGCCTTCCAGCCGGATCATCCCATCCGGAAGGGGGTGAAGCCCGAGAGGCCATCATCAAGCGCCCAGATCCATGTCTGGTGATACAGGTACACAATGGGCATATCTTGGGCCAGAATGTCCCGTGCCGCGTCATAGTCCGCCTTGCGCACGTCGAAATCGGTCGAGGCGCGGGCGTTGTTCAGCATCTCGTCCACTTTCGGGTCCGAGTAGTGGCTGTCATTGATGCCGCCACCGGTGGTCATGAAGTGGTGAATGTTACCATCGGGATCCACGCGGCCCGACCATCCGATCTGGCTGGCCTGATAGTCACCGGCGCTTTGATCGGCCAACAGGGTGGCAAATTCCTTGGACGTGATCTCGATTCTGATCCCGGCTTCGGCCGCCATGGCCTGCACGACCTGCATCAGTTGTAGCGGAACGGTGGTGTTGGGAACCTGAACCTCAAGGTCGATCCCGTCGGGGAAGCCCGCCTCGGCCAGCAGGGCCTTTGCTTTTTCCACGTCACGCGCGGGCACCGGGTGATCGGCGTCATACCATGGAGACGTGGGCGGGAAGGGCTGGTTGCCCGGCGCAAACGCACCTTCGAACACAACCTGGTTGATCGCATCACGGTCAAGCGCATAGCTGAGCGCCTGACGCAGACGTTTGTCATTGCCCCACGGGTTGTCGCCCTTGTCACCATTATTCACATTGATGGTAATGCCCTGATATCCAAGCGAAACGGCGCGTTCAACGTTGATCCCGCCATCACCTTCAGCCTGCGCGAGGTCAGTCGCGGCCAGACGTTCCAGCATGTCGATGTCACCCGATTGCAGGTTGGCCAGACGAACGGTGGTGTCCGGGATCGGCAGGAAGGTGACGCTATCGAAATGGATTTCACCCGCGTTCCAGTAGTCAGGGAACCGCTCGAGCGCGATACGATCCTGAGCGACGCGTTCCTTGAACTTGAACGGGCCCGAGCAGACTGGGTTCAGACCGAAATCCGCCCCTGCCGCCTTTGCCGCAGTCGGCGACACCATCATGCCCGAGCGGTCGGCAAATTGCGCCAGCAGGGTCGCGTCGGGCGCGGCCATGTTGAAACGAACAGTGTAGTCATCGACCACATCGACACCGGTCACGGACTTCAGCTCGGACTTGCGGCGCGATTCCTCAAGGTTCTGCGACCGGTCAATATTGTCGGCCACGGCCTGCGCGTTGAACGGCGTGCCATCATGAAACACTACGCCTTCGCGCAGGGTCATGGTCAGGGCCTTGCCGTCCTCGCTCCATTCCCAGCCGGTGGCCAGTTGCGGGATCAGCTCAAGGTCAGGGGTGATGTCGACCAGCTTGTCACACATCGAGGCATAGACGATGCGGCCAACAAATGTGCGCGACTGATCGGGGTCCAGCACGTCGGCGTCGGATTGCAAGGCGATGCGCAAGTCGGCGGCCTGCGCGCTCAGCGCGGTTGCGCCGAGCAGTCCGGCCAACAGACCGGTTTTCAAGACATTCATGATGTTTCCTCTCTGTTTTCGGCAGAAGCCGGGGGCGTTTGGACAGCCGCGCGATACAGCGCGAACCGCTCTTCTGCTCCGGCGCTGCGGCGTCGGGGCGGGGCCGGTTTTCCGGCCTCTGGTATGGTTTTCCAATGATGACAGGCGACGTGATGGCCGCTGCCTGCGTCCTCCAGAACTGGGGGCATCGTCCGGCAGTCTTCTTGCGCAAAGGGGCAACGAGTATGAAACCGGCACCCTGCTGGCGGTGCGGACGGGCTGGGCGTTTCCCCGTTCAGCGCCATGTGATCGCGTTCGCGCCCCGGCTCGGGTTCCGGGATCGCGGATAGCAGTGCGTGCGTATAGGGGTGGCGCGGTTCCTCGAACACCTGATCGGCGGGGCCGGTTTCAACCACCTGACCCAGATACATCACAGCGATGCGGTCGCTCATGTGTCGGATGACGGCCAGATCATGGGCGATGATGACCAATGTCAGGTCAAGGTCCTCTTTCAGATCGTTCAGCAGATTGACCACCTGCGCCTGTACCGACACATCCAAAGCCGAGACCGGTTCATCCCCGATCAACAGCCGGGGACCCGAGGCCAACGCGCGCGCGATTCCGATCCGTTGCCGCTGGCCGCCCGAGAACTCGTGCGGATACCGGTTGGCGTGATCTGGCAGCAATCCGACCTGTGCCAATAGCGCGGCCACCTTTTGACGACGCGCGTCCTCATCCAGCTCGGGCGCGTGAACTTCTAACGGTTCGCCGACCAATTTGCCCACGGTCATACGGGGGTTCAGGGATGAGAACGGGTCCTGAAATACGAACTGCATCTGTTGGCGCAGCGGGGCCATGTCGCGGCGGGGCAAGTCCTGAACCTCTTGCCCGTCAAACAGAACCTGACCCGAGGTTGGCCGATCCAGCCGCATCAAAAGCCGCGCAAGCGTTGACTTGCCGCAACCGGATTCTCCGACAATGGCAAAGGTCTCACCCGTGTGGACCGACAGAGAAACACCATCGACCGCACGCACTTTGGTTTTGCGCTCAAACAACCCGGTGCCCAGTGTGAAATGACGGGTGAGGTTCCGTGCCTCAAGGATTACATCGCGCATTTGACCCCCTTGAGTTGCTCCAGAGGGGCATAGTGGCAGGCCACCGCATGGTTCTGCCCAACGTCAGACAATACCGGGCGATTTGCGCAGTCATCAGTCGCAAAGGGGCAGCGCGTGCGAAACCGACATCCCAGCGGCATGTCCGCCAGCGAAGGCACGGTGCCGGGCACGGTTATCAGCTTGTCGCGCGATCCGCTCATGCGTGGGACCGAGCTCATGAGCCCGATGGTGTAGGGGTGTTGCGGGTCATCGAACACAGCATCCACTGGACCGCTTTCCACGATTTGCCCGCCATACATCACCGCCACATTCGTCGCTATTTCAGCGACAACGCCCAGATCGTGGGTAATGAAAACGGCACCCATTCCTGTTTCAGCCTGAAGTTCCCGGATCAGGTCAAGGATTTGGGCTTGGATCGTGACGTCCAGGGCCGTGGTCGGCTCATCCGCGATCAGCAGCGAGGGATTGTTGATCAATGCCATCGCGATCATCACCCGCTGCCGCATCCCACCAGACAACTGATGAGGATACTCGTTCAACCGCTGCTCAGGGGCCGGGATACCTACGCGCCGCAGCATGGTCAGGGCAGCTTCATCGGCCTCGGCACGGCTATAGTTGCGGTGGTGCAGAACGGCCTCTGTAATCTGATCCCCGATCTTGAAGGCGGGGTTGAGCGAGGTCATCGGCTCTTGAAAGATCATGGCCATCCTGTCGCCTCGGGTGGCGGCATCAAGCTGTTCCGAGCGCAAATCATAGCTGCGTCCTTCGAAGTCCAACCGCCCTGATGGAATTTCGATGACATCCCGCGGCAACAGACCCATCAAGGCCATGGCGGTTACGGACTTACCGCAACCGGACTCGCCGACAATGCAAAGCGTTTCACCCGCTGAGACACTCAGGTTCAAGTCGTCGACCGCAGCAGTAGGCTGGCCACGAAACGACAGGCTGAAGGCGGACAGCTTCAGGATTTCGACGCTTGTGTCAGGCGTGGTGCGGACACTTGGTGTGGACACAGGCGCAACCTTTTCGTTACACCAATATGCAATTGGTTGCATCTTTGAAAAATACTTGTCAACGCTTTGATGCAGTTTTTCCAGCCGTCAGACGCGATCCACGAATTTGCGCCCGCCTTTTAAGCACTCATGACTCCCACAAAACGGCGGACTGAAAACCCAAACTGATCTTTTGATTAAATTTGAACCAAACGCCGCACCCCGGTCGTTGGCTTCACACGACAAAAGGGTGTGGCATCGCATTTAGTTTCGACGCCACGCTTTGTGGTTAGGGACAGGCAGCCCTAAACATGTTGCAACAACAAGGTTAAATCGCGCCCTGCCATGCAACGCCGGGGCCCAAACGATACCCCCATGGCAATCCCGCATTGCGCCAACCATTAAGCGCACGTACGCCGCGAGCGTCCTTGTCACCCTCAAACCCTTCGATCAGATTCCAGACATTTGTATAACCCGCCTTGGCCAATTGACGGGTTGCGACAGCAGACCGCGCCCCTGACCGACAAGTGACAAAAACGGCATCCTGCCGCGATCTCCCCTGCTGCTTCAACAAAGCATCAAAGTCGGGCACCAGATTACGATTATTTTTCATCTGGTACTGACCGCTTTGCGGATCGACTTGGTGGGTGACAATGCCCAGAGGGATGATCTTGTCCAACCCCTCGGGGTGGCCCACAAAAGAAATCTCGATCGGGTCGCGTACGTCGACGAACAAGATGTCACTATCCCGCTGCAGCGCCGCAAATGCGGCCTGTGGTGTCAAATACAAGCCCAATGGTGTCCGTTGCCGGTCTGATAGGCGCGCTGGATCGACCGAAGTTTCAATCGAACTGGCACCTGAAACCAACGACGGTAAGGCCAGCGCCGTCGCGATCCCCATACCCAGAACGGCCCTGCGTGACGGAGGTGTGCGCAGGGTCATTGGTCGACCTTTCCACAGGTGCATAGACCCAGCATCGCGTAGATCGGACAGAACTTGACGAAAGCTGTAACGACAAACACCGCGCCCAGCCAGCCCCACAGGCCAACAGTGTCAGTCAAAGCCAAGAGGATCAGCGCTGTCCCCAGGATCAGACGCAATGCGCGGTCGATAGAGCCTACGTTGGATGTGAATTGCATGATCGAATCTCCTTGATGATCTGGGAAGAGATTCGCAGCTTTTGGCTTGGCTATATGTGACGAGGTCACACAGACCCGGATTTTGCGTGCAACTGCAATGCAGAACGATTCTGCAGGTGGATTACACCCCGTTCCAACGCGACCCATCCCCGGTGTTCGAAATCCTTGAGAATACGCGACATCACCTCGCGTGCGCTGCCCAGCTCAGTGGCAATTCGCTGATGAGTGGTGTGAATGTCGGGGACATCTTTGCCTTGATCCAGCAACCACTGCGCCAGCTTCTGATCCATACGGTTCAGCAAAAGGTCGTCGATGACTTCGGACAGTTCGACGATCCGTTGAGAAAATGCCATGAAAACCGCAGCGCGAAACGCCGAGTCCATAGCCAGTAGCGCGTTGAACCGGTCCCGGCCAATCGCCAGTGCGGTCACTGCCCCTTCGGCATAGCCAAAACCGGAATATGGAATGTCGGACAACATACAAGATGTCGTCATCACACAGCTATCATTGGGACCAACGCGGTACAGCACCACCGTGCGACCAGACGGGCTGGTTTGTTCAACGCGCACGATCCCCGACCGGACAATCAGAAAAACCTGTCCGTAGGCACCCGGCGCAAACAACTGCGCTCCGTCAGGGATTGTCATGCGCGTCCCTTCAGATTCCAGCCGGTCGAGTATGGCCGTGCTCCAACTTTGATGCGTCACGTAGGTAGCTCCGATTTGCGATGACTCGAACTTAAGCGCTGGCCGCTTTGGGAAAAACCCATACCGCCTGTGACAAATCCACGTCTGGCGGGGCAAGTGACTCAAATTCCCAAATGGGACTGCCCTTGCGAGCCCTATTTCCGCTGCTTCACCAAACCGGCAAAATTGTCAGCCAACGCTGAGGCATCATCCCGATCCATTTTCACAGTCGGCAAGGCCGAGAGATCAAGCCGGGTTTCGCCGTCGAACAACGCCATTATATCAACATCAAATGCAATTTCGCGCGCGCCGCTCTCTAGGTTTAAAGCAAGGCTTTGCTCACGCATATTCTCGTCAAACCCGACATGGTAGACCAGCGGGATAAGCCCATCCGCCCCGCGCAGAGCGCCTTCGGCCAGTACGAACTTGTAGCCGATCTCCCAGTTCCAGGCCATGCGGCTGTTCGGGTCTACATCTCCGCGCGGCGTGATCGACCCGTTGGTCTGAGCATCCAAACCGATGGCGAAGGTGATTTCCGAGACGGTCTGCAAGGGCATTTCCGGGATAGTGACCTCATATGTTTGGCTACGGCCATCAAACCTGATCAGGTAATAGCCGTCGGCAACCGCAAATTGCCGGGTGCCATCGGAAAACACCACATTGCTTAGAAAAAATCGAAAGTCGCGCAGGCGAAAAGGTTCGCCCCCTATTGGATCGGAATGGACAAATTCATCGAAAATAAAAGGCGCGTCACCGTTCATCGCGTGGAATTCAAGCGTCATCGGAGATTGAGCCGCAACCTGCGCGCCCCACAAGGTAAGACCCAACCCTGCCCCCATCATGTGTCGTTTTACCGTTAGAAGATTGATCATGAACAGCACCTTAAAATGGGTTCGAAAACTTTGGATTTGACAAGAATGCTTCGTCCGTGAGCGTGTGCAGAAAGGCGATGATTGCATCTATTTCCACTTCGGTCAGTTGCAGCCCCAATGCCTGTGTCGGGTCGGCCACTTCATTATCTGCCTCGAGGATCAGCGGGCTAAGCGTACTGCTGAGGACGATACCTTCATTGTAGTGGTTCAAAACCTCTCGCAATGTCTCAAAACGCCCATCATGCATATAAGGACCGGTGACTGCGATATTGCGCAGGCTGGGTACTTTGAACTTTCCATGGTCACCATCGTAGTCGGTCGTGGCACTCAGGCCGGGCTTTAGGTCTGTATCGGGGTCTAAACCGTTGTTGCTGAACCCATCAAACCCTTCGGCAAATCCGGCGGTGACAAACTGACTATGGCAATCGATACAGTTCCCTCCGCGCAGTGATGTTTTCACATCCGGATGCGCCATGAACAGTTTGCGCCCATGCTCCTCCTGATCGTTCAACTTGATTTCACCCCGCAGGTAACGATCATATTTGCTGTCGGCGGAAATCAACAGTCGAACAAATGTCGCCAGCGCTTTGGAAACGGCCTGTTCCGAGATTTCGCCGTAAGCAGCGTCAAACATTTCTTGGTAGTGGGCGGAAGCACTCAACTCATCCAACAACGCGTCCAGAGGCTGATTCATCTCAATCGGGTTAAGCAAAGGTTGCAGGGCCTGATGTTCAAGGCTTGGGCTGCGTCCATCCCATAGAAACAGTTGCGGCCCCCAAAGCAGATTGCCCAGGGCCATTGCATTGAAGTCCAGTTCTTCACCGTTATGCCCAACCGACCGCGCGCGGCCATCTGTGAACCCACGAGCCTGTTCGTGACAGGTTGCACAAGACATCGTGTTGTCACCCGACAGGATCGGGTCGTAAAACAGATTTCGACCCAGCTCAAAGGCTTCTTCCGTCAGCGGGTTGTCGGCGGGTACCGTGAACCGGCCAAATACAAAGGGTGCTTGAAAGCCGGCTATCGGCGTAGGATCGGCATGGCCCTGACCATCAAATGAACCAAAAAGCACCGAAGCCAAAACGGCCGTTAGCCCGGTGCAAACGGCCTTTTTGGACTTGGAAGAACGCAGCCTAGTGGTGATGTACGAAGCCCGAGCCAAACAGGCCTTCGACATTTTCGACCCCTTTCCGGTACGTTTCTTTGAAATTCACCGTGCCCAGACGTTCTCCGGTTTCCAGATCATGGACGGTAATTGTGTTGGCATTGACCGACGCGATAAAATCGACATCCGTCGGATCATTCGCTTCAGCATTTCCAAGGTTCAAAAGGTTGTTCTGAACGGCGATCAGATCGCGTCCAGACGCCGAAGTGAAAAAGATCATGTGATGCGCACCTGGATCGGCAACGATATCAGGACCAGACGAGACAAGCTGAGGCAGCTTCGACAAGTCGTAGCGCTTTACGACACCCGGCAGAGCGTGACTGATAAACAGCTCATCCTCGGTTCCATAGAACTCAAGTGGCACGCCTGTGCCGTTTTCAGTGCCGGAATAGATCACTTTGCCTTCGCCAAACGTCTTAGTCGCCGCATCGTAAGGGATGTACCAGGTTTCAAAGCCAAACATCGTATTCACCATGACCGCTGGTTCGATCTCTGGGTGGATCGACGGGCGGGCAAAAAGCACCTCGACCGGAGATGAAGGAAAGCCAATCGGTGTCTCACCTTCGACCGTAATTGTCTGGATAGGTTCAAGCGTATTGAGATCGATTACCGTGATTGAATTGCCAACTCCGGTCGCCAGGTCAGGATGGACTGTTGACGAGATCACCATACGATCTTCAAACGCCGAAATCCCGTGGGGATACATGATGTAAGGCGCACCCTCAGCGATCTCGCTCTTACGGGCCTCAATGACTTTTACGACTTCATTCGTCTGTGGATCAAACACACCTAATGACCCACCGTCGTCGCCCCCAAGGCCACCCATGAACGTGACAAACATGTACTCAGACCCATTCGACGTGGTCCACATGATGTCTTCGCCGACCATCTGGCCCGCGGTGTCTAGACATTCAAAACCTGAGACCTGTGGCGCACCGCTGGAATCGCGGACAAGACCGATTTCTGCCAAACTGCATGTTGGGTCCAGCCCGGTGGCATACAGGCGACCATTCGGACTGTAATACAAGTGATGAAACGGCTCAGCCATATCCGGTTGTTCGGCTTCGCTGAGTATTTTCCCGAAGTTTTCGGATTCCGGATCAAGCTCGACAATCGCGACACTGTGCGACGTGTCCAAAGTTGGCAGTCCGCGCAGCAAAACCGTACCCTGACTTTCTTCGCGAGCACTTTCAGCCAGTAGAGATGTTCCGCCCGCAGCGATTAAAATCGGCAAAGCAAACGCGCTGAGTATCCTTGATGTTTTCATATTGATTTCCCCCCCAATATTTACACGAAAACAAACGTAAAACCCTCCTTCTAAGGGCTGCACGGAACATTTGCCTGACCGTCAGTGATCGCATCTTCAACACACCGAAAATGCTGGCACATGTCTAAGGCGATAGCGTCTTGCGATTATTCTGTGCACACAAACCTTAACGCACCCCACTCAAAATTTCGAGGTTGCCGCGTGAATGATGGCTGTTTTAATGCAAACCTTAGCTACTAAATCGCGAGTTTTGCCCGAAATGTACGGGCTGCGCTTGCTCTCAGGAATTGGGTGTCGGCTTAGAACTTGAAAGCATGCGTCGTTTCTCGGCCATTGTCTCTCGCCGGCGTCTTTCAATTCCCAAGCGGAAAGACTCCTCTACAAAATCAATATGGTCGAATGCGGCCTGTTCGGCACGCGCCTCGTCGCCCGCAATGACAGCCTCACCCAGTTCTTTGTGCTGTTGCACCAATCGCTCGCCGGTTCCGTCAATGGTTTTCAGGAACTCGCGGTTGTAGAAAACGCCTTGGCGAGTCAATTCATAGATTGAGGCCATCATGTGAATAAGCGTGGCATTCTGGCTTGCGTCGACAATTGCTGCGTGCAAGGCAAAGTCAGCCTCACGAGAAGCAGCCGGATCATTCGCGCGCCAAGCTCGGTCATCTTCGGCCAGAATTTCCGTGATCCGTTCTTTGTCGGCCTTAGTCGCGCGGCGCGCGGCCAGTCGCGCAGCAAAGCCTTCTTGTTCGCGGCGATACTCAAGATAGTCGAAAAAGGCAGGCTCGTGGCGTTCGTACAATGCCAGCAAAGCAGGCATCATTGCCTGCCCTGTCAAAGCGGCCACAAAAGTGCCTTCGCCGTGTTGGGTTGTGACCAGACCACGCTCTTCCAGAACATGTAGCGCTTCACGCAGTTTAGGCCGGGACACGCGCAACATCTCTGCCAAATCGCGTTCGGAAGGCAGTTTGCGGCCCTGCTTGAGAATACCTGAAGCAATAAGATCCTCGACCTGGGCAACCACCGCATCTGCAAGCGATTCGTGGCCGATTGGTTCAAAAATCGCAGTTGGTGTCATCACGCGCGGCCTTTTGTGGTTTGGGCTCAGTCGTTCTTACTGGTAAATTAAAATAACCTTTGAGACGCCAAACTTCAACTAGTTTCTGCGCGAACAGGTTCACCTGACGAATTACCTTAATAGTCTGTTTTAAATTATTTTATTCTGTATTCCTGAACTTCTCGCACAAAGTCAGAAATTATCCATTGATCGAGACGTAAGGCAGTTTGTGCCTGCGGCCACATGATCCAGTGGTAAATAAAGTTGTTGACTGGATATGTTGGTAAACTTTATTGACCACTCAAGGCGCCAGATAACCTAGCGTCACAGATTGATTGGACGTTGCGTCCGAACCATCCCGGAGGAGAATTCATGAAAAAGACCCTGACGAGCCTTGCAGTCGCTGCCAGCTTGATCGCCGCACCCGCACTTGCCGCCGACAAGCTGCTGCTGAAAACACCTATCGCCTTCTCGACCGAACTGCCGGGTCTGGGCTCGCCGATTCCACGCGTGGCCGAGCAGCTGCAGCTGATGTCGGGCGGTACGCTGAAGATGAAGGTCTATGAGCCGGGCAAGCTGGTTCCGCCATTTGAGATTCTGGATGCGGTGTCGACTGGTAAGATCAACTCGGGTTACACCACCGCTGGCTACTGGGCGGGTAAAATCCCCGCCGCACCGCTGTTCTCGGCCGTTCCGTTTGGCCCCGAAGCCGGCGAATACATGGCCTGGATGTATTACGGAAACGGTCGCGCGCTGTATCAGGAAATGTACGACCAGGCGGGCTATAATGTGCACGTCATGCCCTGCGCCATCATTGCCCCGGAAACCTCGGGCTGGTTCGCAACCGAGATCAACAGCCCCGAAGATCTGGACGGCCTGAAGATGCGCTTCTTTGGCCTGGGCGGCAAAGTCATGCAGAAGCTGGGCGTCGCAACCTCGTTGCTGCCAGGCGGTGAGATCTTCCCCGCGCTGGAGAAAGGCGCAATCGACGCGACCGAGTTTTCGATGCCCGCGATCGATGCTCGCCTGGGCTTCCACAAGCTGGTCAAGTACAACTACTTCCCCGGCTGGCACCAGCAGGCAACCGTGTTCGAATTGATGATCAACAAGGATGTTTGGAACGAAGCCAGCGATCAGCACAAGGCGATCATCGAAAATGCCTGCAAAGCGTCGATGACAGACAGCTTTGCCGAAGGTGAAGCCATTCAGCACGCAGCGTTGCTCGACAACGTCGAAAATAACGGCGTCACCATCAAGCAATGGTCGCCCGAGATGCTGGACACCTTCCGCGCCACTTGGGAAGAAGTTGCTGCTGAAGAAGCTGCAAACGACGCCTTCTTTGCCAAAGTCATGGCCGACATCACTGAGTTCCGCGAAGGCTATGACCTGTGGAAAACAAACGCGTTCCTCCCTCGTCAGTAAATTGAACGACTGACGCGTCCGGGGCGGCGGGCTCCTCCGCCCCGGATATTCAAAGGACCACTGCCTGCAAAGCCTTGATCGCGCCCGCGCCGATCAACCGAGGGAGGATTACCCATGGCCACGCCAAAGAACGTCAATGATCCGGTCGAAGCCTATGAAGGCCTCCTGGAACATCCCGATACAGACCGCCAAAAAATTGCTGTTGCCCTAGACACCAGCGTAAAGGCCGTTGGCCATGTGGTGATGTGGGCCAATGTGCTGCTGATGGCCGCGATTTTCACTCAGGTTTCACTGCGCTATTTGTTCAGCCACAACTATCCCAAACTGGACGAGATCCAATGGCATTTCTACGGCATCGTGACGATGATCGGTATCTCCTACGCCCTGATCACCGACAGCCATGTGCGTGTGGACGTGCTGCATATGCAGCTTTCCCGCCGCGCTCAGCGGGTGATCGAGGTGATCGGCATCCTGACGCTGCTGACCCCGTTCATCTATCTGATGATCGACCAGGGGTATGATTATTTCTACGAAAGCTTCCGCGTCAACGAACGGTCCGACAGTCCGACCGGCCTTCCGGCACGGTGGGCGTTCAAAGCGGTCATTCCGATCAGCTTTGTGCTACTGGCGCTCGCCGCCCTTGCCCGACTGATCCATGATGGCCACGCGCTGATCTACGGACCCGAGAGCGAACGCGAAGGCGCGCCGCTGCGTCGCGTCCTGCTGGTTCTGGCCGTCTTTGCCGCGATCTGTGTGGGCCTGACATTCCTGGTGGAAACCACCGAGGAAAAGCTGGTCATCGCCATGTTCCTGACCTTCATCGCGCTGCTGTTCACTGGCTACCCGGTGGCATGGGTGCTGGCCGGTGTGGGTGTGGCCTATTGCGGGCTGGCCTATCTGTTCGACAACGACCTGATGCTTTGGACGGGGCTGGAAAGCACCTTTACCGGGCTGGACTATCTGACGTTGGGCGCGGTGGTAAATCGGGTCTATGCGACTATGTCCAATGCGGTTCTGGTCGCCTTGCCGATGTTTATCTTCATGGGTCTGATGCTGGACGAATCCGGCGTGGCCGAGCGCCTGATGTCCTCGATGCAGCGCCTCTTTGGCACAGTGCGCGGAGGTCTGGCGATCACCGTGACCCTGATCGGGATCATCCTTGCGGCTTCAACCGGGATCATTGGTGCGTCTGTCGTGTTGCTGGGCGTGCTCTCGCTGCCCTCGATGATGCAGCAGAAATATCAACCGACACTGGCCGCTGGGGTGGTTTCCGCGTCCGGTACGCTGGGCATTCTGATCCCGCCCTCGATTATGCTGGTGATCATGGCCGACCAGATGGCCCTGTCTGTGGGTGATCTGTTCATGGCCGCCGTCTTCCCCGGTGTAATCATCGGCGGGCTGTACCTGAGCTATATCTTCATCCTTGCGCTGATAAAACGTGACGCGGCCCCTGTCCCCGAAGGTGCCAAGGCCCCCGACTGGGCTGCCGTCAAGGACGTGCTGATTGCCGTCATCCCGACGCTGATGCTGATCCTCGCCGTGCTCGGTTCGATCTTTGCGGGCCTGACCACGCCGACCGAAGCTTCGGGCATCGGGGCACTGGGTGCGACCCTGCTGGCCTTGGGCTATCGCAAGCTGACCTTCCAAAAGCTGTGGAACGTGCTGGTGTCGACCTTCAACACCACCGCCTATATCTTCGCAATCTTCCTAGGCGCGACCGTGTTCTCTTATGTACTACGCGAACTTGGCGGCGATGAACTGATCGAACATGTGGTTCAGTCCACCGGCTTTGGAGCCAATGGCACGATCCTGTTCATCCTGTTCATCGTTTTCCTGCTGGGCTTTGTGCTGGACTGGATCGAGATCACCCTGATCGTCCTGCCCCTGATGCGCCCGATCGTGAATGGGCTGGGCATCGACATCCCCGGCTTTGGCGTTTTGGACGAACCCGCGCTGGTTTGGTTCGTGATCCTAGTTGCAGTCACGCTGCAAACCAGCTTCCTGACACCTCCGGTTGGCTTTGCCTTGTTCTATCTCAAGGGCGTTTGCCCGCCAGAGATTAAACTGACCGACATCTACAAGGGCATCATCCCGTTTGTCCTGCTGCAACTGACCGGGCTGGCGTTGGTCTTCTTGTGGCCCACATTGGCCACCTGGCTGCCATCCGTCGCGTATTGATAGGAGGAAGAGACATGCGTCTAACCGATTGCCATAACTTCCACGATTTCCGCCAACTGGCCAAGCGCCGCCTGCCAGGACCGATCTTCAACTATATCGACGGCGGCGCGGATGATGAGGTAACGTATCGCGAGAACACAAACGCCTTTGATCGCTGCGATCTGCTGCCATCGGTGTTGCGCGGGGTCAAAGACGTGGACATGTCCGTCACCGTCATGGGGCAAAAGCTGGACATGCCGATCTATTGCTCGCCCACCGCACTGCAGCGCCTGTTCCACCATCAGGGCGAGCGCGCCGTGGCGGCGGCGGCCGAGAAATACGGGACCATGTTCGGCGTATCCTCGCTGGGCACCGTTTCGCTGGAGGAGCTGCGCCAGAAACACAAAAACCCGCAGGTCTACCAATTCTATTTCCACAAAGACCGGGGCCTGAACTCGGCCATGATGCAGCGCGCCAAAGAGGCGGGTGTCGAGGTGATGATGTTGACCGTAGACAGCATCACCGGCGGCAATCGCGAACGTGACCTGCGCACGGGATTCTCGATCCCGTTCCGGCTAACGCTCGGCGGCATGATCCAGTTTGCGATCAAGCCGATGTGGGGCATCAACTATGTCACGCACGAGAAATTCCGCCTGCCGCAACTGGATGAACACGTGGACATGAGCGGCGGGGCTAGTTCCATCGGCGGCTATTTCACCGAAATGCTGGACCCGTCGATGAACTGGGACGATGTGGCCCAGATGGTGCGCGAATGGGACGGTCAGTTCTGCCTTAAGGGGATCATGACCGTCGAGGACGCCCGCCGCGCGGCCGAGATCGGCTGTACGGGCATCATCCTGTCGAACCATGGCGGACGCCAGTTGGACGGCTCGCGCACTCCGTTCGACCAACTGGCCGAGATCGTGGATGCGGTCGGCGACAAGCTGGACGTGATGATGGACAGCGGCATTCAACGCGGCACCCATGTGCTGAAGGCGCTGTCGTTGGGGGCCAAGGCGGTTGGTGTCGGACGGCACTATCTGTATCCGCTGGCCGCTGCCGGTCAGCCCGGTGTCGAACGCGCGTTAGGGCTGATGCGGGCCGAGATCGAACGCGACATGAAGCTGATGGGCGTCACGCGAGTTGATCAACTGTCGCGCGCCAATCTGCGGTTTCGCGACCCGGTGACGGTTCAGGGACAGGCGCATCGGAACGCGGCATGACCAACGATGCCCTCATATCCGACTTCCGCGCAATCGTCGGGCCCCGCCATGTGCTGACCGGCGCACGCGCGACCGAGCGGTTCCGCCGTGGGTTCAGGTCGGGTGAAGGCGAGGCGCTGTGCGTCGTACAACCCGGCACCCTGCTGGAACAGTGGAAAGTTCTTCAAGCCTGCGTTGCCGCCGACAAGATCGTCATCATGCAGGCCGCCAATACCGGCCTGACAGAAGGGTCCACACCCTCAGGTCGCTATGACCGCGATGTGGTTCTGATCAATACCCGCCGCATGGATACTCTGGTGCCGCTGAACGGCGGCGAACAGGTTGTCAGCTTTCCCGGTGCCACACTCTTTGCCTTGGAAAAGCTGCTGGCCCCGCTGGGGCGCGAACCGCACTCGGTGATCGGATCCTCATGTATCGGGGCGTCGATTGTGGGTGGGGTCTGCAACAATTCGGGCGGTTCATTGGTTGAACGCGGGCCGGTTTACACCGAACTGTCGGTCTATGCCCGCATCACCGAAGACGGCACGTTAGAGCTGGTCAACCACCTGGGCATTGATCTGGGTGAGACACCGGAACAGATCCTGTCAAATCTCGATGCTGGTCAGTTCGAGCGCAATCCGGGGTCTACGAATAAACGCGCCTCGGCCAGTGACTATGCGCAGATCGTGCGCGACGTGGATGCCGAAACGCCCGCACGATACAATGCGGATAAGGCGAAGCTGTTTGAATCTGCGGGTTCAGCCGGAAAAGTGGCTGTGTTTGCCGTGCGTCTGGACACTTTCGCCAAAAACGAGGCTGAACAGGTTTTCTATATCGGAACCAACTCCCCAGACGATCTGGCCGAGTTGCGCCGGCATATCCTGTCGCAATTCGCGTCCCTGCCAGTCTCGGCCGAGTACATGCAGCGCGACGTGTTCGACATCACTAAGGCCTACGGTAAGGACACGGTGTGGATGATCGACAAGTTGGGCACAGATCGCTTGCCGATGTTCTTTGCGCTGAAGGGCGCAGTGGATGCACGTTTACGGCGCATTCCTTTTCTGCGCAATTTCACCGACCGGTTCATGCAGGCCGCAGTCAGCCTCCTGCCGCAGGTCCTGCCCAAGAGGATGATCGAATACCGAGACGCCTTTGAACATCATCTGATCCTGAAAATGAAGGACGAGGGCATCGAGGCGATCCGCGACTGGTTGCCCGGCTTTTTCAAAGGGCGCGATGCAGGTTTCTTCGAATGCACTCCGCGTGAGGCCAAGATCGCGGGCCTGCACCGGTTTGCTGCTGCGGGCGCTGCAGTGCGCTATATGGCGATCCACGCAGATGAGGTTGAAGATATCATTGCGCTGGACGTTGCCCTGCGCCGCAATGATCGTGATTGGCTTGAGGTTTTGCCGCCCGAGATCAGCGATCAGATTGTACACAAACTCTACTATGGCCACTTCATGTGTCACGTGATGCACCAGGACTATGTGGTGCGCAAAGGGGCAGATCCCAAAGCACTGAAAACTGCGATGCTAAAGCTGTTCGATGCGCGTGGCGCCGAGTATCCGGCGGAACATAATGTCGGGCATCTCTATAAGGCCAAACCCGACCTTGCGGCGCATTATACGTGTTGCGATCCGACAAACTCTTTCAATCCGGGGATCGGCAAGATGTCAAAATCCCGCAACTATGGCGAAGGGATCAAGTAAATCGCCCAAGGCTATGCGTGGCCTTTTTTCAGATAGTTTAACGTTAAACTTTTCCTGAGACGCATAGCTGGTATTCCGCTCAGGCCTATCCGTACGCTGAAAATTACGCTACGTAACATAGCGAGTTAGGTCAAAGTTTCTGACTAATTGGAGGAATTGAAAATGACACGTACTGCACTTGTAACCGGTGGTAGCCGGGGTATCGGCGAAGCGATTTCCAGAAGGTTGAAGGCTGAAGGATATAATGTAGCCGCGACTTATGCTGGCAATGATGAGAAGGCCGCCGCCTTCACCGCCGAGACCGGTATCAAGACGTACAAGTGGAATGTTGCCGACTACGAAGCCTCGGCCGCAGGTATCGCCCAAGTCGAAGCGGACCTTGGCCCCATCGACGTTGTCGTGGCCAATGCAGGCATCACTCGTGATGCACCATTCCACAAAATGACCCCGGACCAGTGGAAAGACGTGATCGACACGAACCTGACCGGTGTGTTCAACACCGTCCACCCCGTCTGGCCCGGTATGCGCGAGCGCAAGTTTGGCCGTATCATCGTCATCAGCTCGATCAACGGCCAGAAAGGTCAGTTCGCGCAGGTGAACTATGCTGCGACCAAGGCGGGCGATCTGGGCGTCGTCAAGTCACTGGCGCAAGAAGGCGCACGGGCTGGCATCACCGCCAACGCGATCTGCCCCGGATACATCGCAACCGAGATGGTCATGGCCGTACCCGAGAAGGTGCGCGACTCGATCATAGCCCAAATCCCGGCGGGACGGCTGGGTGAGCCTGAGGAGATCGCCCGCTGCGTGGCCTTCCTGGCCTCGGATGACAGTCAGTTCATCAACGGCTCGACTATCTCTGCCAACGGCGCGCAGTTCTTCAGCTAACGCCCGGACATACACAAGAAAGGATCCTGCCACATGAAAGACCTTGAACCCGACATCGACCCAATCGAGTCTCAGGAGTGGCAGGACGCCATCGAAGACGTCATCGAACGGGATGGCGCCAATCGCGCACATTTCCTGCTGGACAAAGCGGTGCAAAAGGCGCGCGCTGCTGGGGCGACCCTGCCGTTTTCGGCAACCACGCCCTATCAGAACACCATTCCTGTCGATGATCAGTATGCCTTTCCCGGCGATCAGGACATGGAATGGCGCATTCGCACGATCAACCGCTGGAACGCGATGGCCACCGTGGTGCGGCGCAACAAGGTCAGCAGCGAATATGGTGGCCACATCGCCTCATTCGCGTCGTCGGCGGTCATGTATGACATTGGCCTGAACCACTTTTGGCGGTCGAAATCAGCGATCCATGGCGGCGATCTGGTGTTCTTTCAGGGCCACGTGATCCCCGGCATCTATGCCCGGTCCTTCATGGAGGGTCGCATCAGCGAAGAGCAGTTGGAAAACTTCCGCTCGGAAGTCAGCGGAGGTGGTCTGTCCAGCTATCCCCACCCGTGGCTGATGCCGGATTACTGGCAGTTCCCGACCGTTTCGATGGGTCTGGGTCCGTTGATGGCAATCTATCAGGCACGATTCATGAAATACATGCACAACCGGGGCCATATCGACATGGCGGACCGCAAAGTGTGGTGCTTCTTGGGCGATGGCGAGATGGACGAACCCGAAAGCCGGGGTGCGATCGACCTTGCCGTGCGCGAAGGTCTAGACAACCTGATCTTTGTTATCAACTGCAATCTGCAACGCTTGGATGGCCCGGTACGTGGCAACGGCAAGATCGTGCAAGAGCTTGAGGGCGACTTCCGTGGCGCAGGTTGGAACGTCATCAAACTGCTCTGGGGCAAAGGCTGGGATCAGCTGTTGGAGAAAGACACCACCGGCCGTCTGCGCCAGTTGATGGATGAGACGGTCGATGGGGACTACCAGACCTTCAAATCCAAGGATGGCGCTTATATCCGCGAACATTTCTTTGGCAAATACCCTGAGACTGCCGCTTTGGTCGAAGACTGGACCGACGATCAAATCTGGGCGCTGCGCCGGGGCGGACACGACCCTGAGAAAGTCTTTACCGCGTTCAAACGCGCAACCGAGAATGAGGGCACTCCAACCTGCCTGTTGGTGAAAACCGTAAAAGGCTATGGCATGGGCTCGGCTGGTGAAGGTCAAAACACCACGCACCAGCAAAAGAAACTGGCCGAAGATCAACTGCGCGCCTTCCGCGACCGGTTCCAAATCCCGGTTAGCGACGAAGATCTGCCAAACGCGCCATTCGTGTCGCTGAACAATGCACAGAAGGCTTATCTCGCAGACCGGCGCAAAGCGTTGGGGGGGGAATTCCCCAAACGCGACAGCACCGCACCCGCTCTGGATATCCCGGACCTGTCCAAGTTCGAAGCGCAGCTCAAAGGCACCGGGGAGCGCGAGATTTCGACCACCATGGCCTTTGTCCGCATCTTGACCACGCTGCTGCGTGACAAAGGGATCGGCAAAAACGTGGTTCCGATCGTGCCCGATGAAAGCCGCACTTTCGGGATGGAAGGGCTATTCCGCTCGGTTGGCATCTACAACCCGGCAGGTCAGAACTATACCCCCGAAGATGCCGATCAGATGATGTTCTACAAGGAAACGACCAACGGTCAGGTCCTGCAGGAAGGCATCAACGAGGCTGGAGCCATGGCCGACTGGATCGCGGCGGCGACGTCCTATTCCAACCACGGCGTGGCGATGATCCCGTTCTTCATCTACTACTCGATGTTCGGGTTCCAGCGGATTGGCGATCTGGCCTGGGCTGCGGGTGACAGCCGCGCGCGGGGCTTCATGCTGGGCGGCACTGCCGGACGGACCACGTTGAACGGCGAAGGGTTGCAGCACGAGGATGGGCACAGCCATATCCTTGCAGGCACCATTCCGAATTGCATCACATATGACCCAACCTTCAGCTATGAGGTCGCGGTGATCATTCAGAACGGCCTGCAACGGATGTATGGCAATCAGGAAGATATCTATTTCTACCTGACCCTGATGAACGAAAACTATGCCCACCCCGACATGCCAATGGGCGCGGAAGAAGGCATCATCAAGGGGCTTTACCGGTTCCAAGAGGTCAAGAAACCCGGCAAGAAGCATGTCAATCTGATGGGCTCGGGCACCATTCTGGTTCAGGCGATGAAAGCCGCCGAGATGCTGAAGAAGGATTTCGGCGTGACCTCGGATATCTGGTCGGCAACCTCGTTCAACGAACTGGCTCGCGATGGTCAGGACGCGGCGCGCGCGAACCGTCTGGACCCGCTGGCCGAAGAACGTGTGCCGTATGTGACCGAGCAGCTGTCTAAAGCCAAGGGCCCGATCATCGCGGCCACCGACTATATGAAGAACTACGCCGAGCAGATCCGCGCCTTTGTGCCGGGCCGCTACACCGTGCTGGGCACGGATGGCTATGGCCGCTCGGACAGCCGGGTGAACCTGCGCCGGTTCTTCGAGGTCGATGCCAACCACATCGCGGCGGCCGCCATGGTCGATCTGTACCGTGAAGGTGCCGTGACCAAGGCCGAGCTCGAGAAAGCGCTCAAGACATATGAAATTGACGGCGACAAGCCGAACCCCCGGTTGGTTTAAGGCCACGGGGCACGAGGAGAAATAGACATGGCAATCGAAGTAACAGTCCCGGATATCGGGGATTTCTCGGACGTTCCCGTCATCAGCATTTTGGTTTCGGTCGGTGACACCATCGCCGCCGAAGACCCGCTGATCGAGTTGGAAAGCGATAAGGCAACGATGGAGGTTCCCTCCCCGGCCGCTGGTGTCGTCAAGGAAATCAAAGTGGCCGAGGGCGACAACGTGTCTGAGGGCGTGCTGATCCTGCTGCTGGAAGGCGATGGGGCCGCTGCCGCCCCGGCCGAGGCTGCGCCCGCACCTGCTGCCGCTCCGGCAGCGCCTGCTGCCTCGGCACCCGCACCCGTTGTGGATGGTGGGTTCGGCAAGGCCCACGCCTCGCCATCGGTGCGCGCCTTTGCGCGTCAGTTGGATATTGACCTGTCCAAGGTCAACGGCTCAGGCCGTAAGGGTCGTATCTTGCGCGAAGACGTCACCAAGTTCCTGAAGACCTCAACCGCGGCGGCCCCGGCTGCTGCCGGTGCGGCGGGCGGCATGGGCATCCCCCCGATCCCCGTTGTCGATTTCTCGAAATTCGGCCCCGTGGAAGATGTGGAGATGCCGCGGATCAAAAAGCTGTCGGGCCCTGCCCTGCACCGGTCCTGGCTGAATATCCCGCATGTGACGCATAATGACGAGGCGGACATCACTGATCTGGACAAGTACCGCAAGGAAATGGACACGATGGCCAAGGAAGAAGGCTATCGCGTTACCCTGCTCAGCTTTGTCGTCAAAGCCTCGGTCAGTGCGTTGAAACAGCATTGGGAGTTCAACTCGTCCATCCACCCCGATGGCGACAAGCTGATCCGCAAATCCTACTACAATATCGGTTTCGCGGCTGACACGCCCAACGGGCTGGTGGTTCCGGTCATCAAGGACGCCGACCGTAAGGGGATTGTCGAGATTTCCAAGGACCTGATGGAGCTGTCTGGCAAGGCCCGCGCAGGTGAGCTGAAGTCAAACGACATGCAGGGCGCGACCTTCACGATCTCGTCGTTGGGCGGTATCGGCGGCACGCATTTTACGCCCATCGTCAACGCACCCGAGGTGGCAATCCTGGGCCTGACCCGCTCGAAAATGGCGCCGGTCTGGAATGGCGAGGAATTTGTGCCGCGCCTGATGCAGCCAATGTCGCTTAGCTATGACCACCGTGCCGTCGATGGCGCCTTGGCCGCGCGCTTCTGCGTGACGCTCAAGACGCTGTTGGGCGATATGCGCAAGCTGATGTGGTAAGGAGAGATCAGATGGACGTCAAAGTACCCGATATCGGTGATTTCTCCGATGTGCCCGTGATCAGCATTCTTGTCTCGGTCGGCGACACCGTCGCCGCCGAGGACCCACTGATCGAGCTGGAATCCGACAAGGCCACGATGGAGGTCCCCTCCCCCGCCGCAGGCAAAGTGGTCTCGATTGCCGTGTCCGAAGGCGATAACGTCTCGGAAGGTGCGCTGATCCTGACATTGGAAGCAGCCGATGGGGCCGCGCCCGAAGCTGCTCCGGTAGAGGCACCCGCCGCGCCGCAGGCCGTGGCCGCCACCGGCACGGCGACCGGTCAAGGCGATGTGCATGCCGAGGTAGTTGTGCTGGGCTCTGGCCCCGGTGGTTACACCGCCGCTTTCCGTGCCGCCGATCTGGGCAAGAAGGTTGTCATGATCGAACGCAACCCGACGCTGGGCGGCGTCTGTCTGAACGTGGGTTGTATCCCTTCAAAAGCCCTGCTGCACGTAGCCAAAGTTATCACGGAAGCCGAAGAGATGGGCGCACACGGCGTTAGCTTCGGGAAGCCCAAGATCGACCTGGACGAGCTGCGTGCCTTCAAAGACAGCGTTGTTGGCAAGCTGACCGGCGGTCTGGACGGTCTGTCCAAAGGCCGCAAGGTTCAGATCGTGCGCGGCTATGGCCGTTTCTCGGGCCCGAACATGATCGAAGTTGTGGGCGATGATGACATGACCACCGTCTCGTTCGACCAGTGCATCATCGCTGCGGGCTCTGAACCTGTTGAATTGCCTTTCATCCCGCATGACGACGACCGCGTGATCGACTCGACCGGGGCGTTGGAACTGGCGGATGTGCCCAAGCGGATGCTGGTTCTGGGCGGCGGTATCATCGGTCTGGAAATGGCCTGTGTCTATGACGCTTTGGGGTCGAACATCACCGTGGTTGAACTGATGGATCAGATCATCCCCGGTGCCGACAAGGATATCGTCAAACCCCTGATGAACCGCATCAAGGGCCGGTATGAGAACATCTTCCTCAAGACAAAAGTGACCGCGATTGAGCCTTTGAAAAAGGGCCTGAAAGTCACGTTCGAGGATGACAAGGGCGAAAGCTTCACCGACACGTTCGACAAGGTTCTGGTCGCCGTGGGCCGAAAGCCCAATGGCAAGCTGATCGACGCCGAAAAGGCGGGTGTCGTGGTGGATGAACGTGGCTTCATCGCCGTGGACAACCAGCAGCGCACCGGTGTGCCGCATATTTTTGCCATCGGTGATCTGGTCGGCCAGCCCATGCTGGCACACAAGGCCGTGCACGAAGGTAAGGTCGCCGCCGAAGTGGCCGCTGGTCACAAGCGGTTCTTCGACGCCAAGCTTATACCCTCGGTCGCTTATACCGACCCCGAGGTCGCATGGTGCGGGTTGACCGAGACCGAGGCTAAGGCCAAAGGGATCAAGGTCGAAAAAGGCGTGTTCCCTTGGGCGGCTTCAGGCAAGTCTTTGTCCAATGGCCGGTCTGAAGGCATCACAAAATTGCTTTTCGATCCCGAAGATCAACGCGTAGTGGGGGCCTGCATCGTGGGCACGAACGCGGGTGACTTGATCGCCGAGACAGCTCTGGCCATCGAGATGGGCGCAGATGCGGTCGATCTCGGTCACACGATCCACCCTCACCCGACGCTCAGCGAGACGGTTAATTTCGCGGCCGAAATGTTCGAAGGCACGATCACCGACCTGATGCCACCCAAGAAACGCCACTAGGACCTGACCCATGAAGCTAGGCACACCAAAGGAAATACTGGACGGTGAGAACCGGGTCGCGATGAC
>NZ_JBWVBA010000015.1:0-60336 GCF_057221005.1 Ruegeria sp. HKCCD7628
TCTATCCCAGGCTGGTAGGCGATCGGCTGCTGCGCGGAATCCGACACTTCCTCCGTCTCAGCACTGTCGGCAGTCGCCGTGTTGTCGATGTTGCCATCGTCGTCGTCACCGCCAAGATCATCGGGCTCAAGATCGCCCTGGCTGTCCACATCGGCCTGCGTGATCGTGTAAGACCCCGTATAGGTCTCCTCACCCCCAACAGCGATCGTCTCGCCAGAGGCCAGAGCACCCCCCAGAAGCGGGTCCTCAACATCCACATCCGTCAGCGTCACGTTGCCCGTGTTGGTGACCGTGATGCTGTAATTGATCTGATCACCCGCGTCGACAAGGCCGTTGCCATTCAGGTCGTCAACGCTTGTAATCTCTTTCTCGATCTCTATCCCAGGCTGGTAGGCGATCGGCTGCTGCGCGGAATCCGACACTTCCTCCGTCTCAGCACTGTCGGCAGTCGCCGTGTTGTCGATGTTGCCATCGTCGTCGTCACCGCCAAGATCATCGGGCTCAAGATCGCCCTGGCTGTCCACATCGGCCTGCGTGATCGTGTAAGACCCCGTATAGGTCTCCTCACCCCCAACAGCGATCGTCTCGCCAGAGGCCAGAGCACCCCCCAGAAGCGGGTCCTCAACATCCACATCCGTCAGCGTCACGTTGCCCGTGTTGGTGACCGTGATGCTGTAATTGATCTGATCACCCGCGTCGACAAGGCCGTTGCCATTCAGGTCGTCAACGCTTGTAATCTCTTTCTCGATCTCTATCCCAGGCTGGTAGGCCAAAGGAGCGTCAGCATCATCGCTGTCTGTCACTTCCTGTTCTTCATAGAACCCACTTACGCTGGCGGTGTTCTCTATGTTGCCATCGTCGTCGTCACTGACATCGCCAAACTCTGCATCGCCTCTGCTGTCCAGATCCTCCTGCGTTACTTGATAGGTTAGATCTACTGTTCCACCCAATCCATCACTGTCGCCGTCATCGATTGTGACGACTTCACCTACCTCCAGATCACCGACCAAAATGTTTACCCCAGTCAAGGGGTCAGTCACAGTAACGCCAGCCAGAGCCAGATTGCCCGTGTTTTCGATCACCAATTGATAAGTAATTTCATCCCCGGCATCTTCAGCTATTCCCTCAGAGCCTTCACCGTCCACATCGACAACCGTTTTGGTAATCATTATCTGTGGATTTGGAACCAAGTTTCCGATCTGGACAAAATCTGTATCTCCGGCCTCGGAAAGGTTCGCGACCCAGAAATAGGGATCATCGCCTTGACCATCCAAGGTGCCGTTGGTTGGCTCGGAGCCCGCCTCTAAACTAGAAATATCCTCACGAATAATTATATCGTCAGAACTGGTCGCGACTCCGAAGAAAGTGAAGTTACCATTTTCATCCGTGACAGTTGCGCGTTCAGTGTCTGCATCAAATATGCCATTATTGTTGCTGTCTATGTATACAACAACACCTTCCAGCCCGCTTTCTCCATCTTCTGGTTCGTAAACACCGTCGCCATCAAGATCCCCGAACTTGAAGCCATTAATCGTCCCAGCGCTTTGGATGTTCCACTCATCAAAGCCTGCCTCTTCGTCATATTCACCAGGGCGGCCCATTTCCGAATAAAGGTAGAAATAGTAATCTTCAAAAGACTCACTGGGGTTTGCTAGAAAATACGCATCGATGACGCTTTTTTCGATCAATACCGTGTAGTCGTCAGTGCCACTGCCTGTAGATGTTTCGGCCAAAAACAGAGTAGTTGGTTCAATTGCATCAATATCGTAGACCAAATTTCCATTCGAAGTCAGGTCATTGTAGGTTCCGATCGTGCCATCGTCGGACAAGTAAATTTGAAATGTTTCTAGTGTTATGAGATCGTCGCTATTGCTCTCATTCAAATCCAAGCGAATTTCATAATATTCGACTCCGTCAATAACGGTGACGGGAATATCAGTCAGCTTAACTTCTCTCGTCTTTTGTTTGTCTAACTCGTTGTTACCAAAGGCATTATTTATTGCGGAATTTGAATCGTTTACGGTATTGAATCCAGCGGCAACACCATCTGATGTACTCGCTTCGTCGCTTGTAGCCAAAAAAGGTTCGAAATTTCCTGTACCGGATCCCTCATTTGGAGAGTTGATAAATGTCACTCCACCAATGGTTTCTCTGGAACCTTCCGCTTCGAGATTAAAGTCAGCCATAATGCCCCCCGGCAAACTATGAAAAAATCTCTACTCTGGGGCTTCAAACCATATTCTTATCTGCACTCATTAAGTTTTTTGACCTTTAGCCGAGGTACGCACTTTGGCACTAAACAGTAAAAAGCTCACGCTAAAGGTATCGGGACGATATAAACTCGACAAAATTGAGTCAACAAACTAACGGATTTGTACGTGCAAAACACGTCAATCGAACAGCGACTGGACGCGACGGCATCGAATAAAGTCCAGTGCCGGCTAGTCCGCTAACGTCGCTACGAATGTCTCTTTCCGGCTCTTAAAGGATACGGAAAACAACGACTTAATTTTCCCTTAGAGCGCGTCGAAAATAGTTGGCCAAAGGCTGAACGAGGTATGAAATCGGTGCACGTGCATCAGTTTTGATAAATGCCTCCACAGGCATTCCCGGAACGAGCAAAACATCACCTGTCGCAGTCAGAGACTTTGTGTCGGGTTGCAACACCGCTTCATAATAAGGCACCTCCTGCGCATCATCTGTAAATGTATCAGCTGATATCCTGACTACGACACCAAGAACTTCAGGCGTTGTACGTTGGTCAAAGGTAGTAAAACGAAGTGAAACCGGCTGACCTTCGTAAACTTGGTCAATATGCACGGGGTCAATTCGCGCTGATACTTGAAGTGGTCTATCCTTTGGGACGATGTACATAATCGGATCAGCAGGTTTGATAACAGCCTGTTCCGCGAAAACGGATGACCCGAAAACAACGCCTTCGGACGGTGACCTAACTTCCAACCTCGAGAGTCGTTTCTTCAAACTTTGACGATTTTCCACCAAAGGGATCTCGCTGAAACGTAAATCACGCAATTCTGTAATGGCGCCTTCCCGGCGCCTATTTTCCAAGTTTATAATTTCGATTGAAACGCCCGTTTGCCGCCCTTTCGCCTCGGCTTTTGCAGCTTCTAGCTGGCCTATCTCTCCCTTTAGCCTCGCCTGCTCTCTCCTGAGCGCCAAAACCCGAGACGCTTGAACCAACCCTTGCTCCAACAGGGCCTCAAGATCCTTGATTTCGGTCTCGACCAGATCCAATTGATCTTTTAGCGCGCTCACTTGAGCCTCCATACCTCGGACTTGATCCTCGATTTGAAATGACTGTTGTTTCAGTTGATCGATTTCGTTCTTGTGTGAAGCCAGTTTCGCGTTGAAAAGGTTTCTTTGACCCTGAAGCTGTGAGATCATCCATTCGTTGTCCAGCGTTGAAAATTCTCCTAAAGCGATATCCTGAAGATTTGAAAGCTGGTCTCTCTCAGCCTCCAACCTGAAACGTCGCACGAGAATTTCCATCAGTTGTCGTTCCACGACTTGCAACTCAGATCTTAGAAATGTGCCGTCAAGTTTGACTAATACGTCGCCGGCCTCCACTGAATCTCCATCGCGAGCTAAAATCGCTGAAACAACGCCTCCGTCTGGATGCTGAGCGACTTGTCTTTCGGTTTCTACTTTCACAGTACCGCTGGCAACAACAGCACCGGAAATCCTAGTAAACAAACTCCAGTAGCCAATCCCAAAAATCAAAACCGCTATTGAGGTCACGCCAATGTAAATAGGAACTAAGGCGCTCCAATCAGCTACTTCTTCAATGTCCGTGTTTTTTCCTGACTGACTTAAAGCCTTGTGCTTTCTGTTTACCCAACTTTCTTTTACGGATTGAACGAAACTCTTTACTTGCTTTCGAAACTTTTCGATGCGCCCCGGCAGATCTAAACTCTTCGTTTTCATTGGCTTGAATTTGCCTCTTTATCGACATCACGTTCTTGAGCGAGGAACCAAGTACTTGGTCGCGAGGACCATAATCTTTTGTTTGACCGCCTTGGAGAATAAGTAACTTATCACATTCTGAAATAGCGACTGGGCGATGAGTCATAATCAGAACTGATTTGTTCGCGGCTTTCAACTCTGAAACGACTGCATTCAACGCATCAGACCCCTCTTTGTCCAATGCGGAATTGGGTTCATCCAGCACAAGGATCTTAGGATCACCATAGAGAGCGCGAGCAAGGGCAAGTCTTTGCTTTTGACCTCCTGACAACTTATCATCAAGTGGTTCAATAACTGTGTTGTATCCTTCATCAAGATTTAAAATGATACTGTGAACCTTAGCCCTTTTGGCAGCTATCACCACTCTTTCAGAAGAAACTTCGAGTGACATCTGAGCTATGTTTTCTGCAATCGTTCCAGCAAAAAAATGAACGTCCTGCGGCAAGTAACCAATCTGCTTACCCATTTCTTCCGGACCGTATTGCTTAAGCGTAGCGCCACCTAAACGTACTTCTCCGTTATGTGGACTAACCAATCCCATAACAACCCTAGCTAAAGTGCTTTTTCCTGAACCACTTTTCCCCAAAATCCCCAACGCTTCGCCAGGTGCTAGATGGAATGAGACATTTCCCAGAACAGGGTGTTCGCGCCCTCGCGCAAAGACCGTGACGCCATCGACTGTTAACGACGCTTCAGGTTTCGGCAATGTAGTCACTTCGTCATCGAGCTTTAATTGTTGCAAAAGCTCATCTAGCCGACGCCAACCTCGTCTCGCCTTTTGCGCCAGCGACCATTGTGGAATACACTGTTCGATTGGAGCCAGTGCCCTGCCTAGTAATATTGAAGACGCGATCATCGCGCCTGCAGTCAGTTCATTTTGCAAAACTAACCAAGCGCCAAGCCCAAGCATCGCCGCTTGGAGAAAAAACCGAAAAGCTTTGGAAAAAGACGCAAAACCACCCGTCCAGTCATTTGCTAGAATTGAAGAATGAAGCGCTGCATCTTGAAGCTTTTTCCAACGCTTTTCCAAGTCTGAAGCCATTCCTTGCGACCAGGCCAAATCGCTCATTTCTTGGACTTGACCGGCAAATCGGTTTGCTGACTGAGAGATTGATTGGGCTTGTAGCGTTTTATTAACGGTTAAAATCTGGTTTATCAAAGCTGCCGAAACGAGCACACAACCCCCAGCAAGCGCGAGCCAGCCGAGATAAGGATGAAAGATAAAAACTGCGACTAAAAAAATGGGCGTCCAAGGTAGGTCAAAGATAGCCAACAATAACGGGGACGAGAAGAATGCCTTGAGCGCTTCAATGTCCTGCAACCCGTGGCTTTCGATTCCCGAGCTTCTTTTGAGCGCCGAACGTTCCAGAAGCGCTTTGAACGCAAGCGGCCCGAAGGTGCTCTGAATTCGGGCACCTATCCTCGCAGAAACGCGTCCACGTGCGTATTCTAGAAACCCGTAAATTGTGAATAACAGCGTCACCAAGCCGAATAGAACCAGTAAGGTTTCTTCAGAACGAGAGCTTAAAACTCTGTCGTAAATCTGAAGCATGAATACCGGGCCTGTAAGCATAAGCAGGTTAGTAAAAATGCTAAAAGCCATTGCAATCAACAACAAGTCACGACTTTTTGCGGCCGCAAGAGAAATTGATACGCGATGAGAATCGGCTTCTTCCAAACGGGTACTCGCTACAGTAAACACTGGAAACACAATCATTGTATACAAGAGCCACATGTTTCAACAGTGTTGTGATAAATTATTAAGGTGATCCACGAGCCCGATAGGCCGCCCAGGCGCGTTAAGTTCACCTAAAGCGAACTGACTAAGATACAGGTTGGGCTCCGAGCAGCACTCAGATAGGATGAACGTCAATTTCCACCTAAATGGAAACCAAGTACAAAACTCGTCAATTGTTACCCAAGTTGTCACCCAAACCCTTGTTCAAAAACAAAAACCAACGCTCAGACAAACTGCAACGAATAACTAAAACGCGCCAAAAACGGCATAGATAATTAGCGCAGCATTTGTCGCTCATGGCAGGAATCTGACGTTCTCCGCGGGTGGAAATTGGAGGTTTTTTGGCGCGTTCATCTGGCTTCCCAACGATTCATAAGCTTAATGGCCTCTCCACAAATTGCTACGGATAATACCCATTATGTGCGAATGTTGGCGGGTGGACTTAAGTCGGCTAAATATTCATTGCGTGGTATAGAATTTATGAAAGAATGCATCGACTAGTAAAGATCGCTCGATCCGGCAGTAGAGTATGGCCCTCGAATACAAGTTTCGATGTTTTTTAACCATTCGGTGCTCATAGTATGCGAAGGCGCAAGGGGGAAGTTTTGACTAAAGTCCTATTGGTAGAAGACAATGAGCGACCCCAAGGACGTGTGTGGAACCTGTGGATACAGCATGCGCGTCCCAGGCTCCGCTACCATCGGGCGGGTTATAGCGTCTGCAATCCAGTTTCCTGAACTCACCCAATCACCGTAGTTGGTGCCTGAAGTCCTTTCGAGACCGGCTCGCAGTGTCACCAAGTCCTCCATCGAAACTTCCGCTGCTCCGGGTGTGGCATCCGGTGGAAGAATGCCGGGCGCGACCACGCCAAGAGTCGAAGTGATCGACGGGATTTCGCCGTTTTCGATCGCCGGCCCGAGAAGCGGAGAGACGATGCTCTTTGAGCAGGATTTGATGTTTGTAGGTCGATTGCGACCGGGGCCGCGAGGCGCTTCGGCAAAGACAGTTTCGTCGCCTTTTTTGACCTGGAGGGAATGTAGCGGTGGGAGCTGACCAATCGCTTCGCTTAGCGCGTCGGGCCGCGCCCTCGCGATGTACGGAACAGCAAGTGCGGTAGTTGCAACTGCAACAAATTCTCGGCGGCTAATCATACTAGCAAATGTGGTTGTGTTTGCCGGAGTTTCCAGTCGTGCCGGTCTCTCAAGTTGTGAACTTAGATTGCCCTAATCTCTGCGCAACTTTCTACATGCAGACATCGCAGCCTTTGGTCAGAGGCAATCTCCTAGCTTATGACATGTTTTTTCCTATCTCTTAACTTTGCATGCGCGTACTCGATCGTTTTTTCATAGGCATCTTGAAACTTATAACTTTCTGGATACAGGTGGATTGCGGCGCAAAACACGCGACCAGTGTTTGTCTAGCCAGAATGTCCACTCTTGAGGATATAGTCTCAGAAGATGTTCAAGTTCACTAATCCAGTTTTGAGTTGTGGATACTAGATCCCCTCCAGCCATAACACTTTGGCCCAAAACCAAATGCAATTCCGTTTCGGTCTGTACTACAGTCGCAGGTAGTATCGGGACCCCTGCCTTTTGGGCATATCTTGCTGGCCAGGTTTGAACACCAACGATCTCACCGAACGCCGACACAGCGGCAAGATCACGTGCTGGGCTCAAGATTTGCGTGGGCGGCTCATCAATGCGATCAACCATCGCGACCACGATCCCGCCTCGTTTTAATGTTCTCAAAATGATCCTTGCAACGGAAGTTGGATCCGCTTCCCGCACATCTACAAACTCGCATCCAACACTATGATAAAGTCTATGTTGAGCTTCGGCACGGTTTTTGTCTTTTGACACCCGAACAATCGATAATATGGGGTACGAGTTCGAGAGGCATCGGGCCATCGGTATCGCACCGTGGGCGTGAGGTAAGACGAGGATAAAACTCCCATTCTCAAAGAGCCGTTCAAATCTTTCACAATCCTGGACAATTAAAGTTTCGTCGATTTCTTCACCGAAGCCATGCCGTATCCTTTCTGCACGATCAAAACCCAGCAAAAGCTTCCGCACGTATTCCTTAAACAATCGCCTAGGTGAGGGGTGGTCCACATGCGCCGATAGTGCGACTGCGGTATATCGGGCATGATTTCCCGGAAGCACGTAGATCAATCTAAGAACCCAACCGACAACAGCATAGAAGAACTTTCTGACAGGTCTGGAACGTCGGGCAAGCCAGCCGGAAAATGTTTCATAGGCGAGAAATATGCGGTCCTTTGTTTTGGTGAAACTCATATAGGCTGCCCAATTCTGAAAATACTAATACACAGTAAGCGATCAGTTTCTGCAACATCCTCATTTCTGCCTAGCCGCGGTACAAAAAAGGCCGAGCAAT
This sequence comes from Ruegeria sp. HKCCD7628, assembly GCF_057221005.1. NCBI lineage: Bacteria > Pseudomonadati > Pseudomonadota > Alphaproteobacteria > Rhodobacterales > Roseobacteraceae > Ruegeria > Ruegeria sp. HKCCD7628. Next base: position 8,117 of record NZ_JBWVBA010000015.1, read on the forward strand.
TATGATTGCCAAAATGTCAGTTTCTTCCGTTGGCAACATGAGAGTTCGCACATACAGAAAATGTCCAAAAACTGTTTACCTTAGAATGCCGTGAGTGAGATTGAGGTGCGCTCAGGACTCGAAGCGGTTTCGCGCTCTGTTTTGAATAAAGGCTGCTTAGCAGTCAATAAAGACTTTGGTTCTTCAAGTTTTTAGCGGCCAAAGAGGTCGCTCAGCCGGTTCCACTCATTGCCTGTGACTTCGAACGAACTCCGCTCTGTGCGGCCTTTCAAGTAAACGAACAAGTGAACTCCTGGCGACTCCACTCACATACGTCGCCAGGAGGCTAACCAGACAGTCTGGCGAATGCGCAAGCAACAGAGGTAATGATAAATTGCCACGCATTTGAATAGTTGAATCTAAAATGCATCTATTCAAGATTTTTTTATGCGCGGAAATCAAATTGCTGTCGCGCGCGCACTTACCTGTGTATCCCGATATCGCGGCCTGTCTTAAACGTTGATATCGCAATAGGAAGTTAGACGGTCAGTATTAGTTTAAATCAGCAACCACAACGGTTTGGTTAGCTACCCGTGTTCATTTGCAAATTGCAGTTGGTCTGGGCAGTCCCATGACCAGACTATAGCCCGCGCTGCCTGTCATCCCAGAATAAGATAGCGCGGGCGTTCAAATCGCTTCAGTATTATGCCTCGCCGTCAAGCAAGCAAATGCTTAGCGCTCACCCCAGTTTTTTACATTTCGAAATGAAGGACTGTTGTACGGAAATTGTGATTGAAATCTGATTTGCTACAATGCGGCGCCCCTTCACCCGCGAACTCCTAGTGCTACTACTCACACAGGTATTGGTTTGACCTTGGCCAAATTTAATAGCCTCTGTGCAATTGCGGGAACATGGAATTGAGGTTTTTGTAATCGGATCAGAGAAGTCACTTTTGTGTTTGGCCTAAAAACTTACACACGCACAAACATAGAACTGTCTACTTAAATCTTGGTGCTGCTCGTTGATCAAAGACTGCTTTCCGTGAGAAAGCAGCCTCCAATACTGAATATCCGTCATGCGGCCGATCTTGGGAAACGCACAAGTCTTCCAGCAATATGATGGTGCGCTGATCAACGATTATCGTTGTCCCGCCTTTGGTAAGTGAGGTGGTCCCATCATCGTTATTGTCAGCGCTGTCCGGTTTACCACCATTCAGCCATTTGAGAGTTTTGAAGAAACCAAAAGTGCCTCCGGCAATCGTGCCACCTTTGATAATCAAATCCAAAAGCTGATTGGCCGCAGTCATGCGGTCTGGATGGGCGGCAACCATATCGAGCATGTCAGCTATGAAGCTCACATCCAGCGAAAGAAGAGCAATAAAGCTGCCCTACTCGCTCGCTCTGATTTTTAGCTTCACCTCGCTGCGATCTTTGTTCAACGCGCGATTGGCTGCTTCAAAAAGATCACCTAGAGCGAGAAGAGAAGGTGCTAGGTCGGCTACGTCAATTTCACCATTGTCGACCGACGGCCCGTCAAAACCAATTCGAATTGTACTCAGTGCTCAAACCTCGTTTTCGTCGTGTATTACATATGGACTCAGGTGGAGCTACGGATTTCTGAACTGAGTCAGGAATGGCAATTGCACACAAATGTTGCGGGATCGGTTTGAATCCCCCCCGACGGATTCGAACTTTAAAAATAAAAAGTTTTTTATCTTCAATGATTTAGGGGAAACCAGTGGCGGACCGAGGAGGATTCGAACCCCCGACCCCTTGATTCGTAGTCAAGTACTCTATCCAGCTGAGCTATCGGTCCGCGTTGGTGAGGCGGTGTTTAGACCCGGCGTTAGATACGTGCAAGCCGATTCTGCAAAAAAAAATCAAAAAGTCACGTCGCCCCGTGGGAGACGGATTTCAAAGGTCGTTCCCATCGGTCCGGTTTCGGATAACAGCAGATCTCCACCGTGTCCGCGCACCAGCTCCTGCGAAATCGCCAGACCAAGCCCCGATCCTCCTTTGCGCACGCCCCCCTGAAATGGTGTAAACAGGTTTTCACGGGCCTTGGGCGGAAGACCGGGACCGGTATCTTTGACCTCGACGCACCAGCTGCTCTCATACTCACAGCCCGAAATCGTGATTTTCCCGGGCTTGCCCGACGCCACAAGTGCCTGACGGGCATTTCGGACTAGGTTCATGATAACTCGGAAAATCTGTTCTGGGTCTGCTCGCGCAACCAAATCTTCAGGCAAATCGTTTCGGATCTCAACGCAAGCGTCCGCCACAGCCAACTGTTCGCTGGCTACGACGTCATCGGCGATAGTATGCAGGGGGACCATCGTCAAAGTCGGCGCAGGTTCCTCAGCCCGGCCAAACGCGAGCGTCCCTTCACAGAGAGAGACAGCACGGGTAATCGAATTCACCAGTTTAGGAGCCATACGGCGCACAAGTGGGTCATCACTGGATTCGATCCTGTCCGTGAACAGCTGAGCCGACGTCAGGATATTCCGCAGGTCGTGGCTGACTTTGGCCACCGCACCACCAAGTTGAGCAAGGCGCTCGCGTTGCTTCAGGGCCTGTGTCAGTTCGGTCTGCAACTGTTGCAGCGCCTCTTCCGCCTCGCGCAGCTCGGTTACCTTGGAGTTGGGGGAAATGATCCCCCGCGCGTCTTCGGGCGCACCCGCGTAGCGCTGCATGTATCCGACGACGCCCTTAATCGGACGAACCAGAACCACCCGCACGGCAAGGAACAAGAAAAACGCAGTAATGATTGAGATTACAAAGGACAGGCCAAGTATCCGCAGGCCGTAATCCGTCATCGCCATGTGTAACGGCTTGCTGTCAGTGGTCACCTCGATCAACAAACCCGCCCCTTTGACAGGTTCTCCGATCACTCGGATGATCTCGTTTTCCGGCGTGAACAGGCGCGCCACGGCGTCGCGGATCAAAACCCAGGGGGTCGCGTCACGCAGATCAAATGTCTTGATGATCTGTTGGGGGATTGGCGAGGACAGCATCAGTTGCCGCACCTCATCGCGCCGCAGTACGACGTTATAGACGCCCGCATTGGCCAGCAGTTCGGCCTCAAGATCATCGGCTAGCATGTCATCTGCCAGCAGCGCCAGCGACGCAATTTGGGCGCGTTCAAGCCGGTTGAGCAGAAAGTCCTCGCGAAACCGTGCAATCGAGGGGACAAAGATCAGGATCTCGGCCAACATGACGAAGACCGTGGTCAGGATCAGAAATCGGCCCGACAGCGAGTTCACTTTGCACTCTCCTCCCGGTCAGGGCATCCAGCGCTGGACGAACCTGACCACTCGTTTAACTGTCTGATTCTCAAACAGCCTTGGCGAGAAATAGGCACCTGCCACGCGTTTGTTAAGCTCTCCGATCGTCGGATAGGGCGAAACCATCGCGGCTATCTGTCCCATCTTGAGGTTATTAACCAATGCCAAAGACCACAAGTTGATCAATTCACCCGCCTGATGGCCCACGATTGTCGCACCCACGGGGCGCCCTTTTACAACCATGACCTTAATGAAGCCTTTCGTCTTGCGCTCAGATATGGCGCGGTCGTTGTGGTGATAATCAAAGCGCGCGATTTCCACCTTGTCGCCGTGCTGCGCGCGTGCCTGCGCCTCGGTCAGACCAACCTGCGCCAGTTCGGGGTCGGTATAGGTGGCCCATGGTATATGCGCGGTTTTCGCCTTGGAGGGCAGACCAAACAGCGCAGACCGGATGATGATGCCCGCGTGATAGCCCGCGACATGAGTGAATTGCAGTCCGCCCGCCACATCGCCGATGGCATAGACTTTCTTATTTGTGGTGCGCAGCGCGTCCTCCACCTTGATACCGGTGCGCGTAGGTTCGATCCCCGCCGCCTCAAGGTTCAGCCGGTCAGTATTGGCTTTGCGCCCCGCGGCCAACAACAGGTGCGAGCCCGAGTAGATCTGGCCGGTCTCGGTCACAACCTCGACCTTGCCGTCCGCGCCGCGAATCTGTGCGACCATGGCTTGCTCGTGAATCTCGACACCTTCGACGCGCAACGAGTCCAGCACGATCTCTGCCGCCTCGCGGTCGTCCTTGCCCAGCGCCTGCATCCCCTCGATCACGGTGACTTTGCAGCCCAGACGGATATGGGCCTGCGCCATCTCCATCCCGATCGGGCCGCCGCCGATGATCAGCAGATGCTCGGGTTTGTCGCGCAGATCGAAGATCGTCTCGTTGGTATAATAGGGCACCTGATCCAAACCGGGGATCGGCGGCACCAACGGCGACGAGCCGGTCGCAATCACCACCCGGCGCGCGGTGATCAGATGATCGCCGGCCTGCACCTGCGTGGGCGACACGAAGTGACCATATTCGCGGATCACTTTGACGCCGAAACCTTCGAACCGTTCCTGACTGTCCATCGGCTCAATCTGCGCGATCACATCATGCACGTGATCCTTGGCGGCGGCATAGTCCACCTGCGGCACCACATCGGCCACGCCCAGCGCGGATGAATGCGCCTGCCCATAAGCCGCCTTACCGCTGGCGATCAGCGCCTTCGAAGGCACGCAACCAAAGTTCAGGCAGTCTCCACCCATCTTGTGACCCTCCAGCAGGATCACATCCGCGCCCATCTGGCTGGCCCCGGCCGCAACCGACAGGCCACCCGACCCGGCGCCGATCACCAGGATATCCGTCTTCAATTCTTGCATAAGATCAGGCGTCCTTTTTGCCGCGCACAGCTTTGATAACGATGGGCAATGCCGCCAGTATACACAAGCCAATGATAGGCCCAATCACGAACGGCTCCCACAACAAGGACACATCCGGTGTTTCGCCCCGATCGAACACACCACCCAGGCCAACGCCGATCCAAGTATAGACGATGCCGCCCGGAATAATGCCCAGCGCGGTGGTAAACAGGAAGTTACGGAACTTCACCCCCACCAGTGCCGGCACCAGATTTGCAACAAAGAAAGGCACCACCGGTACAAGGCGCAACAGGAACAGGACCGAGATTTCGTTCTCGCGAAGCCCGTCCTTCAGCTTTTTGACCGTTCCTTCCGAGGATTCCAGTTTCGCTGTCAGAGACTCTCCTAACCCCCAGCGCGCCGCCAGAAAGATCGCCGATGCGCCGATGGTGGCCGCGAAAACGTTGAACACGGTACCCGCAAACAGGCCAAACAGGAACCCGCCTGTCATCGAAGCCACGGCGGCACCGGGCAATGAGAATGCTACGATCACGATATAGATCGCCACGAATGCACCTGCCATGGCCCAATAATTCGCATCCCGCCACGCCAGCAGGGATTCGCGATTGTCGCGCAGGGTCTCAAAGGTCAGGTAGTCGCCCAAAGTGAAGAACCCCGCCACGGCTACGGCAAGAATCACCAACAATGGAATATGGCGCGCAAGCCCGCTACGGGGGGCCTGAGTTGTATCGCTCATGTCTGTGTCCGGTTTTGTGCGTTTCATCTACGCTCAACATGCGACGTCGCGCAGCGCTGCAACAGGGGCCTCACGCCGCCTTGATGTTTAAGGTAGGGAATGTGAGGGTTTCAGGCGGCAAAACCGTCAAATTGAAACTTTTCAACTGTGGCGGTTACAGAATTGTTGCAAAAGGCGGCAAAACCCCCACCTAGGGGTTTGACTTACCCCCCGCCACCCAGTAGAGGACGGGCTTCGAACACTAGGGCAAGGCGAATCTACGCCGCACCCGACCGCTATAGATTGGAGACGGAGCGATGAAACGCACCTATCAGCCTTCGAACCTGGTTCGCAAACGCCGCCACGGTTTCCGCGCGCGCATGGCCACCAAGGCCGGCCGCAAAATCCTGAACGCACGTCGCGCACGCGGCCGCAAGTCGTTGAGCGCGTAAGCCGCTCGACCCTTCAGGTTATGAACATGACGCCGCCGGAGGCCCCTGAGGATGGTTCACACCAACCCAGCAAGCCTCCGGCGGCGTCCGTTTGTGTGTCTGAACCTTTGATCATCCTCAAAAAGCGATCCGATTTCCTGAAGGCCGCCCGCGCGCGGCGGCAGGGGACGTCGTCGATGATGGTGCAGGCCCGTAAACGCGCCCCGGACGAAGCATCGGGGATTCGCGTGGGCTTTACCTGTTCTAAGAAAGTCGGAAATGCCGTCGCCCGCAATCGCGCCAAACGCCGTCTGCGCGAGGCTGCGCGCGCCGTTCTGCCGGTTCGGGGTCACGACGGCTGGGATTACGTCCTGATTGGCCGGGCCGAGGTCACGGCGGATCGCGCCTTTGAGGCGCTGCTGGGCGATCTGCGCTATGCGCTGCGCAAAATCCATAGTGAACGGAAATGACCCTGCTGGCGCGTGTCTTTGCCCTGCCCGTCAAGGCATACCGTCTGATCTTCAGCCCTTGGGTCGGGCATAATTGCCGCTATCAACCCACCTGTTCTGCCTATGCGTTGGAGGCGTTGGAAAAGCACGGCGCCATCAAGGGCGCATGGCTGACCGCGCGCCGCATTGGCCGATGCCATCCGTGGGGTGGCACGGGCTATGACCCGGTGCCCGACGATACCGACGAGGGTTGACCGCGCGCGACCCCGGCCTGACACTCGGCCCATGACCACACGCGCCCGCGACACCCTGCCGACACATGACGTTCTGAACCAACCGCCCGAGCGCGGCGATATCGACCTCTGGACTTCGGACCCGGTACTGCAAGGGTGCGTGAACCGCGCGAAGGGGCGCGTTGACCCGCTGGCGGCCTATGGGCGTGCTCTGGGAACAGCCCAAACCCAAGAGGCCGCGCGCGATGCGAACCGGAATGCCCCGGAACTACGCCTGTTCGATACCGGAGGGCGGCGGTTGGACGAAGTGCGGTTTCACCCCGCCTATCACCAGTTGATACAGCTGAGCCAAAGCGCCGGATACGCCGCGCTGCCGTGGGATAGTCAGCCCGGCGGTCATGCAACCCATGCTGCAATGGTCTATATGGCCAGCCAGATCGAGCCCGGCCACTGCTGCCCTCTGACAATGACCTATGCGGCGGTGCCTGTGTTAAAAGCCGACGCCAATATTGCCCAGTGCTGGGTGCCTAATCTGACCGCGCATACTTACGATCCCGCTATCCAGCCCATAGCGCACAAGCACAGCGCCACGCTGGGCATGGCGATGACCGAGAAACAGGGAGGCTCAGACATCCGCGCCAATACCACCACCGCCACGCGGGACGGTGATCATTGGCGGTTGCACGGGCATAAATGGTTCTGCTCGGCCCCGATGTCGGACGGGTTCCTGACGCTGGCGCAGGCCCCGGGCGGGCTGACTTGTTTCCTTGTGCCACGCTGGCTGGAGGGCGAGCGCAACGCCATCCATCTGATGCGCCTGAAAGACAAGCTGGGCAATCGTGCCAACGCCTCGGCCGAGATCGAATATCACGACGCTCTGGCCCATCAACTGGGCGACGAAGGCGCGGGCATTCGCACGATCCTTGAGATGGTGCATCACACACGGCTTGATACCGCGATGGCCCCCGCCGGGCTGATGCGCGCGGCCCTGTCCTCGGCGCATCACTGGGTCAGTCACCGCAGCGCCTTTCAGCGCCGCCTGATCGACCAACCTCTGATGCACGCCGTGCTGAGTGATCTGATTCTGGATTGGGAGGGCGCGCTGACCCTCGGGATGCGCGTTGCGCAGGCTTTTGACGGGCAAACCCCCAAGGACCGCGCCTTTGCCCGTATCGGCGTGGCGCTGGCCAAGTTCCTCAACAACAAACGCTGCCCCGTGGTCGTAGTCGAAGCGATGGAGGTTCTGGGCGGCATGGGGTACGTCGAAGATACGCCCCTTCCCCTTCTCTACCGCGAGGCACCCCTGAATGGCATCTGGGAGGGATCGGGCAATGTGATCTGCCTTGATATCCTGCGAACGCTGGCGCGTGAGCCTTTGGCCGCCGAGGTTTTGCAGGCCGAACTGGAGACCGCGCGCGGCGCAGACCGCGCCTATGACGCGGCCTTGCAAACCTATCGTGACCAATGGCCCGGCCTGCCCTCTGAACCCGAGGCGCGCTGGTTTGCTGAACGCACCGCTCTGCTGCTGACGGCTTCGCTACTGTTGCGCAACGCCCCATCCGCCGTGGCCGACGGGTTCATCGTGACGCGCCTGACAGGTGACAGCGGTCGCATCCCCGGATCGGTCCGGGGGCTAGACACAGATGCCTTGCTCGCACGGCTGGGCTAAGCGTCACCCTTGCCCGGTTGCGCCAACTATTGTAGGGGCTGCGCATGTTTGACGAAGCTGACGATATCCACCCGCTCTTTGCCGGCGCGCCCTCGACCACCGAGTTCAAGAAGCTGCGCAAGCGCATCGTGCGCCAAACCCGCGAAGCCATCGAGCAATACGGGATGGTGGACCCGTCGGCCCATGACAAAGTTGGCAAACCTCCGCGTTGGTTGGTCTGCCTGTCAGGCGGCAAGGACAGTTATACCCTGCTGGCAGTGCTGTATGGGCTGAAATGGCGCGGTCTTCTGCCCGTCGATCTGCTGGCCTGCAATCTGGATCAGGGGCAACCCGGTTTTCCCGCCACTGTCCTACCCGAGTTTCTGGAACGGATGGGCGTACCCCACCGGATCGAATATCAAGACACCTATTCTGTCGTGATGGACAAAGTACCACAGGGTCGCACCTATTGTGCACTTTGCTCGCGTCTGCGCCGTGGCAATCTCTATCGTATTGCGCGTGAGGAAGGCTGTTCCGCCGTCGTTTTGGGGCACCACCGCGACGACATCCTCGAGACGTTCTTCATGAACCTGTTCCACGGCGGACGTCTGGCCACGATGCCTCCGAAACTGGTGAATGAAGAAGGCGACCTGTTCGTGTTCCGCCCGCTGGCCCATGTGGCCGAAGCCGATTGCGAGAAATTCGCCAACGCAATGAGCTACCCAATCATCCCCTGCGATCTGTGCGGCAGTCAGGACGGGTTGCAGCGTCAGCAGGTGAAACAGATTCTCGACCAGTGGGAAAAGAACAGCCCCGGTCGGCGACAAGTGATGTTCCGCGCTCTGACAAACGCGCGGCCGTCTCATCTTTTGGACCCAAAATTGTTTGATTTCGCAGGGCTTTCTTTAGAACCCGGCGAAAAAGGCAAAATTGCTGACGAAATTCCACATCTGCGTTAACGTCTGACTCAGATTGCTTTTCTAGGGTTGACCACAGCGTGCGACGCCCAAGAAAAAGGCCCGTAATCTGATGTGGAAAAATATCTCTGTCAGCAGAGTTCTGAATGTCCTGACAACCGTACTCAGCGGCCCTCAGGCCTTGGCTTTCATCCCTGCGATCAGCCTCGCTGCCTTCTGGATCGGCGGGGAACGCGCCCTGGTCATCGTGGCCCTGTCCCTACCGGTTCTAGTAGCAATCATCCTGACGGCTGCAGATACTGCTAAGTCACACGCAGACCGAAGCGAAGCCAACGGCCTTAAATCTATCGGCAGTTTCGCCTCGGAAATCGAGGGGTTCTATCAAACGGCGCGCAATATCCGCGAAGAATCCGCCTGCCTGATCGTCGCTTTGGACAACTTCGACGAGTTTATTGATCTGCACGGGAATGCGGCGGCCAACCATATGGCAGAACAATTCTGTGCCCGCGTTTTATCTGCTATCCGCGCGCAGGATATTGCCACGCAGCTGGACCCGCACAAGATTGCCATTGGCTTGCGGCCATCAAAGCACCTTGACCTTGAGGCTTGCATTCAGATGTCCGGTCGTATCCAATCTGCCATTGAAGAGCCCTTGACCCTCAATGGTTCTGGAATCTACGTCTCATGCTCGATCGGGTTCAGCTTGCTAACCTCTTCACGCGACGACGGATTCGAAACTTGGATCGACGCAGCCTCATCCGCGCTGGAAGAGGCGCAAAGAAATGGGCCCTCGACCATACGCGCTTATTCCAACGAAACGCGTCGTCGATCGCGCATTCGTGCAAATTTACGTAAAGAGTTCGACGCGGCTCTGGACAGCGGAGAAATCCGCCCATGGTTCCAACCGCAAGTCTCGACCGATACGGGACGCGTGACCGGATTCGAGGCGCTGGCCCGGTGGGAGCATCCGCAAAAGGGCGTGCTGGGTCCGAATATCTTCCTGCCCTTCGCTGAGCAGGCCGAGCTGATGGAGCGGTTTGGTCAGGCAATGCGCCACCACGCGTTCACAGCGATGCAAAAATGGGATCGCGCCGGGGTTATAGTGCCGCGGATCGGGATCAACTTTTCATCGGACGAGTTGCGGGATCCTACACTCATTGATCGGCTAAAATGGGAATTGGATCAGAATGATCTGACCCCGGACAGATTGGCCGTCGAAGTGCTTGAGACAGTGTTTTCTCGCAGACCGGATGACGTGATCACCCGCAACGTGACAAGTATGTCAAAGCTGGGCTGTTGCATTGACCTTGACGATTTCGGTACAGGTCATGCCTCGATCGCGTCGATCAAACGTTTTGACGTCTCGCGCATCAAGATTGATCGTTCTTTCGTGACAAAGGCGGACAAGGACGCCAGCCAGCAGCAAATGGTCAGTGCCATTCTCACAATGGCGGAACGGCTGAATTTGGAAACTCTGGCTGAAGGCGTGGAAACTCCGGGAGAGCATGCATTGATGGCCCAGTTGGGATGCGATCACGTTCAGGGTTTTGGGATCGGAAAACCCATGCCATTCGAAAAAACGCTGGACTGGATCGCAGCGCATCAGAACAAGGTGAATGGAGTTCCCAAGATAGGGCGGCAAACTGGCTCTTGATCGGCCAATTCCGCATGAAAAACCCAATCCGCGACGGTTTGACGGGCGAATCCGCTTGACCTTTGGGGCTGCACTCTGTTGAACCCACCGGGTGTGTTTCACTGCTTAAGGTGGCTGTCCCAGATGGACGATCAGAATAAGAATCTCATCCTCGCAACCGCGCTCAGCTTTCTCGTGATCCTTGTTTGGTTCGTGCTGTTCCCACCGCCGGAACAAACCGCGCTGCCCGATCAGGCTGAAATCAACGCCACCGACGCGACCGAGGTTCAGACGCCCAGCGCCACAAACGCCGGCACGACCGGTGAGGCGACAGCTGCTGCAGAAGAAACGCTGCCCGATGCCGAAGCACCACGCATTGTGATCGACACACCTCGTCTGGAGGGCAGCCTCTCCCTGTCAGGTGGCCGCATCGATGAGCTATTCCTGAAGGACTACAAAGTCTCGATCGAAGAAGGCGCGCCGATTGTGGAACTGCTGTCCCCGGTCGGATCGGAATCGGCCTATTATGCGCTGTACGGCTGGGCACCTGGCACAGGTGTTGCAGGCACCGATGTCCCGGGCCCGAACACGTTGTGGACTTTGGAAAGCGGTGAGACGTTGGGCGTCGACACGCCGGTCACGCTGAAATGGGACAATGGCAACGGCCTGACCTTCCGCCGCACAATCTCGGTGGACGAAAACTATATGTTCGACGTCACCCAATCGGTGGAAAACAACACGCAGGCCGAGGTGGGCATGGCCCCCTATGGCATTCTGGCCCGCCACGGCATCGGTGAAGACGGTGACCTGCCCGACCTGAAGAATTTCTTCATCCTCCACGAAGGGGTCATGGTTATGGCCGACGGCGTGCTGGACGAGATCGACTATGGCGACGTCCGCGACTTTGACATCGACCCGAACGAACGCGCTCAGGCCGAGGTGTTTCAGGTCAAGGAAGGCGGCTGGGTCGGCTTCACTGATCACTACTGGATGACCACTCTGATCCCCGAAGAAGGTGCGACCTTCAAGGCTGCTGCGAAATACGACGCCCGCCGCAAGATTTATCAGACCGAGACAGTCCTGCCCACACTGACCGTCGCCCCCGGCGCGACAGAAGAAGTGACCACCCAACTATTCGCAGGCGCGAAGGAATGGGAAACCATCCGTGAGTATCAAGCCGAAGGCGTACAGAAGTTTATCGATAGCATCGACTGGGGCTGGTTCTATTTCCTGACCAAGCCGATCTTCTGGCTGCTGCACAACATCAACGTTCTGATCGGCAACATGGGCTGGTCTATTATCGGCCTGACCCTGATCATCAAGGCGATCCTCTTCCCGCTGGCATTCAAATCCTACGTCTCGATGGCGAAGATGAAGGAACTGCAGCCGCAGATGGAAGCCCTGAAAGAGGCCGCTGGTGACGACCGCCAGAAGATGCAGCAAGGCATGATGGAGCTGTACAAGAAGGAAAAGGTGAACCCCGCCGCAGGTTGTTTGCCGATCCTGATGCAGATTCCGATCTTCTTCTCGCTGTATAAGGTGATCTTTGTCACGATCGAACTGCGTCAGGCCCCGTGGTTTGGACCATTCCAGGACCTCAGCGCGCCCGACCCAACCTCGATACTGAACTTCTTTGGCTGGCTACCGTGGGCCGGTCCGCAGCCCGATACACTGATGGCGCTGATCTTCATCGGTATTCTGCCGCTGTTGCTGGGTGTTTCAATGTGGCTGCAGCAAAAGCTGAACCCGGCACCAACTGACGCGACCCAGGCGATGATCTTTGCGTGGATGCCGTGGGTCTTTATGTTCATGCTTGGCAGCTTTGCCAGTGGCCTGGTGGTCTACTGGATTGCGAACAACACGATTACATTTACCCAGCAATACCTGATCATGCGCAGCCAGGGCTACAAGCCGGACGTGTTCGGAAACATAAAGTCAAGCTTCAAACGAACACCGAAGACGGATGACAAATGACAGGTGAAGTAACCAACCTCTGGCGACATCCGATCAAAAGCCATGGCCGCGAGGCCGTGCAGACCGTCACTTTGAACCCCGGGCAAACCATGCCCGGGGATCGTGTTTGGGCCGTCGCGCATGAAGCGTCGAAAACGGATGGAACCGAATGGGCACCTTGTGTCAATTTCAGCCGCGGTGCCAAAGCACCGTCGCTGATGGCAATCTCGGCCCGTACCAAAGGTGATACGGTCACACTGACCCATCCCGAACGACCCGAGCTGCACTTTCAGCCCGACACGCAACAAGATGCCTTTCTGGATTGGGTCAAGCCGCTGATGCCTGCGGATCGTGCGGCCTCGGCCCGCATCGTCCGAGTGCCTGGACGAGGGATGACGGACAGCGATTTCCCTTCGATTAGCCTGTGCAACATGGCCACGCATCGCGCGGTCGAGCAGAAGTTGGGGCAAGAACTTTCCCCAGTACGCTGGCGCGGCAATATTTGGTTCGACGGGCTGCCCCTGTGGGAAGAATTCGAATGGCTGGGCCGCGAAGTACAGATCGGGCAGGCTGTGTTGCATGTCCGCGAGCGTATCACCCGATGCCTTGCGACGACTGCCAACCCCGATACAGGTGCGCGTGATGCCGATACTTTGGCGGCGCTCAATACCTGGGATCATCAGGATTTCGGTGTTTACGCCGAGGTGATAAGGGGTGGCGAGGTCAAAACCGGTGACAAGGTTCAACTGCTATGACCACCCTGCCCTTTCCCTTAGCCGAAACACCGGATGAGTTCGCGCAAGAGCGTGGCCGCAAACTGTTTGCCGGCGAATCCGAGTTTGTCAAAGGCGTGGTCGCCATGAACGGCTTACCCGCGCCAGACCGGCTAGAGGTGTGTTTTGCCGGGCGTTCGAATGTGGGCAAGTCCAGCCTGATCAACGCGCTGACCGGCACCAAGGGATTGGCGCGTGCCTCGAACACGCCGGGCCGCACACAAGAGATCAACTTTTTCACCCAAGGCCCCGAGCTGTATCTGGTCGACCTGCCCGGCTATGGCTATGCTAATGCGCCGGTCAAGGTTGTCGAAAAATGGCAGCGGCTGCTGAAACAATACCTGAGCGGACGTCAAACACTGCGCAGGGCCTTTGTTCTGATCGACTCGCGCCACGGGGTGAAGCCTGTCGATGCCGAGATCATGAAGCTCCTGGACACCAGCGCCGTGACCTTTCAATGCGTGATGACCAAGGCCGACAAGGTCAAAGCCAACGAGCGCGAAAAGGTTCTGGATCAGGTACGCGGAGCGCTGTCGAAACACCCTGCCGCCTTCCCTGAAATCGTGCTGACCTCGTCCGAAAAGGGCGACGGGATTCCCACGCTGCGCTCTATCATTGCGCATCTGGAATAGCTTGCCCCTTGGCAGCACCGGGCAAAGGCCCTAACACGGAATGCCAGAGGGACAGCAGCCATGAAGACAAGAGATATGAACCGGGACTGGATCGCCACCGCAGCCACCTTGAATAGCGCTTTGCCGTATCTGCAGCGTTATGACGATGCCATTGTCGTCATCAAGCTGGGCGGACACGCAATGGGCAGTGACGAGGCGATGGAAAGCTTTGCCCGCGACGTCGTGCTGATGCGTCAGGTCGGTGTGAACCCGGTGGTCGTCCACGGTGGCGGCCCGATGATCAACGCAATGCTAGGCAAGTTGGACATCCAGTCCGAATTTGTAGGCGGCAAACGCGTGACCGATAAAGCCACCGTCGAAGTGGTCGAGATGGTCCTGTCTGGCCTTGTGAACAAGCGCATCGTCCAAGCGATCAACGATCAGGGCGGCTCGGCTGTGGGCCTGTCGGGCAAAGATGCCAACCTGATGGTCTGCGATCAAGCCGATCCGGCCCTTGGCTTTGTAGGCTCTCCGGCGGACATGAACCCGAAAATCCTACACGACCTGTTTTCGCATGATGTGATCCCGGTGATCGCGCCGCTGGGTGCAGGCCGGAACGGAGAGACGCTGAACGTCAATGGCGATACCGCCGCAGGTGCGATTGCCTCGGCACTGAAAGCGGATCGCCTGTTGCTGCTGACCGATGTTTCGGGCGTCAAGAACGCTGCGGGCGAAGTCGTAACCGAACTGAAGGCCGGTCAGATCCGCGAGATGACCATGGAAGGTACGATCGCAGGCGGTATGATCCCCAAGACTGAAACGGCACTGGATGCTTTGCACAGCGGCGTACGGGCGGTGGTCATTCTGGACGGTCGCGCCCCCAACGCGGTGCTCTTGGAACTGTTTACCGAACACGGCGCAGGGTCACTGATCCGCCCCGACTGAGTCCCCCACAGCGGAGAAGAGATGACGCAACACGCCCCCGCCTCAGCCTATAAAGCGGCCATCAGCTATGGCTGGGTGGGACGTGTCGCGCATCAGGCCGGGTTAATCACCATGGGCGCGACCCATCCCCGTACCAGCGGAGCCAAGGGGCTGGACGGTGGCACTCTGGTTCTGTTGGGCGCGGGGCCAGGCTTTTGGCCGGTCCTGAAAGCGGCCCCGGAATGGAACGGCCCCGATCCTGTCGACCGCTGGTCAACCCGCGTGATTGGACAAATGGCGCTTGATCTGGGGGCTGATGCGCATTTCCCTTTCGGCGGCCCACCTTATGCACCTTTCATCGACTGGGCGCTGAAATCCGGGCGAACCTTCAGCAGCCCGGTGGGCGCGCTGGTGCATGACACCGTGGGTATGATGATCTCATATCGGGGTGCGCTGCATTTCGCACAGGAGTTCGAGGTACCCGAGGCGGTAGCACCCTCGCCGTGCACCACCTGTGCCGCGCCCTGCACCTCGACCTGCCCCGTGGGCGCGTTGAACGATCAGGAATTCTATGACGTGGGCGCATGCCATGCGCACCTCTCCACAGACGAGGGCCAAACCTGCATGACGGGAGGCTGCCTTGCACGTCTGTCCTGCCCTGTCAGCGCCGGCGCCAATCGCGACCCCGAGCAGTCCGCCCATCATATGAAAGCGTTCCACCCATCATGAGCCTGACTCTGATCCTTACCCGCCACGCAAAATCCAGTTGGGGCGATACAACGCTCGAGGATCATGACCGCCCCCTGAACAAACGCGGCCGGAAATCTGCACGCGCCATTGGCAGGTGGTTGAATGAACACGGATGGACGCCGGACGAAGTAATCAGCTCTACGGCAATCCGGACGCGTGAAACATGGGATCGCATGGGGCTGCAAGCCGACAGGATTTGCTTTCACCGCGCACTATATCTAGCCGAACCCGAAGACATGCTGATTGAACTGTCGGGCGCGACGCAGCCAACGGTTATGATGCTAGGCCACAACTCGGGCATATGCGAGTTCGCCCGCCGGATCGTTCGTCGTCCCCCAGATCACCCACGTTTCTTGGATTACCCGACATGTGCGACAACCGTGATCCAGTTTAGCATCAAGGATTGGGCAGATATCGACTGGCGAAGTGGGGATGTTATGGGCTTCATCACACCGCGCGAATTGCTGGAATAGAAAAAGGCGAGGCCGAAGCCCCGCCCTTTCCTGGATTTTCGCCGGATCAGTGACCCAAAATCTGACTGAGGAACAGCTTGGTCCGTTCGCTCTGCGGGTTGTTGAAGAACTCTTCGGGTTCGTTCTGTTCCACGATCTGACCGGCATCCATAAAGATCACGCGGTTGGCGACCTGACGGGCAAACCCCATCTCGTGTGTGACGCACAGCATGGTCATGCCTTCCTCGGCCAGTTCGATCATGGTGTCGAGCACCTCTTTGATCATCTCGGGGTCCAGCGCCGATGTTGGTTCATCGAACAACATGATCCGCGGCATCATGCACAAGGACCGCGCAATCGCCACACGCTGCTGCTGACCACCAGACAATTGGCCGGGATACTTCAGCGCCTGATCCGGGATTTTCACCTTTTCCAGGAAATGCATCGCGCGTTCTTCGGCTTCTTTCTTGGGCGTCTTGCGCACCCAGATCGGGGCCAGCGTGCAGTTTTCCAGAATGGTCAGGTGCGGGAACAGGTTAAAGTGCTGGAACACCATGCCAACCTCGGACCGGATCTTGTCGATGTTTTTTAAGTCATTCGACAGCTCGGTCCCGTCCACGATAATCGTGCCCTGCTGATGTTCCTCCAGCGCGTTCAGGCAGCGGATCAGCGTGGATTTGCCCGACCCTGATGGCCCCGCGATCACGATCCGCTCGCCCTGATTGACGGTCAGATTGATGTCGCGCAGCACGTGGAATGACCCGTACCACTTGTTCATGCCGTTGATTTCGATGGCGACCTCGTCGCTCACCTGCATCTTCGAGCGGTCGATTTCGCGTTCAATTGCAAGTTCAGACATGTGTTGAACTCCTTAACGATGGTCCGTGGCAAGGCGACGCTCGAGCCACTGGGAATATTGAGAAATGCCGTAGCAGACGACGAAGAACAGAAGCGCGGCAAAGCCAAGAAGCTCCCAATAGACGCCGTTCCATTCGGTTGACGCCAGGATGGGCCCCCGGATCATGCCCACCAGATCGAACATCGAAATGACCGAAACCAGTGTGGTATCTTTAAACAGGCCTACGGCCACGTTCACGATACCAGGGATCGAGATCTTCAGAGCCTGCGGCAGGATGATCAGGCGCATCGCCTGCGGGTAATCCAAACCAAGGCTATCTGCTGCCTCGTACTGCCCACGTGGAAGCGCTGCCAGACCGCCCCGGATCACCTCGGCGATATAAGCGGCCGAGAACATGGTGATCATGATCACCACGCGCAGAAACAGGTCGACCGTACTGTCAGGCGGGAAGAAGTAGGCCAGCATCACCGAAGCCACGAACAGCAGCGTGATCAAAGGCACGCCACGGATGAATTCGATGAAGATGACACAGACCCATTTGATCAGCGGCATTGACGACTGACGACCCAGCGCCAAAGCGATCCCAAGCGGCACTGAAAGCGATACGCAGGTCAAACCCAGCATCATGTTCAGCATAAAGCCACCCAGATCACGGCTTGGAACGGCGGTGAGCATAGCACCTTCGTTGGCACCTTCCGGGATCAGAGCCCCACCGATATTCCAAACGATCAGAGCCACCACTATCGCGCCAAAGAACCCAGCGGCAAAGCTGTTACGGCCAAGTTTCTGGAAAACGACACCCGCGGCAACAAAACCAAGCAGCGCCACGATTGGAACCAGAATGCTGCCACCCCAAATCAGCCAGAATGCGATGAAGGGATACAGCGCCGTGAACACCAGAAGTTTGCGCGGCAGGTCAAAGAACAGAACCGGCGCCAGCGCCACCAGCATAAGCACAAAGGCCAGATTTGGGCGCCAATAAGCTTCTGCAGGGTATTTGAACCCATAGATCAACTGATGCCAGCGTTCGGTCAGAACTGCAAAGCACGCACCGGTTTTTCCATCCAGAATCTCGCGGCATTGAGCAAGCGAGTCCGCGTTCCACACGCCGTTCAAAATCCATGGCAACGTGTTCTTGAGAAGAACATAGATTAGCAAGATGGATAGAACTGTCAGTATCGTGTTCGTGACGCCCGAGAACAAGTTCTCGCGCAGCCATTTGACAATACCCGTCTGGTTTGCCGGCGGTGGAGAAGGAGGAATAGTTCCTTCAGCCACAAAGGCGATCGGGTTTGTTGTTTGATCAGCCATGCTCAGCGCTCCTTCAACTTGACGGATGCGTTGTAGATATTCATCACCATCGAGATCATCAGAGAGGCTGTCAGATAGAACAGCATCAGCAGCAAGACGCATTCAATCGCACGACCCGTTTGGTTCAACGTGATACCGCCCAGCGTCGCAGTGATGTCCGCGTAACCCACCGCAATCGCCAGAGACGAGTTCTTGGTGATGTTGAGATACTGCGAAATCAGCGGCGGGATGATGACCCGCAAAGCCTGAGGCAAGATGACCAGATTCATGATCCGACCCTGACGCAGACCCAACGCGGCGGCGGCCTCTGTCTGACCTTTCGATATCGCTTGGATACCCGCCCGGACGTTTTCCGCGATGAAGGCACCGGTGTAGATCGACAATGCGAACCAAAGCGCAATGAGCGGACCACCGACCTTAATTCCTCCGCTGAAGTTAAAGCCTTTCAGCGCCGGGACATCCCAAGTCAATCCCATCAAAACCATCAACAGAGCAAACGGTACCAGCCAAACTGCCAGCTTGACGACCAGGGTTTTGGGCCGTTCGCCGGTTTGCTCTTGCTTCAAAGTGGCACGTTTCTCGATTTCACGAGATCCGAACCAGGATCCGATCAGAACCACGACAACCAGCAGCCAATTCAAGACCGTCGCGCCAAACAAGCCGTTTGTAAATTCTGGGCGGGGAATATAGACGCCACGGTTGGTGAAGGCGAACAAATCAAACAGCATGCTTGAAGTCGGGTTGTCGCCTCGGAAAGCCCGCGGCCCCGGCAAAACTGCCGTCATGATGGTGAAAATGATGATGATCCAGATGAGAACCGGAATATTCCGGAATATCTCGACATACACCGCCATCAACTTGGAAACGAGCCAGTTGTTCGACAAACGCAGCACACCTGCGATTACGCCGAACACTGTGGCCGTAATACATGCCAAAAACGCAACCAAAAGGGTGTTCAGAATACCGACGACAGCCGCTCTTCCGTGCGAAGACTGGCTGTCATACTCGATCAGTCGCTGGTTGATGTCATACCCGGCCGGGTCGCCCAGGAATGTGTAGGAGATATTGAGCCCCGCGGCCCGAAGGTTCTGGATCAGGTTATTACCCAGATACCAAATACAAAGCGCAATGACGATTGCCGCAATCACCTGGAAAGTAAGTGAGCGATAGCGGGTATCGTTTATGAGCATAGACAACCGAAAGTCAGCTTTCGGTGGGTCAGTCATAGTCGACATATTATGGGATCCCCGTGCTTTTCGGACGCTTCCTTCCCGGCAGGGTTTTCCCCGCTCCCGAGCAGTCCGTAGCATTCTGTTTTGGAAAAAGGGCGCAGGTTAACCCTGCGCCCTTTTCAATGGATTTTATCGGAACGGCGGCGAGTACAGCAGGCCGCCATCGGTCCACTGTGCGTTCAGACCGCGTGCCAGACCGATTGGAGTTTCTTCGCCGATGTTCTGCGCGAAGACTTCGCCATAGTTGCCGCCCGATTTGATCGCTTTCATAGCCCAGTCGGCATCCAGACCCAGCATCTCGCCCAGAGTACCTTCGGTACCCAGCAGACGGTTCACTTCCGGGTTGTTGGTGCCAGCGGCCATCTCGTCGATGTTGGCTGAGGTCACGCCCAGCTCTTCAGCCGAGATCAGCGCGTTCAGAGTCCAGCGGACAACGTCGCCCCACTCGTGATCGCCATGACGGACCAGCGGGCCCAGCGGCTCTTTCGAGATGATTTCGGGCAGCAGGACGTGCGCCGACGGATCTTCAAATGTGGCGCGGGTTGCGGCCAGACCAGATGCGTCGGTGGTGTAAACGTCACATGCGCCAGCCAGATACTGCTGCTGCGCTTCAGCGTTGGTTTCGATCGGAACCGGCTCGTAGCTGATGTTGTTCGAGCGGAAGAAGTCCGCCAGGTTCAGCTCGGTGGTGGTGCCGGTCTGGATGCAGACGGTTGCGCCGTCCAGTTCCTTGGCCGAGCTGACGCCCAGCGCCTTGGGAACCATGAAGCCCTGACCGTCGTAGTAGTTTACGCCCACGAATTCGAACTTCAGGTCCACGTCGCGGCTGAACGTCCACGTGGTGTTACGGGCCAGCATGTCGATCTCACCCGAGGCCAGCGCAGTAAAGCGGGTTTTACCAGTTGTCGGAACAAACTCGACGGCGCTTGCATCGCCCAGAACGGCTGCTGCGACAGCACGGCAGACCGCAACGTCAAAGCCTTTCCATTCACCATTTGCATCGGGTGCAGCAAAGCCAACCAGACCGGTGGTTACACCGCAGTTCAGCTTACCGCGCGCTTTAACATCATCGACAGTCCCCGCTGTCGCTGCGCCTGCAGCCAGGCCGGCAACGGTCGCCACGCCCAAAATTACGGATTTTTTCATTTTTACCTCTTCCTGATTTTCCGCCCCTGTCCAGAGACGGTTCTGTCCGGCACCTTTGGCACCGGAAAGGTTTCCCCAAAGGTGTCTCCCCTTTAGTGGGCTTGAGTTTGGTCGCATTCATAAACAAACGTCAAGGGTCGGATCAGCGAAAACGATGGATCACCTTGCAGATGTCCGCGTCTTTGGCGGAATTTCAGGCGTCAGGGCTCAAACCGAGAGATCAAAGAACCGTTTGGCGTGTAGGAACGCGGCGCGTTTGACTTCGGACGCAGCATGCGCTTCGTCGTCATGGCCCCATTGTTCAATTTGCCAAAGTTCGTCCAGCCGCGAAATTTCCCAGATATCTTCCACCGCGCGCCAATTGGCCGAAACGGCGAACCCAAGGATCAGCGACCCGGACAGGCTGACCAGATCGTGGAAGGCTGCAAGCTGGAAGTCATTGAAATCATGGACACGCTGCCTCAAGCTCTGCAGGGTCGACGTGTCCTGAGGTCTGTGCAAGACACCAGCAACGGGCACCAAACGCGCGGCGAGTGTCTCTGCCGCCCAATCCAGCGCCGGGTCCCATTGCTCGGCTTGCCACTGCTGCAACTCTTGCGGGTGCGTCGCACGGTAACATAA
Organism: Ruegeria sp. HKCCD7628; assembly: GCF_057221005.1. Lineage (NCBI taxonomy): Bacteria > Pseudomonadati > Pseudomonadota > Alphaproteobacteria > Rhodobacterales > Roseobacteraceae > Ruegeria > Ruegeria sp. HKCCD7628. Next base: position 29,454 of record NZ_JBWVBA010000015.1, read on the forward strand.
CAAGTCCGAATCGCCGTAATCAGCCAACATGTCTGCAACTTCGGCGTGCTGATGCTGCACCTTGTCGATGGCCGCATTGGCAGAGCGGGTGAAGGGCATGTTGGTCGGGTCGACTTCTTTTTCCTGCGCGTCCCACTCGGCGGCAATCTCCTGCGCCATGGTCTGCGTAGGCACGATCAAACCCGCCTTGGCGGGCGTTTTCACCCGGCGGCCATCCAGCTCGACGGTAAAGCCGCCTTCAGCCTCGACTACTGCGCTTTGGGTCCAGAATCGTTTGGGTTTCCAGTCGCTCATCGTCTCAGGTCCAGATTTGTTCCAGCGCATTGGGCAACTGGTCAAAGGTTTCAATGATGGTTGTCGCGGCCTCTAGCGCGGGGCGCGGGTGATAACCCCAGGTGACGCCAACGCTGGGCACGCCCGCAGCGGTGGCCATGTCCATGTCAAACCGGGTGTCGCCGATCATTACGGTATCGATTGCCTCAACCCCCGTCTCGGCCCGCGCGGTGTCAATCATCGACGGGTGCGGTTTCGAGGGGTGATGATCCGCCACCTGCCGCGTGACAAAATAACCCTGCAGCCCGTGCCCTTCGATCAACGCATCCAATCCGCGCTGAGACTTCCCGGTGGCCACGCCCAGCAGAACTTCGGGGATGGCGTGCAACGCCTCAATCACCTCGCGGGCACCGGGATAGAGCGGCGATCCCGCCATACCCTGTTCCAGCCGATGTGCGTGGTACGCCTGTTTATACCCCTCGACCAGCCGCACCTGATCCGCATCCGAATGCTGCGGCGCAAGCTGCGCCATCGCCTTGGGCAGCGACAGGCCAACAATGGACAGGATCGCCGAGCGATCCGGCACCGGCAAGGACAGCGCGTCGAAACTGGCCGTCATCGCGGCAACGATGCTGCCCTGACTGTCAACCAGAGTGCCATCCACGTCGAACAGCACCAGACGCAGCGGTGTGTTCATTGCAGTTCCTCGAACGGGTCGTCGGCGGCCAGGTCCTCGGTCCAGCCGAACGTGTCCCAGCTGTGTTTCATGTGATCCGGCAAGGGGGCTTTCACGGTAATCGTCTTGCGCGTCACCGGGTGTTCGAACGAGGCCTGCCGCGCGTGTAGGTGCAGCTTTTTGCTTATGATCCCGCCTAGCTGTGCGCCCCAGCCATCGCCAAGGTTTTCCTGACCCGAGCCACCGTATTTGCCGTCCCCGATGATCGGATGCCCAATCGCCGCCATATGCGCCCGAAGCTGGTGAGTGCGGCCGGTGATCGGCTCCATCGCAACCCAAGCCGCCCGCCCTGCCACACGGTAGAGCGTTGCATAATGCGTATGCGCCCGTTTCGCGCCGGGGGTGTCGTTGACCTCGTTCAGGTGGACGGGGATCATTTTCTCACCCTCGCCGTGCTTGCCGTGACCGGCGGCCTTGACCAGACCAGTCTTGATCTCACCCAGATAAGGGGTCGGCACACCTGCAACCAAGGCCCAGTAGATTTTGCGCGTATCGCGATGCCGGAAGGCCGCCGTCAGCCCCTTGGCGGCCTCGCGCGTGCGGGCCAGCAGCAGAACGCCGGATGTGTCCTTGTCCAGCCGATGCACAAGACGCGGATTTTCGTCATAACCAAAGCGCAGCGCCTCGGACAGGCAGTCAACGTGCCGCGTCTGTCCGCTGCCGCCCTGCACCGGCAGGCCATGCGGTTTGTTCAGCACCAGCACGTGATCGTCGCGGTAGATCACACAGGCCTGGATCATCTTGGCATCCGCATCCGAAATGCGTCGCTTGATCTCGGCCGGTTTGTGATCGGCATCGGGCAGCGGCGGCACCCGTACGACCTGTCCGACCTCAAGCCGGGTCGCAGCTTTCACCCGCCCGCCGTCCACGCGGAGCTCACCCTTGCGGCACATCTTTTCAATGCGGCCCTGGCTGACATGTGGAAACAGGCGGCGCAGCCACCGATCGACCCGCTGGTCGCCATCGCCTTCTGCCACGGTGATCATCTGTACGCCGCTCATGCCGATATCCCTTTCGCGCGCCGGATCCGCGCGGGTTGTGTGCCATTCAGTGCCATTGAAAACATGCGCGTCTGTGGCGTGACTTACCGGCAGAGTCAACCCGGTCAGATATTGGTAAAGTCACCCCCGCGCCCGGCCCCATCCCGGAACCTGCTCGCCCCGGCGGTGCCTTCGCGGCGGATCGCATCCAACCCGTTGGCCCATTCGACCTTAAGCGCTTCGCGCACCGGCATCCCCCGCGTTTCGATGATCGAGCGACGATCGGCTCGCACCGCCTCTTGCGGAAAGCGGGCGATTTCATGCGCCATGGCCTCGGCTGCGGCGCGGGCCTGACCATGCGGCACGATCTTTTCGGCCAATCCGATATTGTAGCACTCCTGCGCCTCAACCTTGCGACCGGTCAGAGCGATTTCCAAAGCTTTGCCCTGCCCGACTAGGCGCGGCAACCGGACTGAACCCCCATCCATGAGCGTGATCCCCCAGCGGCGGCAATAGACACCCAGGTATGCGGTTTCCGCCATCACGCGGATATCGCACCACAGCGCCAGCTCCATCCCGCCAGCCACAGCCGCGCCCTCAACCGCGCCTATGACGGGTTTGGACAGCTCCAGCCTTGATGGCCCCAATGGCCCGACCATCGAGGGCGCCGAGCCGATGGGAAAGGACAGACGGTCAAAATATGCCTCACGCAAATCCGGGTCAGAGAGAGTGGCTGCCAGTTTCAGATCCCATCCAGCGCAGAAATTCCCGCCCTTGCCCCAGAACACAGCCACCTTGGCCGGGCTGCCTTCAAATTCCAGAAACGCGTCGACCAGCGTCTCGGCATGGATATTGTCCACGGCATTCCGGGCCTCGGGGCGGTCGTGGATGATAGTCCAGACGTCATCGGTTTTGTCTATGGATACGGTCATGAGCTTCCTCCCTGAACTCTCATGACCCAAGCCAAGCGCGATTTTACCGCCCTGTCGCCCTTGACGCAGCGGCACTAACGATTGCGTTGGGCCCGTAGCTTGGCGAAATACTCCAGACGTTTCTTCAACTCTCGCTCGAACCCGCGCTCGACCGGCTGGTACAGGTCCGGGCGGTCCATGCCATCGGGAAAATAGTTCTGGCCCGAAAATCCATCCTCGGCGTCGTGATCATAGGCATAGCCCGCACCATAGCCCTGTTCTTTCATCAACGAAGTCGGTGCGTTCAGGATATGTTTGGGTGGAGGTTCGCTACCCGATTTTCGCGCCAGTTCGCGAGCAGCCTTGTAGCCCGCATAGGCCCCGTTCGATTTGGGTGCCAAGGCCAAATAGACCACCGCCTGCGCCAGCGCCAATTCGCCTTCGGGACTGCCAATCCGTTCATAGACTTCCCACGCATGAAGCGCCAAAGCCTGTGCCTGCGGATCGGCCAGGCTGATATCCTCGACCGCCATGATGGTCAGACGCCGCGCGATATAGCGAGGGTCTTCACCCCCTTCCAGCATTCGGGCAAACCAATACAACGCCGCATCCGGGTCTGAGCCACGCACCGATTTGTGCAGAGCCGAGATCAGGTTGTAGTGCTCGTCCCCCGACTTGTCGTATTTCGTCGCGCGCCGCATCAGGCGGGTTGCCAGCACCTCACGATCCAGCGGAGTATCGACTTTCCACGCCGCAATCTGTTCGATTAGGTTCAACAACGCCCGCCCGTCGCCATCAGCCATCTCGTGCAATGCGTCACGTGCAGGCCCGGTCAAAGGTAGCGCCTTGCCCAGCTCCTTTTCGGCGCGCTGCGTCAGACGCTCCAGATCGGCCAAATCAAGGCGTTCCAGCACCAACACTTGCGCGCGGCTCAGCACAGCGGCGTTCAACTCGAACGAGGGGTTCTCGGTTGTCGCCCCCACCAGCAGGATCGTGCCGTCCTCCATATGGGGCAGGAAGCCATCCTGCTGGGCCTTGTTGAAACGATGAATCTCATCCACGAACAGCAGCGTGCCCTGCCCGTTCTGATGGCGGATTTTCGCGGCCTCGAACACCTTTCGCAGATCGGGAACGCCGGTAAAAATCGCACTGATCTGAACGAAATGCAGATCGGTTTCCTGCGCCAAAAGCCGCGCGATGGTGGTCTTGCCCACCCCCGGCGGCCCCCAGAACACCAGACTGGATAAGCTGCCCGAGGCCAGCATCACCCCCAAAGGCGCATCAGGGCCCAACACCTGTTCCTGCCCGATCACCTCGGCCAGTGTCTGCGGGCGCAGCCGGTCGGCCAGAGGGCGATGCGCGGGCGGCGCAAGTCGGTCGCCCCCGGTGTCGAACAGATCGCTCATAGCCGGAACCGCAGCGAGACCGATCGCCCACCGCGCAGCAATTCAAACTGAACCCGGCGGCCCGGATCGGTCAGCGCGCGGGTTACGTCATCGGGATGGGCAATCGCGTTGCCGTTGATGCTGTTAAGAACGTCCCCAACGCGCAACCCCGAGCGCCCGCCATACCGCCCGGCATCCAACACAACCACGCCGGCTTCCGTCAACCGCAGGCCCATCTTGGCGATCACCGCCGGGTTGACGCGCGAGACCACCAGCCCCGGCATCACCGTCCGATCATCCAGCGTGGTTTCATCCGCCGAGGGCGTATCAGGGGCCGGGATCAGGGCAACCTCGACCTCATCCTGCGTCCCACCACGCAACAAGGTCAAAACCGACGTGCCACCGACGCCGGCAACAGACATGCGGAACTTCATCTCGGCGGGGGAATTGACTTCATCCCCGTCCACATGCGTCACCACATCGCCTACACGCAACCCGCCCTCAGCCAAGGGGCTGAGCGGGTGGAGGTTGGAAATCACCACGCCCTGTGGGATCGCCATACCCAGAGATTCCGCGATATCTGCGCTCATGTGTTGACCCGAGATCCCAGCCCAAGGGCCGACGAACTGGTCATTACCTGCCTGCGCCTGCCGCAGGAATTCGGCCACCAGATTGGCCGGGATCGCAAAGCCGATGCCGTTCGATCCGCCCGAACGCGTCAGGATCGAGGTATTGATCCCGATCAGATCACCATTCACATCAATCAGCGCCCCACCTGAATTGCCCGGATTGATCGCCGCATCGGTCTGAATGAAATAGCCCCGCGCATTGCCCGTGGCCGTGCCCGTCCGCGCCAGACCCGAGATGATGCCCGAAGACACCGTCTGCCCCACACCAAACGGGTTGCCGATGGCGAGCGCAAGCTCACCCACCTCAACCTGATCTGAATCGCGCAGCGGCAAGTAAGGCAGCCGCTCAGCGTCCTCCAACCGCAAAATGGCGATGTCGCTTTCCTTATCGCCCAGCACCACCTGCGCCGAGAACTCGCGCCGGTCGGTGGTGACAACACGGATTTCTGTCGCCGTGCCGACCACGTGGTAATTTGACACCACATAGCCGTCGTCAGACAGGATCACCCCCGAACCCAACGAGTTCTGTACCCGCTGTCGCGGCTCGTTAAACCCGCCGCCAAAAAAATCCTGAAAGAACGGGTCCGAGAAAAACGGGTTCGCCCGCCCCTGCCGCACGATCTTGGCATAGATATTGACCACCGCAGGCGCGGCCTGTTTGACCACCGGCGCAAAGCCTAAGCTGATCTCGGCCTGCGATTGCGGCACTTTGGTTTGAGCATGGGCGGGGGCTTGCAACAGGGCAAACGGCAGACAAAGCAAAAGCGCGCGGAGCATGTGACCCTCATGGATGTTTACGGATTGATATGTCCGCAACACCGACCGTTTGCAAGATCGCTATGAGTTTGCAGACCGACCATAACCGGGACGCCCGGTGCCGCTCTGGGCCACGTCGAAGTTCCATACGATTGCCATATTGGTGATCACAGCCCCAAGGAAGGAATACAGCAGTTGCGACGGGCTAAGCACAAAGGCCGAGGCCAAAAATACCATGACATCGACCGAAAGTTGGAACCACCCAGCCTTCAGGCCGGTCTTATGTTCCAGAATGATCCCCAGAATAGTCATCCCGCCCGCCGAGGCATTGTGGCGGAAGATAGCAATCAATCCCATGCCGCTACACGCACCCCCAAGAACAGCGGCGATCAGCGGGTCAAGCCGTTCGAAGATGACTATTTTTCCCAACAGTTGTGAAAGCGTCGAAATCCCGATCACCACGACAATCGTCCGAATAGCAAAAACTGGGCCGCGTTTTACCCAAGCCAGTATCAGAAACGGGATACCGATCAAGAAGAACAAAGGGCCAAATCCAATCGGCAAAACATAGGAAAGCAAAAGCGCAAGACCCGCAGTTTGCCCTGTCACCAAACCAGCCGCTTTAAAAAAAACGACGCTAAGGCTTGTCATGACGATACCAAAGGCAAGGCCCTGAACATCAAATACGGACATGCGAACGGACACGAAAAGCTCCGGTTTTAGCGCAGGAAGCAAACCAGCTAGGTTTATCGCGCAATTAAAAAGAAAAACCCCCGCGTCTGGGACGCAGGGGCCAAAGTCAGAAAGCGAAGCTTTCTTATTCTTCGTCTGCGGCCTCTTCGGCGGCAACGCGAGCCTTGTCGGCTGCACCTTTGGCGTCGACGTCGCGATCCACGAATTCGATGATCGCCATCGGAGCCATGTCACCATAGCGGAAACCGGCTTTCAGGATGCGGACATAACCGCCCGGACGCTCGGCATAGCGGGGTCCCAGAACTTCGAACAGCTTGGCGACATCTTTGTCTTCTTTCAGCTGAGCTGCGGCCTGACGGCGCGCGTGCAGGTCGCCGCGCTTGCCCAGAGTGACCAGCTTTTCGATGATCGGGCGCAGTTCTTTTGCCTTGGGCAGAGTTGTTTTGATTTGCTCATGCTCGATGAGCGAGCCAGCCATGTTTGCAAACAGAGCCTTGCGGTGCTCATGAGTACGGTTCAGGCGGCGGTAACCACGTGCGTGACGCATTGTTCAATTCCTATCTTGCGTTTTTGCTTTGTCTGGCCGGCGATGCGTGTCACCGGCTCTCCTTGGGGCATCATCGCCCATACAGTCCCCGGCAGCCCGGGCATTGGGGAAGACGCGCTTAGAACGCGTCTTCGAATTTCTTCGCCAGATCTTCGATATTGTCGGGCGGCCAGTCCTCTACATCCATGCCGAGGTGCAGACCCATGCCCGACAGCACTTCTTTGATCTCGTTCAGCGATTTGCGGCCGAAGTTCGGGGTGCGCAGCATCTCGGCTTCGGTCTTCTGGATCAGATCGCCGATGTAAACGATGTTGTCGTTCTTCAGGCAGTTTGCCGAACGGACCGACAGTTCCAACTCGTCCACTTTCTTCAGCAGCAGCGGGTTGAACTCCAGACCATCGTCCTCGTCCTGGCGGCCAGCCGATTCCGGCTCGTCGAAGTTGACGAAGATCGACAATTGATCCTGCAGGATACGAGCCGCATAGGCCAGCGCGTCCTCGGGTGTGATTGAACCGTCGGTTTCGATCTTCAGGGTCAGCTTGTCATAGTCCAGAACCTGACCTTCACGGGTCGGCTGAACGTCATAGGCAACCTTCTTGACCGGCGAATAGATCGCGTCGATCGGGATCAGGCCGATGGGTGCATCTTCGGGCTTGTTCTTCTCAGCCGAGACGTAACCCTTACCGGTGTTGACCGTCAGTTCCATGAACAGGTCGGCGCCATCATCCAGGTGACAGATGACGTGATCGCGGTTCAGAACCTCGATACCGGCGCTTTCACTGATGTCACCTGCGGTGACAACGGCAGGGCCTTTGGCATTGATCGACAGGCGCTTAGGGCCTTCGACTTCCATGCGCAGCGACACGCCTTTAAGGTTCAGGATGATGTCGGTGACGTCTTCGCGGACACCTGCGACCGACGAAAACTCATGCAGAACGTTGTCGATCTGGACGCTGGTGATGGCCGCACCTTGCAGCGAGCTCATCAGAACGCGGCGCAGCGCGTTACCCAGAGTCAAACCAAAGCCACGCTCCAGCGGCTCAGCAACCAGCGTTGCCTGACGCGCAGGATCGTTTCCCGGCTTGGCGTCCAGCTGGGTTGGCTTGATCAATTCTGCCCAATTCTTGTGGATCATGTAATCCCTCCATTCCTGTCCGCGCCCCATGACCAACAAGGTGCAGACGCCCGAGGTTCAAAATGACGTGCTGGGGCCGTGCAAAAACACAGCCCCAGCTCAATTCAAAATCGCTTAGACGCGGCGACGTTTCGGCGGGCGGCAGCCATTGTGAGCAATCGGCGTCACGTCGCGGATCGACGTGATGTTGAAGCCCACAGCAGCCAGCGCGCGCAGAGCCGATTCACGACCCGAACCGGGGCCCTGAACTTCGACTTCCAGCGTCTTGACGCCATGTTCCTGCGCCTTTTTGCCTGCATCTTCTGCAGCCATCTGAGCGGCGTAGGGTGTCGATTTCCGCGACCCTTTGAAGCCCATGGTACCGGCAGACGACCACGAGATGGCGTTGCCTTGTACGTCCGAGATCAGGATCTTGGTGTTGTTGAAGGTCGAGTTCACATGGGCGACGCCCGATGCGATGTTCTTACGCTCTTTGCGCTTAACGCGAGTCTTATCACGTGCCATCAGTCAGACCCTCCCTTATTTCTTCTTACCAGCAATGGCCTTTGCCGGGCCTTTGCGAGTACGAGCGTTGGTGTGGGTGCGCTGACCGCGAACCGGCAGGTTGCGGCGGTGACGCAGACCGCGATAGCAGCCCAGGTCCATCAGGCGCTTGACATTCATCTGAACTTCGCGGCGCAGGTCGCCTTCGACGGTGAAGTTTTCGTCGATATACTCGCGAATTTTCAGAACTTCGGCGTCGGACAGTTCGTTGACGCGACGGGTCGCTTCAATGCCCACGGCTTCGCAGATCGCTTTGGCCGAGGTGTTGCCGATTCCGGTGATATATGTGAGGGCGATAGGTACCCGCTTTGCAGTCGGGATGTTTACGCCGGCAATACGTGCCACGTGTCACTTTCCTTTTCGTTGCGGTTCCGTAACTCCAGAACCTTTTTTCACAACGCTTTACCGTGGCAGTGTCGCCAGAGGGTTCAGCATTATTCGAGGTGGTCGGGGCGGTTGGGACGAATCCCGCACGCGGTCTTGATTCCCCTTGGGGATGGGGGTCGATATGGGCTTTTGGCGGTGCCGTCAAGCCCATATTCAAATGCGGGTCAGGTCAGGCGTCCAATGCGGCTGCAATCGCGCCCTGAACCTCGTCAATCTCGCCCAGACCATCGACCCAGGACAGGTTGCCCTTGGCGTGGTAATAGCCGATCAGCATCGAGGTTTTCTTGTAATACTCCATCAGACGGGTCTTGAGGCTTTCCTCATTATCGTCCGCGCGGCGCTTGAAGTCACCTTCCTTGCCGCAGTTCGAACACTTTCCATCCGCCGGGATCGGTTTGGTTATGTCGTTATAGACTTCACCGCAACCGCCGCAGGTTGATCGAGCCGTGATACGCGCGACCAGCGCGTCATCGTTCACTTCCATCGCGATGACCGCGTCCAACGTCTCGCCGGTGCTGTCCAGCAGCTCACCCAGCGCATCGGCTTGGGCCAGAGTGCGCGGGAAACCGTCAAAGATGAACCCGCCTTCAGCGCCTTGTTCCAACTTTTCGCGGATCAGGCCGATCACGATCTCATCGGTCACAAGCTGGCCCTTAGCCATCACCTCGGCCACGCGGTTGCCCATTTCGGTGCCGCTGTCCTTGGCCTCGCGCAGCATGTCGCCAGTGCTCAGCTGGACCATGCCGCGGGTTTCAACCAGGTGACGCGCTTGCGTTCCTTTACCTGCCCCCGGGGGGCCGAGAAGAATGATGTTCATCGACGAGCGGGTCCCTTCCTGCCGCGTTTCTTACCTTTGCCACGCAGTTGGGACTTTTCAATAAGCCCTTCGTATTGATGCGCCAGCAGGTGGCTCTGGACTTGTTGGATCGTGTCCATTGTCACAGAGACGATAATCAGAACCGAGGTACCGCCGAAATAGAACGGGATGGCAAACTGGCCCCGAAGAATTTCAGGCAACAGACAGACCGCCGCCAGATAGGCCGAACCCAGAACCAGCACGCGGTTGACCACGTATTCCAGATACTCGGCGGTTTTCTTGCCTGGTCGAATACCCGGCACAAAACCGTTCTGCTTTTTCAGATTGTCCGCCACATCGTCCGGTTTGAACGACACGTTGAACGTGTAGAAATAGGCAAAGAACACGATCATCGAGGCGAAGAACAGCAGGTACAGCGGTTGACCGGGGCCAAAGTTGGCCAGCAGCCACGACATCACCGGCCCGTTGGTTGCGCCCGACGAGAAGGTCGAAATCGTCACCGGCAGCAGCAGCAGCGAGCTTGCAAAGATCGCCGGGATCACGCCCGCAGGGTTCACTTTGACCGGCAGGTGGCTCGAGCCGCCCTCATAGATCTTCATACCGGCCTGACGGCGTGGGTATTGGATATGGATCTTGCGCAAAGCGCGTTCCATGAAGACCACAAAGGTAATCACGGCAATCACCATCACGATCACACCGATGATCACAGCAGGGCTGATCGCGCCCGAGCGGCCCGAAGCAAAGAACTGTGCCAGAGCAGCCGGAACTTCGGCAATGATGCCCACGAAAATGATCAGAGAGATACCGTTGCCGATGCCGCGTGCGGTGATCTGCTCACCCAGCCACATCAGGAACATTGTGCCACCAACCAAAGTGATCATGGTCGACAGGCGGAAGAACAGGCCCGGATCGGTCGCCAGATCGCCCGATTCCAGCGACACCGCCAGACCATAAGCCTGAACGGTGGCCAGCGCCACGGTGCCGAAACGAGTATATTGGTTGATTTTCTTGCGTCCCTGCTCGCCCTCTTTCTTGAGCTGTTCGAGCGCGGGAACCATAGATGTCAGCAGCTGCACGATGATCGAAGCTGAAATGTAGGGCATGATGCCGAGGGCAAAGATACCCATGCGCCCCAGCGCCCCGCCGGTAAACATCGAAACCATGCCGCCGATGCCCTGCCCCGCTTGCTCCATGAACTCGCGCAGTGCTTGGCCGTCGATGCCTGGAACCGGAATGAAGGTGCCCAGACGGTAGACGATCAGCAATGCAAGCGTGAACAGGATGCGGTTGCGCAGATCGGTGGCTTTCCCAAGGGCAGACCAGCTTGTGTTGGCTGCCATTTGTTCTGCTGCTGATACCATAAATCGGTCTCTCTTATGAAAACACCGCCCGGAACCGTTTTCCGGCTCGGGCGGCGTCTTGGAAAACTCTGATGTCTATGTAAGCGGGTCTTTGCCCGCTCACAAGCGCTTACTCTGCCGCAGCGGCTTTTGTGACCGTCAGTGATCCGCCCGCTTTCTCGACTGCCGCAACGGCAGATTTCGAAGCACCGGTTACTTCCAGGTTCACTTTGGCGCTGATTTCGCCTTTGGCCAGTACGCGGATGCCGTCCAGCTTGCGACGAACCAGACCGGATGCGACCAACGCATCCTCGGTGATCGCAGCCGATGCGTCCAGCTTGCCGGCGTCAACGAATTTCTGGATCAGGCCCAGGTTGATAACGGCGAATTCCTTACGGTTCGGCTTGTTGAAGCCACGCTTGGGCAGACGCTGATACAAAGGCATCTGGCCGCCTTCGTAGCCGTTGATGGCCACACCCGAGCGGGATTTCTGGCCTTTGATACCACGGCCACCCATTTTACCTTTGCCGGAACCCGGACCACGGCCAACGCGGGTCCGTTTCGGTGCGGCGCCGGGATTGTCGCGCAATTCATTCAGTTTCATTTCGCTTCTCCTTAGCCGGATGTGACCCCCGAAGCGTGATGGGCCAAACGCGGCGTTTCTTGGTTTTGATTCTCATGGCCACAAGGCCACCGCAGCCCGATACAGCGTTGCGCCGATCTATGCAAGTTTGTTGTCAGGGCAACCCGTATTTCACGTGTCTAAAATGGGCGCTGCCGCCGGGTCGATACCGTGTTTTTCAACCAACTGCCCGACTAAACTGTTCGGATCAGGGACTCCTCCGAAACGGTTGCGCAAAATCGACCTCATCCGCCTGCCGTAAAAATGGATCGATACCGTATCGTCCTTGAGATAGGGCGACAGATCAACATCTGGTCGGGCAAGAGCCCGCCTCCGGGTAAAATTGACCGGGTAAAAGACATGCTCTGGCAGTGCGTAACGGATTTCTCCGGAGGTGTGCAGCGCCCATAAAACAGCACCCGGCCCCCAAGCGCCCCAATATTCCTCGGGTACATTTATTGGAGAGCCACTGTCCAGTGCGGCCTGCAACGTTTGTCTGTGTCGTTTTGGCAACCAGGGCGGGATGCGAAACGGATCCTGCGTGAATTCGTTCAGCAACGCCAGCGCCTCGCTGTCTGGCGGTAATTTGAGGACGCCAATTCCCATCGTTCCTTCAAGATACGCGTAGTAATGCCCGGTCTCTGTTTCGAAGGGTTTGATGCAATACGCATCCGTGTCAGCCCAAATCAGGTCCGGTTCCTGCGCCAGCATTCTGTAGCGAAATTTGTCAGCATGAGGTGCAGGACTGCCGGTTCGACCATGGGTAACGAATTCGCTATCCTGCAAAACTTCTCGCGCATCACGTTGCTCGACCCCGTCAGGGACATTTGAAACTGTCCCGTAGGTGTAAAGACGGACGGGTTGCCCAACATCCAAGAAAGACTTGATGCAGAGCTGCTCGAGGTAGCTTAGCGGGCCATCGACCCACAGCATGCCAATCTGGAATTCTGTCACCCTGTCCAGCCCTTCATTCGTCCCTAATTCGCAACGTGTTTGGCGGATCATTGCTCGGGCTGCAACGCAGGAAGTCCGATTTCAACGCCATCGTGTCAAACTAATCACCCAAACGCAAAGAGGCGCCTGCCGGCGCCTCCTGATCAAAGCCTTCGCGTGTTCGCGTTTTGGTTAGGAGCAATACGCGTGTTCGCGTGCGATATCCTTGATGTCACAACGACGCACACCAATGTCGTTCAATTCACGGTCGCTCAGACCCTGAAGCTCGGAATAGGTGCGGTTGTACTCGGCGCGCAGGGCATATGCCTCTTTAACGCGGGCGACGAGCGTTGCGATGCGGGCGCTCAGGCCAAAGCCCTCGCGAGTAAATGTTGCTGTGTTAGCCATGGTTCGATTCCTTTCTGAGCCCAAGGCGAATTCCTCGGGATACTGTTTGCGTTCCTGTTTGGGACAGCGTTCAGATAAGGAGGACGGGTATCGCTAACAACGGATGTTTCGGTCTATCCGGTATGCGTTGGCGGAATGGCCGTATAGCTTTTTTCCCAATTTCGCGGTGATAGTCGGTCCCGTGTCTGACAATCCTGTCCTGCAATAAATCTCGTTCAAAGAAACATCTACGGCACCCAAAGCCTGATGTTCGCCAATACTCCGGCGTGGTCAGAACCGAATAAAGGCCGTATTTCCTGAGACCCGCCTCCCGGTGCCAAAACAAAATCAAGCGGCAGCGGTACATGTCGAAGTTTAAATGTGGGTCGAACTGGCCCGGCAAGCCGTGTGTTCGTTAGCGATGCTATCCGTCCAACACGTCCAGACCATGGCATGGAGTTGAAATCACCAGCAATGACGAGAGCGCCATCGAGATCGGTCAGAACTCTTTCGGCATCTATTTCGTTATTGAGGCTGTCATGGGGCCAGGGCCAAGGGATATGAACAGACACTAACCAGACCTTTGAATTCTCGATAACAACTGGCACGGCTGCAATAGCACGTGAGTTCGGGCAAATAGGCTCGCCTTGGATCGGATGACGTGACGCCAACGCGATCCCACTCCAACTCGAAAACCTGCAAAAGTGTTGATACGGGTAACTTTTTTCCAGCAGACTTAGAACTTCTATATTTCTATCAGAAACCTCCTGCAGCATTACAGCGTCTGCACCCGTTGCTTCAATATCGTCCACCAAAACCGGAATTTCGGTATTAGCGAACCACAGATTTTTCGCGTAAACCTTTAGGTCACCGCCCGGCTGTTGAGGTAAAAGAAGCCTTACCGCCGTAAAGAACGCTGCGGCAACAACGAACGCGAAGGCCACCTTAAGCCAAAATGGCCTTGCAGCGAACATACCGGCAATACAAAAAAGGCCGAAAAACGGCCGTCCTATCGAAATTGTGTCGGGAACTCTGTGAAACTGGCCAAGAAACCCGACTATCACGAGAGTGCCCGCCACACAGCTCAATCCAATCAAAACACCGCGCATCACTTTGATACTTAACCCCGAATGCCTATCCTTAAGGCACTCACAATAGTTGCATTAACGGCAGTTAAAGGTCTGAAGTATCGGAGATTTTCAGGTTTTATGGTGCAGAGGGTCCGGGTACAAAGCAAACAATCATTAAAACAAAGAAAACGCCCTCGACACTGTCGAGGGCGTTTCAAGAACTTCTGAAAGAGTCGCGCTTAGCCGCGCTCTTCGATGATCTCAACCAGATGCGGGATCTTGTTGACCATGCCGCGGACCGAAGGGGTATCTTCCAGTTCACGGGTGCGGTGCATCTTGTTCAGGCCCAGACCGATCAGGGTTGCGCGCTGTTCGGCGGGGCGGCGGATCGGGGAACCGATCTGCTTGACGACGATGGTTTTTGCCATGGTACGCTACTCCTTACGCTTCGGCTTCAGCCGGTGCTTCGTCCCGCTTGGGCAGGATGTCAGCAACTTTTTTGCCACGACGTGCGGCGACCGAACGCGGGCTTTGCTCTTTCTGCAGGCCGTTGATGGTGGCGCGGATCATGTTGTACGGGTTCTGCGAGCCCAGCGACTTGGACACAACGTCCTTAACGCCCAGCATTTCGAACACGGCACGCATCGGACCACCGGCGATGATACCAGTACCTTCAGGTGCGGTGCGCATAACCACTTTACCAGCGCCGTGACGGCCCTCGATATCGTGGTGCAGAGTACGACCTTCGCGCAGTTGCACGCGGATCATCTGACGCTTGGCTTGCTCAGTCGCCTTACGGATGGCCTCAGGTACTTCTTTCGCTTTACCTTTGCCAAAGCCGACGCGGCCTTTCTGATCGCCTACAACCACCAGAGCGGCGAAGCCAAAGCGCTTACCACCTTTTACGGTTTTCGAAACGCGGTTGATTGCGACCAGACGATCTGCAAATTCCGGTGCTTCTTCACGGTCGCGGCCACGGCCCCGACGGTTTTCACGTTCTGCCATTTGGCATCCCTTTTCTCATGTGGCGCATACGGCGCCGTTTTCTTCAATCCAAGTGAGCCCCGACTAACGTCAGGGCCCCCGGATCATCGGGGCAGCCGCCAAGCTGCCCGCAAGTCTTAGATCTTCAGACCACCTTCACGCGCGGCGTCAGCGACTGCCTTCACCTTGCCGTGGAACAGGAAGCCACCACGATCGAAATAGGCCTCTTCGACGCCTGCCTTCTTGGCACGCTCGGCGATGGCCGCACCCACTTTGGTGGCCGCTTCGACGTTGTTCTTGCCAACAACACCCAGATCTTTTTCCAGGGTCGAGGCTGCGGCCAGGGTCACGCCACGAACGTCGTCGATCAGCTGAACGCTGATGTTCTTGTTCGAACGGTGAACCGACAGGCGTACGCGGCCCGCGTTGACTTTGCGAAGTTTGTTCCGAACGCGCAGGCGGCGCTTCAGAAACAGGGTTCTTTTGCTGTTTGCCATTGTCTGCGTCCTTACTTCTTCTTGCCTTCCTTGCGGAAGATGAACTCGCCCTTATAGCGGATGCCCTTGCCTTTATAAGGCTCGGGACGGCGCCATTCGCGGATTTTGGCCGCGACTTCGCCCACCTGCTGCTGGTCGATACCTTCCACAACGATCTCGGTCTGCTTCGGCGCGGTGATGGTGACACCTTCCGGAGCAGTGAAATCAACATCGTGGCTGTAACCCAGGTTCAGCTTCAGGGTATTGCCCTGCATCTGAGCCCGGTAACCAACACCCTGGATCTCCAGCTCTTTTTTGAAGCCTTGGGTCACACCGGTTACCAGGTTGGCAACCATGGTGCGGCTCATGCCCCACTGCTGGCGGGCACGCTTGGACATGCCACGGGGGTCGATCTTGACCACGTTGTCTTCTACCGACAGCGTAACGTCGTCGGTGGCGGTGAAGCTGCGGGTGCCTTTCGGACCTTTCACTTCGATGGTCTGGCCGGACACAGAGGCGGTAACGCCGCTGGGCAGCTCGACCGGTTTTTTACCAATACGAGACATTGCAGACCTCCTTAGAAGACGGTGCAGAGCACTTCGCCGCCAACATTGTTGGAGCGAGCGTTTGCGTCCGACATCACACCTTTCGGAGTGCTGACAATCGACACACCCAGACCCTGACGGACCTGCGGGATGTCATTGACGCCCATGTACACGCGGCGACCGGGCTTCGAGACCCGCTTCAGTTCGCGAATGACAGGGGTGCCTTCGTAGTATTTCAGGCTGATTTCGATGGCCGGATGACCGTTTTCACCGGTCGTCTTTTCATAGCCACGGATGTAACCTTCGTCCGCCAGCACGTCCAGAACCCAACCGCGCAGCTTGGAAGCCGGGGTGGAAACGGTGGACTTGCCGCGCATTTGCGCGTTGCGGATACGGGTGAGCATATCGCCGATAGGATCATTCATATCTATGTCTCCCTTACCAGCTCGATTTCACCATGCCGGGGATCTGACCAGCAGAACCCAGCTCGCGCAGCGCAATACGGCTGACCTTCAGCTTACGGTAGTAAGCGTGGGGACGACCGGTCAGCTGACAGCGGTTGTGCAGACGGGTAGCCGAGCTGTTGCGCGGCAGTTTCGCCAGTTTCAGACGCGCTTTGAAACGCTCTTCCATCGGGCGGCTCTCGTCATTCGCGATTTCTTTCAGCTCGGCACGCTTTGCGGCATATTTGGCCACCAGGCGTTCGCGCTTCTTCTCGCGTTCGATCATTGCTTTTTTAGCCATGTCTCAATCCTCCCGGCGCTTACGCGTTGAACGGCATGTTGAATGCTTTCAACAGGCTCTTCGCTTCAGCGTCGGTTTTCGCTGTGGTGGCAATTACGATATCCAGGCCCCAGACCTCGTCGACCTTGTCGAAGTCGATTTCCGGGAACACGATGTGCTCTTTCATGCCCATGGCAAAGTTGCCCTGGCCATCGAAAGAAGGCTTAACACCGCGGAAGTCACGAACGCGCGGCAGCGCGATGGTGATCAGACGATCCAGGAATTCGTACATCCGGTCACCGCGCAGGGTCACTTTCGCGCCCAGCGGCATGTCTTCACGGACGCGGAAACCCGCGATCGACTTCTTCGCCTTGGTTGCAACGGCCTGTTGACCAGCAATTGCAGTCAGATCTTCGACAGCAGCTTTCGCTTTCTTCGAGTCTTTGACGGCCTCAGCACCACAACCGATGTTCAGAACGATTTTTTCCAGCTTAGGCAGCTGCATGTTGTTCTTATAGCCGAACTCTTCTTTCAGAGCGGCACGGATGGTTTCAACGTACTGAGCTTTCAGACGCGGGGTGTAGGTTGCGTTATCAAGCATCGATCACGTCCCCTGTGGTCTTGGCGAAGCGGACCTTCTTGTCACCTTCCATGCGGAAGCCAACGCGAGTTGCTTTGCCGTTTTTGTCCAGCAGTGCCAGGTTCGACAGCTCGATCGGGTTTGCCTGAGGCAGGCGACCACCTTGCGAGTTCTGGGTCTGGCGGGTGTGGCGGATGGCGATGTTGATGCCATCGACAACAGCTTTACCGGCTTTGGGGTCAACCGAGGAAATGGTTCCCTCTTTGCCCTTGTCCTTGCCGGCCAGCACGACGACCTTGTCGCCTTTGCGGAGTTTAGCAGCCATGATTACAGCACCTCCGGAGCCAGCGAGATGATTTTCATGAAGTTCTTGCCGCGCAGTTCGCGAACAACGGGGCCAAAGATACGGGTACCTATGGGCTCGTTGTTGTTGTTCAGGATGACGGCGGCGTTGCGATCGAAACGGATCGCGGTGCCGTCTTCGCGACGGACTTCCTTGGCGGTGCGTACGACGACGGCCTTACGGACGTCACCTTTCTTTACGCGGCCGCGCGGGATGGCTTCCTTCACCGAGACGACAATGATGTCGCCGACGGAGGCGTATTTACGCTTGGAACCACCCAGGACCTTGATGCACTGAACTCGGCGTGCGCCGGAGTTGTCAGCGACATCCAGATTGGTCTGCATCTGGATCATGTGGTTTCTCCCGACCTGTGGGGGCTGGTCTCGTTAGATCCCCCAGGGTTTCGACAAATGGGAAAATCCCGGAGGCTTACGCTTCCAGAACTTCCCAACGTTTCGTCTTCGATTTCGGCGCGCATTCGATTATGCGTACGGTGTCGCCGACCTTGAAGGCGTTCTTTTCATCGTGAGCCCGGTATTTTTTGGACTTACGGATGGTTTTCTTCAGAACCGGATGTGTAAAGCGGCGCTCTACCTGAACGGTTACAGTCTGTTCGTTGGCGTCGCTGGTCACGGTGCCTTGCAGGATACGCTTGGGCATCTGATTACTCCTCGGATGCCGCAGCAGCGGCCTTTTCGTTCAGAATGGTTTTGACACGGGCGGCATTGCGGCGGGCCGCTTTGATGCCGGCAGTGTTTTCCAGCTGACCGGTTGCCTGTTGAAAGCGCAGGTTAAAGCTTTCTTTCTTCAGGTTGGCCAGTTCCTCGCGGAGCTGGTCCGGGGTCTTGTCACGCAGTTCTTGGGCGTTCATCGCCTTTTTCCTTTGCTCAAAACACCAGAAGGCCCCCTGATAGGGTCACCTTGGACCTGGTGGATGAATGATAGACATACGAATCGCCCGACAACGCCGGGAGATCGCAGGATGCCGCCGTATAAGGGTTTAGGGGATAGGTGGCAAGAGGAAGTTTGAGCTATCGACAGTTGTCAGACTTCGGCGAGTCCTTCAGCCAACTAACACGTCCGGGCTGCCCGAATACCGGCAAACATGCCACCGGTATTTCCCCGTTTCTAAGAGAACATCAGGGTAAATTAGATGAATTCTAAAAATGTGTCGCGCAGCCAATTTAGAATTGATCTAAATCAAAGTGCCTGACTCAAAGTAAACTAAATAGTTCAGCAGGGAGATTACAGTTATTGGAGCTAACAATGAAACTGAAATCCGGCCTCACTCATGCAGCAATGATCGCGGTCCTGGCTACAGGTGCTCAGGCGAATGACTTGCGCAACGAAGCGCTTGATATTTTCGAACCCCTGCCTTCGACCGTACCTGCAGTGAATGATAACCCGATCACTGTTGAAAAGATCGAGTTGGGCAAAGCCTTGTTCTTCGATCCGCGCATGTCCGCATCGGGTGTGTTCTCGTGCAACTCATGCCACAATCTGGCGACCGGCGGGGACGACAACCTTGAAACCTCGATCGGGCACGGCTGGCAACGTGGCCCGCGCAACTCCCCCACTGCCCTGAACTCGGTTTTCAACGAAGCGCAGTTCTGGGATGGGCGCGCCGAAGACTTGGCCGCGCAGGCGAAAGGTCCGGTTCAGGCCGGTGTCGAAATGGCCAACACACCGGATAATCTGGTGCAAACGCTAAATTCGATGCCGCAATATGTGGAGTGGTTCTCTGAATCATTCGAAGGTGAAGAAGACCCGGTAAACTTTGACAATTTTGCCAAGGCCATCGAAGCATTCGAAGCCACCCTTATCACTCCTGCCCCGTTCGACGCCTGGTTGAACGGTGACGACAACGCCATGACCCAAGAGCAGCTGGCCGGTCTGTCCCAATTCATGGACATGGGCTGCGCCGCCTGCCACTCGGGCGTCAATGTCGGCGGCAGCGGGTACTACCCCTTCGGTCTGATCGAAAAACCCGGCGCGGATGTTCTGCCCGTCGGCGATAAAGGCCGCTTTGCCGTGACCGAGACTGTGGACGACGAATATGTGTTCCGCGCGGCACCTTTGCGGAACGTCGCATTGACTGCGCCCTATTTCCACTCAGGCAAAGTATGGGACCTGAAAGTCGCGGTTCAGATCATGGCCGAGTCGCAACTGGGTGAGGAACTGGGCGACAACGAAGCCAACCAGATCGTTGCCCTTCTGGAAAGCCTGACCGGCACTTTGCCTGAAGTAACTTATCCGGTGCTGCCGGCCGAGACGGCGACGACCCCCCGCCCCTCGGGCGAGATCATCGCCGAATAAACACGTAAGGCAGGCCTAACGGCCTGCCTTTTAACCTTAAAGACCAGACGACCCCTGAGCATGCCACCTTGGACATAGCGGATGCATGATAACACCAAGAGACCGCAGTATGCTGCCGCGCAAGGTATTAGCGGATAGCTTGCAAGGGAAAGCTCATTCTCCCACTCACCCCGTCTGTCGCGATGGCGATCTGCATGGCCTTTTCACCCGATAGTGATAAGAAAATCCGCAATGGCAGGTGCTATGCCTGAAATACATCTTTTCAGTTCGGCAATTTTGACGGCACCATCTTAAAGTGACAACACTTTAAGTTGCACTGACTTTCAAAACAGCATTCAGCGTCGCATCCATTTGTGGCCACATAGAACTAACCAAATTTGAGTTCAGCCAAAGACCGCCAACCATACAGGAGGTTTGCAATGAGAGTTCTTTTAGTCGACGACGATATGGACATCTTAAAGGTGCTTTCGCTTGGGCTGGCCTCGAATGGAAGTTTCACTGTAGAGACAGCATCGTCCGCGATTCAGGGCTTGGAAAAAATCGCTCACGCTGACCGTCCGTTTGATTTGTTCCTTCTGGACATTCAAATGCCCAAAATGACCGGGGTCGAGCTATGCCGCCGGATTCGATCTTTGCCTGACTATCGCTATGCGCCGATCATCATGGTCACTGCGATGTCCGACAAGAAACATGTTGACGATGCCTTTGCCGCAGGGGCGACAGATTATGTAAACAAGCCGGTGGACTTCGATGACCTGCAACTACGCATCAAGCACGCATTGCAGTCATCGGCGCGTGTTGAACGACTTGACACGACTTCGCAAAACATGACCAAAGCCGTTGCCCTCAGCGACGCAATAACAATCGACGATGTAGATGGGGTTCTAAAAGTACATTCTTTTGAAAACTACCTGACGCATCTTGGCAGGCTGAAGTTCCGTGCGACCAAGCTGCAAATCCTGACAGTTACAAATATCGCGTCCATCTATGAAAGATGCACATCACAGGAATTTATTGACGAAGTGACCGATATCGCTGAGTGCATCTCAGACGCACTTTGCGATCATGCGCCGATGATCACCTATTTCGGACGGGGAATCTTCGGCATCGCCACTCATGGTCATTACGTTGATTCCATCGTCAACGTTTCAGACAATATCCGCCGTCAGATTTTGGAAACCGGGTTGGTGTTCCGGGACGGCAGCCCCGTGCACGTTGAATTTGACGTCATCGGAATTGGCCGCAAAACGTTTTTGTCGCCCCACACCCAAGTGGCCTTCGTCGACCGTATGATCGGAGAACTGAAGACAGCCGCTCAATCAGATGAGCCCCTTTTTCAATAAGCGTGGGACGTCACGCTTTCGACGTTATTCCCACTTGTAGTTGAAGCTGACGCTGATGCGTTCTTCTTCGGCCATGTTCATTGGCACTTCGTGGCGCAGCCAGCTTTCCCAAAGCAGCACGTCCCCGACTTGCGGCTTCATATAGATGAACGGCTGCAAATCCCGCCGCCCGCCTTTGACCCGCGTTGGCGCGGCCATCATCCGGCCTGAGCGGGGGTCTTCCAGTTTCAGTGCGCTCGCGCCTTCGGGCATAGCCACATAGGTCGTGCCCGAGATCACGCTGTGCGGGTGCAGGTGGCTGGAGTGCATTCCGCCCTCGGGCAGGATGTTGATCCACAGGTCTTCCAGCTTCAGCGCGCCCTCGCCCAGATCGAACTCAAGATCCTTGGCAAAGGCGGCGACGTGCTGGTCTAGCGCAGCGACTAAATCGGCAAAGATCGGAAACCGCCACGGCAAATCGGTCAGCGAGGCGTAACTGGTGTAGCCGGGATAGCCGTTTTCTTCACACCATTCCTGTCCGGCCTCATCATCCTCGGCGATGACAAGGCATGAGCTTTCCAATTCCTGAGCGTCGATCTTCGGATCGAACTCGGAGACGGACGCGCGGTAGAGACGGGTTACGAAGAGTGATTCAATCTGTGCCATGGGCCGGGCATACCCCAGTGTTTTCGGCAAGGCCAGTCGATTAGCCTTTGACGGGCCCTTTGCCACAGCGTGGGATCGGGCGACCGCCATCGGCATAGGCAAGGCACAGAACGATCTCATCCGGTTTAGGTGCGTCCGGGATGTTCAACGTCATCGTGTCGAAATGGTCGAACGACCAAGGGTTGTCCTTGTGCCCCAGCGGCAGATCAATCGCGCAACCCGGCGCGCCCAGCTTAGCGTTCGAAGGGATCACGGCGTCTCCTCCGCCAGCTGCCGCGCGCATGGGCGCGCCAAGCTTGGGATGGATCACCGCCCCGCCCTGTTCAAGATCGCCGTTTATGCCGATGATCGCTGCCTTGCCGTAGGATACCGGAGCACCGTCTAGTTGGGATATCGCTTCGGAAGCGAGGTCCGGGCCAAGAAGCGCACCAATCTCAAACAACTCTGAAAGGTCATCCGCCTGACAGCTGGCCAGAGGGTTCGTGAACACCGCCAGCGCAGCAACCCGGCTGATCGGATCGCAGGGCTGGCCCAACTGATCGGTGGTTATGATTTCCTTGACGAACATTTTTTTGCGCAACTGAACCACAGGGCCCTCCCATTTCTACCGGGCAGCCTAGGGGCGCAGTGAGACGAGGTCGACGGTTTTTGCGGCCCTTAATTTCACAAGCGCAACAGAAAACCCCCGTCGGTTTCCCGACGAGGGTCAATCTTGTCACGAACAGGGCCTAAGCCCCGATCGCTTACCAGTCTTCGCGAACCACGACGCGGGTCTTGATCGGCAGCTTCATCGCAGCCAGGCGCAGGGCCTCGCGGGCGATGTCGTCATTGACGCCGTCGATCTCGAACATCACGCGGCCGGGCTTGACTTTGCATGCCCAGCGGTCGACCGAACCTTTACCTTTACCCATACGAACTTCGATCGGCTTTGCAGTGACCGGAGTGTCGGGGAAGATGCGGATCCAAACACGACCCTGACGCTTCATGTGACGCGTCATGGCACGACGTGCAGCTTCGATCTGGCGTGCAGTTACACGCTCAGGCTCAAGAGCTTTCAGGCCGTAGGTGCCAAAGTTCAGATCAGAGCCGCCTTTGGCGAGACCCTTGATCCGGCCTTTGTGCATCTTGCGGAATTTAGTACGCTTTGGTTGAAGCATATCTTTCCCTCCTTAGCGACGACCGCCACCAGCACCACGAGGTGCAGGGCCGTCCTGGAGTTCCTGTGCTTTACGGTCACGTGCCTGCGGATCGTGCTCCATGATCTCACCTTTGAAGATCCAGACCTTGATCCCGATGATCCCGTAGGGGGTCATCGCTTCGGCATGTGCGTAATCGATGTCGGCACGCAGAGTGTGCAGAGGCACGCGGCCTTCGCGGTACCACTCGGTCCGTGCGATTTCAGCGCCGCCCAGACGACCAGCGACGTTCACCCGGATACCCAGGGCGCCCATGCGCATGGCATTCTGAACCGACCGCTTCATTGCGCGACGGAACGAAACACGACGTTCCAGCTGCTGAGCGATGGACTCGGCAACCAGCTGCGCGTCAAGCTCGGGCTTGCGCACTTCGACGATGTTCAGGTGCAGTTCGCTGTCTGTCATCAGGGCGATCTTCTTGCGCAGAACTTCAATGTCCGCGCCTTTCTTGCCGATGATGACACCCGGACGTGCTGTGTGGATCGTAACGCGGCACTTTTTGTGCGGACGTTCGATGATCACACGGGCGATACCGGCCTGCTTGCACTCTTTGTTGATGAACTCACGGATCTTGAGGTCTTCGAGCAGAAGATCACCGTAGTCCTTGGTGTCGGCGTACCAGCGGCTGTCCCAGGTGCGGTTGACCTGCAGGCGCATGCCGATCGGATTTACTTTATGACCCATTAGGCTTGCTCCTCAACTTGACGCACCTTGATGGTGATCTCCGAGAACGGCTTCATGATCTTGCCGAAACGACCACGGGCACGCGGACGACCGCGCTTCATGACCAGGTTCTTGCCAACCCATGCTTCTGCGACGATCAGCTCGTCAACGTCCAGGTTGTGGTTGTTTTCGGCATTCGCGATTGCGGATTGCAGGCACTTCTTGACGTCCTGCGCGACACGCTTGTTCGAGAAAGTCAGGTCGGTCAGAGCCTTCTCAACTTTCTTGCCGCGGATCATTTGCGCAACCAGGTTCAGTTTCTGCGGGCTGGTGCGAAGCATGCGGGTTTTCGCCATTGCTTCGTTTTCAGCCACGCGGCGGGGGTTCTTTTCCTTGCCCATGACTTACTTCCGCTTCGCTTTTTTGTCTGCGGCGTGGCCATAATAGGTACGGGTCGGCGAGTATTCACCGAACTTCTGACCGATCATGTCTTCCGAGACGTTGACGGGGATATGCTTCTGGCCGTTGTACACACCAAAGGTCAGACCCACGAACTGGGGCAGAATGGTGGAACGACGCGACCAGATTTTGATGACTTCGTTGCGGCCCGACTCGCGCGCTGCTTCGGCTTTTTTCAGCACGTAAGCATCGACGAAAGGACCCTTCCAAACAGAGCGAGACATGGATTAACGTCCCTTCTTCTTGGCGTGCCGCGAGCGGATGATCAGCTTCTGGGACGCTTTGTTCTTGTTGCGGGTACGCTTACCCTTGGTGTCCTTACCCCAAGGTGTAACCGGTGTACGGCCACCCGAGGTACGACCTTCACCACCACCGTGCGGGTGATCGATCGGGTTCATTGCAACACCACGAACCGACGGACGCACGCCTTTGTGGCGCATACGACCGGCTTTACCGAGGTTTTGGTTGCTGTTGTCGGGGTTGGACACGGCACCAACGGTGGCCATGCATTCCTGACGGACCATGCGCAGCTCGCCCGAGCTCAGACGGATCTGAGCGTAGCCGCCATCGCGACCAACGAACTGAGCGTAAGTACCGGCCGCACGTGCGATCTGACCGCCTTTACCAGGCTTCATCTCGATGTTGTGGACGATGGTACCAATGGGCATGCCCGAGAACGGCATTGCGTTGCCCGGCTTGATGTCAGCTTTCGCCGACGCAATGACTTTGTCACCAACAGCCAGACGCTGCGGAGCCAGGATATATGCCTGCTCGCCGTCTTCGTATTTTACCAGTGCGATGAATGCGGTCCGGTTCGGGTCATATTCGATCCGCTCGACGGTTGCCGCGACATCAAATTTGTTCCGTTTGAAGTCAACGATCCGGTAGAGACGCTTTGCGCCACCGCCGCGGCGGCGTGAAGTGATCCGTCCGGTGTTGTTCCGGCCGCCCGATTTGGTCAAACCCTCTGTGAGAGACTTGACCGGACGTCCTTTCCAAAGCTCCGAACGGTCGATCAGCACCAGCCCGCGCTGGCCCGGCGTCGTCGGCTTGTACGACTTGAGTGCCATGCTTTCTGTCTTCCGTTTAGCAAGTGCAGGGAGTTTCCCCGCTATGTGATAGGCCCCCGTAGGTGCCAAGGGTATAGGGCCCCGAAGGTCCCCGGTTACAAATATCAGAGGCCCCGGAACGAATCCGAGGCCGCAAGATTGGGAGCGTGTAACAGGGTTGGGGGTGGGTGTCTATAGGGCCTCAAGACTTCTTTTTATTGGAGCTTTCTAATGGCCCAATCCTATCGAAGTGATACATGGCCCTAACCGGTGTTAACGCAAATTTTCTGGCAGTAGCTAATCACCATCTGTGGTTCTGCTGAGTAGGGCGAACTTTTCTTCTGCCACTTGAACAAATTCAGCGCGTTGTTCAGCAATTGATGAAGAAAGCCTATTCGCATCAACTATGGCTTTTTCAATATATGCTGGCATATCCATTTCGTCATGAATCGAAGGATCAAAAATCCCTTCTAGTTCGTGGTTGGCCTGGAGCCTGCCAGAATTTTCTGCCAACAGTGCACGCAACTCTTGAAGCTCACTCAGCAATTTCGGAAATTGATCACACAAAGGCTCAACAAGAAATTTCCTTTCCGGCACGTCCCACTCAAAGCACATATTGTCTAATTTTTCCGACAGTACCGACTGCCATGTGTTTCCAAAATTGTGATTTTTGATGAACATCGCCAGCCCCGTGGAACTACCAAAATCGCCCAAGAATTTCTGATATAAATCAAAGTCTCGCGACAACTTTGCTCTGCCTACTTCTCTTTGGTGTTTTGCATCCAAAATACCTGGCAAATCCTCCAGAAAGTGAGCTAACAAACTGTAAAGTAGCGCTAAGCATATAAGGATCACTCCAAACACGCCGCTCTGGTCTTGCCCATCATACGCTGGGATTGATTGATTGAAAAAGTGCGCTACCAAAGCACTCAGCAGCCACTGGATTAATCCTTGAAAAAAATATGAATCCAGCAATATCGCTGACCCAATACCAATAACCCAACGAACAATCTTTTTATGAAATGGCGGGAAAAGGTAGTTGATTAACCATTTGACCAACTTCTTTCCCTCATCGAAAAGCTCTTCCACACTTGGGATCACTTTGTAGATCTTTCTTAGTTTGGAACATTTTTTGATTGTTGCGCTACTTTTTAGCTCCCGCTCGAATTGAAACGGATAATCAAAACCCGAAATCATAACAACCCCGCTTTCCACTTGTTCGTCCAAGCCCGGAATCACGGCCGAAGGCCGCCGCGCCAGCGACTGCCGGTCCCGGCGGGCTGGCGCTTTGGGGGCATTTGCGCCTCGCTAAAAGTTCGGATGTATTTGGCACCGTAAAGCGCCCTGATCGGCCGTTGCAGTGCCATCCCACGGGCAGTCTTCCGCGCGTGTCATAGCTTTGTATGGGTAAGTCAGGTCAGAAGCGACTTGCCCCTTACCCATAAAGCGCCCGCGCCTCGGCGAAGGACAACAGGCGACGGCTCTTTTCGTCCCACAAGTGCAACCGCGCATTGGCGAGGCTTTCGCGGATGGTCATCCGGTTGCTGTTGGCCAGCTCATCATGATCGCGCAACACTTCGGTCAAGCGATAGAATGGAATGCGACTGTACAGATGGTGCACATGGTGGATGCCGATATTGGCGCTGAACCACTGCAATACGGTTGGCAGAATGTAGTGCGAACTGCCGTGCAGGGCGGCCTCGTGCAATTGCCAGTCCTTGTCGGGATCCCACTGTGTCTCTTCGAACTGGTGCTGCACGTAAAACAGCCAGACACCCGCTGTCGCGGCCAGCATGGTCGTTGGCAGGAAGATCAGCAGCAACGGCATCACACCGCCGAAATAGTATATGGCCAGCAGAGCCAGAAGGATTGCCAGATTGGTGGCCATGGCACTGATCCAGAATTTCAGGAGACCCGTTAGGCCAAGCGGCAGGCGGTTCTGCAACAGAAACAGGTAGCCGGGCCCTAAGCCAAACAAGGTGACCGGGTGGCGGTAGACCCGATACCAAAACCGGTTCAAAGGCGTCAAAGCCAGATACTCTGCCACGGTCAGAGTGTGAATATCGCCCATCCCGCGCTTGTCCAGATTACCCGCGCTGTTGTGATGCGTAGAATGCGTACGGCGCCAGACATCATAAGGCGTCAGGGTAAGCACGCCGATCACCCGACCGGTCCAATCGCTGAGCATCCGGTTGCTGAAGAACGCCCCGTGTCCACAATCATGCTGGATCGCAAACAGACGCAGCAGAAAGGCTGCGTTGAGAACTGCAATGGCAAAAGCCAGCCAGTAGCTGATCGACATTGACATCCACGACAGCGCCCATAAGGCAATAAATGGCACGATGCTGACGCCAAGCTCGAACGCGCTACGCAACTGGTTCGGCTCTCGGTATTTGGCCAGTGTAGACACCCAATCCCGCGCTGCGGTCACTTGCGGATTGCCCGGGTTCGGTTTGATGGAATGTGTCATGCGCCTGCCGTGTTTTCTAACTTCAACCGGATAACCTTCTGACCCGGCGTCGCAAGCGATTTATGCAATTGGCCTTTTAATCCGAGGTCAAATTTGTGTCACCGCCATAGTAAAAAACCCCCGCTTTCGCGGGGGTCTTCCATTCTTTCCATGGACCGTTCCGATCAGAGACCGGTGGACACGTCGATGGTGTTACCCTCTTCCAAGGTCACATAAGCTTTTTTGACGTCTTTCCGACGACCCAGCTGGCCGCGGAACCGCTTGACCTTGCCTTTGGTCACGGTGGTGTTCACCGCTTTGACCTTCACACCAAACAGCGCCTCAACGGCCTCTTTGATCTGCGGCTTGTTGCTGTCGATCGCCACTTCAAAGACAACCGCGCCGTTCTCGGACGCCATGGTCGACTTCTCAGTAATGATCGGCTTGCGGATCACGTCGTAGTGTTCTGCCTTCGCGCTCATTTCAGACGAGCCTCCAGTGCTTCGACAGCCGCTTTGGTGAGCACCAGAGTGTCACGCTTGAGGATGTCATAGACGTTTGCGCCCATCGACGGCAGGATATCCAGACCTTCGATGTTCTTGGACGCTTTCAGGAACCCTTCGTTCACGGTCGCGCCATCGATGACCAGAGCACGTTTCCAGCCCAGGTTTGCAACCTGTTTGGCCAGAGCGGCGGTCTTGCCTTCGGCTTCGGCGTTCTCGATCACAACCAGTTCACCTGCTTTGGCTTTAGCCGACAGAGCGTGGCGCAAGCCAAGCTTACGGAACTTCTTGGGCAGGTCGTGGCCGTGCGAGCGTACGACGGGGCCTTTGTAGATACCACCACCACGGAAGATCGGCGCGTTGCGGTCACCATGGCGTGCGCCACCGGTGCCCTTCTGGCGATAGATCTTCTTGGTCGAGTAGCTGGTTTCCGAGCGGGTCTTGACCTTGTGGGTGCCGGCCTGCGCGTTGTTGCGCTGCCAACGGACCACGCGGTGCAGGATGTCCGCACGCGGCTCGAGACCGAACAGATCGGCGTTCAGCTCGATGTCGCCGGCTTTGCCGCCGTCCAGTTTGATTACATCAAGTTTCATGCTTCACCACCTTCCGCGGGAGCTTCTTCCGCAGGTGCTTCGGTTGCAGCCGATTTCACAGCAGCCGGGAAAGGCAGGCCTTCCGGTGCTTTCTTCTTCACGGCGTCCTTGACGGTGACCCAGCCCGATTTCGGTCCGGGAACGGCGCCTTTGATGAAGACCAGGTTCCGGTCGGCGTCGGTTTTGACGACCTCCAGGTTCTGGGTGGTAACACGGGCAGCACCCATGTGACCGGCCATCTTCTTGCCTTTGAAAACCTTGCCCGGATCCTGACACTGACCGGTCGAACCGTGCGAACGGTGGCTGATCGAAACACCGTGCGAGGCGCGCAGACCACCAAAGTTCCAGCGCTTCATCGCACCGGCAAAGCCTTTACCGATCGAGGTGCCCGAAACGTCAACTTTCTGACCTTCCAGGAAGTGTTCTGCCGAAATCTCGGCGCCCACATCAATCAGACCATCTTCGGAGACGCGGAACTCGGCCAGCTTACGCTTGGGCTCAACCTTCGCAGCGGCATAGTGACCGCGCATGGCTTTCGAGGTGCGTTTTGCCTTGGCAGCACCGGCGCCCAGCTGAACGGCGGTGTAGCCGTCTTTGTCAGCGGTACGCTGTGCAACAACCTGCAGGTTGTCCAGGTGAAGAACGGTCACAGGGATCTGCTTGCCGTCTTCCATGAACAGGCGGGTCATGCCAACTTTCTTTGCGATAATACCAGAGCGCATAATCTATACCCTCCGATCTTACGACTGCAGCTTGATCTCGACGTCCACACCAGCAGCGAGGTCGAGCTTCATCAGCGCGTCAACGGTCTGGGGGGTCGGATCAACGATGTCGAGCAGACGCTTGTGCGTGCGGATCTCGAACTGGTCGCGGGATTTCTTGTCAACGTGAGGGCCACGGAGAACCGTGAACTTCTCAATCTTGTTCGGCAGCGGGATCGGGCCGCGCACGTTCGCGCCGGTCCGCTTGGCAGTGTTGACGATCTCTTGCGTGCTGGCATCCAGAACGCGATAGTCAAATGCCTTCAGCCGAATACGGATGTTTTGGCTTTGCATAGATACAGCCTTTTATCAGGCGTTGAGGTTGAGAGGAGGACAGACGCGCATCGCCAACCCTCTTCGAACCCAAAAGGCGGGAATCACCCCGCCTTGATGTTCTTATCGAGAACTCGCGCGTATTAGTTGGGTTGGTGGGGTTTGGCAAGGGGTTTGTTGGCCTTGTTGGACCTAAAAGGGCGACAGGAGCCGGCGCCAAAAACCAGTCTTTAGATTGAACTTGGCAACGATAGTGCGCAGCAGGACTACGAATGAGCTAAACAGCCCGCGCGCGACAATCATTGAGCCTAAGAAAACCAAAATGACACTTGATGGATTTCACCCCACGCAACGACCAGCACGAAGCTTGACGGTAGTTATTTTAGCCGCGCGTTTACGCGTCAGGCTCTGTTAGGCAACTCCGCAAGCGTGACTTTGAACCGCTTACGCTCGCGGCAAAAGTCGCTGTTATCACATTCGATTTCCTGATCGTCGTCTCCAAGTATGGCGGCGCGCATGTCCTCCAAATCCTTGCTGTGAAGGATTTGCGTTCCATAGTTCAAGAATTCAAAACCAAACATGATTTCCTCCTGGTTACTTCAGCGGTTCGCTAGATACGCGCCCCACTTTTTGTTTCATTTCACATGTGGGTTTCCTGTCTTTGCGTGAGGTGGACAAAGGATTAAGAAGCCTCAATCCGCTTCAGTTCTTGGGCGACGGCGGGCCTAATAAGCATTTGCTCCCTTCGAACACATTCAGATTCACCTAGGAAGTGCCTGGCACAACGAAAAAGGCCGCCCCTGTGGAACGGCCTTCTTTAGTGCAACGTTTAGGCCCG
>NZ_JBWVBA010000016.1:0-51337 GCF_057221005.1 Ruegeria sp. HKCCD7628
CCGACAAATCACGGATCGCCCCGTTTCCGTCCATCAGTCCCGGCTTTTCTTGACCCGTGGGTCCGTAGCGCAGCAGTTTCATCTAAGTCTCTCCTTGCTCACACAGTCCAGCCGCCGTCGATGGCGAAAGTCTGCCCTGTAGTAAATCCGCTTTCATCGCTGGCCAGATAGGTCGCCAGTGCTGCAATCTCGTCTGCATGGCCAATCCGGCCCATAGGTTGCCGCGCGACGAAATCCTTCAACGCCTGATCGTAATCACCCATCGCGCGCAGGCGATCGTGCAAGCTGGGGCTGTCTACGGTGCCGGGGCAAATCGCGTTGCAACGAATGCCGTCTGTAATGAAGTCCGCCGCGATTGATTTGGTCAGCCCGATCACTGCGGCTTTGGACGCACAGTAGGAAAACCTGTTTGGCACCCCTTTGATCGAAGACGCCACCGACGACATGTTAACGATTGAACCACCGCCCCTGGCAACCATTCCGGGGATAACCAGCTTGGCCAGCCGGAACATTGCCTTGACGTTCAGATCAAAACTGAAATCCCATTGCGCGTCGTCGCATTCCAGAATGTTTCCGGAGCCCACAAATCCAGCACAGTTGAACAGAATATCCACTTCACCCGCAGATGCGATTGCTTCGGCCACCGCGACAGCATCCGTTACATCCAGTTTGACCACCGAGACGCGTTCGACAGCCGCAAGTTCGGCCAGCGTATCCTCGTTTATGTCGCAAGCAATAACTTCAGCGTCTTCGGCCACGTATTGTTCAACACTTGCGCGGCCGATCCCCTGCCCCGCCGCAGTAACAAGCGCTTTTTTTCCGGCCAGGCGGCCTTTTCTTGGCTTCATTTTCCTCGGTCCCAAAATTTTAGTCATGCAACAAGGCACATTCCCCAAAACGCGCAATTGCTTAGCCAACTCTTAGCCATATGGCTTCTAACCTCATTGGGTCAGCAATATTTCGCAATCTCAGGCTTGGCAGGCGCCGGGCCTCCTAAAACTCCGACGCGCTTGATTCCTCCACCTCTGTTCATATTTAAATCTTGTATTTACTAATAAATCAACATTGAAATTTTGCAGTCGGCAAAACGATGCTTTATGCATTCGCCCTAGGAGGAAGACGTGGTGGAACAAACCGAAAAGTATCGTGCGCCAGCACTCGAAAAAGGCATTGATATTATTGAGCTTTTGTCGCTCCACGGGGATGGACTGACACAAGGTGATATCGCCCGCGCTCTAGATCGGTCGCAAAGCGAAATCTACCGAATGCTGTCCACCCTGGTCCGGCGCGGTTACGTCATTCGTTCCAAAGACGACGACCTGTATTCGTTGAGCCTAAAGATGTTTGCGCTGTCGCAACGCCACCCACCGGTCGAGCGGTTGTTGGAAGTTGCCACACCCAAAATGCGCGTTACGACCCGACGCGCCTGGCAGTCCTGCCACCTGAGTATGGAAAGCAATGGTGACATCGTTGTGGTGGCCTCGGTTGCGGCACCAGGTGACTGGGTGTTCTCGTTGCGCGTGGGTACTGTCATGGGGTTGGGCAACACTGGGACAGGTCGGGTCATGGCCGCCTTTCGCACCGATCAACAGATTGAGGCTCTTCTGGACATCCACCGGCTGGCGCGAGGCGAACCACAAATTGACCGGGGCGAGTTCATGGAACATGTCGCCCGCATCAGAGAAGTTGGCTACGAAAGGATGCCATCCGCAACTGCAGTCGGTGTTACCAATCTAGCCTATCCTGTTTTCGATCATGAAGGCACCGCTATTTGCGCCATTAACTGCCCGTATGTCGAACGCATCGATCAGTTGGACGTACCTTCGATAGACGAGGTGCATCAGCAATTCCTCGACTTGTCTAAAGAGCTTTCGACCTATTACTCGGGCCGTTGAATAGTAACGCATACCGCCAAATTCCCCTGCCGCCGGTCCTACGCCGCCAAGCCACAGCGACAGCCTCGGACGTTCCGCCCGCATCAGAACAAAGCGAAATCAACCTTGTTTTGCTTTCCGACTTCCGTTCAACTGTTTTCGAGTTTGGAAACCTGAAGAACAGTGTTTCGGTGATGCGCTGATCTCGCCAAATGGAGAGCGCGACATGAATCAGTCCAAAAGCCGTCATGAACATCAATCAGACGCTGCCAGACAAGCCATGTTGGAAGAGATTGCGTCCATAGTTGAAAGAACACCTGATCCCGATCACCTTCTTTTTCAAGTCGCACTCAAGCTGAAGACCTTGTTGGTCATGGACGAATGCGCGTTCGCTTTGCTCAGTCCGGGTGGTGATTTCTATTTGGAAGGCACTACCGCACAAGCCAACAAGGATTGGGTTGTCTGGAGCTCTGAGCAAATCCCAATCGCCGAAGACTTTATCGGCAACGCGCTGACTTCCGGTAACCGACAAGTACACTTTGCTTCACCAGAGCGAGATAGCGCACATGACAGCAAGACCTCCGTCGCCACGATGGTGTTGCCTGTCAAATCTCTTGGACGAGTTATTGGCGCCATCCTACTTCAAGGCGAGCGGGCGACCGAATTCAGTGAGACCGACACGAACGTCGCACACAGCGCTGCGATCCTTTGTGCAACGGCGTTTCTTGACCGACAATTACGTGTTTCGCGACCAGATCAACAACTGGACGGACTCGTCGATGCCATAAACACAATTCCAGAAGGTTTCGCTCTGTACGATTCCGAAGACCGGTTGGTGCTTGCGAACAAGACCTATCGAAAAATGCTGTATCCAGGGCATGAAGATCTGGTCAAACCAGGTATGAGCTTTGAACAGGTTGTTCGAAAAGCTCTTTCGCTCAATGTGATTGCTGATGCGGTCGGGCGCGAAGAAGAATGGCTGGTGCAGCGCTTGAAACGCCATGCCAATCCCGAAGGCACCCAGATGCAAAGCCGAACATCCGGGGGGTGGATAAAAATAAGCGAACGCAAAACCCGCGACAACGCCACAGTCGCGATTTACAGCGACGTGTCCGAGTTGAAAAAAGTCGAAGCACGCAATGCCGAGCTGGCACAGATACCCGAGGAAAACCCCAACCCGGTGATGTGCATCAGTAGCGATGGTACTTTGATATACGCCAACAGAGCCAGCAAGCCGATGTTGGACGCGCTGAGCCTGAATGTGGGAACGAAGGTTGGCTCGGATTGGATGCAGCGTGTTGAATTGGGCCTGCGAGAAAATGAACGGCAAGACTTTGAATACCAAGCAGGCGGCATGGTCTATACCTTGCTGCTCTGGCCGGTTCCCGACGCTGAACACGTCAATCTGTATGGCCGGGATGTCACGCAACTGAAGCAAGCCGAAAACCGGATGCGAGAATTGGCTCGTATCCCGGAAGAAAATCCAAATCCTGTACTGCGCATCAGCAGTCAGGGTCAGTTAATCTATGCAAACAAAGCAAGCGCCCCCTTGATCAACGCATTGCAACTAAAAGTCGGGGATCGCGTAGGGACCGGCTGGCGCAAACGCGTTAGCAAGGGTTTGCAATATGATGAACGACAAGATTTCGAGTATGAAGCGGGCGGCCTCATCTATTCCCTTCTGCTGTGGCCCATTGCGGAAGGCGGGTACGCAAACATTTATGGCCGTGACATAACCACCCAAAAGCAAGCGGAACGTGAGTTGCGTGTGGCCCGAGACATCGCGGAAACTGCCAACAAGACCAAAAGCACCTTTCTTGCAAATATGAGCCACGAGCTTCGCACGCCGCTGAACGCGATTATAGGCTATAGCGAATTGATGCTGGAAGAAGCCATAGACCAGAATGACGAAGCAAACGTGAGCGATCTTCGTAAGATTCAGTCGGCTGGCAAACACTTGCTCGCATTAATCAACGACATCCTTGATTTGTCCAAAATCGAAGCTGGGAAGATGGAATTCAATCTCGAATCCTTCGACGTCGCCCAGATGGTCAATGATGTCGGCACAACTATGCAACCGCTGGCCGAAAAAAACCGAAATACGCTGAAAATTCAATGCTCCGAAGGCATAGGTGACATGGTCTGCGACCTGACCAAGATACGTCAGGCGCTTCTCAATCTGTTGTCCAATGCTTGCAAATTCACCGAGAACGGAGACGTCGTGCTGTCGGTTACACCGTCGAGCGAGGCTGATTTAATCGAGTTTTCAGTTATTGACCACGGGATCGGAATAACGCCAGAGCAAGTCGACCGGGTTTTTGAGGCATTCACCCAAGCGGACTCTTCTACGACACGAAACTATGGCGGGACTGGTTTGGGCTTGTCGATTACCAAGGTGTTCTGTGAACAGTTGGGGGGCGACGTTCATTGCACTAGCGCTTTGGGCGAAGGCTCCACTTTTACAATTAGACTGCCGCGCATCTGCCAAGATCCGTCAGTTGATCGGCTAAAGGTCTCGGACTTCTCCCAAAACGATCCGAACATTGATCCGAACGCTCCGCTTATCTTGCTGGTGGATGATGACCCTACTGTACATGACCTATTAGGTCGGCGACTGCATCGGGAAGGATACCGGGTTTTGGCTTCGACTAGGGGTGAGGAGGCTCTGGAGCTCGCTCGGACAGTGCGGCCAGATGCGATAACCCTGGATGTGTTCATGCCTGAGGTCGACGGCTGGGCGGTTCTTTCCAAACTGAAGGATGATCCCGAACTGGCTAATATCCCGGTTATCATGCTTACCTTTGCAGAAGACCGTCAACGGGGCTTGTCTTTGGGTGCTAGTGAATACCTCGCCAAGCCGATTGATACCATCGAACTTCTGAGCGCCCTAAAGGACCATTGCCCCAGTCAGCCGACGCCGAGCGTTCTGGTTGTCGAAGACGAAGCAGCGACCCGCGAATTCATCTCCCGCGTTCTTGAGAAGGAAGGCTGGAAGATAGATCAGGCTGTCAACGGGCTGGATGCGTTGCATCAGCTTTCGGAAGCAGTGCCCGATGTAATATTACTTGACCTCATGATGCCCGAAATGGACGGTTTCGAATTCCTTGCGAGGATGAGGAAGAATGATCAGTGGAAAGAGATACCCGTTGTTATCGTGACTGCTAAGACTCTGTCGAACGAAGATCGGAAACGTTTGAATGGTTCCGTTCAGACGCTGATCCGCAAGGATGGAGATGAAATCGAAACCATCTTGAATCAGTTGAATGAAATTCTGCCACGCTCAGCTTCACGGACATTTCGGTCGTGACCGACCGACCGGACACCAAAGCCCAACAAGCGCAAGCATTGTGGTTAGCGAATTTACGTCAGACGCTGATATCTCCGGTCAGCGTGATTGTCGGGCTTTGCGATATACTTGAGAACGAAGCTAGACGGATGGCCCCCGAGGATGCCGTATCCGACCTGAGCCGTATTTCCAGAGCGGCAACCGAATTGAACGCATTTGTCGATCAGCTGCTTCGTCCCGAAATGGCGATAAAGCTGACAATCAGCAGTGATGAAGGAATAAAACGACTGCGTCACGACTTGCGAACACCCATGAACGCAATCAAGGGCTATAGCGAAATGCTTCTGGAGGATTTGGAAGCACTGAACGCAGGTCAATTGAAACCCGACATTCTGGGCCTGCTTCAGCACACCGACGCTTTGCTGCAACATATCGACAGGCTGTCGGCTTTGTCCGACCATCAACCGAACGGGGGGTTTGGCCTTCCCGAAGCGTCCGACGACGCCGCCGAAATGTTCACAAAACTCACCCAGAGCATGCAGTCTACCCAACAAATTGCGGATACCGCCGGGCTGATCGGGCGCATCCTCGTTGTGGATGATCTTGAGGCAAACAGAAATCTTTTGGCTCGTCGGTTGGAACGGGACGGCCATGAAGTCAAAACCGCGGACGGAGGGCGAATAGCCCTGAAGATGATGGCGCAACACGCGTTCGATCTGGTTTTGCTTGATCTAATGATGCCCGATATTGACGGCTTCAATGTCTTGGCCCGGTTAAAGGATGATGACGCTTACCGCGATATTCCGGTCATAATGATCTCGGCCCTGGACCAACTCGAAAGCGTCGCGCGCTGCATCGAGGCCGGAGCCGAGGACTATTTGCCCAAACCGTTCAACCCCGTCCTACTGAAAGCCCGGATCAGCGCCGCCCTCGAAAAACGGCGTTGGCGGGACCGCGA
Organism: Ruegeria sp. HKCCD7628; assembly: GCF_057221005.1. Taxonomy (NCBI): domain Bacteria; kingdom Pseudomonadati; phylum Pseudomonadota; class Alphaproteobacteria; order Rhodobacterales; family Roseobacteraceae; genus Ruegeria; species Ruegeria sp. HKCCD7628. The sequence continues at coordinate 6,119 of NZ_JBWVBA010000016.1, forward strand.
ACGCGAGTACCTTCGGCAAGTGGAATCGGAAAAACAAAAATATATGGAACTTCTCCACAGCATCCTGCCGCAGAAAATCGTGGCACGCATGAATGACGGTGAAACAATGATCGCCGATCGCCACAGTGAAGCAACTGTTCTGTTTTCGGACTTTGTTGGATTCACCGAGTTGTCGTCCAAACTGCCGCCTGCCCATGTGGTTCACAACCTCAACCGCGTTTTCTCAGACTTTGACGAAATCGCGTCAGAACTCGGCGTAGAGAAGATCAAAACAATCGGGGATGCGTATATGGCTGCCGCTGGCGTTCCGGATCATCGGGGTGACCATGCCGAAGTGGTCGTAGAAATGGCACTTCGCATGTTGGCAGCGGTCGAATTTCTGAACCATGAATTGGATCACCCCATGGATGTCAGAATTGGCATCCACAGCGGACCCGTGGTCGCTGGCATAATTGGATCACACCGATTTCTCTACGACGTTTGGGGCGACACAGTGAATATGGCTAGCCGTATGGAATCAACCGGTGCGCCAAACCGGGTTCAAGTTTCCGAAACAACAGCCAAACAAATCGAACACCGATTTGACCTTTCCGAACCTGCCGATATTCGTGTCAAAGGCAAAGGTCAGGTTCGTACGTTTTTCGTTATGCGGCGCAAACCTGCAGCGGGATAATTGTGCAGCCACTAGGACGCGGGCAACAGGTTTTCCATCTTTTCCAGTAAGCGGCTAAGTTCAACGGGCTTGGTATCGAAATCATCACAACCCGCGTCCAACGCTTTTTCCCTGTCGCTGGCCATTGCGTGAGCAGTCAACGCAACAACCGGGATCGAAGCTGTGTCTGAGTTGGCCTTGATGCGCCGTGTTGCCTCCCAGCCATCAATCTCAGGTAAGCTCATATCCATCAATATGATGTCCGGAGACTGGCTGCCCGCCATGGCAACGCCCTCTAACCCGTCTTTTGCAACCACGACCGCAAACCCTTTACGGGTCAATCTGCGCGATAGCATATCGCGGTTCATTTCATTGTCTTCCACCAGCAGAACTTTAACCAAAATCCACCCCCCCAATGCGCATCCGCGCGTTTTACATTTCAATCGGCTTAAATCGGGACAAAACGATGGTCGCAGCCCACCCTACCTCCGGCACAGCGTTCCCCGAAACGATCAGCTTATAATCTCGACAATATAGATGCATGCAACGACAATCTGGCCCGAATAGCCGTCATTGGGTCCGGTGCGATGGTTATTCGAAAAATCAAATAGCAACAGCTTGGAACAAGTATTGCGGTAGCCCGCGACCCCGTACGACACGGGCAACCCAAATTGATCACCTAGTCGCCACACCGAAAAGTTATAAGCATACAAGCCAGATAGGTTTTTTGTCCTGCTGTTTGGAAACAACGTAAATCTCGTCGACGTAGGGGTGCGACGACAGATTCAGTCTGGATGCTTTGGGATTTTCGTGAACTGAAGGGCGCTGATGAAATCAGCAATTAAGTTGAATTTTGAAGTGATCTTTTGTCAAATCGTTACGTGGGGGAAGCCATGGCGATTGACAAGAAGAAAACAAAAGAACTCAAGGGGCATTTTGCGGCTGCTCGAAAGCGGGAACTGAACTTTGCGATCTGTCTGGGCAAGACGACTGAAAACCTAGTCTTCCTGGTCGATCGCATTTTGGCGCCCGACGCATTGACCAAACGCGCAAAAAGCGAAGGTGAAACACAAAAACTTTCCTCTGGCACAATGTGGTGCGACGGAAACACGCTTAACCTCCATTGCCAAAGTGACGTGGTCGCGCAACTGGCCAAGAAAACGAAAGAGTTCCTTAAACTGGCCGAGGCTCCGATGCGGGTTGAAGTCTTCGGTCCAGAAGACAAACCTGAAAAACCAGTGTTCAATACCGAGCCTGCTGCAGATGACGCCGACGATGATACTGCGCCGGACCCTGACGCAATTGAATGGAAGACGTTAAAGGACAATCTGGCCCCTGACGTAGCCGCGTTTCTGAAAGCCGGTGAAGGAGACGTGTCCAAAATTCGCACGGCCTGGGGTTATGCCCTGAGGATAGGCGATGAGGAAAATGACTATCCAGGGGCAATCAAGGTCGCAAAAAGGCTCAGGACCGCGCTGCAGGCCCCGGTTACCTCGGATGATGGACAAGACGCAAAACCTGTCGATCTCAACAAGAAGCGCTGGCAAATCGGATCCGAAAAATTCGCACCTGTTTTCAAGTCCGCTTTAAATGCGGGCCTTCTTGATCCCGACAAGGCCAACCCAATCTGGGACAAGGCCGAAGCAGCGGCGAAGGCAGGCAAATATTCCGATGCACTCAAGATCCTAAAAATCCTTTCCGATAAGATCACTGCCGCCAAAAAGGCAGGCATAAACACTGCCAAGCCGGAAACAACGAATGGGCCCGATCCAACATCCGAATTGCAGCGGGTTGCCAAATTATTGAAGTCGGCACTGGACGAAGGCACTCAAGGGCTTGAGAAAGCACTGCACACATTCGCGGCCTCCAAGGCCATGGTCGCGGGTGGCGATACAGCGGCGGCTCTTATCCAGCTTGAACAGGTCGAAAACGCCATCGCACAGGCAAAACGACCGGATGAACCTTCCGCAAAGCTGGCGCCTGAAACAGAAGGTAAAAAGGTCGCGGCCCGCATTCGCAACATCTGGGACGAAGCGCACCGGGATGTATCTGGCCAGATCGATAAATTGAGGCAAGAACTGTCTGCCTTTGACGACCCAAATTGCCAGACCCTGTCGGAAAGCGGTCTGACCGGTTTTTCTGAAAATCTGTTCGTGCAATTGAACGCAGCCTTCATCGAACTGGACCGCGCAAACGAAACGCGCCTGCCAGATGCGTTGGATACAGCAGAAAAAGCCTTTGACGACATGGCCAGCTTTTTGTCGAGCAATCCGGCAATCAAGTTGATCGACACGAATGATCTTGGGGTCTCCATGTCTTTGGGCGCGGTTCTGGGTGATGCGGTTACTAAGATGAAACACGTCCTGAGGGCAGGTTGATTTTCAAAACGGGGGGCGCGCATGCGCGGCGAAAAAGACGAAGATTGGCATGAGGCCAGAGCAAAGGATTTCGCAGCCAAACTGATGGCGGCATTGCGGCTGAAAGCCGTTGTAGTTCCAAACGCCGCCAATGTTGAGGAGCAAATCGCCGAGGCCTCCGAGGCGCTTTATTCCCTTGCGGATGACGGAACCGATTTCGAAAAATTCAAACGTGGGAATTTCACTTTCACAGACAAAGAGATTGACGCATTCGACTTGACGACGAATGAGGTCAAACTGCTGAAAGCCTGGCGTCACCCAATAGATTTTCGCGCACGTCAACAAGACGAAAAACAGCTCAAGAAGAAAATCAAGGCGCTCAATACTTCTATTGATCTTAAACTGAAAACCATCAGCGCGGATCTTGCGGAAGAAGACGATCGGTTCACAAGACGAGGCCAGCGGGTACTGAAACGTTCGGCGAAATTGGCAAAAAAATTGTCAGAAGCGGGTCGGTATAGCGATGCACAGGCCGTGTTGAATGGGCTTCTGTATCTTGAGACCTTGGAAAAGCTGGCATTGTCCAACGAAAAACCCGCAGCCGCTCCAGACGGAGAGCTTCAGGGCAATTCAGATGTGAAAGTCAATGTCGCCCAAGCCGTTGACGAGCGAAAATCAACCGAGGAATTGGCTGAAGAGGCGAAGGAAGATCAGCTTGAACACACAGCGCGCGACGCGCTGGCGACACTGAACTATATCAAGGACATCCGCGCTGCCGCAGGACAGCTGAGCCGCAGGTATGCAAACGACAAGGCGCAAACCAAAACCAAGGCTTATAAAGCCCTGGTCGATTTTCAGAGCGCAACGAAGAGCTACAATCTGAAATGGAAAGACTCTGATGATGTCCTGAGCCACTTCGGCAACGATCCGTCGAAACTTAAACCCTGGCAAGATAACGCGGCCAAGCATATCCACACCGGAGAAATCATCCTGAAAGCCGTTTTCCGAAAAAGCGCAGAATCGCATGAAAGCGCTGTCGGAAATTACCTCAGAGTGAAAGATCACGAGGTTCAGCAAAAAGAGGCCGACGCAACCGGACACGGCAATATCAAAACAGCGCGCGGGGTCTCGGGCTTGCCTCAGGATATCATGAAACCGTTGGCCGCCAAGCTCGAGGTGTTACAGATGCTGGCTGCTTCAGAGGAATTGGGTCAGGCCGACTTCCTTCTACTTCGAGATTTTGAAAACCAAATCTCCGAGGATCTTGATGTTCTGAAGAAGCATTCCGATAACTACAAGGCTTACGAGAAATGCGCAAAACGCTACGAAGCACTTCTCGAACATCGGGTGATTAAGTATTCAGACTTTGCAAAAGAATATTTCCAGGATGAACTGGACCTGCAAAACCGTAACATCAAGGACCCGGAAAAGCTGGCTGAAGCCTTGAAACGATTGCAAAAACACGAAGATTTGCTGAAGGCTCGTATCAAATCCCTCGAATCCTATCGAACAGACTACAAAGACTTCAAAGATAAGTTCGACAAAGCCAAGAAGGATAAGACCAAGGCGTTCATCGCTCAGTTCAAGAAGACCCTCAAAGTGTTTTGCGAGAAGCTTTCGCAAAAGAACGGCGAAAACACCATCCGCGGCTTAAAGATTGACTCCGAGACGCAAAAATCCCTGGAACAGGCCGCCGACCGCGAAGACTATGCAGGTTTGTACGACAGGTTGTTCGACGGAATTTGGGGAGAAGTCGACATCGGTAAAAACAGCTCTGTTAAGAAAGCTGACCGAAAGTTGGATAAACTGACCGAACGTATGGACTGGAAGATAAACAGTCTGGTTCGAACCGAAAAAGCACTTTCCGGGCTGCCATCTGGGCAGCTGAGCGTGGATGAGCTGACTGACAAATTAAAACGCCAAGACGCCAGCGCTCTGGCTAGAACTATCTTGGACGTAAACAATTCAGGCGACCTTAACGACAACCTCAACAAGTCAGAAGCAAACTTTAAAGAAGCGCAAAAGACCCTGAAAAACTTCGTCAGCAAGGAAAAGAAAAAGCTGAAAGGGGCTGCACGCGACAGTTTCGAAAGCAATGAGGTTCTACTCAAGGCATTGAAAACACGCGCTAAAACCGCCGCAACCCCTGAAGACTTCGATGAATTAACGATTGAGGCTGAACGTCTGTTATCAGAAGCACGTGATTTCGCAGAAGCAAATGTGCCATTGAAGATGTCAAAAGATCAGAGCTCGAATGAAAAGTTCGCTTTGATTTTGCAACGTCTCCGTGACAGCCTTTCTCCTTTTTACGACGGGCTTGAGGCTTTTCACAGAGAGCATGTTCCGGCGGTCGCGAAGAAAGCCCGGAAGGTCAAAGATGAAGACCCGACCGCCAAAGCCTTTGTCAGTCTTTACGACGCGAATAAAAAGAATATTGGCACCGTGGCCGAACAGATCGAAGAACGGATGGACCTCGATGACAAATGTGGAGACCTGATAAAACGGTCCAAGGGTCTGGGCATGCCTGAACTGATCGCCCTGCGCGAAGAAGCCTTTACCGTGATCCGAAGAAATCGACGGTTCCTGGAAGAAACAATGATCGGCGGTCTGATCAAGACAAACCCGTTCGACAACGGCCGCCCTGTGCGCCGCCTGCTACATTTTCTGGAAAAGACCGAAGCCGACTTACTCGCCGAAGTTAAACAGACCTAAGCCAGGAGAGCGAAATGTCATTTGAAGCAGAACGTGTCTGGATGACGAAGGTCTTTGGCGACGGCGGCCAGTTGACTCAGAATCTTCAAGACGAAATCGACAATCTCATCGCGCGTGAAAAGGCTATTGAGGCGCTCAATTCCAGTGAGGACTTCGGAGAAACAAAACAAGCGCTGCGCGACGGTCTGCGTGAGTTGGGTCTTGTCGTCGAAAAAAAGAACCACAAACTTAACCAGGCGATGGCTCTTTCCAATCCAGTGTTGGGGGCTGCCTGGAACGCGGCAGACGTAAAATTCCCGAAGACCATTAAAGTACTGGCGCAAGTGGACGGAGACAAAATCCCGGTCGAAATCGAGGACAGTGAATGGGACAGTTTTGCGGATCGCGCGGGCGAGTTTGTAAGCCTCAAGAAAGGTGAGGAGACATTCGAATTCAAGTCCGAAGCGGCGGCCACCGCGATCCGCGAAATCTTTGACATGTTGCGGCCGCTGGTTGAAAAGTCGAACGAATTGGCGGCGATGGTCGACAAAAAAGGTGAACGCCTGTTCAGCGACCGAGATATCGAAAAAGAATTGTGGACACCGTTGGTTCGTGAAGGGGTTATTCCGTCAAACCTTGTGCCTGACAGTTTCTCGGAAGGTATGCAGGTGTTCAAGAATGCGGCCGCCGTCTACACCGAATTGATGGCCCGCGAAGAAGGTAAGGAGATGAAGGTGGCGGGGGTCGACAAGGCGCTCCGCCGTGGCAAGCTGCTGATGACGGCCGCCAATCTTGGGGCCAGTCAGGCGCTTCACTACGCCAATATCTCGATCACCGAAGCCAGTCGCGAGGATTTGGCGAAGTTCATCAACTTCAAGGAAGAAAACATTGCGCTGGATGAAGACCTCGACGTCGACGAGATGCCCGACGAGTACAATGACCTAGTGATAGAAGGTAAAACCGTCGCCGAGATCAAAGCATTGCCGAAAGCGGACAGACCCGAGATCACCGAAGCCGACCTGACCCAGGCTAAATACCTCAAGGACAATCCAAACGAGGAAATTCCCTATAAGGACTGGTTGGATAAGGAGGAAGCTTCGCTGTCCGAGCAAATCGAAGAAGAAAAAGACCCCAAAAAAGTCGAACAGCTTCGCAATGAAAAGGACGGGGTTCGATACGAGAAAAACCGCCTCAAGTTCGGTGGTTTAACAATTAACGACGAGAAAACTCTGGATGAACTCGCTGCAGACGACAAGAAAGTCACCCAGTTACAACTGACGCGCGCCGAATTCGAAGCGCAAAAGAAAGATGGTGTTAAGGACTACGACAAATGGCTGGACGCGCAGATCAAAAGTGCGGAAGGCGAGGAAAAAGAGAAATACGAAGCCGCGAAGCTGACACAGCAATACGGAAAGTTCGTCGCTCAGGACGCCGCACGCAAATGCGGAGCCGCAGCAGCCATTGGAGCGGTTGAGGCCGCTCAGGCCTATAGGGCGAAACAGGAAAAACGGCGCGATATTGGTATTCAACTGGCAGGTGCCTTTGCTGACTCGGTCGCGGCAGGCATCACTAGCGCAACCGAAGCAGAAGACCTGACCACGAACGCAGATACCCAGAACCGTCAACACAAAACCAAATTCGGGATATTGGCAGGCAAAGCGGGTTTGAAAGCGGTGTCCAAACTCACTCAGGTCGCCGAGGGCAGGAAAACCCTGAAAGACCCCCGCGAGCTTGTGGTCGGAGCCATCGCCGATATCTGCGACGCTGCGGGCGAGTCGATGTCAGCATCGGGAACCAAGGGCGACGACGGTGGCTGGGGCGACACCGGAAATGACAGCCGGGATGAGGCATCCTCCTGGGGCATGCTGGCCAAGGGAATGGGTCTTTCGGTTACAATGATCGACAAGATGGTAGCCGCCGCGCAGAAAGGCGACTGGGACGATTTCGCCAAGCAAGTGCTTCTATTCACGACCTCTGGCCCGTTTACCGGAACAGCCGGGTTGATCGGCGACGCGGTCCGTGACGACAAGGATGCCGATGACATCGAGGCCGGCTGGGGTGGCCACGGCAGCGATGCAGATTTTGCCGTCACCGCCAGAATTGAAGAAGAACATGCTGATGGCCAATCCGAATTCGGGATGAGCAAATACATGGCCACAGTCAACGACCAGCGCGACATTATGGAGGAAACAAGAGAACTTTCGAAACAGATGGCCGATGAGAGCTTTCGCAAGGACAAGGTCAAAGTTCAGAAGGCGTATCAAAAAATTAGGGACACGGCCAAAAGGCTGAACATCCCCGAGGATCAAAAGGACCTCAAGCTGTTCATGTCACTGGATCCGGGCAAACTTGACCCCGAAACGGTCGCAGTCGAGGTTTACAAAATGCTGACTGTTTGCGAACGCGCTACACATAATGATGTCCGCGCCGTCGCAGATATGAACTTGTCGAAAGAAGATGAAAATAAAATATTGGGTCAGATGGAGCTTTTGGGCGATCGTGTCGATAAGCTGCAGGATGATCCGGACGGGGACAACCCAGAAACCGAGGACGAAATCCGCGGTCTCTATGACGACATTTCGAAAACTCTACTCAAGGACCCGGGGTTCCGCGCTGTTATCGAAGCCGACATGGAGGAAGAAGACGCCTGGCTTGAAGACCTCAAAAAGCAGGCCGATTTGAAGCGTTTGGATAAATTCAATGCGGACCCCAAACTCTATCAGGAAGAGTATGAAAAGGCGATGTCAGCGGTCGAACAGCTGACACTTGAGGTGAAAAAGACCGAACAACGTATCAAGATTGCCGATCAGGCCAGTAAGGGGGCGACAGGTATTATGCTGGCTGCGGTACCCGCGGCCGGATTGATTGGTAAAATTCGAACTCTGGTCATGGATAGCGTTAAGCTGCACCGACGACGCAAATCCCTGTCCAAGTGGTCCCGCGAAATGAACGCGATCGCCGGAAGCTACAGCCCATATGAACCTGCTGTGGTTGGGGAACGCGATGCGCTGATCAAAGGCACCATACACGACGCTGCCGAAGTTGCTGCTGATATTGCTGGTGTCGGTGCAGAAGCTGCGCGTCTGGCCGATCAAACTCACGTCGGCGCGGCAGCTATGACCAGCATCGAAAAGATCGGAAAATTCCTGAACAAATTCTGGTTCGAGAAATACTCGCGGGATCGGATCAAAGAGGGATGGGAGTTGTTCCTGCTGGCCAGGGCAGAACCCAAAAACCGGAGGCTGGCCCGCCAGGCGATCAAGGTTAACACGACGCTGGGCAAGTGTGTGCTGGCTTATGGTGCTTGTATAGACGGTGACGCACAGGCGCGCCGGGCGTTGCAAAGCTGCGGGCTGACCCCCGAGGTGTTTGAAGACTCCGATGACGTATGTCAGGGTGTCGTCGAATATCTTCGCGCGGCATTGCAGGACAAGGAATTTGAGACCATCGGCTCAAACGCGGATGTCAGCTGGTTACCATGCGATATCGAAATGAATATCGAGTCCTGGTCAATGATCAAAGCCAGCGCGGTCAAATTGAAACCAGGATTAGACCCGAAATATTTCAAGACTGCCGAGATCAACGCGCTTTTGTTGGACTTCGAGATTCCAAAAAAAGGCGCATCGAAACAGGAACTGCGCGACGCGGCACGGATTGGAAGTGACCTGTCCAAGGCACTGGACAAATTCCGGCCGCTGGATACGCAAAAAAACCTTCACTCGCCGATGATCGTAGTCACACAGGAACTGAAACATAACGTGGATGTAGCGAACGATCGCATCATCGCGCGCGTTGCCAAAATCCCTGACGATTGACAGACAGCGGGAGATGCAGAACGCTGAAACAGACCGTTCGACTGTTTCAGCGTTTGAACTTCTGGGCTTTTAATATGATGACAATCAGGCGTTTGACAAACGCGCGTCCACATATTCCCAATTGACAATGCCATCGACCACAGCGGCAACGTATTCTTTGCGGCGGTTGCGATAGTCAACGTAATAAGCGTGTTCCCAGACATCGACGCCCAAAAGAGGGAACATGTCGTGCACCAGCGGGTTCTCACCATTCGGTGTCGAAAGGACAACCAGTTTTCCCGACGTGTCGACAGCCAGCCAACCCCAGCCGGACCCGAATTGTTTACTGGATACGTTGATGAACTGCTCGCGGAAGGCTTCGAAACTGCCGAAGTCACCTTCGATCTTCTTCTTCAGAGCTCCGGGTACTCCGGTGCCGCCGGGAACCAGCATTTTCCAGAACTCCGAGTGGTTCCAATGCTGACCGGCATTGTTCAAAACAGTCTGGTACTTGCCACGATCCGCTGCTGCAGTCTTGATGATGCTTTCAAGAGATTGACCTTCAAGGCTTGTCCCCGGGATCAGTTTGTTCAGGTTGCGCGCATAACCAGCAGCGTGTTTGCTGTGGTGCAACTCCATGGTTTCTGCACCAATAACAGGCTCCAGAGCGTAGTAGCTGTAGTCAAGGGACGGCAGCGAATAGGCTTCACCAGCGCTTACCGATTTTGCCAAGGCAGGCGTTGCTGCAACAAGCAAGCCCGAGCCAGCGGACGCAAGAAAACCACGACGAGAGAGAGTCATTTTTCATTCCTTTCCATTGTCTGTCGATGGACCCGACAGATGACCCTAAAACACCTACGCGGGGGTTTTATTCGGAAAAGTGGATGTACAAATCGCCGCAGTGCCCGACGTCAAACAGGGTCGCATTTAGAAAGGACATTCGTTCGGATCTACCTGTCTGATTATTCCAACTCGACAATATCTTTGCAGACTTGAGTCAGAAATTCGGTTGTGGTTTGCACATACGGATAAGGCGCGATGTCACTATGGGTTAGTATCCATAAATCCAATGATTGTGTCAGAAAGCCTGGCAGGGCCTCGATCAGATCCGAATGACCCGCCGCCATGAATTTAGGCAGCGCGGCAAATCCCAACCCACTTCTCACGGCCATCAGTTGGGCATTCACATTGTCTGTTCTGGCAGCAACATTGCACTTACCAGTGATTTTACGAAACTCGGTTTCCTGTACAGTTTGACTTAGCGCACCCGTGGCCACGATGACGTTGTGACCCAGAAATTCCTCTAGTGACCTGATCGGTTCCAAATCGCACAAATATTCTCGCGATGCGTATATGCCGAATTTTACAACACCCAACTTCTCGCTGTTGACACGGTACGCTTCGGGTTCACCCAACCGCACGGCAATATCAGCCTCGCGGTTATGCAAGTTGGTTTTTTTGTTCGACAACAGAAGGTCGATCTTGATGTGCGGGTTCAGCGAATGGAATTCAATGAGTTTAGGCGCCAGCACCGAGGCCCCGAACCCCTCTGGTGCGGTGACGGAAACACGGCTGCCCTTAAAGCCAAGATGACCACGGGCCGCCTCACCCATATGGCAAAGCTCAGTTTCGATCCGTTGCGCGATTTGCAGGATATCATCACCGATGGGAGTTAGCGTAACACCGCTGGACCCGCGATCGAACAATGGCAAAGAAAGCGACTTTTCCAGCTCACGTAACTTACGCCCCACTGTGGCCGGGCTTTCCGAAAGTTGCGTCGAGGCCGTAGCGATGCTGCCCGAGCGCGCAACACACACCAGAAACCGCAACAAATCCCAATCCTGGACAGGAATTTTCTGGAAAGCATCTGATAGCTGGCCGTTGTCGCTCATGGGGTCATACCTTTGGTCATTCCCTATTTTTTCACATTTCCACAGGAAAAAAACCGTCTTCAACTTTACTTGTGACTTCGTGAGGGGAAAAAATTATTCTTTTGAAAGCAGTGAGTTAATAAATAGTTCAGGATCACAACCCAATTGATGATCCCCCCTTCATTTTTGAACAGTTGAGACGGTTTCTTCCAAGCGCAGGTTACCCGGCGTGAGCGCAACAGCGTTTACTTATTAGCTTGGAGTGCAAAATGAACCCCGAAGAAATAATGAACCCGATTATCGAAGGCGACGATAACGACAATCAACTGATGGGAACACCCGAAGACGATATTATCAACGGTCTGGGTGGTGATGATCAGATTGAAGGTCTCGGCGGCAACGATACGCTGATCGGCGGTCTTGGCAATGACATGCTGGACGGCGGCGAAGGTATCGACACTGCAGCCTTTAATGATATCGACGTCCCAGTCGAAGTTGATCTGCCCGCAGGTGAAGCAACACGCGAGACCGGTTTCTCGGTCACGGTCGATGAAGCACCTTTCGTAAACTTTGCCGATCCCGAAGACAGCCTGGTTGACGAAGCGCTGGCCGGAAACCTGTACTATAACATCCACACCGCCGACTTCCCAGCTGGTGAGATCCGTGGTCAGTTGCTGGTCGACGAAAACAACCTGGATCAGGATGGCAACGGTACGCTGACTCTGACCGTGGTACTGGATGCGGCGCAAGAACCTGGCCCGCTGTCCGACTCTCTGGCAACCGGCACGGCGACTGTCACAGTAACCGTCGTTGACGGCGTTGCGACCTACTCGTCGGAACTGTCGGTAACTGGTCTGGCCGTATCTGACCTGCTGACTCCGATCCCAGGCGTCGTATCTGCCATCCACCTGCACAATGCTCCCGCTGGCCAGAACGGTCCGGTCGTGCGTGACACGCTGGTTGATGCCGGCGCCGAGCTGGCAAGCGCAGAAGAAGTTTCGGAAAACCCGTCGGGCGTTCTGTCTGTTGAAGACGTAACCGATGCCGTGACCGAAACCGACACTCTGACCAGCATCGAAAACATCATCGGTTCCGACGATCCTGACAACCTGATCGGTGACGAGAATGACAACGTTCTGACCGGTGGTCTGGGCGACGACATTCTGGATGGTGGCGAAGGCATAGACACTGCTGCGTTTAACGACATCGACGTTCCTGTCAGTGTTGACCTGCTTGAAGGAACAGCAACACGCGAAACCGGCTTCTCGGTCTCGATTGAAGACGCACCTTTCGTGAACTTTGCTGATCCGAACGACAGCCTGGTTGACGAAGCGCTTGCCGAAGAACTGTACTACAACATCCACACCGAGGACTTCCCCGGTGGTGAGATCCGTGGTCAGTTGCTGGTTGCTCAAAACAACCTGGATGAAGACGGCAACGGTACAGTCGTTCTGACCGCGCGGTTGGACGCAGCACAAGAACCCGGCCCGTTGTCGGATTCCGAAGCAACCGGACTGGCGACCGTGACCGTCACTGTTGTTGACGGCGTGGCAACCTACTCGTCCGAACTGTCGGTAACTGGCCTGGCCGTATCCGACCTGCTGACCCCGATCCCAGGCGTGGTTTCCGCGATCCACCTGCACAACGCACCTGCCGGTCAGAATGGCCCGGTTGTGCGTGACTCGCTGGTTGACGCAGGTGGCTTCCTGGCAAGCGCCGACGAGGTCTCCTTTAACCCCTCGGGTGTGACCAACATCGAAGAAGTGACCGAAGCGGTCTCTGAAACGGATACCCTGACCAGCATAGAAAACGTCATCGGTTCGAATGATGGTGACGAGATCATTGGCGACGACAATGACAACGTTCTTGATGGTCTGGACGGTGACGACATCCTGCGGGGTGGTGCCGGAAACGACACTCTGAACGGTGGACTTGGCGATGACCTTCTGGACGGCGGCGCAGGAAACGACATCCTGAACGGCGGCGAAGGTGACGACACCCTGCTGGGTGGCGGCGGAACCGACGTCATCGACGGCGGCGAAGGCTTCGACACCAACGACTTCTCCAACATCAACCTGGGTGCCGAAGATCCGACGATCGCAGGTGTTCGTGTCACGTTGGCAGCAGATGGCAGCGGTACGGCCGAATACAACGGCGGTGGTGGAAATGGCCCTCTGATCCAGGAAACCTTCACCAACATCGAGAACATCACCGGTTCGTCCAACGATGACGAGATTGTTGCGACAGGTGCTGCACCGAACACGATCGACGGTGGTGCGGGTGATGACTTCATCGCTGGCGGCGGCGGTCTGGATGATCTGAGCGGTGGTGAAGGTATCGACACCAACAGCTTCCAGGGTATCGGAGCCGAAGTGATTGCAGACCTGGCAACAGGAAGCGCATCTTACGCGCCGAATGAAAACGTCACGATCTTCGAAAACTTCGACGGGTTCGAAAACCTGGATGGGTCTGCCAATGACGACCAGCTGTTTGGTGACAGTGGCGCCAACACCCTGACCGGCAACGACGGCAACGACCTTTTGGTTGGCCGTGGTGGCAACGACATCCTGGAAGGCGGCGAAGGCAATGACGTCCTGCAAGGCGGCGGCGGTAACGACATCACCGATGGTGGTGAAGGTATCGACACTGCAGATTTCCAGGACATCGGATCTTCGGTCACAGCCAACCTGGCGAACGGTACTGCAACCTACGCAGCACCCAACGGCAATGCGGTTGCGGACCAGCTGATCAGCATCGAAAACCTGACAGGCTCTGAAAATGACGACTTCCTGACTGGTGACGATGGTGACAACCTGTTGGCAGGCGCTGCTGGTGACGACGTCATCAATGGTGGTGCAGGCAACGATGTCATCCGTGGTGACGCGGTTGGTGACGGCGAAGCGATTACCGTTACGGTAACCAACACTCTGGGCGAAGGCGGAACCTTCCTGACCCCCGTGTGGTTCGGTTTCCACAATGGCGAGAGCTTTGACCTGTTTACCGAAGGTGAAGCGGCCAGCCAGGGTCTGGAACGTCTGGCAGAAGATGGCAGCGTCGAAGGCATTGCGGCTGAATTCAACCAGCAGGTTGGTGACAACGGTGTGGATGCGACCATTCTGGGTGGCCTCGGTGCGCCGGGACCGATTGATCCGGGTGAAACGGCCAGCTTCACGCTGAACGTCAACACGGCTCAGGTTGGGCAGGGCTTCTTTACCTGGGCAACCATGGTTATCCCGTCAAACGACGCCTTCCTGGCCGTGCCGGATGACGCCTTGGCTGATCCGATCTTCGACGAAGAGGGCAACTTCCTGGGGCCGCTTGTCATTGAACGCTTCGGCAACGACGTTCTGGACGCTGGCACCGAGGTCAACAATGAAGAAGGCGCCGCCTTCCTCAACCAGACCGCGCGTGATCAGGGTATCGTCGAGAACGATGTCGTGGGTCAGCACCCGGGCTTCAACGGCTCGGAAGGCAACCCCGATGGCGAGCCTGTCAACATTCTGGGTGGCACAACTGCTGCCAATACGATTGTTGACCCGATCGAAGGTGACTTCACCCGCAACAACGGCCAAGAGCAGCTGCTGCGCATCGTAATCGACATTGCCGAAGGTGGCGATGACGAACTGTTCGGTGGCGCAGGTGACGACATCATAGACGGTGGTCGTGGCGACGACATCCTGGATGGCGGTGCCGACAACGACACCCTGATCGGTGGGTCCGGTCGCGACACGTTCACGTTCCGTCGCGGAACGGGCTTCGACGTCGTGGCTGACTTCTCGACCAGTGTTGAAGACGGTGACTTCCTGGACGTGTCGGACTTCGGTGTCACGCAGCTCGAAGAGCTCAACATCACGGCCGATGGTGAAAACACCATTATCGACCTTGGCAATGGTGATCAGGTCACGCTCGAAGGGGTTGCCCCGAACGAGCTGGTCGCTGAGAACTTTGTCTTCGCCGAAGAAGTGGTTGTTGCACCCACCAACGGAGACGACGATCTGGTTGGCGGCGTCGGTGACGACGAAATCGAAGCCGGTAACGGTGACGATGTTGTCGAAGCCGGTGCAGGCAACGATGTTGTCGACGGTGGCAATGGCGATGACGATCTGGACGGCGAAGCCGGAAACGATCAGCTTATCGGCAGCAACGGTGACGACGATCTGGTCGGTGGTCTGGGTGACGACAACCTGGATGGCGGCAACGGTGATGACCTTCTGGAAGGCGGCGATGGCGCCGACATTCTGGACGGTGGTCGCGGTGACGACATCCTGGACGGTGGTCTGGGCAACGACATGATCGAAGGCGGCCGCGGCAACGACATCATTGATGGCGGTGCGGGCGACGACGAGATCTGCGGCGGTACCGGTGATGACATCATCAACGGCGGCACCGGCAACGACCGTCTGGAAGGCAACCGCGGTGCGGATACCTTCGTCTTCGAAGCCGGACTGGGTGACGATGTCATTGCTGACTTCGAAGCCTTTGCCAACGGCGACACTCTGGACCTGACCTCGGCAGCGTTCGATCTCGATGAATTCGCGGATCTGGCTGCGGTTGCGTCGCAGGACGGTGATGACGTTGTCATCGACCTGGGTGCCGAAGGCAGCATCACGCTGCTTGGCGTCCAGCTGGCCGATCTGAACGAAGACAACGTTCTGGTCTAACCCAAACTCGGCGGCGGCCTAGACGGTCGCCGCCGTTCCATTCCTTTATGTCAGAAAGAGGGCCACCATGTCCCATAGTCCCCTCAAACGTACCGAGCTTGAGCAAGCGTTTCGTGCTGCTCGCCCGGGCCTTTTTGCCACCGGCGCCATCAGTATGGTGATCAACCTGACGATGCTGACCGGTCCTTTGTTTATGATCTTGGTCTACGACCGGGCACTGCCCAGCCAAAGCTACCAGACCCTGTTCGGTCTGAGCGTGCTGATGTTGGGGCTGTATCTTGTGTTCGGCGTGTTGTCCCTGGTCCGGTCGCGTATCCTGATCCGCATCGGCAACCGGCTGGGCAACACTCTGGAGAAGCGCGTTTTCCAGGCGCAGATCGAGCGGTCAGTCAAAGAAGGTGGTGCCAAAGGGCGCGATGCCGTAGGTGACCTTGGTACGTTGCGTGATTTCATGGGCGGTTCGACCCCGGCCGTTATATTCGACGCGCCGTGGACACCGATCTACCTTGGATTTGCCTATCTTCTGCATCCCTGGCTGGGCTATGCCGGTTTGGCTGGCGTCGCGTTCCTGCTGGTTGTCGCCATGGTGAACAACGTTCTGACTCAGCGCGGTGTTGCACGGGCAAATCAATTCCTTACCCGCAGCAACCGCGTGCTGAATGACGTGTCACGTAACCATGAAGTGGCACATGCCATGCGGATGCGCGATGATCTTTATGACCACTGGAACGGCCTGAACGGCCAGGCTCAAGTCAAACAAAGCCAGATCAGCGACATGGCGGCAACCTTGTCTTCGATCTCTCGTACTGTTCGTCTGGTCCTTCAGTCCGCAGTTCTGGGTCTGGGTGCGTATCTGGCGATTTCGGGCTATCTAAGTGCCGGTTCGATCATTGCCGCATCCGTTCTGGTCGGTCGCGCATTGGCCCCGGCCGAACAAGCGATCGGGAGCTGGCGTCAATATGTGCTGGCCACTGCCGCGCGCAAGCGACTGAATTCTCTTCTCGAGGATTACCCGCCGTCCCAGCCTTCGGTTCAATTGCCTCAACCCCGCGGTGTTCTGGAACTGAAAAACGTCTTTGCTACAACCCCTGACGGTGCGTCTACCGTGTTGCGGAACGTATCGCTTGCGCTGGACCCGGGTGAAGTTCTGGCCGTCATCGGCCCCAGCGGATCAGGTAAGTCCACCCTCGCTCGCGTGATTGTCGGTACTTTGGAACCGAACCGAGGCAGCGTGCGGCTGGACGGCGCGGACATGAGCTATTGGAACGCGCTTCAACTGCGGGACTCGGTCGGTTACATGCCTCAAACTGTGGAACTGTTTGATGGAACGGTACGCGAGAATATCGCCCGTTTTCAGGCAGACGCATCTGACGAAGATGTCGTTGCAGCAGCGCAGGCGGCCAACGCTCACGACCTGATCCTGAAACTGCCCAATGCGTATGACACACCACTGGGTGAAAGCGGCAGCGCATTGTCCGGAGGCGAGCGTCAGCGGATCGGATTGGCCCGGGTTCTGTATAAGAACCCATCGCTGATCGTGCTGGATGAGCCGAATTCCAATTTGGACGCGGCAGGTTCTGCGGCCTTGGCCATGACAATCGATCGCCTCAAAAGTGAGGGCCGTACCGTTGTCATGATTGCTCATCGTTTGGGCGCCCTGAATCAGGCTGACAAGGTACTTGTCATGGATAACGGCATGGTTTCGGCCTACGGCCCGCGGGATGAAATCCTTCGGACATACTCCGAAAACCGCAACAAGAAATCAACCGAAAGCGCCGAGAATGCGGCTCCAAAACGTGAGGGCAAGACCAATGCGTAACGCAAAGACAGCTCCGGCAGACAAGATCGGCAACTGGGTTCTTTTGGGTGTGGCAACCATGAGCCTGATGTTGGGCGGATTGGGCTACTGGTCGATGGCAACCCGGATCGACGGCGCCATTGTAGCCCCCGGCATGGTCGCGCTGGAGACAGATCGCCAAACGGTGCAGCATCTGGAAGGTGGGATCATCTACGAAATCCACGTGTCAGAAGACGATGCAGTCCAGCAAGGTCAGGTTCTTGTCAGCCTCGATACTACGCGAGAACAGGCGGAACTGAATGCGCTCAGCAGCCAGATCGCGTCCCTGACTGTTCGCAAGGCGCGTTTGCAGGCCGAGTTGAACGCGCAGGATTTCATGTCTTCCGCTGCAGAATTCGCCCAAACCGCAGACTACCAGGAGATTTTTGAAAGCGAAGCACAGCTGTTCGAAAGCCGCTCGATGGCTAAGCACGCGAACATAGCCCAGCTGGAAACTCAAAAAGAGGCCCTTTTGGCGCAGGTCGCGGGTTTGCGCAGCCAGATTAAGTCTCAAGAAGCCAACAAATCGCTGACCCAGGAAGAACTCGAGACTGTTTCGGTTTTGAACGAAAAAGGCCTGGCGAACGTAACTCGTCTGCTTCAGGTCCGCAGGGCGGCATTGGATATCGAGGCCAGCCTGTCCACGAACACGGCTCAGATCGACAGTGTCATGGCACAGATAGCCGAGGTGGAAAGTGCTTTGGTCAGTAACGCAGCAACCTCGCGAGAAGAAGTGTCGACTGAAATGTCCGATGTCTCGCAGCGGTTGCGTGAAGCGTTGGAGCGTAAAACAACGGCTGAGGATCGTATTGCCCGCAGCCAGATTCTTGCTCCGCTGGATGGCCGGGTTCTCAACCTTGGTTTTCACACAAAAGGTGGGGTTGTCGCTCCGGGTCAGGCGCTTATGGATATTGTACCTGTGGCCGAGCAGCCCATCCTGATGGCCAACATTCCCGTAACAGAAATTGACCGCGTCGTGCCAGGTCAAGAAGCCCGCGTTCGGCTGACCGCCTTCAACTTCAACCAAACTCCGGAATTAAATGGATCGGTAAAGTGGGTCTCGGCTGATACGCTTTCGGATCCCGCGACGGGCGCGGTCTACTACAGCGCTGAAGTGGAAATTCAGGAAGACGAGTTTTCCAAGATTCAAAACAAGGATCTGGTTCCCGGCATGCCCGTTGAAGTACTGGTTTCAACCGGAGAACGCCTAGTCATCTCATACCTGTCACGGCCCATTCGTGACGCTATGACCAAGACATTCCGCGACGAATAAAAGCCCTGCCCCGCCCGTTTGTGGCGGGGCATGTTTACAGGCCAAAACAATGCGTATTTCACTAGAGGCTCTTGAGTCCTTTGCGATCTTGTGTCGGGTTAAATCCTATTCAAAAACCGCAAAAGAATTAGGGCGGTCCCAGCCAGCAATAAGCAATAGAATACGCTCGCTGGAAGCGTTGGTCGGGTTTGACCTGTTCGAAAACGGTGACGCCAGCTTAACCCTGACAGACAACGGTCGCGAATTGTTGGATTGCAGCCAAGAGATCCTCCGAAATGTCCATCGCATTCGCCGTATCTGCGATCCAGCGCGTATTCAGCCGGTTCAAATTTCCTTCGTGTCGACCGTCGAATCTTTCTTGAACCCTTACAAGATATTCAACTCAGGAACAGATGGCAGCCTGTCGTCCTTGTTTATCGAATTGCTGAATTCCGAAGACATCGAAGGCAAAATCAGGAATTTGAAGGGAAACATCGCGTATACGGTGATTCAGGAGGACAATGCACCGCTTCTCAAGAAGAGCTGGCCGTTTACCATGCGGTGGATTTCAAACAAGGATTTTTCACTGAAAGAAAATATGAAGGGCTTTCAACTGCCGATAGTCGAGCTTTCGGATAACGCAAGATTTTCCAAGGTGTTTTATTCTAAACTCGAATCTTTGGGTGTTGAGTATAAGCCAGTGTTTCGGGCAGAAGGGATCAGTACATATTTGAATGCCATTTCGGCCGGTGTCGGGATCGGATGTATTGGTGACTTATTTGTGGTTCATAAAATGAAGCCACGAAACCTGAGCTTTCTGGACGCGCAGATCGGAAATCTCGGGACATTTTACTTGAGCAGATTCAACGATGACGGCCTGTCCGCCGACGCGTTAAGAGCAGTGGGCATTTTCGACAAAGCTGTAAGCAACCAAAAATCCATACGAGATGAGTACTATTCGACGGCTTAAATGGCGCAAGTATCACGGGTTCCCGACACAATCCTGGTTTCACCGAACGGCGAAACCGACGGCAGGCAGAATTCATTTCGACTTGATCGCTGGCTCTGTTGCTATCTGACAGATCGAGCGTAACTCTCGTGCCGCGTGTTCGCAAAAGTCAGGTGCGGCAGACTGCGGCGTTCCAATCCTAAAATGTGCGTTCCCGAAATAGGTTGTCGTGAACACGGTGCTCTCTTACTTGAACCAAGGTGCTTTATATCAGGACTGGGAAAAGAGCGCTCCTCAGATCGCTCTTTTCATCGCGCCGATTTCTGACTCGAGATACGTTCAGCCTAACGGAAGTAACACATCCGTATCCTAAGTCGTTAAGGCAGACCCCGAGCCAGCTTGTCCAAAAAGTTCATCCCTATTACCAGGAATTATAGGATAGATATTTGCCGGACATCTCGACCTTGACGCGATCGCCTTTTTCATTCGGCACGCGCGTCACCTGCATGTCGAAATCAATTGCCGACATGATGCCAGTTCCGAATTTTTCTTCGATCAACGCTTTCAGTGTTGGGCCATAAACGCCGACTATTTCGTAAAAGCGATAGATGCACGGATCAGTTGGCACGCTTTGTTCCCAGACCTTGGTTGGCGGCTCAGTCAAAACGCTGGCGGCCTCTTGCGGCAGGGCCATAAGCGCGACCAACGCATCGGCCTTGTCGGCGGGGAAGGCGTTCATGCCCATGCAGGCAGAATGGGTCCAGACCGGCGACATGTCGATTTTCTCAGCGATACCTTCCCAGGTCAGCCCAGCCTGCTTCTTGGCCGACAGGATCATCATGGTGACATCTTCTTTGGTCATCATAGTGGGGATTTCGATTGTGTCTTTCATTGGGTTTCCTCCTGTTTGGAATGTCTGTTCCTGGCGCTTTCAATCATTGACCGCGCGCAGTTGCGGATTGCTCTGGTCCTCGGTCTTTTCGGTCAGGTCGATAGTCACCGTTTCGGGTCGCTGCGCGGAGCCGTCACTGGCCTGACCGGCCAATTCCTTGGAACGTTGTCCGAGGAACTGAACCAGATGGTTGCGGATCGCATAATAGTTGGGGTGATCGACAATCTCAGTCCGAGTACGAGGCCGGGGAATGGTGATCTCAACTGACTCCGCCACCCGAGCGAAGGGGCCATTGGTCATCAGCAGGATGCGGTCAGCCAGCAGGATTGCCTCATCTATGTCATGAGTGATCATGAACACGGTCTGCTCGGTCTCGCTCCAGACCTTCAGCAATTCGTCCTGAATGGTGCCGCGGGTCAGCGCATCCAGCGCGCCGAATGGCTCATCCAACAACAGCAGCTTGGGCTGATTTGCAAAGGCCCGCGCGATCGACACGCGCTGACGCATCCCACCCGAAAGCTGACTGGGTTTACGATGAACCACATCGCCTTCAAGTCCGACCTTGGCCAGAAAAACACGGGCGTGTTCCTCGACCTTGGCAGCAGGCCAGTCGGGATAGCGCGCCTTCACGCCAAAAGTCACGTTTTTCAACGCCGACAACCATGGCAGCAGAGAGTAGTTCTGGAACACCACGCCGCGATCCAGCGAGGGGCCCGACACCTCGAACCCATCCATCTTGACCACGCCCGAGCTGGGTTCGGCCAGCCCGGCAAGGATGTTCATGATCGTAGACTTGCCGCAGCCGGAATGGCCCAGAATACAGACGAACTCTCCTTTTTCGATGCCAAAGCTGGCGTTTTCGAACACGGTCAGGGTGCCCCCCTGACCGTCGGGGAATTGCTGGGTCAGCAATTCAATACTGAGAAACGGTTGGCTCATTTGAAACGCTCCTTACTCGGCATAGGCCACAGCGCGCTGCAGGTAGGCAAAGGCCGAATCCAGTAGCATGCCAACGACGCCGATCATGAGGATGGAAAAGATCACCGAAGTGAGGTCGAGATTGTTCCACTCGTTCCACACATAGTAGCCAATGCCGGTTCCCCCCACGAGCATCTCGGCCGCGACGATCACCAGCCATGCAATGCCAATGGATATGCGCATCCCGGTGATGATCGTGGGCGCAGCTGCGGGCAGGATGACGGTAAAGGCAGTGCGAAATGGCCCAAGTTCGTGCGTGCGTGCGACATTGACCCAGTCCTGACGGACCCCGGCCACACCAAAGGCGGTGTTGATCAGCATCGGCCAGATCGAGCAGATGAAGATCACGAAAATTGCGCTTGCCTCACTGTCCTGAATGATGAACAGCGCCAAGGGCATCCAAGCCAGCGGCGAGATAGGCCGCAACACCTGAATGAACGGGTTGAATGCCTTGTAGGCGACCTGACTCATCCCGATCAGGAACCCTAGGGGGATCGCCACGAGTGCAGCCATCAGGTAGCCGGTCAACACGCGATAGATCGAATAGCCGATCTGAATGCCGATCCCCTTGTCGTTTGGACCTGCGTCATAGAACGGGTTCGACAGCTGTTCCCACGCCTTGGCGATAACTTGACTCGGGGGCGGTACACCCGCCTTGGGGGCACCGCCGCCAGTCAGCCGCTCGTATTCCGTGAGCTCTCCGGCGGCTTTTTGAGCAGGGATGGCGGCCTCCCAAATCAAAATGCCGACCACCAGCATCACCATCGACAGCAGCGCCGCGCGCTGGTTCAGGGTTAGATTGTCCAACATTTACGAGGCTTTCCCGATTGCAAAGCTTTTGACATAGCCTTCAGGGTCTTTCGGATCGAAGGTCTTGCCCATGATGGTGTGGGATTTGTAGGTCACGTCCGGCGCGTCGTACCCCAGATCGGTCATGATCTTCTTGGCATCGGCAGCCAGATAGACTTGCTCGGCCACGCCCTGATAGTCGACCTCGCCCTCAATGTACCCCCAGCGTTTCATCTGGGTCAGGATCCACACACCCATCGAATGCCAGGGGAACGGGTCAAAGTCGATCCGGTCAGGGACTTTCTGAACTTCACCCAACCCGTCCGCATAGGTGCCGGTCAGAACCTGCTCGATCACCGGGACCGGCTGATTGAGATAGTTGGTCGGCGCGATGGCTTCCGAGATGTCCTTGCGGTTATCCGGGTTCGACGCGAACTGAGTGGCGTCGATGATCGACTTGAGCAAGGCGCCATAGGTGTTGGGCAATTCGGTGGCAAAGCTTTGCGGCGCGGCAAAGGCGCAGCACGGGTGACCTTCCCAGATGTCCTTGGTCAGAGTGTGGATGAAACCAATCCCTTCCCAAACAGCGCGCTGGTTGAACGGGTCGGGCGAGAGATAGCCGTCGAGGTTCCCTGCGCGCAGGTTGGCAACCATCTCTGGCGGCGGCACCACGCGGATTTGGATATCGACATCGGGGTCCAGCCCGAACTCGGCCACGTAATAGCGCAGCAGGAAGTTGTGCATCGAGTATTCGAACGGCACACCGAAGGTGAACCCCTTCCACTGGGCCGGGTCGCGCTTGTCCAGATGCTCGTTCGACAGCACGATGGCCTGCCCATTAATGTTTTCAACGGCGGGCATGATGTAAGGCGTCGCGACCGATCCCGCGCCCATGGTCATCGCCAGCGGCATCGGGGTCAGCATGTGACTGGCGTCATATTCGCCTGACAGGGACTTATCACGCGCCACGGCCCAGCCAGCCGTCTTGATAACCTGCGCGTTCAGACCGTAGCGTTCGTAGAATCCCATCGGCTGCGCCATGATGATCGGTGTCGCGCAGGTGATAGGGACAAACCCAATATTCAGGTCGGTCTTTTCGGGTGTTCCCAGATTGTCCAGAATGGCTGCTTTGGCCTGATCCAGCGGAAAGACCGAAGCCAGCGCCGCAGCCGCCGTACCGCCCCCCAACATTCCCATAAATGACCGGCGATTGATGTCACTTTGACCAAAGATCGACCGCACAATTGCACTTTCGACCACACGCTCGGTGATCTGCTCAGCAGACATGAGTTCGGGTTCGGCGTGATCTTTGTCATGTCCGTGACCGGATAGGCATCCATCGCAGCCACAATCCGCGCCATGGCGCAAATCGGTCTTTTCTGAGAACGGGTTTCCGAGGCTCTTGATCGTCATGATTTTCCCCTGTTTCGCTAGATTTGCGGCCATGGTGGCAGGGGTTCCGATCGCGAAACAGAGGGCGCTCAAAATTTGTGCGCCCTGAAAAATATATATTTGTCAGTTGGTTAATATGGCTTCCCCAAGATGAAAATTACGAGATTTCGTAAATTACGAAATCTCGTATTCTCGGACCGCACTGCGGCATTACTTTGGTAGCATGACGCTCGATTTGCTTTCCTCCGATTCCCTGCTGCAAGCCTTGCCCGAAGCAGCTTTGGTTCTGGACACGTCGGCTGACCGAATTGTCGACTGGAATCGTCACGCCACCGATTTGCTGGGCGGCACAGTTCCGCTGCCATTTTCCTACTACTTGGGCGATGCGCTGCCTCAGTTTATCGTCTTCATGGAAGAGGTCGACCACCGGACCGAGGGCTGGACACGCGATGTGCCGCTGACAACAGCGTTTAAGGAGCCATTGCGCTGCGAATTGCGCGCCCGAATGATGCCAGGAAAACCGGGTTGGGTGATGATGACGATTTCCAATTTGGACATGCTGGATCGCAGGGCCGAACAAGCGGCCACGGCAGAGACCTTTCGAGGCGGCCTTGTCGAATGGCAGCGCACCCAAGGCTTCTTTGCCGAACTTGAACGTCAGAACCAACTTATCCTGAACGCTGCCGGTGAAGGGATCTATGGTGTCAATGCCGAGGGCAAAACCACATTCGTCAATCGCGCCGCGCAGGAAATGTTGGGATGGACGACCGAAGACCTGCTGGGAAAAGACATCCATTCCATGATTCACCATCACCACCTGAACGGTGAAATCTATCCCGCACGACAGTGTCCGATTTACCGTTCGTTCCGGTTTGAACAAGTGCACCGCATCGAGGACGAGGTGTTCTGGCGCAAGGACGGCAAGCCAATCCGGGTCGAATATGTTTCGACCCCTATTTATGATCAACAAGTTTTGGCGGGGGCTGTGGTCATCTTTCGTGACATTACTGAACGAAAAGAAAACGAACGAAAGCTGCGCGAAGCGTTAGACGAGGTTGCCGCCCTGCGCGACCGGCTGGAACAAGAGAACGCGTATCTGCAAGAAGCCATCACGTCAGAGCGTGCCCATCACGACATCATCGGAATATCTCCAGCGATCCGGCAAATCGTGACTCGCATTGATCTGGTAGCCGGAACAGACGCAACCGTTTTGATCTCGGGCGAAACGGGAACCGGCAAATCTTTAGTCGCGACCGAAATTCACAAGGCCAGCGCACGCGCCCGACGTCCGCTGATCCATTTCAAGTGCAGCTCTGTCGCGCCGGAGCAGGTCGAAGCGGAACTGTTCGGCCAAGTTCGCGGCGCCCCCAACGGGGCCACTCGGGACAAGCCCGGCAAGCTGGAGCTGGCCCATGGCGGGACCCTGTTTTTAGACGATGTCGAGGAACTACCACTCGAAATACAGGGAAAATTCCTGGCAGCGCTGCAAAATGGAAAAGTTCAGCGTCTAGGCGACACCCGGGAAAAGCCCATCGATATCCGGGTTATCGCCGCGACGGCATTGACTGAAGCACAGGCGCGTCGCGCGGACCGCATCCGCGAAGACCTATTTCTGTTTCTCAGTGTTTTTCCAATCACCTGCCCACCACTGCGCGACCGTCCCGAGGATATCGCTCCACTATCGCTGCACTTGTTGAAAATTGCCTGCCGAAGACTGAACCGCCCGGTCCCGAAACTGACCGAACACGGTGTGCAAAAACTGTTAGGCTATAACTGGCCAGGAAATGTAAGGGAGCTCCACAACGTGATGGAGCGTGCCGCCATCGTATCGCAGGATGCAAAAATGGTGATCGAACTTGCCGGCCAGACCTTCGAAACCGCGTCGAACCCCACTGTACGTACCGAAGCGCAGATGCAGGACCTGATCCGCGAAAATTTAGTTTCTGCACTACGCGAAACTCGTGGTCAGGTTTCCGGAGCAAACGGAGCAGCCGCACTTTTGGGAATGAAGCCAACTACTCTGACTTCGCGCTTAAAAACCATGAGTATTACAGACAACGAATGGGAGTAACTAACTAGGGTCAGGACGGCGTTGCCAGCTTTTTTGCGCGTGATTGAGAGGGGTGGGGCCGGTTCCTGCCAGACGTTCATTTCGGCAATATAACCTCCCAGAGGCCGAAAGCTTCGGTTCTGGCGTGACGGAATGAGACGATGGAGAGTTGATAGCGGCGAGGTCGAAAAACGGTGTTGAACTGGTCGTGGGTGGCAAGAAACCTTGGCGCCTGTTTTGGCGACTTGAAGCGCCCCCTGAGCTTTTCACACTTTCGAGTGGGTCTGTGTGATCCTTCGATCCGGTTGTCCAACCCTTTGTGTGCTCGGTGAGCCGCGCCCGGTGTAAGATCGCGGATCGGCTTGAAATAACTTCGCAACTTGTCCCCAGTCTGAGCTACCGGTACGCCCGGGAAGCAGGATCAGTCCAGCGCATAGGCCGGGTCGGTCAGCAGTTTGTTCTTCTGAATCTTGCCGGTTGCGGCCTGCGGCAAAGCCGCGACAATCCCAATCCGCGAGGGCACCTTGTAGGCCGCCATACGGTCGCGCACCCAGGCGCGCAGTTCCTGTTCGGTCACAGGCGCGCGGGCGACGACAAAGGCCAGAACCTCTTCGTTGCGGTCCACTTTGCGCCCCACCACCGCGCTGAGCGTGACGGCGGGATGGGCGGTCAGCACCGCCTCGACCTCGGGTGGGTAGACGTTGAACCCCGAACGGATGATCAGCTCTTTTGACCGTCCCGCGATATGCAACGCCCCATCGGCATCCTGCCGCGCCAGATCGCCCGACCGCAGGAACCCATCCGCCGTCATCGCCTGTTCGGTGGCTTTGGGATTGCGGAAATAACCCTTCATCACGTTTGGGCCGCGCAGCTGCAATTCGCCAACTCCCTGATCGTCGGGTGCATGAATGCGGACCTCGACCCCCGGAACAGGCAGACCGATGGAACTGTCGTTGCGCACATAATCCAGTCGGGTCGCGGCAACGCCGGGCGAGGCTTCGGTCAGCCCATAGCCATTGTGCAGCGGCTGGCCGAACAGGGCCTCGACCTCATGCTTGAGGCTCAGGTCCAGCGGCGCACCTCCGGCATAGATAAAGCGCAGCCTGTTGGGGGTAATCCGGGCCGGATCATGCCCCAGCTCAGCCATCAGGGCGGCGAAAATCTGTGGCACAGCGGGCAGGATGGTCACACCCGACCGGATCGCATCCAACACCGGCGCGACTTCAAACCGCGGCATTGCAATCAGGCCAGAGCCCTTGGCCAGTGCCGCCAGAAAGACCGAGGTCAGACCAAAGATATGGGTTCCGGGCACCACCGCCAGCGTCACGTCCTGCGGCGTGATCCGCCGCATATCGCCCGAGACCTGAGACATGAAACACAGGTTGCCATGGGTCAGCATCACGCCCTTGGGTTCACCCACCGTGCCGCTGGTATAAATCAGAACCGCCGTCTGATCCGAACCCGCCTGAACCGTCTCGATCTGCACGTCGCGCAGAGGCGACAACATGAACGCGCCGCAATCCAGCGTGGCCACCTGAGTGGCCCCCATTCGCCGGGCATGGCCCGCCGAGGCCGGAGAGGCTTCGGGTGCGAACACCGTGCACCGTGCCTCGGACAGGTCGATCAGGCGATCAACCTCGGCCGCGGTCAGCCGCGCGTTGACCAGAACTGTCCAGGCGTCCAGCCGGCTCAGCGCCATAACGGCGACCAGAAAGGTCACGCTGTTTTCGGCCAGCACGAGGACCCGATCGCCGCCCCGCACGCCATGCCGGGTCAAACCCGCAGCGGCGTCCTTGATCATCGCCTGCAACGCGCCATAGGTAAACACAGTGCCGTCATGATCGACAATCGCAACCGCGTCCGGTGCGCCGTTCAACAGGATGTCATGAATGCGCTTCACGAGGCTTTCCTTTTTGCCGCAATGTTCCGTGCAGGTTATTCAGCCTTTGCACGTTCCGCCATGCTAAAACCCAACTCTTGCAGGACCGCTTCGGTATGTTCGCCCAGGGCCGGAGCCTGCGTGATCGGACGCGGCACATGGTTGGAGAACTTTGCCGCACCACACGCCTGACGGACGGGGCCAAGACCTTGCTGATCGACCACTTCGACCACCTCATTGTGCAACACCTGAGGATCGTCGAACAGCTGATGTCGGCGCAACACGGGCGCGCAGGGCACATCATGCCATTCGAGCGAGGCAAGCAGTTCGGCCGTCGCACAGGTCGAAACGACCTCTTCGATCAGTTCCAGCCGTTCCTGACGGTTGATTTCGCGCTGGCTGGGGGTGGCAAATCGTGGGTCTTTGATCAGGTCAGGGCGGTCCATCGCCTTGCACAGACCCACCCATTCCTTGCCCGAGATTGCCCCGACCGTGACAAAGCCGTCCGAGGTGGGAAAGATCATGTCATGGGGCGTGTTGGAAGCATCCTCTTCCTTGCCGACAACGGCCACGGGCGCCATGCCGTCAACCAGTTGAAATTCGTGTCGCATCCAGCATCGAGACTTCCACATGCTGCCCCTGCCCCGTCACCGACCGGCTGTAAAGCGCGGCCGAAACAGCCTGAGCGGCATAGACGGCGGTGATCTTGTCCACCACGACTGAACGGATCATCTTGGGCCGACCGGTCAAAGGATCAGATTGCATATCGGCCAGCCCCGACAGGGCCTGCACCACCGGATCATAGACCCGCTTTTTGTAGTCCCAGCGCAACCGACCGCTTACCCCGATTGCACGATACAAAGGCCGGGGTGAACCCCGCCACCTTGCCCCGGGCGCGCATGATGTCGCCTGTGGGGGGTTCCCCCTTGATCACATCCGCCCCCTGATCGCCAAGGATACCGGTTGAACACGGCCCCGAGATCACAGCGGTCACGTCGACAATCTTGATACCGGCAAAGGGGCCGGTCTTCTGCATCTCATCGGTCATGTGTGGTTCGCTTTCATAGCTGCCTGAAAGGCGGGTCTGCCTGTCAGTCTTTGGAAATAGTCGTCGAATTCGGCCGGACGCTTGACCCCCATGCGATCGGCAAACCGCAGGCAGGTGACAAGCAAGATATCGGCCAGAGTGAATGTCTCACCCAGCAGATAAGGCGCGCCGGTCATGACCTGTCGCGCGGCTTTCTGCGCCATCCGCAGGAAATATGCGCGCGCCACATCGACTGCGACCGGGGCCTGACCGTAGATCTCGTGCCGATCCTGATGGCGGCGGATCGTCCCCTTGCCGCGCGGCACCCTGCGAGAGGCGGCCTCGCGCATGGTCAGGAAACCGCCGAAACAGGCCAGTTCCCAAATTTTGCGGAACATGGTGGATTTGGTTTCCAGAAACGGAAAGGGCGAGTTCGATCCGGCATTGTAAAGTGCCACCTCGATCGGGCCCATCTCGGCCTCGACCTTGTCGAAAAAGCCCACAACCTGATCTTCGTCTCGCGCATCCAGCGAAAAGGCGTGCAACTCATGCCCTTCGGCGGCCAGCTCGGCCACCAGCGCGGCGGATTTCTCTGCATCCCGTCGCGCGATGACCACGCGATACCCGGCCCGGGCAAACCGGCGCGCAAACGCCGCCCCGATCCCGTCCCCCGCCCCGATTGCCAAGGCGACCGGCTTTTGATTTTCCGCTGAAGGCATCGCCTTCCTCCCTCCGTCAGTCCTGTCTTGAACTTGACTATAGTTAAATTCAAAATCAGGTAGTAACGCCCAAATTCATATTCTTACTATTCACATGTGAATGCTGGATGCGCGTGCTCAGGCAACCGCACCCAGATGCGACAACGCGCCAAGGGCTTCGGCCTCAAGCCGGTCAACGATGGCTGCAAAAGGCTCGACCCGGTCGACAAATCCCAACGCATGGCCCGCCGACAAAATCCCACGCGACACGTCCCCCGTTTCATAGGCCTTCCGACCGATCTTGCCCGCGACATGTTCCATCAGGCCGCCGATACCGATGTCGGGATTGTCACGCTCCAGCTGCGACACGATGGCGGTGGTTTCGTTACGCAGACTGCGCACGGTGTTGCGCACCGATTGCATGGTCAGGGCCGTATCCAGTTCGGACGCGTCGATCAGCGCCTGCTTGTAACCGGGATGGGCCTGCAACTCTTCGGCCACCAGAAAACGCGTGCCCATGACCACACCCGAGGCGCCCATCGCCAGCGCCGCAGTTACCTGTTTGCCGTGGCCGAACCCACCGCCCACCAGCCACGGGATCGTCAGGCGTTCGCCCGCCAGACCGGCATTGACCATGCTGCCGACCATATCCAGGCCCGGATGCCCGCCGCATTCCGCCCCCACGATCGAGACCATGTCGACGCCCACCTGTTCCGCCTTAACCGCATAGCGCAGCGACGGCACCTTGTGCAGGGTGACAATCCCCGCATCCTTGAGGATCGGCATGAATGCCTCGGGGCTGCGCCCGGATGTTTCGACAAACCGCACGCCTTCGTCGGCGATCAGGCGAAAGATGTCTTCGGTCTTTTCACCTGGCACCAGCTTCGGGATCATCGAAACGTTGACCCCAAACGGCACGCCTTCGCACATGTCGCGGCATCGGCGGATCTCCGAGCGCAGATCGCCGGTCTCGGGGAACGAGGCGGCTGTGATGAACGAGAGGATCCCCGCCTTGCCCGCCGCAGAGACATAGTCGGCATTGGCCAGCCATTGCAGGCCACCGGCGACCACGGGCAGTCTGGTGCCGTAGGTGCGGGTCACTGGGGTATCAAACATTTTTGGTCGGGTGGCAGTCTGGGCCAATTTCAATCTCCTTCGCGGAAAATCGGGGCTTTTTTGTTCAGAAACGCGGTGATGCCGGTCAGGGCCTCATCCCCGCCAAGAGCCTGCGCCATGGCGTCCCGCTCGCGTGTCAGGTGGCTTTCGAAATCCGAGGACTCGGCGGCATTCAGCAACTGCTTGATCTCGGCCAGTGCCTGCGGGGGAAACTGATACAAGCGATCGGCCAGCGCGCAGGCGCGCGCCAGCGCTTCGCCCGCGGGGGTGGTTTCGGTGATCACGCCCAGATCCAGCAGTCGGCTGGCCCCGAGCGGCTCGGCCATCATCGCCATACGCGCCAGCGTGGCACGGGGCAGAGCCCGGCTGAGCGCATAGGTGACGGCCCCGTCGGGCACCAGCCCGGCGCGAACATAAGCCAGTGTGAACTTCGCCTGCTCGGCCGCCACGATCATGTCGCAGGCCATTGCAATGGAAACACCCGCCCCCGCTGCGCCGCCTTCAACCGCGGCGACAACGGGCTTTGGACTGGTGCGCAGGCTGCGAATAACATCGCCTAGCTTGTCGATCTTGTCCTGCCGTTGTTCATAGGTCAGGGCGCGACGTTCCTGCAGCGCGTTCAGGTCACCCCCGGCGCAAAAGAAATCACCCTCACCGGCCAGAACGATTGCCGCGACGCCATCATCAGCGGCGGCCTCCTGCACCCCGGAAATCACCCCGTCATAATAGTCAGGCGTCAGCGCGTTGCGCATAGCGGCGTTGCAGTTCCAGATGATCAGCGCATGGCCCCGCCGCTCGGTTTTGACATTATCAGTCATTTGCCTCCTCCGGCCCGCTGGTCGGGCAATAGTTTGAACACACCGGTCGAAGTCGCAATCAGCGCGTCCGCCTCGTCGCGCAATTCGCAATCGACGAACTTGGTCTTACGGCCGCCACCCGTCACCCGCCCCACAGCGCGCAACCGCCCCGAGGCCACTGCGGACACGTAGTTGATCGTCAGCGTCATGGTCAGAGCAGGCATCACCGAGTCTGGGTTTTCCGACAGGCTGGCCGTTAACCCTCCAACCGTGTCCAGCATCGTTGCCGTTATGCCCCCATGAATGGACCCGCGTGGGTTCCGGTGCAGATCACCCATCTCCAACACGCAAAAGGCCTGTTGGGTTTCGCGGCTAAACCCTACTGAATACCCCAGCGTTTGCGCCAGTTTCAGCGGCCAGCGTTTCAATTCGGTATCCGCCATGATTGTTCCGCTCCGAACGCGGTGAACCGCATCAGGTGATGGTCCACGTCGCCGAACTGATGGTCGATCATGGTCAGCCGACGCGCATAGTGTGACAGAGCATATTCGTCCGTCATCCCGATCCCGCCATGCATCTGAATGCACTCTTCCGCGACCAGGGCTGCCACCCGTCCCACCAGGTTCTTGGAGGCGCTGACATGGCGTTCCCGCTCGGGGCGGGGCCCGTCCAGATGACCGGCAGCCAGAATGACGCCCGAGCGGACCTGCTCGATCTCGATCAGCATATCGGCCATTCGGCGCTGGAGGGCCTGAAACTTGCCAATCGGAACACCGAATTGCTTGCGCTCTTTCAGATAGGCAACCGTCAGATCGCGGGCAGCCTCCATTGCACCAAGCGCCTCGGCGCTCAGCGCGGTCAGGGCGCGGGCCACCGCAGCCTCGATAACCTCAATACCTGCACCTGCCTGCCCCAGGCGCGCGGCGGAGTCCAGACGCACCTGCTGCAGCGTCACGGTCGCGCCCAAGGTGCCGTCCAGATTAGGGTGATCGACCACTGTCAGACGCTCAGCGTCAATCGGGACCAGAAACAGGGATATCCCGGCCTCGTCCCGGACATCGCCGCTTTCGCGGGCGCTGACGATCAGATGTCCGGCCTGCGCGCCAAACAGCACATTGGTCTTGGTCCCGGTCAGCACCCGTTCGTCGCCCTGCGCCTGCGCGGTGGTCGCGACATGGTTCAGGTCATAGCGCGCGTCCGTCTCACCATGGGCCAGAGCGATGATCTGCTCGCCCGTGATGATCTCTGCCACCAGGTCGTCACGGCCCATCCCCGCCAATATGCTGCCCGACAGAAGGGCGGACAGCATCGGCTCGATCACACCTGCGCGGCCCAGTTCCTCGAACACCACGGACAGGTCAAACCCGTGGCCCCCAAAACCGCCCTGCTCTTCAGTGAACAAGGCCCCCAGAACGCCCAGTTCGGCCAGTGCGCTGAAAACCGTTTCATCATAGGCCCGCTCCAAGGCGATCACCGCGCGACGATGGTCGTGCGTATAGCTGTCCCCCAGAAACCGCTGCAGCGTGTCGCGCAGCATGACCCGTTCTTCGGTATGATTGAAATCCATCTGACGGGCTCCGTTACAGTTCCAGAATCGACTTGGTGATGATCGTGCGCTGCACCTCGTTCGAGCCACCAAAGATCGACAATTTGCGCATGTTCAGATAGTTCGGCCCCGCCCCGGCGGCGTGTTCCGGGCCAAGTTCTTCGGCGTTGTGGCCGCCGTTCAGGAAATCGCTCTGAAATGGCTGCGCGTCAGGTCCGATGGCGCGGCGCAGCAACGAGGTCAGCTCTTGCCGGATCACCGTCCCCTTGATCTTGAGCATCGAGCTTTCGGCCCCCGGTGCCTTGCCGCTGGCCGCCTCTGACACCATCCGCAGATTGGTCATGGCCATCGCCATCAGGTCGATTTCAACCTGCGCCATACGCGCCGCGAACAACGGCGTCTCGGCCAGCGGCCGCCCGCCTGACTGCACCTGACCGGCCACTTTTTTCAACGTCGCCAGCGCGGCATTCGAAAACCCGACGCCTGCGATATTGGTGCGTTCATGGGTCAGCAGGTATTTGGCATAGGTCCAGCCCTTGTTTTCCTCGCCCACAAGGTTCTCGACGGGCACGCGGACATCGTCGAAGAACACCTCATTCACCTCGGCCTCGCCGTCGATCAGAACAATCGGACGGACAGTGACGCCCGGCGTGTTCATGTCGATCAGCAGAAAGGAAATCCCTTCTTGCTTTATGGCCTCGGGGTCGGTGCGCACCAGACAGAAAATCCAGTTGGCGTGCTGGCCCAGCGTGGTCCAGGTCTTTTGTCCGTTGACCACATAGTGATCGTCCTCCCGCACAGCCCGTGTCTTGACCGCCGCCAGATCCGACCCCGCTCCCGGTTCGGAATAGCCCTGGCACCACCAATCCTGACCATCCAGAATACGCGGCAAGAAACGCTGACGCTGCGCCTCGGACCCAAAGGCCAGCAGCACCGGGGCCAGCATACTCAGACCAAAAGGCAGGTTGCGCGGCGCATGGGCCAGACAACATTCCTCTTCAAAGATATGCCGCTGCACGGCGTTCCATTCACATCCGCCATAGGCACGTGGCCAGTTTGGCGCCAGCCACCCCCGCGCGTTCAACAAGCTGTGCCACAGTTCAATGTCAGCTTTGCTAAGGCGTTTGCCCAGACGTACCTTTTCGGACAGGTCTTTGGGCAGGGTATCTTTCAGCCAGGCGCGGATTTCGGCGCGAAAAGCCTCGTCTTTGGTGCTGTAAGTCAGATCCATTGCAGCGCCTTTGTTAGAAGATCTCGAACAGGCCCGCGGCACCCATGCCGCCGCCGATGCACATGGTCACAATGCCCAGCTTTGCGCCACGGCGCTTGCCCTCGATCAGCAGGTGGCCCGTCATGCGCGCCCCGGTCATGCCAAAGGGGTGCCCGATCGAGATCGAACCACCATTGACGTTGCAGATCGCCGGATCAATCTCCAACCGGTCCCGGCAATACAGTGCCTGGCTGGCGAAGGCTTCGTTCAACTCCCAAAGGTCGATATCCGAGACCTTGAGCCCATGACGCTCCAGCAGGCGCGGTACCGCAAAGACCGGGCCGATCCCCATCTCGTCTGGCTCACATCCCGCAACCACAAACCCCTTGAACGCGCCCAGAGGCTCCACCCCTTCGCGGGCTGCAACATCGCTGTCCATCAGGACCAGTGCCGCCGCCCCATCCGACAGCTGGCTTGCATTGCCTGCGGTGACAAACTGCCCGTCGCCGCGCACCGGGGCCAAGCTGGACAGGCCCTCAAGCGTGGTGTTGGGGCGGTTGCAGTCATCCATCGCAAAAGTCACATCTTTGCGGGTCACCTTGCCGGTTTCCTTGTCCTTGTACGCCTGCGTGACGGTGATCGGAACGATCTCGTCATCCAGCTTGCCGGCGGCCTGCGCCGCAGCCGTGCGTTGCTGACTTTCCAGCGCCAGTTCGTCCTGCGCCTCGCGGCTGATACCATAGCGTTTGGCGACCACATCCGCCGTTTCGATCATCGCCATGTAGACGTCGGGCTTATGCGCCTCCAGCCACGCCTCGCGCGATTGCGGCGGGCGGGTCGGAGGCATCTGGCTGATGCTTTCAACACCGGCACCAATCGCGGCCGGGGCCCCCTCCATCACGATGGCATGAGCGGCCATGGCGACCGTTTGCAGGCCCGAGGAACAGAACCTGTTCACGGTGCTGGCCGAGGTCGTCACTGGCAACCCTGCGCGCAGCACGGACTGGCGCCCGATATTGGCCCCGGTCCAGCCTTCGGGATAGCCACAGCCCATGAATACGTCTTCGACCATGGCCCCGTCGATACCGGCGCGTTTGACCGCATGTTCGATGACATGGCCGCCCATGGTCGCGCCGTGCGTTTCGTTGAACGCCCCGCGATAAGACTTGGCAAGCCCAGTGCGGGCGGTGGATACGATGACAGCGTGTTTCATCGGCTACTCTCCTTGGGTGTTCAGGCTAGCGAAGGAACGATCCTCTTGCGCCAGACGTTCTAGTAATGGGGCCGCCTGCCAGAAATGCGGGTCGTCATCGGCAAAGCGGTTAATATCAGACAGGATTTTGGAAATACCAACGGTGTCGGCATACTGCATTGGCCCACCGCGCCAGCGTGGAAAGCCGTAGCCGTTTAGCAAGGTCACATCCACGTCCAGCGGCCGCAGCGCGATGCCTTCTTCGACAATCCGCGCGGCCTCATTCACCATCGCTGCCATATAGCGGTCCACGATCTCTGACGCGTCGATCGCACGTGGAGCAATGCCCTTTTCCGCGCGCTCTTCGGCGATGATCTCTTCAACCTCGGGGTCGGGGCGGCCATTGGGCGCTGCATCGTCATAGATGTAAAACCCCCGGCTCGTCTTGCGACCAAAGCAGCCCATCTCGCACAGGCGGTCGGCGAATTCGGGATAGACCTCTCCGGGGTTGCGCGTGGGGGCCAGACGTTTGCGGTTGGCCCAGCCGATATCCAGCCCGGCCAAATCGCCCACGGCAAAAGGCCCCATCGCCAGACCAAACCCGGTCAGCGCCGCGTCGACGTCAAACGGGCTGGCCCCGGCCAGAACCGTCGCGTTGTTCGCCTTTTGATACTGCGACAGAATGCGGTTGCCGATGAACCCGTCGCAGACCCCCGCGCGCACCGCGATCTTGCCCAGCTTTTTGGCCAGCGCAAAGCCCGTCGCCGTCACATCCGGGGCCGTGGCATCACCCACCACAACTTCGAGCAGTCGCATCACATGGGCGGGTGAGAAGAAATGCAACCCGATCACATCAGCAGGCCGGCCTGTCATCTGCGCAATCGCGTTCAGATCCAGATATGAGGTGTTCGATGCCAAAATCGCGCCCGGACGGCAGACCTGATCCAGCGTGCCAAAAATCTCTTTCTTGACCTCCATGCTTTCAAACACGGCTTCGATCACCAGATCAGCCTGCGCCAGATCCGTATAGTCGGTCGAGGTGCGGAAGCTGCCGGACAGGATCGAGTCACAGGCCTGCTGGCTGAGCTTGCCACGCTTCACGGCTCCCATCAGCAGCTTTGAAACGGTCGAGGTTGCCCGATCAACGAACTCGGCGTCGCGTTCGATCAGTGTCACGTCAAGGCCGGACAAAAGAGAGCATACAGTGATGCCCGCCCCCATCGTGCCGCCACCAACAACCCCGACAGTGACAATGTCCCTGGGGCTGACCCCTTTGATTTCCGGAAGCTTGCCCACCTGCCGTTCGGAAAAGAATGCATGGGTCAAGGCCGCGCGCTGATCGCTTTGCACAAGATCCAAAAACAGCGCCCGTTCTTTCGCCAGACCTTCATCGAAGGGCAACAGCATGGCGGCCTCAAGCGCCTCAAGGCATTTTAATGGCGCAACCGCTCCGCGCGCCGATTTTCGCACCTTGCCGCACAGAGCCGCAAACCGGTTCTCATTCATCTGATCGCAGTCATTTACGCTGGTGGGTCGGGGACATTTCCCGTCGCGGATCAAAGCCTGCGCAAAAGCCAGCGCCTCAGCCCGCAAATCGGCCAGGGGCACCACCTTGTCGACTAGCCCGATCTCAATCGCCTTTTGCGCCTTGATCGGGTGACCACCAGTAATCATGCCAACCGCCTCATCCATCGGCACCAAACGCGGCAGGCGTTGCGTGCCGCCTGCGCCGGGTAAAACCCCCAAACTAACTTCGGGCAAACCCAACCGGGCCGAGTCAGCCGCCACGCGGTAATGCGTGCCCATCGCCACTTCGAGGCCGCCACCCAGCGCTGTGCCGTGAATCGCCGACACAACAGGGATCGGACAGGATTCGAT
Source organism: Ruegeria sp. HKCCD7628 (assembly GCF_057221005.1). Classification (NCBI taxonomy): domain Bacteria; kingdom Pseudomonadati; phylum Pseudomonadota; class Alphaproteobacteria; order Rhodobacterales; family Roseobacteraceae; genus Ruegeria; species Ruegeria sp. HKCCD7628. Next base: position 43,627 of record NZ_JBWVBA010000016.1, read on the forward strand.
CTGATTGATCAGATCTGGCAAAACCGGCTCTAGCATCGGGCCGCCGAATTCCCGGATGTCGGCGCCGGCAAAGAAACTGCGGCCCTCGCAGATCAGAACAATCGCCCGTGCCTTACCCTCTGACATCACTTGTAAAAAGGCGTCCTGCAGCCCGGACCGAACCGCATGCGACAAAGGATTCATGGGCGGATTGTCGGATTGAATGACGGCAACCTCGCCGTTGTATTCCAGGCTGATGGGGCGTGTCATACTGTCACGATTCCTTGCTATGCTCGTTTCGCTTGCGCGATCATTTGGGAGGAATTGGTCGCCTGCCACAACCCGGCCTGTGTAGCGTCGGGTGTCCGCTGCATCCGCAACACCATTGGTGGTCCTCCTCTTTCCACCTATGGTTGCTCAACCCGCTGACGGATCATCTACACCATGATGCATATTCTTTTTTGACGGGAAATTGCCGCTTAAGTATAGCATTCATTCAAAAATGAATAGTGTATTGAGCTGTTGCGCCCCTGCACTCTCTGACATCTTGCAGTGTTTTTTTGCAGTTTCAAACGGGCACAATAGCGATGGGAGCACCGATGAATGAACCGCTGGACTGGAACGGCGTCCGCGATTTTCTGGCAACTGTCGAGGTCGGCAGTCTGACACAGGCCGCAATCGGTCTGCGGATCAGTCAGCCTACGCTCAGTCGCCGCATCGCAACGCTGGAAGAACAGCTGGGCGCACAGCTTCTGGTGCGCGGCCCGCGGCATTTCAAAGTGACCGAGGCGGGCAAGCGCCTGCAGGCTATCGCTCAGCAGATGCAGTTGACCTCCAAGAAAATCGAAAGCAACGCCTGGGAAGGCAAAGACACTCTGGGGGGCACCGTGCGGATTTCCGCAACCGAGGCCGTCACAAATGCATGGCTTATCGATCAACTGCCCGAGTTTGTTACAGCCTACCCCGAAATTTCCATTGAAATGGTCACTGACAATCGTTTGACCGACCTTCTCAACCGGAATTCGGATGTGGCGATCCGGCTTGTACGCCCGACCCAGAAAGAACTGATAGCCAAGAAAGTCGGCTATTACGCGTCGGTGACCTATGTCGAAAAGTTCGGTGCCCCACAGACCATTGCCGATCTGTCCGATCATCGCACCATCGCCATCGAAGGGTCGCGCAGGTTCGCTTCCGAAGTCGATGCCGTCACCCGCCATGGCAATACGGCGCTGCGTCTGCGCAATGTTCTGGGGGTGATGCGGGCCGTTCGCGCCCATTTGGGCATTGGCCCGATCTACAGCCTTCACGCCGCGCGCCATCATGTCCTTGTGCACGTTCTAGAGAAAGAACCTCTGATCGAAATGGAGATCTGGCCGACCGCGCACCCCGAATTGCACGAAAACCCCAGTATTCGCGCAGTGTATGACTATCTGGCACTGTGCTTCGCCAACCAGAAGGCACAGTTCAGCTGACACCCACTCAAATATTCCGCCCTGCTTTGCCCGGCGTGTATCCGTACTCCTTTGTGAACGCGCGCACGAAACTTGACGGTTCGGCATAGCCCGCGCGCCAAGCGACCTTGGATACGCTCAGGTTGGTGGTCGTCAGCAACTCATGCGCGATAGCCAGCCGGACCCGGACAAGAATGGTACGAAAACTTGACCCTTCCTCGGCCAGCCGCCTGGCGAGCGTCCGGTCGCTGGTCTTTAGGGTCTGAGCCACCGATTTGATCGTCGGCGCGTTCGAGATATCCGACAGAATCGCATCCTGAACCTGCGCCGTCCAGGTGTTCTGCGTGCCGCTGCCCTGAAGCGCCTCGCATTGCTTGAGGCACATGGCCAGCTTCTCGGGGTCATGTTGCGGCAGGGGCAAATCCAGCAGCGACCGAGGGATCACCACCGCATTCATTCGGTTGCTGCATTCGACAACCAGCCCAAGTTCCCGGTTCAATACGGTGGCAAAACCTGCGTCATATTCCATGGTGCGAAACGTCGTCGCCGCCGCAAGACTTTCAGGCAATAAGACAGAGGCAAAGTTGAACAGAACGGTCAGGTGCCGCTCCAGTAGGAATTTTCGCAGGTTTTGCGGCAACGGCGATGTATCGAAGGTGATCAGCGCCTCGTCGCCCTGCTCGACCAGGTCCATCCGTGCGATCATGAATGACAGGCGCGCATAGTCCATCGCAGTGGCGAGGCTGGCACGGAAGGTCGGGCTGGACAACAGGGCATAACCCCAGATCCCCAGTGTTTCGAGTCGGATGCGGCGGCCAATTCCGATGCCAAGACCGGGCTCGTAGGGTTTGTGACGCAGGAAATTCCGGATCGCCGTCAATTCCTGCCCGATCGTCACCTTTGTCGCGGAATCGTACAATTCGAACAGGGTCAGACCCGTTTCCTCCAGGCAATTTTCGGCACAAACGCCGAACCCGGGCGCGGCCTCACACAAAATACGGATACTGCCCGGCAATCGTGTCTGGTCAGGTTTAATCATCCTCATTGGCTACTGCGTTTGGCGGAAAATGTCAAAAAACTGGCAGGACGTGACATCGACATATCCCCCGCCCACTGGTCGTTTTAGGGTGGGAGCACATCATGAAATCACTTATCGCCATTCAGGACGGTCAAATATCGCTTGAGCAGATAAACAGCTTGAGGCGTCGTTGCGGGATCTCTACCGGCAACATGTTGGCGCCCACAAGCTGACCGTGATCTGGAACGTGGCCGATGCCCAGCACACGATCACGGATCGGAAATGGTCACGATCATCATCCTGTTCCGTTGCGGTGCCCGACGGATTTTCGAATGATAAGCGCGAACCCTTTTTGCTTGAACTGGATCGGAACTGGCGCGCGATCACCGGGCAGCACCCGGATCAGACCTCGTTCGTGGCGTTTGACGAGACGCGGTTCCAAGAAGTGCTGAGCGGCAATCTTGAAAGGCTCTCGCCCTTGGGACGGTTTCTGTTTCTGACCAGGATGACCTTTCGGCTGATGCGCTCGAAACGGCGCAACGGGGTGCTGATCACCCGTTTCAACCAGTAAGGAGCGCACTCATGCCGCTGTATACCATCGCGACCCGCAAGCCTTTGCCCGAACAGATGCGCTTTGACATCGCCCAGACCATCACCGATGTGCATTGCGGGCTGACCGGCGCACCCCCGGAATTTGTGAACGTCATCTTCATGACAGGCTACCGCATGCGCCGGGGGGCGTTTCTGGGCCTGAACGGCAATGTACGGATTGGCGGAAATCGCGGCGATGATCTCTATGAACAATTGAACCGAAATCTGCACACGCAGGTCGCGCAGGTTGCCAAGCTGGACCCAGAAACCGTGCTGGTCAAGCTGATCGGGGTGGAATTCAATTGGGTTGTCGAAGGTGCCATGACCATGCCTGCCCCCGGCGAAGAAGGCGACTGGCTGGAACGCAAGAAAGCCATCCATGCCGCCATGGGCATAACTGACGCCGCCTGACGCCCTGCCCCCCATTTGACCGAAAGGATACACAAAATGTCCGCACCTCATCTGACCCCCTTTCGTGCCGAAGCCCCGGATCTTGAGAGCCTGCTGCTGGCGCAAAAACAGGCCGCGCTGGCAGATCCGTTGCCGGACCGCGCCACACGTATCCGGTGGCTGGACAAGCTGCACAACGCCTTGCTGGACAACCGCGCGCGGATCATCGCAGCGGCGAACAAGGATTTCTCGAACCGGGCGGCGGCGGAAACGCAACTGGCCGAGATCATGCCCTTGCTGGACGGGATCGCCTATTACCGCAAACGACTGCGCAAGCTGATGCGCCCGCAAAAGCGGCATGCGCCCATGACCATCCGGCCCGGACGGGTCGAGGTACGCTACCAGCCCGTTGGTGTTGTTGGCATCGTGGTGCCCTGGAACTTTCCGTTTTTCCTTGGGGTCTCACCGTTGATCGGGGCGCTGGCGGCGGGCAACCGGGCGATGATCAAAGCGTCTGAATTTGCCCCGGCCTCGGGCGATCTGCTGCGCGAGATAATAGCCGAGACATTTGACGCAACCGAAGTCACCGTGATCACCGGCGATGCCCAGGTCGCCACCGCCTTTACTCAGTTGCCGTTCGATCATCTGGTGTTCACCGGATCAACCCAGGTCGGCAAGATCGTCATGCGCGCGGCAGCCGAAAACCTGACCCCGGTCACGCTGGAGCTGGGGGGCAAGTCCCCGGCCATCATCCATCAGGATTTTCCAATCGATGAAGCCGCGCGGCGGATCGGGTTCGGCAAAGGGTTCAATGCGGGGCAAATCTGCGTCTCGCCCGACTATGCCCTGTGTCCGCGTGACAAGGTCAACGCCTTTGCCAGCGCCTTTTCCGACGCGATGACCAAAGCCTATCCAAAGCTGCGCGACAACAAGGACTATACCGCCATCATTTCGGACCGGCAGAAGGCCCGGCTTGAGGGATATCTGAAGGACGCCGCCGACAAAGGGGCCGAGATCATCGAGATCAACCCCAAAGGAGAGAGCTTTGACGACACACGCAAGATGCCGGTGACGCTGGTTCTGAACGCCTCGGATTACATGCTGGTGATGCAGGAGGAGATCTTTGGCCCGATCCTGCCCGTCATCCCCTATGACCGGCTTGACAACGCAATCGCCTATGTCAACGCCCGCCCACGCCCGCTGGCGCTGTATTACTTTGACTGGGACACGGCCCGCGCCGATCAGGTTCTGGACCGCACCCATTCGGGCGGCGCCTGTATCAATGACACGGTCTCGCATGTGGGGGTCGATGACATTTCCTTTGGCGGCATCGGGCCATCGGGCATGGGGCACTATCACGGAGAGGAAGGGTTCAGAACCTTTTCCAAAGCCAAGGGCATCGTGCGCAAGGGCAAGTTCAACTCCACCTCATTGGTGGGGCCGCCCTGGGGCAACCCGAACTTCCGGGTCCTGATGAAGATGCAGTCCTGGCGGTTCCGCAGGCGCAAGATCGACTGAGCCGCCACACTTCGCCCTTTCCCAGGATCACCACACCAGATGAACGTAATGACCCACCTCAAAGACGGTTTCACCGCCCACACGGATATCCAAGCGTTCGAGGCCATTCCGCTTGACAACCGGGATATCCCGGGCACAACCTACGAGGCGCTGCTGCAGGGAACGTCGCTCAACCCCGATTACCCTGCGCTCAGCTTTTTCGTGACGGGGAATGCCTATGACCGGCCCCGCACGCTCAGCCATCGTGAGCTGTCTGCCAAGGTGACCCAGACCGCCAACGCGCTGCGACGGCTGGGGATCGGGCGCGAGGATGTGGTGGCCTATGTGCTGCCCAACCTGCCCGAGACCCATTTCACCATCTGGGGGGGATCGGCAGCGGGGCAGGTTCTGGCCATCAACCCGCTGCTTGAGGCCGACCAGATCGCCGACCTGCTGCGTGCGGCAAATGCCAAAATCCTGGTGACGCTTGAGAAAACGCCAAAGACGGACATCTGGCAAAAATGTCAGGCGGCGGCGGCATCGGTGCCCAGCCTGCGCCGGATCGTGACCTGCTCCGTCTTTGACTGGATGGATGGCGCGGTGGGTACGGCGTTGCGGCTGGTCAGCAAAACCCGCAAATCGTCGCTGAATGTCGGCGGGCGCACCCTTCCGGTGACGCGGTTTGCCACCATGATCCGGGGCGCGCGGGCCGATGCGCTGGAGTTCGATCCGCCCAAACCGTCGGATATTTCGACCATGCTGTGTACCGGCGGCACCACCGGCCTGCCCAAGATCGCGCGGCGCAGTCACGCCTCCGAGGCGTTTGACGTCTGGTCCATCAGCCAGTTCAACCCAAACACGTTCGAACCGGGTTCTGCCGCGCTGTGTGGGCTGCCGCTGTTTCATTCCAACGCCATTCTGGTGACCGGCCTGCTGGTTCTGCTGAAAGGCGGCCATATCGTTCTGGCCATCCCGCAGGGCTATCGTGGGGATGGGGTCATCCCAAATTTCTGGAAGATCGCCGAACGCTACAAAATCGTGACTTTCTCGGGTGTCCCCACGGTCTATTCCGCATTGCTGGATGTGCCGATTGACGGGGCCGATCTGTCCTCGATCAAATTCGCCGCCTGCGGTGCCGCGCCGATGCCCGTTGAGCTGTTCAACCGCTTCGTCAGCACCACCGGCATTCCCATTGTCGAAGGGTATGGCATGACCGAAGGCGCGGTGGCCTCTTCTCTGAACCCCCGCGACCCCGATGGTGGCACCCGGATCCGGTCCATCGGCCTGCGCCTGCCCTATCAAAAGATGCGCTGCGCCGTGCTGAACGCCAATGACGAATTTGATCGCTGGGCTGATACGAACGAGGTCGGCGTGATCATGATCTCGGGGCGCAACGTGTTCGAAGGCTACATGATCGACAGTCAGAACCGGGGCATCTTTTTCGATATCGACGGCGAACGCTGGTTCAACTCGGGTGATCTGGCGCGGCAGGATGCGGATGGCTATTTCTGGATGACCGGCCGCAAGAAAGAGCTGATCATTCGCGGCGGCCACAACATCGACCCCAAGATGATCGAAGAGGCGATGCACGCCCATCCCGATATCGTTCTGGCCACTGCCATCGGCCGACCCGACGAAAAGGCCGGCGAGCTGCCCGTGCTGTATTACCAATCCACAACGGGCCGCGATGTGCCTCCACAGGATCTGGCCGCATACGCGCAGGACCATATCCCGGAACGCGCCGCGTTGCCCAAGGCGTTCATCCGACTGGATGAACTGCCGCTGACGGCCATCGGAAAAATCCACAAACCCACGCTCAACACGCTCGAGATCGAGCGCACCATCCGCGCCGAGGCCGAGGCGGTGGAGGCCACGATCGACAGCCTTGAAGTCACACCCGACAGCCAGCGCGGGATCGTCGCGCGGCTGAAAGCGGGCACCGGTCAGGATAACCTGGCCCGTAGGCTGGACAATTACGCATTCGCGGTCGAATTCAAAGCCTGACGGTCGGGGAGGCCCGGAACAACAGGCACCATCGGGAGGGAAAAACGTAACTAGCGATTGAGATGATCTTGTCGCTAGCGCGGGCCTTTATCATGTTTTGATTGGGCCTGAGTCTTACAATCGTCGATTTTGCCCGTGTGTTTCGGGGCGGCAGAACGCTAATGACCAGCGTGTTCTGTTAAGTCACCGGGCAGTACATCAGGGCTTTTTATGTCGCGCTGACCTTTGACCTGCACCCATACTGGCCGCAGGGACCATGCTGCTGGCAATTCGCCCGGGCGGGTCAGCTCGCGCGTCATCTCGGAACTGGCCCGCGAGGAACTGGCGCTGGCGGTGTCGCTGACCATGCATCCGATCGCCCGGCCGGCCGTCATCCTGTTCCGCCGTATCGACACGTTGGGTCTGAGCCCAATCGCGCAGACCGCCAAGTAAAGCGGCCTTGATGAAACATTGCACTCAACGTTAGCCCACATTGTCGTGACCGCATGGAAGGCGGATGCGAGTCTGGCCAGCACTCATACCAAAGCTGCCAATGCTGCCGCCTATGAACTGCTGGATCAGCAATCGTCATTCTTTCGAGGACGTTTCCGACGGGTTCATCGGCGCCACTAAGCTTCCTATCACCTATGATGCCGAAGGCAATGTGGTGTGGGCTCTGCAAAGCTATGCGTTTCTGGAGATTTGTTGCAAATCATGTCGCCGACGTTGGTCCTCAAAGAAGTTTACGACGGATGTGTCGCAAACATTTGGAAAGGCCAAAGTCAGCGACTTACTGGATACA
>NZ_JBWVBA010000017.1:0-49451 GCF_057221005.1 Ruegeria sp. HKCCD7628
ATCTGCGGATGTTTACGAAATCAAGAGCAACAAAGTATCGAACAAAGACTAATCGTTCTCCCGCAGCACCTTTTGTTATTCATCCGATCTTCGAACACTCGAATACACTTAGCAGTTCCACCGCTTTTTGTCGGATGTCAGGAACGGCGTCGCTAGATTGGTGTTAGACGGGTCATGTGTGGCTTCGTGCATAATCCCCCTCTAAGCGAATTTCGGACACGCAGCCGTTCAGGCAAAGGACCGGATCTAAAACCAGCTAAAGAGCGGAATTAACATTGATTTTGGGTGAGCTGGATGGCGTTAAAATTTCGGATTTAACCTTGAAACAGAAATGGGAGGTCACTTTGACCTCCCATCAACATTTTACCACAAGGCCTTGCCCGGTGCGCCGCCTTTTTCTTTGGCCGGTCAATTCCCGAAAATGTTGTTCAACAGGTTATTGATGGCCCGATCCAAACCGGTTTGCTTTTTACGACGCTGTTGCTGTGGCTGAGCGGTCCTGACGGGCGGGTCCGGTGCCAACATCGGCAGCGGTGTGGGCGTCATCCCCTCGGTCACGCGGACCATTGTTTCTTTCCATATCTCGGCGGGCAGACCACCTCCGGTAACGCCGGACAGTGGCGTGTTGTCATCATACCCCATCCATACACCAGCCACGTAGTCCGCCGTGAAGCCGACAAACCACGCATCCCGAGCGGCCTGCGTTGTACCTGTTTTGCCTGCCACCTGCCAGCCCGGCAGTTTCGCGCGCCCGCCGGTCCCTTCGGACACCACACGCTCCATCATCCAGGTCAGCTGCTTGGCCGCCTTATCGTTGATCACACGTTCGCCGATACCAGTTGTCGTCACCATGACAGGCGTTTCATCGCCCAATAGCTTCAGTTCAGTCAGGCCATAAGGCTCGACCGACGAACCGCCGTTCAGGATACCCGCATAAGCGCCGGTCATCTCGATCAGCGTGCTCTCGGACGCGCCCAGCGCCAGAGCTGGCCCCTCGGCCAGGTCGTTTGCGATGCCAAAACCGCTGGCAACAGTGCGTACGTTATCAAGCCCCGATATCTCGGCCACCTTCACCGCCGGGATATTCAGCGAGTTCATCAGCGCGTCTGCCAATGTCACCCGGCCATAGAACTTGTTGGTATAGTTCTTGGGACACCATGGTCCCGAACCGGGAATATCGATGCAGTAGGGTTCGTCCATCACCGTATCCAGCGGCGAATAGCCCAGCTCAAGCGCAGTCGCATAGACGAAAGGTTTGAAAGATGATCCGGTCTGGCGCAGTGCTTGTGTGGCGCGATTGAACGCACCCGAGACTCGGGTCTTGCGCCCGCCGACCATCGCGCGCACCGCACCATCCGCCGACATCACGACAATCGCGGCCTGAGCCTTGGATCCTTCACGCACCTTTTCCTGAAAGATATATTGCAACGCTTCTTCCGCCGACTTCTGCAGCCGCTGATCCAGAGTCGTGCGGATCACCACATCCTCAGTGGTGTTTCGGGTAAAGAACTCGGGTCCGCTGGCCATGACCCAATCGGCGAAATACCCGCCTGCGCGCGCAGCCGCGGCCTCGGACAGTTGTGCCGGCCGTGCGCGCGCCTCGCTGGCCTGCGCGGTGGACAGGTATCCCTGATCCTCCATCAACCCAACGACAAGCCGCGCCCGGTCCTGCGATCGTTGCAGGTTGTTGGTCGGCGCATAGCGGGTGGGGGCGACCAGCAAGCCCGCCAGCATCGCCGCCTCGGACGGTGAAACCTCGGCCGCTGAAATACCGAAATAACGCTGGCTGGCGGCTTCGAACCCGCGGGCGCCAGCGCCAAGGAAAGCACGGTTGAGGTAGATCGTCAAAATCTCGTCCTTGGAGTATTTCACCTCCATCGCCATCGCATAGACGGCCTCATTTGCCTTGCGCCAGAGCGAACCCTGTCGGCAATCGGACTCGTATGCGGCCTCTGACTCCCACTCGGCGGGATCATACGGCACACCCAGACACAGCAACTTGGCCGTCTGCTGCGTGATGGTCGAGCCCCCATGGCCCGACAACGGCCCCCGTCCTTCGCTAAGGTTGATACGCACGGCACTTGCCACACCACGGGGGCTGACACCGAAATGACGGTAGAACCGTTTATCCTCGGTCGCGATGACCGCGTGTTTCAGATGCGGTGAAACCGTATCTGCTGTGATCACACCGCCGAATTGGTCGCCGCGCCATGCAAAGACCTTACCCTCGCGGTCCAGCATCGTCACGGAACCCCGCGCGCGTCCGTCCAACAGCGAATCGACATCAGGCAGTGAGGTGTAGACAACACCGATCGCCAACGCGAGCAACAGCGCGCACACGGCCCCCACGCGCCAGGTCACGCCCCAGACCATACGCCAGAGCCAACGGATCAGGCGGCGGAAAAATCCGCCCCCTTTGCCACCTGATTTGTTACGTGTTTTCTTACGGGTGGACTTTCGGGTGGTGGTCTTGCGTGCGACAGCCTTCTTGCCCGCAGGTTTCGCGGTGCGCTTGGTCGCCTTGGGTTTACGACCCCTGGACGGGTATCTTTTGTCCGCAACCAAAGGGGATTTGCGACGCCTGGAATCTGTCATTTCCGAACTCTGCCCGGTTATCGTTTTGAGCCACCATACCTTGCCCGACCAATGAAGTTGAGGTCTGAATTTCAGGTAAATCGCTTCCTTATTGTGCACAATTTTTAGGCGTTGTCCTCATTCTGTGCAAAAATTGTGCACCTCGCCGCAAATTTCCCCAGCGTTTGGCTGCTCTCGGCGTTCCTAAACGCGGCCAGTCAGGCTTTTTTGCTGCGAGTGCAAACAAGCCGGACAGACCGGGAAGCAGAGGGGATCAACGTGAAACTGATCATTGCGACAATCAAGCCGTTCAAGCTGGAGGAGGTGCGCGAGGCACTGACCGAGGCCGGTGTGCGCGGCATGATGGTGACCGAAATCAAGGGCTTCGGCTCGCAGTCCGGTCACACCGAGATTTACCGCGGCGCCGAATACGCCGTGAACTTCGTACCTAAGATCAAGCTGGAAATCGTGGTGCCCGCCACGATGGCCGACCAGATCGTCGAAACCATCACCAAAACCGCCAAGACCGGCAAGATCGGCGACGGCAAGATTTTCGTCCTTGATGTCGAGCAGGCCCTGCGCGTGCGGACCGGGGAAACGAACGAAGAGGCGCTGTAAGGCGCCCCCATCCGTAAAAGGACAGATATCAGATGAAACTAAACCGAATTCTCACCACAGCCGCTGTGCTGGTCGCCTTTCCTGCGGCTGCCTTCGCTAATGACCCGCCTTCGTCGATGGAGGACGTGGGCTATATCTTCACCACTCTGCTGTTCCTGATGGCCGGTTTCCTGGTCTTCTTCATGGCGGCTGGCTTTGCCATGTTGGAAGGTGGCCTTGTGCGCTCCAAGAACGTGGCGATGCAGATGACCAAGAATATCGCGCTGTTTTCGATTGCGGCGATCATGTATTGGCTGGTTGGCTTCAACACGATGTATCCCGGCGACTTTAACGGCTTCTTCTCCCTTGGTGGTCAGACCGTTCTTGATCCGGTTGGCATTGCGTCTGCGGATGCGGCGCTGGATTATGCGTCGATCGGATCGGACTTCTTCTTCCAGCTGGTCTTCGTTGCCGCAACGGCCTCGATCGTGTCAGGTGCAGTAGCCGAGCGTATCAAGCTGTGGCCCTTCCTGATCTTCGTCGTTGTTCTGACCGGCATCCTGTACCCGATCTCTGGTTCGTGGCAGTGGGGCGGCGGCTGGCTGTCTGAAGCTGGCTTCTCGGACTTCGCTGGTTCGACCGTTGTACACTCGGTCGGCGGCTGGGCCGCTCTGGCAGGCGTGATCGTTCTGGGCCCGCGTATCGGCAAGTACAAAGACGGTAAAGTCCACCCGATGCCCGGTTCGAACCTGGCACTGGCAACCCTGGGTACGTTCATCCTGTGGCTGGGTTGGTTCGGCTTCAACGGCGGCTCGCAGCTGGCAATGGGAACCGTGGGTGACGTTTCCGACGTGTCGCGCATCTTTGCCAACACCAACATGGCCGCTGCATCCGGTGCCGTAGCGGCGCTGATCCTGACGCAACTGCTGTACAAAAAGCCTGACCTGACCATGGTGCTCAACGGCGCGCTGGCCGGTCTGGTCTCGATCACGGCTGAACCTCTGGCCCCGACTCTGTTCGGTGCACTTTGGATCGGTGCCGTGGGCGGTGTCATTGTAGTCTTCGCGGTTCCGATGCTGGACAAGTTCAAGCTGGACGACGTTGTCGGTGCGATCCCGGTTCACCTGTTCGCCGGTATCTGGGGCACCATCGCCGTGATCTTCTATGGTGAAGCCTCGTTGGGCACTCAGCTGCTGGGCATCGCAGCTTACGGTGTGTTCACCTTTGTCGGCGCGCTGATCCTGTGGGTCATCCTGAAGACCACCCTTGGCATCCGTGTCAGTGAAGAAGACGAGATCAACGGTCTCGACATGGCCGAGCTGGGCATGGAAGCCTACCCGGAATTCTCGAAGGGTTAATATCCCTGAGATACCCAAACCAAAGCCGGGCGTTCGCGCCCGGCTTTTTCTTTGGATCATACAGGCATGAAAAAAAGCCGCGCCCTAAGGCGCGGCTTTGATGTATTATTCAGATAGGCTTAAACGCCGACGTCGACAATCGCCTTGGCCAGAATCGGCACCGTGTTGGCGTTCAGACCAGCGATATTCAAACGGCTGTCTCCCACCATATAGATCCCGTGATCGTTGCGCAGTTGCTCGACCAATTCAGGTGCTGCGCCCAGACGCGAGAACATGCCGCGGTGCTGGGCGATAAAACCAAAGCGGTCTGATCCGGTCAGGCGTTGCAGCTCATCGGCCAGTTGCTGACGCAGGCCCAGCATGGACAGGCGGACCTCTTCCAGCTCGGCCGCCCAGTCGGCGCGCAGGGCATCGTCATTCAGGATCGTGGTCACAACCCGCGCGCCGTGGTCGGGCGGGAAGGAATAGTTCTGACGGTTCAGGAAGGCCAGCGTCGACTGGTTCAGCGACGTTTGCGCTGCGTCATCACTGATCGCCATCAGCAAGCCAGTCCGTTCGCGATAAACGCCGAAGTTCTTCGAGCAGGACGCCGCGATCAGGCAACGCTTGACGGATGAGGCTACCAGACGGGTTGCCTGCGCGTCTTCCTCAAGCCCGTCACCAAAGCCCTGATAGGCAATGTCGACCATCGCCACGAGGCCCAGCTCGTTGATAACGTTCACAACCTCTTGCCACTGGACCATGTTCAGGTTGGCCCCGGTCGGGTTGTGGCAGCAGCCATGCAGCAGCACGACGTCGCCTGCTTTGGCGGTTTTCAGATCGGCAATCATACCGTCGAAATCAACGCCACGGGTCTCACCGTCGAAGTACCGATAGGGAACGGTCTCCATCCCCAGATAGTTCAGGATCGACAGATGGTTCGGCCATGTTGGGTTCGACACAAAGACGCGGGCCGAGGGGTTGGCCATGCGGATCATCTCGAACGCCTGACGACAGGCACCGGTGCCGCCGGGGGTCGCCACGGCGGCGATGTTGCCACGCGGCACGGCATCGCCGAGGATCAGGTTAATCATCGCATCGGCATAGGCCGGATCACCAGCCAGACCCGTGTAAGCCTTGCTCTCCTGTTCCTCCAGAATGCGCTTTTCGGCGGCCTTGACGGCGCGCATCACCGGGGTCACGCCTTCGGCATTCTTGTAGACGCCCACACCCAAGTCGATCTTTTGATCGCGCGGGTCTTCGCGGTACATCTGCATCAGCGCCAGGATTTTATCGGCGGGCTGCGGTTTGAGGTTCTCGAACATCAGTTCTCTCCGGTTGCGACGGGCAGGGTCGGGAAGGCACCCCATTCAGCCCAGGAGCCGTCATAAAGCGAATGGTCTTTCTTGCCCAAGCGTTCCAGCGCCAGGCTAAGGATCGCGGCGGTCACGCCCGACCCGCAAGTGGTGATCGCGGGTTTTGTCAGATCAACGCCTGCGGCCTCGAACACGGCGCGGCAATCCTCGGGCGATTTCATAGTGCCTTTTTTGTTCAATAATTCGCCAAAAGGTACGTTGTGCGAACCCGGGATGTGGCCCGAGCGCAGCCCCTCGCGCGGTTCGGGCGCAGTGCCTGCAAAGCGCGCAGCCGCGCGTGCGTCGATGATTTCGTGGTCATTCAGCTTGGCAGCGGCCGAGACCTGCGTCACGTCCCGCACCAGATGGTTCTGCACGCGCACAGTCATGTGGCGGTCACGGATCACGGGGGGCAGGTCTTCGATCTCGCGGCCCTCGGCCTGCCATTTGGGAAAGCCACCGTCCAGCACGGCCACGTTCTCTTGCCCCATCAGACGGAACAGCCACCAGACCCGTGCCGCCGACATCAGCCCGGCACCGTCATAGACCACGACCTGATGCCCGTCGCCGACACCCATCGCCCGCATCCGCGACATGAACTTTTCAACCGGGGGCGCCATATGCGGCAGGTCCGAGCGGCGGTCGGAGATTTCATCAATATCAAAGAACCGGGCACCGGGGATATGGGCCGCGTCATATTCGGCCTTGGCATCGCGGTTCTGCGCAGGCAGATACCATGACCCATCCAGAACCCGCAGGTCCGGGTCTTTCATATGGGCCGCAAGCCATTCGGTAGAAACGAGGGTTTTCGGATCGTCCTGCATCAAAGCCTCCCCTAAGCGAGCTTGGGTTTTCCCTATACGCGCAGGGGTGCAGGTTCAAGGCTGGATGGGAGCAGCGGACCGCTTAACCGGCCTGACCATAGTGGTGCATGTTCAGAAACGCGGCACCCTGCGGTCCAGCGCGATAGCCATGGGGCAGATCGGCGGCAAAGCGCAGCCCTTGCCCGGATTGCAAAGGCACCCATTCGCCATCGCGCAGAATCTCTAGCGATCCGTTCAGCACGAACACCTCTTCGGTAACGCCCGCGGCGTGGGCGGCGGATTCGTGGCTCTGATTTGGGGCCAGATCGACATGAAAGGTCTCGGCACCCAGAACAGGATCATAGGGAAAGACGATCTTGACCTCGATGCTGCCGGGGAAAGTCACGGTTCGAAAGAGGCTTTCATCCGTAGGGTCACGCAACACCGACGATCCTATCAGCGCGCTGAGCGGCAACTGAAACCCTTTGGCGATCTTCCAAAGGGTCGCAATGGTCGGGCTGGATTCGCCGCGCTCGATCTGGCCCAGCATGGCTTTGCTGACGCCTGTCATCTCGGCCACCTTGGACAGGCTCAGCCCAGAGGCTGCGCGCACATCCCGTAGTTTCAGCGTAATGTCGTCCTG
The DNA here is from genome assembly GCF_057221005.1 of Ruegeria sp. HKCCD7628. Lineage (NCBI taxonomy): Bacteria > Pseudomonadati > Pseudomonadota > Alphaproteobacteria > Rhodobacterales > Roseobacteraceae > Ruegeria > Ruegeria sp. HKCCD7628. The sequence continues at coordinate 7,310 of NZ_JBWVBA010000017.1, forward strand.
TGCCATGTCGTTCGTCTTTCGAATCCTCTTGTGCGTTATAGCGCACATGTGGTACGTGCGCTATAACGTACGAACCCCAAGACATGCAACCCGAGGCAATAGGGACACAGCGTCATGCCACTATACCGATCCAGAACCTCTACTCATGGCCGCAACATGGCCGGCGCCCGCGGCCTGTGGCGCGCAACCGGCATGGGGGATGACGATTTCGGCAAGCCAATCATCGCCATCGTCAACTCGTTCACGCAATTTGTGCCCGGTCACGTCCACCTGAAAGACCTTGGCCAGATGGTCGCGCGCGAGGTTGAAAAGGCCGGTGGCGTCGCCAAAGAGTTCAACACGATCGCAGTGGATGATGGCATCGCCATGGGCCATGACGGGATGCTGTATTCGCTGCCCTCGCGCGAGGTAATCGCGGATTCGGTAGAATACATGGTCAATGCACATTGCGCCGACGCGATGGTCTGTATCTCGAACTGTGACAAGATCACGCCAGGTATGCTGATGGCCGCCATGCGCCTGAACATCCCTGCGATCTTTGTTTCGGGCGGGCCGATGGAGGCGGGCAAGATCGACATCGCCGATCTGGACGCCAAGAAAATCGACCTTGTGGATGCAATGGTTGCTGCCGCCGACGACCGGTTCACCGACGAGCAGGTCCAGCATATCGAGGAAAATGCCTGCCCCACCTGCGGGTCGTGCTCGGGCATGTTCACAGCGAACTCGATGAACTGTCTGGCCGAGGCGCTGGGTCTGGCACTGCCGGGCAACGGGTCCACGCTGGCCACCCACTCGGATCGCAAAGAGCTGTTCCTTGAAGCCGGTCGCCGCATCGTCGAGATCACCAAGCGCCACTATGATCTCGACGAAAAAGGCTTCCTGCCCCGCGAAATCGCCACGTTTGATGCGTTCGAAAACGCCATGTCGCTGGACATCGCCATGGGTGGCTCGACCAACACCGTGCTGCACCTGCTGGCCATCGCGCATGAGGGCGGCGTGGATTTCGACATGTCCGACATGGATCGGCTCAGCCGGAAAGTGCCGTGTCTGTGCAAAGTCGCACCCAATACCGAGAATGTGCATATGGAAGACGTTCACCGCGCCGGTGGCATCTTCTCGATCCTCGGCGAGCTCAGCCGCGCCGGTCTACTGCACGAAGGTTGCAGCACTGTACATTCCGGCACCATGGGCGAAGCGATTGCCAACTGGGACATCAAGGTGGCCAACAACCCCAAGGCGCAAGACCTGTTCAAAGCGGCCCCCGGTGGAGTGCGCACAACGCAGGCATTCAGCCAGTCCAACCGGTACAAAGAACTGGACACCGACCGCGAAGGTGGCGTGATCCGGTCCAAGGAGCACGCGTTCAGTCAGGATGGCGGTCTGGCCGTTCTGTTCGGCAATATCGCGCGCGACGGCTGTATTGTGAAAACCGCCGGTGTGGACCCGGCCAGCCTGACGTTCACCGGCTCGGCCTATGTCTGCGAAAGCCAAGATCAGGCGGTGAACGACATCCTGACCGGCAAGGTGAAAGAGGGCGACGTGGTCGTCATCCGCTACGAAGGTCCGCGCGGTGGTCCGGGGATGCAGGAAATGCTGTACCCGACCTCATACCTGAAATCCAAAGGTCTGGGCAAAGCCTGCGCGCTGCTGACCGACGGTCGGTTCTCGGGCGGCACCTCGGGTCTGTCGATTGGCCACGTCTCGCCTGAGGCGGCCGAGGGCGGTGTTATCGGTCTGGTGCGCCAGGGTGACAAGATCGAGATCGACATCCCCAAACGCTCGATCCATCTGGCAATCTCGGACGAAGAACTGGCTACCCGCCGCGCCGAGCAGGATGAAAAGGGCTGGGAGCCCGCCGCACCGCGCAAACGCAAAGTCTCCACGGCGCTGAAAGCCTATGCCAAGCTGACCACAAGCGCGGCCAAAGGGGCTGTGCGCCAGGTTTGAGTTAGACACCGCTCAAGAAAAAAGCGGCCCACCTTTAGGGTGGGCCGTTTTTTGTTCTTTCATGCGGACAAAACCGCGCTTTCGCTGCGGCTTCACCAATGGCAATTTTTCGTAAAACTTTTCAGTTTTGCGTATTGAAATCAAAGAGTGTCGAATACCGATCTCGGGCAAGCGTTTTAGCCTCGGCCACGTTCAGCGACGCCTGCGTTTCTTATTCTGTCAGGCCCTTGGCGCACGATTTCGACCACAAACGGCGTGCAGATACGTGAGACCAGGGTAAGGCAGCTTCTGACAAACACAGTCTCAGAGGCGCTGGCAGGCCATCATAGGCTGACATGGGATCACCAGTCCGACGTTTGCGGCGGAGGCTACTTTGTTCAAGATTGCCGCTCATATTTCGTCTTCCTGATCGGCCACGGGGTCGAGAACGAGGACGAGCCGGGTTTCGCCTGTTCCCTCGATGGGCGGCGATCGATGTAGCAAACCCGAAGGTGTCTCGGCAGGCCAAAGCGTTCCGCGCAAGAGGATGGGTGAGCCGGTTTGAACCGTGAACACACGTTCCGGTTCAGTACCGTCGGTCGATATTCCGTATTGCGTTCCGGTGCCTCGATAGGTGCACACAAGCCGTGCAGTGATGGCGTCGATGTGAAACCTGCGACAGGCGTTGGTTGTTACGACGTCCAACCGCAGTCGCAGGAAACTGGCGATCATCAAGTCTGAGAACATGTCGGCCAGCCCAGCGATATCCGCCTGAAGCCAGTCGCGTTCCGCCCCGGCGGGTAAATTGGCCATGTCAAAGAGGTGCTGGACCGTTTCACCGACTGCATGCGCCGGAAGGATAACCCGAGCGCGAGGCAGAGTTTCGACGTCAACGCCATCCAACCAGGATTGCACCTCTGGCGGCGTTTGCCGACGCCAGATCGCAGCGGCACAGCCGGGCTTCAGGAACGTGCTCAAGGCCGTTGGATCATCTGCGATACCGACACCAATGGCGGCATCCTTGATGTTCTTCCGGGCAAAATTCATGCTGCATCCTCAACACGACGCCACCCCGGAAACGGATCGGGCAGGTCAAGCGACAAGGCGTCTGGTCCGCTTGCCACGACTGTCGGAACAAGGCAGCCATCCAGTTTTGCCGTCAGAGCGGTCCAGTTAATACCGGCACCGATGAAAACCAGTTCCTGCCGCCGGTCTCCCCAAGGCTTTGCCCAATGTTGTTTCATGTAGCCAGATGCCGCGACATGGTCGGGCCAGCGATCTTTGGGCACGTTCGCCCACCAGGTTCCAATGGGCTTGATGCTCGACAACGATCCAGCCAACGAAAATTCCGCCACCCATTCTGGTCGGGTTGCGATCCAGAAATGACCTTTAGCCCGGATGACGCCCGGCATGTCATCGTTCAAGGCTGCAAGAATTTTTTCAGGGATAAACGGAGCCTTTGCACGGTAAACGTAGGAGGCCACACCATATTCCTCTGTCTCAGGCACATGGTCAGCAAAACCATACAGCTCCTTTGCCCACATCGGATGTTCATGTGCCTGCTCGAAATCGAAAAGACCTGTATCGAGGATCTTTTCAGCTGCAACCTGCGATTGGTTGGTTTCGGTGATTTCCGCATCGGCATTGAGGCTTCGGATTATCTTGCGCGCCCCGTCGACCTTTTCGGGGCCTGCATCATTGACCTTGTTCAAGATGACAACATCGGCAAACTCAATCTGATCTGTCAGCAGATGCACGAGGGTGCGTACGTCCTCTTCGCCCATGGTTTCGCCGCGATCGCTCAGGAAATCGTGGCTGCCGTAGTCGTTCAGAAGGTTCACGGCATCAACCACCGTGACCATGGTATCGAGCCGAGCCACATCTGACAGGCTCTCCCCGAATTCATCTCTGAAATCGAAAGTGGCGGCGACGGGCAGTGGTTCGGATATCCCGGTGGATTCGATCAGAAGATAGTCAAAGCGCCCCTCTGTGGCGAAGCGGCACACTTCGTCAAGCAGGTCATCACGCAGGGTGCAGCAAATGCAACCGTTTGAAATCTCCACCAGCGTCTCGTCCGTTCGACTAAGCTCGGTATCGGCCCGGACCAGGTCCGCATCAATGTTCACTTCCGACATATCGTTGACGATAACCGCGACTCGTCTTCCGTCCCGATTATTGAGAACCCGGTTGAGAAGGGTTGTTCTTCCTGCACCCAGAAAGCCGGAAAGCACCGTGACCGGAAGACGTTCATCTGACATAAACCGCTCCAAAGCTGATGTGATATTTCTCGCAACTTACGCAGTTACTAGACTAATGAAACTACAAAAGTTACGTGTATGATCCGTTTGGAGAAAAACCGCACATGAAACGAAACTCTCGCCTGTCGCTTGCTCTGCATACACTCAGCCATATGGCCGGAGAGCCGGACCGCGTGCGGACGTCGTCCGACATCGCAGATCACGCGGGCACCAATCCTGTTGTGGTCCGCCGCGTGCTAGGAAGGCTGCGAGAGGCGGGTCTGCTGACCTCGGAGAAGGGTCACGCAGGCGGTTGGCGCCTGGCCCGCAAACCGCAAGAAATTTCCCTGGCCGATGTCTACCTTGCCCTTGATGAGCGTTTGGTCGCTTCTGACGAGATCAGCGAAGCCCCTGCATGTTCCGTCGAGCACGCGTTGCAAAAACGCGTATCCGGTGTCCTTGAGGAAATCGAACAGAGCCTTATCCAGAAGCTTAGCGAAACATCGATTTCCGAAGTGCGGGATGCCTGATCTGGCATAGATCCGCACAGAGCAACCGTTTGGTTAGCGTGCAGCATCGTTTGGTTTAGGCTCGGAGCAGACATTTGCCGCGCCTGGGCAGAATGACGGTTCTGCAGACAAAGCTGCCATTAGCTAATAAGTAAGCAATGGCAGCGGTTCGCAAGAAAGCGGACATTTCCGCTCCACACGTTGGTCCGGACGACCGCCTCGGCTTTGCTCATTCACAGTGTAACCTCCGCGCGTTTACCTTTTAACGCAGCTACACTAACTCGAAAAACGGCCTTCTGAGCTGCCGATAAGACAAACAGCAGTACCGAGACGACGACGTATTACGAAGTTGTCTTTTCAGTTTGACAAGAAGTGCTCGGGTTTCTCTCCGCCTCACTTTAACTAATTCGTATTTTTGACTTTGTTTGGTAAGCGCGTACAATTGTAACAGCTTTAGGCGCAAAATCCGCAAGTTAGGCCACCTTCACAGCGACGAAGTAAGGAACGCGGAAGGCACGGGAGAGGGATATGAAGAGAATTTTTGGTTGGCTATTTGCCTTCGTGTTGCTTACCGGCTGCTGGGAGAAGGAAGAAGATGCGACCCAAACACTTATTCGACCTGTCAGAGCCATCGAGATTTCCGACCTCTCCAGTTTGCATGACCGATATTTTGTCGGAACAGCCAGGGCCGCGCGCGAAGTCTCATTGGCCTTTCGCGTACCGGGCAATGTTGTTGGCGTCGATGTTCAGGTTGGCGACCTTGTAACGAAGGGTGCCATTATGGCAGCCTTGGATCCAGCCCCATACCAGGCCGAAGTAGACCGGCTTACCGCCGAACTAGCAAGCGCACAGGCAACGTTTGAGAACGCCAAGTTGCAAACAGATCGGCAACGATCGTTGGTCGAAAAGGACGTTGCAGCTCAGGCGACACTTGACCGATTTATCGCTGGCGAGACATCCGCTCAGGCGGCCATCAATTCTGTTCAAGGCGCTCTGGACAGAGCCACTCTGGATTTAACCTATACGAGTTTGGCGGCACCGTTCGATGGCCGTGTTGTCGGCAAATACATTGAAGATTTCGAAGAAGTCGCCGCTCAGACTCCGGTGCTGCGCATTTTGGATGCCGAACGCATCGAAGTGGTGATCGATATCCCCGAACGATACATCGCCCTGATCCCCCACATTGAAGACATCACCGTTACTTTTGATGCTCTGGGGGATGTGGTTCTACCGGCGGAAATCAGCGAGATTGGATCCGAGGCTTCGGCGACGACCCGAACCTTCCCTGTCACGTTGATTATGGATCAACCGGAAGACGCACTTGTTCTTCCCGGTATGGCTGGGCGCGTCCGTGGCCAGCCAAAGGAGGGGCACGAACCATTCGATGCGATCATGGTTCCTGCCAGCGCGGTTTTCGTGCCTGAAGGGGAAACATATCCGCATGTCTGGGTATTCGATGCCAGCTCAGAAACCGTAACGGCAAGGAAGGTTTCGCTTGGCACGCCCCGGTCACAAGGGGTGGCCGTTAGTGAAGGTCTGGAATTTGGTGATGTGGTCGTCACTGCCGGAGCGAACTCTTTGCGAGAAGGCCAAAAAGTTTCACGACTTTCCGAGGATACAGAGTAATGGGTCTCGCGGCGTTCTCCATCCGCAACGCTAAATTCGTTTGGTTCACGGTAGTCATGCTTACGTTGGGCGGCATTTCGGCTTTCTTTAGTCTGGGGCAGCTAGAAGACCCCGAGTTCACTATCAAAACTGCGGTTGTGACCACCCTCTATCCCGGCGCCAGCCCTGAAGAAGTTGAGCAAGAGATCACAGAACGTATCGAGCTGAAACTCCAGGAAATTAAGGAGATTGATTACATCTCGAGCGAAAGCAGGGCGGGTGTGTCGACGATTAAAGTCGAAATTCGCCCGAACTATTGGTCGGACCAGCTACCGCAAATCTGGGACACACTACGTCGGAAAGTCAGAGACGTGGAAACAGACCTGCCCCCTGGCGCGGGTCGTCCTGCCATCAACGATGATTTCGGTGATGTCTTCGGTCTACTGCTGGCGATGACGTCCGATGGGTTCTCCGCTCAGGAGCTTGATGGGTATGCCGAAGATTTCAAGCGAGAGCTCTCGTTAATCGACGGTGTCGGCCGCGTCGATCTTTGGGGCGAACGCGACAGGGTCATTTATCTGGAAACACGGGAAGAAGCCTTGGCCGCATTGGGAGTCTCGGCTCAGACAATTCTCAACACGTTACAGACCCAGAATGCGATCGTGGATGCAGGGCAGGTAAACGTCGGTGACTACCGCATGCGCATTGCGCCCAGCGGAACCTTCACAAGCCCAACTGACATAGCAGATCTAGTCGTCCGACCGAGTGGTCTGGATCAGGCTCAAAGCGGTCAACGTCGTGGGCCAGAGTTGCTAAGGCTGGGCGACATCGTTGAGGTTAAAGAAGGCTACATTGACCCACCGATAACTATGATGCGCTATAATGGCCTTTCATCTATTGGGTTGGCCATATCCTTCCAGTCTGGGGTCAACGTTGTCAGTGTTGGTGAGGCGGTAGATGCGAGAGTATCAGAACTGATCGCAAGCCTGCCGATGGGCATCGAGGTTGAACGGGTTCATTGGCAATCCGATGACGTAAACCTTGCGGTCAGCAGTTTTCTGGTGAGCCTTGCCCAAGCCGTCGCAATTGTCCTGGTCGTTTTAACTTTGGCGATGGGTGTTCGGATGGGGATCATCATCGGCAGTGGGCTGATTCTAACAATCCTTGCCACCTTCATACCCTTGGCAGCACTTGGCATAGATCTTCAGCGCATGTCCTTGGGTGCATTGATCATTGCGCTCGGCATGATGGTAGATAACTCGATCGTCGTCGCGGACGGCGCGATGGTACGGATGTCGCAAGGAATGGACCGAGCAAAGGCCGCGATTGAGGCCGCAACGCGTCCCGCCATGTCGTTGCTTGGGGCCACGTTTGTCGCGGTCATGGCTTTCTACCCGATCTTTGCATCTGTCGAGAGCGCAGGGGAGTACTGCCGAACACTCTTCTCAGTTGTCGGGATCGCGCTGCTGGTCAGTTGGTTGCTGTCGATGACGGTTACGCCACTGCAATGCGTTGCCATGCTACCGGAGCCAAAAGGTGGAGCAAGCGAGACCTTTGACACCGGTTTCTATGCGATTTACCGCCGCTTTCTAGCTGCGGCGATCCGCGTGCGTTATCTGACGATCGGGGTGGCTTTGGGTGCTTTGGTCATTGCCGGGGTTGGTTTTGGCTCTGTCACGCAGCTGTTCTTCCCGACCTCGTCGATGACCAAATACATGATCGACTATTACGCGCCCGAGGGAACTCGGATTGAAGCCGTGTCAGAAGCGATCTCACGGATCGAAGAAAAGGTTGAAATGGACGATCGTGTGACCGGCATCGCCAGCTTTATCGGAGCTGGCCCGCCCCGTTTCTACCTGCCAGTCGACCCCGAGGGAACCAACCCGTCCTACGCGCAAGTCATTGTGAATGTCGAGGATTACCGCGACATTCCCGAGATGACCAAAGAGATATCGCTTTGGATATCAGCCAACATGCCTGAGGCGACCTCTTTCACACGTCAATTCGGTGTGGGACCCAGCAACACCTGGGCATTCGAGAACCGCATCATTGGCCCATCGGATGCTGATCCTGAGACTCTGCGCGAAATTGGTGACAGAGCAGTTGCGATACTGGATCAGCATCAATGGACGAAAGTGGCGCGCACCGATTGGCGCAACCGTGTCCTGAAAACTGTCCCAGACTATGACCAGGACCGAGCACGGTGGACCGGTATCACGTATGAAGATCTTGGAAACACAACAAAACGTGCATTTGACGGGCGTTCGGTCGGCCTCTACCGCGAAGGTGACGAGTTGCTGCCAATCATCGTTCGGCCTGGTGCAGAAGATGTGGCAGCCGTCGACAACTTTGAACTGTTGCAACTTCAGTCACCGTTTTCTGTTGAGCCTGTCCCATTGGCACAGGTTGTACGCGGCGTGAATATTCAGCCGGAAGATCCAACGATCAATCGTCGCGACCGGCGCCGTGTTCTGACTGTGCAAGCCAATCCAATCGATAGCGTAACTCTGCCGAGTTATCGCGCCGCAGTTCTTGCCGAATTCGAAGCTTTGGAGGCTGACTTGCCACCGGGCTACAGCATGGAATGGGGTGGAGAGCACGAGGACACAGTGTCCGCGCAAGCGTCTTTGATTCCGGGTATGATCCCCGCGTTTTCGATCATGGCACTGATTGTCGTTGGGCTATTTAACTCATACCGCAGACCGTTGGTCATTTTCCTGACTGTACCTTTTGTGCTGATAGGTATTGTTCCGAGCCTACTTCTGACAAATACACCGTTTGGGTTCGTTGCATTGCTCGGGGGCATGAGCCTGGCGGGCATGATGATCAAAAACGCAATCGTTCTGATCGATCAGATCAACGATAACTTGGCCGAAGGTCAGCCGGGCTATGACGCCGTTTTGAATGCCGGGGCCTCAAGACTTCGCCCCGTCGTACTGGCCGCCGCCACTACCGTTTTGGGTGTGATACCGCTACTCCCAGACGTGTTTTGGGTCGGTCTTGCTGTCACGATCATGGGCGGTTTGACGGTGGGTACGATGCTCACAATGATTCTGGTCCCGGTCTTGTTCGCCACGCTGAGCGGCATTCGACAGTCACCGAAAGCGGTTTGACGTCACCTTTTTTAACGGTCTTTGGATCGTTTTTTGTGGAGCATGTAGTTGTTGAGTTTAGACAACTCATTCGGGGGTAAAGATGGACAATACGGTACTCTACTTTCTAGTCGGCATCTTCGTGGTTGGCTTAGTTTCATTGGGATATTTTGCCAAAGGTAGCGGGGCACTGCTTGTGATAGTGATACTGGTTGGTGTGTTGTTGGCAATGAGCGCATATTTTGGAGGTTTCTTTGGCGAAACACCGAAGTGAGCTTGCTATGGCATTTTTGAAGACGCGTCGCTAGTTGCACGAAACGTCAGTTTATCCGAGAACGAGGCTTACTGGATTCTCTGTCTTTTTGCTGCGCCGAGAAAAAGATGGATTTCCTGTGCTAGTGGCCGATTTTCACCAGCGCCTCCTGAGAATATTGCCGCTGCGAAAGCGCCTGTCAAACTTGAGTCCAACAAACGAAACCTCGCGCATAGCAGCATAGACGCGACTAGAAGTCGGTGTGCTCTCCTCCTTGCGGTCAACAAGTCGCAATTAGAGATACCAGTTAGCAGATTTCCATAAGTTTAAGCGCAATCTGTTTGGCCTGCTGTGGTTGCTTTTCAGACCTTCACCAATGCCCGAATGGCTATCCGCACGGAGGTATTCGCCTAACTGCGAGAAGTCCGCTTTCTGCGCATTGCCTCCGCTTTTCCAATGCAAAGCGTAGATCAAAGTGGACTCAAAGCAGACGCTCATAAGCAAATCATGCCTTAGACAAATGCATCTCTGCCCGGGGGCGCCTGCGGCCCCTCAATCGCCCAGTTTGGCGTGAACCTCGTCCAGATCAATCTCGCCGATTGGCATTTTGTTCGCAGGGTTCTCGAAATCATATTTGAACAGCTCGAAATCCTGTTTGTAGATTTCATAGACCAGATGCATCGACAGATCGTCGAAGTAATCCTCGACCGGGTGGGCGCGCTTGGGGCCGTGACCTTCGGACTCGTTGAAGCGCGGGATCTGGGACAGGTCCACACTGTGCGGCGTGTCCAGATGGTTCAGAACGTCCTGCATTCCGTCATTGAACGCTTCGGTCCAGAAAATCTGGTCGTATCGCCCGCCGTTGACGATAAAGGTCGAGACATGACCTGACATAGCCGACCAGTGAATATCGGGATCCATCGGCCTGCGCCAACGGATCGTATCACGCGCAAACAGCAGAAACCGGCGGAAACTGGCGATCTGGTCGAACTCACCCTTTCCGTCATCACCGCCAACCTCGATCCCGTAATTGTAGATCAGCGTCGGTACCAGGTTCCCGCGATACCGTTTTCCGTTGCGCTGAATCCCGCATATCTTGTCAAAAAACGAACTTAGAATCCGGGTGTATGGATTGCGCACGCATGTGAACGCATAAGACGCATGCGACCTGACATTGTCCGAGATCGGCCCCTGACTGCCGTCAAAAGCCCATTTGTGCATCCCATCCTTGGCGTCATGGATGTCACCTTCAAAAAACTGACCGTGATCCGAATAGTACATGATCTGCCCGATGGTCGAGCAGGCGCATTTCGGTACCACACGGTACACCATGCTTTCACTCTCGGTCATCCATGTTCCGGGAAAACCCATCTGCAAGCCTCCTATGCGGTTTGCCGCACTCGCATTTCATTGCAAAAAACCAAAAATATTCTGTTTATTCAATCGTTCATCCTCAGTATCACGGGTGGCACCGGGCGAAAATGGGAAACAATGAACCAACATGGCGCGCATTGCCTATATCCTTCTGTGTCATAAAGATCCGGACGCAATCATAGCGCAGGCCGAACAGCTGACTGCGGCCGGTGACTGTATGTCTATACACTTTGATGCCCGCGCCGATGCGGTGGCGTTTCAACGCATACAGGATGCGCTGAAAGACAATCCGAATGTGACCTTTGCCGGCAAGCGGATCAAGTGCGGTTGGGGGGAATGGTCCCTGGTTCAAGCGACACTGTACGCCTTGCAGGCTGCGGTGCATGCGTTTCCCCGGGCCACGCATTTCTACATGCTGTCCGGCGATTGCATGGCCATCAAGACTGCGGAATACACGCACCGTTTTCTGGCCGAGCAGGACATGGATATCGTGGAATGCCACGATTTCTTCGAAAGCAATTGGATCAAAACCGGGATGAAGGAAGACCGGCTGATCTATCGCCATTTCTTCAACGAACGCACGCAAAGCTGGCCCTTCTATACCTCATACGAATTGCAGAAACGCTTTGGCCTGACCCGCGAGGTTCCGGCGGATATTCAGGTGATGATCGGCAGCCAATGGTGGTGCCTGCGCCGCCGCACGATCGAGATGATCCTGGATTTCCTGCGCAAGAGGCCGGACGTGAAACGGTTTTTCTCAACCACCTGGATTCCGGACGAGACGTTTTTTCAAACGCTTGTGCGCCATCTTGTGCCAAAAGAAGAGATCGACAACCGCACCCCCACTTTCCTGATGTTCTCGGACTACGGGATGCCCGTGACGTTTTACAACGATCACTATGACATGTTGTTGGGTCAGGATTACCTGTTCGCCCGCAAAATCAGCCCCGAGGCTCACGAGTTGAAAGAACGTTTGGGCCGACTTTATGCAACCAAGGGCGTTGATTTCCCGATCTCGAACGAAGGGCGCAACCTCTATAGCTTTCTGACAGGACGTGGCCGTGTCGGGCGTCGACATGGGCAACGCTTCTGGGAAGCCAGCAATACTCTGGGGTCCGAGCGCGAGCTGTTCGTGGTCGTTTGCAAAAAGTGGCATGTCGCCAAGCGCCTTGTCGACCAAATCGCCTCGGAAACGGATGTTCCTTGCGTCGAATACCTGTTCAACGAAGATGATACCCAATTACCCGACTTGGGCGGTATAGAAACAACATTGTTGAAACGGTCGCGCCACCGGCGTGCCGTCGTGCGGATGCTGTTTGAAAACTTTGAAAGTGATGCTCTGGTCTTGTGCGTCGATCCGGCCAACCTGGACATCATCAAGGATTTCTGCGCCGATCAAGCCAAAACCCACGTGTTAGAGATAGAATGTCAGTATTCTGACGACTACCTGATCGGTCATGCCCGACGTGTCGGATTGGCCGGGGTGGATAGTCCTGCGGACACTGTTGCGCCATTAGTTCCAACGCTGCGCAATGCCTTGGCCTATGAATCTGAATTGATCAGAAACGCCGCACTTGATGAATACACACGCTTGCGCGAGACAAATTCGCGGGCCGAGAACGAGGCTGCGGTTGCCCGGTTTCTGCGTGTATCGAAAGAAAAGGCGCAAGCGATCATGCAGCTGGATTACCTTTTCGCGGATTGATCCGGCGGCGCTGTTTTGCGCCGCCGGGCTGCTTGTTCAGATGTCGAACTTCACGCCCTGTGCCAGAGGCAATTCAGCCGAGTAATTCACCGTATTGGTCTGCCGCCGCATATAGGCTTTCCAGGCGTCCGAGCCGCTTTCGCGCCCACCGCCGGTTTCTTTTTCTCCACCAAAGGCTCCGCCGATCTCGGCCCCAGACGGACCGATATTGACGTTGGCGATACCGCAATCCGATCCGGCCGCGGTCAGAAACTGTTCCGCTTCGCGCATGTTCAGGGTGAATACGCAGGACGACAGACCTTGTGGCACGTCGTTCTGAATCTCGATGGCGTTATCGAAATCATCATAGCCCATCACATAGAGGATCGGCGCAAAGGTCTCGGTCTTTACGGTGGCCGTCTGGCCAGGCATCTCGACAATGGCGGGCTGCATATAGACGCCATCCGGCACGCCCTCGGTGACGCGCTGACCGCCGAAAACTGCGCCGCCTTCGGCCTCGGCGGCCTTCAGCGCGGCCGTCATGGCCGCGCCCGAGGCCTCATCGACCAGCGGGCCAATCAGCGTGCCCACAGTCAGCGGGTTACCGATAGGCAGACCGGCATAGGCTTTCTTCAGGCGGCCCACCAGTTCCTCGCGGATTGAGTTATGTACGATCAGGCGGCGCAGCGTGGTGCAGCGTTGACCGGCTGTTCCCACGGCTGAGAAGACAATTGCGCGCACCGCCATTTCCAGATCGGCCGAAGGGCCGACGATCATCGCATTGTTGCCTCCCAGCTCCAGAATGCACTTGCCGAACCGCTGCGCCACCACAGGCGCCACTGCGCGGCCCATGCGGGTGGAGCCGGTGGCCGAGATCACTGGAACATCCTCACTGGCCACCAGCGCCTCGCCCAGCGCAGCACCGCCGATCAGCGTTTGCAGCAGATGGTCGGGCGCATCGCCGAAACGGGCTAGCGCGCGTTCAAAGATCTTCTGGCAGGCCATCGCGGTCAGTGGTGTTTTTTCGGACGGCTTCCAGATCACCGTATCGCCGCAAACCAGCGCAATCGCCGCGTTCCAAGACCACACCGCAACCGGGAAGTTGAAGGCCGAAATCACGCCGACTGGCCCCGCCGGGTGCCATGTCTCCATCATCCGGTGGCCGGGGCGCTCGGACGCAATCGTCAGGCCGTATAGTTGCCGCGACAGACCCACGGCAAAGTCGCAGATGTCGATCATCTCCTGCACTTCGCCCAGCCCTTCGGAGGTTATCTTGCCCGCCTCCCAACTGACCAGCGCGCCCAGATCATCCTTGGCGGCGCGCAGTTCCTCGCCCAGAAGGCGGATCAACTCACCCCGGCGCGGGGCGGGTACGGTGCGCCAGGCTTTGAACGCCGTTTTGGCGTTTGCGAACACAGTCTCAATGTCGCCCGCCGGGGTTTCATGCACCTCGGCCAGCAGGCTGCCGTCGATGGGCGAGTGCACGGCCAATGAGCCGCCGGTCAGTTCTGCGGCCGTCAGGTCCAGATTGGCGAGGGTGGTTTGCGCAGTCATCACGATGTCTTTCATATCTCAGGCCGCCTTGTTTTGTTGGGTTGCATCACCAGCGCGGTACAGCTGGCCAAATTCGGTGTTTAGGAAATCGGACAGGACCACTTGTTCCTGCCGGACAAAGCCCTTGGAAGGCAGCGCACCGGTGCGCATCAGATCGACCACACCCAGAACACCGGCGGCAGTGGTGACTTGAATGGCGCTCCAAACCTGTCCGTTGATCTTGCGGGCATAGCTTTTGTTGATCAGGGATTTCTCGCGCAGTACCCCGTCGATCTGGCCTTTGGCAGTGCAATAAACCAGCACCACATCCTGATCCGTGCGCGGAAGGGCGGTCTCGAAAATATCCTTGAGCAGATCGCGCCGACGTTCCAGCCTCAGATCCTTGAGCAGCAGCTTCAGAATATCGCAATGGCCGGGATACCGGATCGAGCGATAGGACACTGCGCGCGCCTTGCCCTCCAACGTTTCGGGCAATGTGCCCAAGCCACCCGAGGTGTTGAAACACTCATACTCCACCCCATCATGGCCGATCCGCTCGTAATCCTCCAGCGGGGCGGTCTTGACCCGTGCGCCGTTCACAATCGCATCGCAAGGGTTGCAGTATTCGTTAATCAGCCCGTCGGTGGACCATGTCAGGTTGTATTTCAGCGCGTTGGTCGGGAACAGAGGCAACGCCCCTACCCGCATATGCAGGCTGTCCAGCGTATAGAACTCGGCCGCCAGCGCCGCCCCGGCGATGCCGACAAAACCCGGTGCCAGTCCACATTGCGGCATGAAGGCGGTTCTGCTGCCTTCCGCCAGATCACGCACGGCATTGGTGGCGGCCACATCCTCGGTCAGGTCAAAGTAATGCGCGCCGGCATCCTTGGCCGCCTTGGCAATCTGCGGCGTCAGAAAGAAAGGCGCGGCCGAGATCACCGCATCGAACCCATCCAACGCCTTGGTCAGGTGCACCGCATCGGTGACGTCAATCTGCCGTGTGGAAATACCTTGCCGGTTCAATCCCGACAACGCGGCCAGATCGCGGTCGGCCACGGTGACCGAGTAGTTGGATGATGATTTCAACAAGGCAGCGATCATCTGACCGATCTTGCCTGCTCCGATGACACAAATATTCCAGCTCAAAACGCGCCTCCTCTTTCGTTTTGGGAAAGTATGAAGGCACGGCTGTTCGGTCCGCAGGGGCAATCTTGACGAAATTATCGATTATTCCGTCATTTCGACGGTTTTTCCGTCATTTATCCGACTTGCGCCATCCGTGATGCGATTGCCGCTGCAGGCGGTGCGGCGCTACGCACCCCCATCTGTTTCAGCGCATGATCCGCTGCCGCCACAACAGCGCGCATGACCTCGGCATCCATGCGGCCAATGCAGCCGATGCGGAAACTGTCCACCTGGGTCAGTTTGCCGGGATAGATGATAAAGCCTTGTTCCTTCATCAGATCATAGAACCGCGTAAATTCGAAACGCGGATCGGCAGGGCAAAAGAATGTCACGATGATGGGCGACAACCACGCATCCGGCAGCAGGGTTTCAAACCCCAGCGCGCGCATCCCCGCGACCATCACATCGCGGTTCTCTGCGTAACGCGCGCCGCGCCCGGCCACGCCACCCTCGGCTGCGTGTTCGTTCAATGCTTGCAGAAAGGCGGCAACCACATGAGTCGGTGGGGTAAAGCGCCACTGGCCGGTTTTCTCCATCGCGTCCCATTGCGCGTACAGGTCGAGACTGAGCGAGGGGCAATTCCCCTTGGCCGAGGCCAGCGCCGTTTTGCGGGCCAACACAAAACCAAAACCCGGTACGCCTTCGATACATTTATTGGCCGAGGAAACCATCGCCTCGAACGTATATTCGCTGGGGGACAGCGGGATCGCACCAAAAGCCGACATACTGTCGATCAACAGCTTGCGGCCCGCCGCTTCGGCGGCCTGTGAAATCTCGTGCAGAGGGTTCAGGATACCTGAGCTGGTCTCGCAATGGATTGCAACCACATGGGTGATCGCCGGATCATCAGCCAGAATTTGTGCCACTTCGACCCCACGCGGCGGCAGATAATCGCCCTTGTCCGACACAACACAGGCCCGCCCGGCATAGTCCAGCGTCTGCGCCGCCCGTTTGCCATAAGCCCCGTTGGCCAGCACCAGCGCCTTGCCATCTTGCGGGATGAAAGAGGTCAGCATCGCCTCGACCGCGAAACTGCCCGAGCCCTGCATCGGAACACAATCATATGCCTCGTGCCCGTCGCCCAGCAGGCTCAGCAGCCGCGCGCGCAGTTCGGCTGTCATGGCGCGGAAGTCGCTATCCCAGCTACCCCAGTCGCGCAGCATCGCTTGTTTCACGGTATATGAGGTCGTCAGAGGACCTGGTGTCAGCAAGTAAGGCTCACCAAGTTGCGGGCGGGGCAAGGAAGTCATCGGGCACGGCCTTTTTGAAAAGCGGTTTGGCCCGGTCACTGTATTGAGATTTACTTCTTTAGGATATGCATCATAGCTTTTTTGTATGACATGCCCGCTGTCAGAAATCTGACATGTGATTTATTATCACGACACCTCCCCGCGGCACGACAAACCCTTCAGGGTCTGATGTACCGGGTGGGTCGGATTGTGGTGTTCATGCCTCGGGGCTCAGCCCTTCGGTGGACAGATCGTCCAGTTTGGGCATCAGCCGCAGCAGTTCGCTTGCATATTCAGTCTGCGGATTGGCAAACAGATCGTTGGTCTCTTGCAGTTCTACCACCTTGCCCTGTTTCATCACGGCAACTCGGTCGCACATCTGGCGCACGACCGGCAGGTCATGACTGATGAACAGCAGGGTCAGACCCAGATGCTCCTGCAAATCCTTCAGAATGTTCAGGATTTGGGCCTGAATAGACACGTCCAGCGCGCTGGTTGGTTCGTCACAGATCAGGAAGCGCGGCTGCGTGGCAAGCGCGCGGGCAATGGAAATCCGCTGACGCTGACCGCCCGAGAATTCATGCGGATACTTCAGCCCAGCCTCATGACCCAGCCCAACCTGATCCAGCAATTCATCCACACGGCGCTTGATGTCAGCACCGTCCATCAGCTTGTGATGGCGGATCGGCTCGGCCACGATCTCATCCACCCGCATTCGGGGGTTGAGAGAGGAATACGGGTCCTGAAAGATCATCTGGATGTTCTTGCGATAGGCATCCAGCGCGGCCTTGTTGGTCAGATCGCTGACCGTCTGCCCTTCGAAGGTGATCGTGCCGCCATCAACAGGGTAAAGCCCGGCAATCATCCGCGCGACGGTGGACTTGCCCGAACCGGATTCACCAACCACGCCAAACACCTCGCCCGCGCGGATATCAAAGCTGACATCGTCAACAGCGGTGAAATAGGTGCGGTCCCACGGCAGAAGTCCGCGCTTTTGCAGGAACTTCTTGGTCAGGTTACGGATTTCAAACACCGGCTTGCTGGTGTCATTGTCCACCTTGGGCCAGTGGCGGGCCATGTCTTCGATCGCAAAGCGGGTCTCGCGCCCGCCATAGCTGATTTGCGGAAAGCGATGCAGTTTGAGTGTTGGGCGCGGTACGGCGGCGATCAGGGACTTGGTGTATTCGTGGGTCGGCTGGCCCATGACCTGAGACGTAGGGCCGCTTTCGACCACTTTACCCGCATACATCACCGTCACTTTGTCGGTGGTGTCGGCAATCACACCCATGTCGTGGGTGATCAGGATAACGCCCACCTGACGCTCGGTCGCCAGTTCCTTGATCAGGTCCAGAATCTGCGCCTGAACGGATACATCCAGCGCCGTGGTCGGTTCATCCGCGATGATCACGTCCGGCTCGGTGCACAACGCCAAGGCGATCACCACACGCTGCCGCATCCCGCCCGAGAACTGGTGCGGGTACTGGTCCAGCCGTGTATCAGGGTCAGGGATACCTACCCGGTCAATCAGATCGCGGGCGCGTTTGTTGGCCTCACTATCCGAACCACCCAGATGCGCCTGAATGGTCTCGACCAGTTGCTCGCGCACCGTGAACAGCGGGTTCAGCGAGGTCAGCGGATCCTGAAAGATCATCGAGATCTTTTTGCCGCGCAGCCCGCGCATCGCGTCGGCGTCCAGACCGCTGATCTGATCACCGCTCAGCCGGATGGTGCCGCTGGCAATACGGCCGGGGCGATCCAGCAGGCCCATGATGGCTGCACCGATGGTGGATTTACCGGCCCCGGATTCGCCCACAAGACCGTGGATTTCGCCGGGCTCCACCGACAGGTCCACATGGTCCACGGCAGTGAACAGTTTGCGGCGGGTCGGGAATTCGACCGTAAGGTCATTGATCGTCAGAAGGCTCATAAAATCACCGCAGCTTGGGGTTCAGCGCATCGCGCAGCCAGTCGCCCAGCAGGTTCACAGACAAGGCCAACGCCAGAAGGGTGCAGGCCGGGAAGAACAGAATCCACCACTCACCCGAGAACAGGAAACCCTGCCCGATGCGGATCAGTGTGCCCAAAGACGGCTGGGTCGGCGGCGCGCCCACACCCAGAAAGCTGAGTGTCGCCTCGGCAATGATCGCCAGCGCCAGCGAGATCGTGGCAATCACCAGAACCGGGCTGAGGACATTGGGCAGGATATGGCGGAACATGATCGGGAAAGATCCGCGCCCGATCAGACGGGCGGCTTGGACGTATTCCTTGTTTTTCTCGACCAACGCCGCACCACGCACCACACGGGCGAACTGGACCCAGTCAGACAGCGCAATGGCGACGATCAGGACGTAGATCGCCATCTCATCGCGGTATTCCGGCGGGGTGACGCCTTTGGCGATACCAAAGATCAACATGGCGACCAGAATGGCCGGGAAAGTCAGCTGCACATCGGCGACCCGCATGATCAGCGTTTCAATCCAGCCGCCGAAATAAGCCGCGACCAGCCCAAGAACGATGCCGATGATCAAGGCCAACAGCACGGCAGATGCGCCCACGAACAGGGAAACGCGCATCCCGTACAGGATGGTCGAGAACACGTCGCGCCCCTGATCGTCGGTTCCCAGCAGGAAGGTCTCCTGCGTAAAGGCGTTGGGTGTTCCGGGCGGCGTAAACCCGTTCATCAGGTTCAGTGAGGACGGATCGAACGGATTATAGGGCGCGATCAGCGGCGCAAAGATCGCCGAAAGCACAAGTATGGCGACAACCAGAGTCGCGACAATAGCCACAGGTGAATGCCGAAAGGACCATGCGAAGTCGCCGTCCCAGAACTTGGCGAACCGCGACTTTTCCGGCGCTTTGGGGGTATCGAGAATATCGGTCATGTGGCCCTCGCGTCGACACGCAGGCGCGGGTCAATAGCATAATAAAGAAGATCGACAATCAGGTTGATCGTCACGAACATGACCGAAATCAGCATCAGATAGGCGGCCATGACGGGGATATCGACGAACTGGATCGCGTTGATGAACAGCAGACCGACGCCCGGCCATTGGAACACCGTCTCGGTGATGATGGCGAACGCAATGATCGAGCCTAGTTGCAAACCGGTAATGGTGATCACCGGCACCAATGTGTTCTTCAGCGCGTGACGGAAGTTGATCACCCGGTCCGACAATCCGCGGGCACGGGCAAAACGAACGTAATCGGCGCGCAACACTTCCAGCATCTCGGACCGCACAAGCCTCATGATCAGCGTCATCTGATACAAGCCCAGCGTGATCGCAGGCAGGATCAACGCCTTAAGGCCCGACGACGTCAAAAAGCCCGTAGACCAGTTCCCAATCATAACGGTTTCGCCCCTCCCGAAGCTGGGAAGAAGGTCAAGTTCGACCGAGAAGATATAGATCAGCAAAATCCCGATCAGGAAGGTCGGCAACGAAACCCCGATCAAACTGACGGTCATAATCACATTCGCCGCGATCCCTTGTCGTCGGATCGCTGTGAACACACCCAGAGCAATGCCCATCGTAATGGCCAGGAAACCTGACACAAAAGCCAGTTCCAGCGTCGCGGGTGCACGTTCTGCGATGATGGTCGAAACCGGACGACCCTGGCGGTAAGAGACGCCAAAATTGCCCTGAACGGCCCCTTGCAGGAACTTGAAATACTGGACCGGGAAGGGCTTATCCAACCCAAGCTCGCCCCTAAGCCGGTCGATATCGGCCTGGGTGCGCTCTTGCCCCAGCATGTTGTCGATCGGATCGCCGACAAATCGGAACATGGAAAAAGCGACCAGACCCACGACCAAAAGCACGATCACGGATTGGAACATCCTTCGAACGATATATGCGAACATTTAGTTTCCCCGTTGATCTGCCTCTCTACGCACGCCCTGTCCAAATGGTCAAGATGTCGCAGAGGACAAGCTGACCCGATCCTGTGGCTCAGCCCAGTTTATCTGTGGCCCCAATGGCACGATCCCCAGCGGGTTTCGCAGCTCGGAGGGTGAGAAATACCCGGCCTTGTAGTTATCGGGCTTCACTGTCCGGGCAATCTCCGGTCGAGAATACAAATCCCGCGCATAGCCCCACAGATGCGGATAGTCCACCAGACGCCGCAAATTGCAGCGGAAGGCATAGTGATAGGCCACATCGAACCGCGCCAGTGTCGCGAACAGGCGCAGGTCGGCCTCGGTCAGCTCGTCGCCGCACAGGTACCGGTTGGTAGCCAGATGGGTCTCGATCTCGTCCAGCATGGTGAAGACATCGTGGAATCCGGCCTCGTACGCCTCTTGCGTGCGGGCAAACCCGGCGCGATAGACGCCATTGTTCAGGCGCGGATAGATTTTATCGTTCCAGGCGTTGATCTGATCCAGCTTTTCTGGCGGGGCCAGATTGGGGCCATAGCCTTCTAACGTGCCCAGCATACGCACGAGATCGGCGGATTCATTCGACACCGCGCGGTTTTTGGCGCGATCCCACAACAAAGGCACGGTGATGCGCCCGGTATAAGCAGGATCAACCTTTGCATAGGCTTGATGCAACGCGGTGACACCGAACAGAGGATCGGCATAGTCACCATCGGTGTCGTACACCCAACCGTCCGGCGTGCGGCGCGGGCGGGCATAGGCGACGGTGATCAACTCCTCCAATCCCTTAACGGCGCGCGTCAGCAGGACCCGA
This sequence comes from Ruegeria sp. HKCCD7628, assembly GCF_057221005.1. Taxonomy (NCBI): domain Bacteria; kingdom Pseudomonadati; phylum Pseudomonadota; class Alphaproteobacteria; order Rhodobacterales; family Roseobacteraceae; genus Ruegeria; species Ruegeria sp. HKCCD7628. The sequence continues at coordinate 28,619 of NZ_JBWVBA010000017.1, forward strand.
TGCGCCCAAGGGCAATTCCACGCGGCATACAGGTGGAACCGCCCCGGCCCGTACGGACCGTCGGGCAGAGCGTTGCGGATGGACGACGTCTGACGACGGTATGCGCCGTCAAGCGATGTGTCGGGGGCGGGGTCGTCCACATGGTAGACCCCGGCAATCATGACACCCATGCGGTCAGTTCACCGTAACCCAGCGCAGGATGAAGAAGTTATCCGGGCGTTGTGTCAGGTCGATATTGCTGCCGGTCCCCCAAACCAGAGGCTGCACATACATCGGCACATAGACATGATCGTCCTGATAGATGGCCGTCACCTCATCCAGCATGGCCTGACGCTTCGTCGCGTCCAGCTCGGATTGGATCATCGGCAACAGTTCATCCACCCGTTCGTTCGAGTAGCCGCCGAAATTCCAGCTGCCCAGCTTCTTTTCCTCGTTGGGCGTGGCTACCAGAAAGCGAACGGGATGTTCGGCGTCGAATGTGCCGGGGCTCCAGCCCAACATATACATGTCGTAGTTATCCTCGCGCAGCTCTGGCCAGTAGTTGCGGACGGGCATAGCATCCAGTTCCGCCGTGATCCCAATCTGCGCCAGCATGGTGACGACGGCCTGACAGACCGGTTCGTCATTCAGATAGCGGTCATTGGGGCACTTCAGCCCGAACGAGAACCCATCCCCGTAGCCCGCCTCGGCCAGAAGCGCCTTGGCACCTTCGACATCAAAGGCGGGGCGATCTGCATTGGCGGCGGAATAGCCGCTCATAGCCGGGCTTACCAGTTGCGAGGCGGCTTCGGCACTGCCGCGCATGATCGTGGCCAGAATTGCATCCACATTGATCGCCTGCGCCACCGCCTGACGGACCCGCGCATCACGGAAAGGGTTCGGTTTGCCCGCGTCATCGGTATATTTCAGCGTCTCGGCTTCATGATCGAAACCTAGCATGATTACACGCGCCTCGATCCCCTGAATGACGTCCACATCGGCGTTTTCCTTGAGGCGTGCGACGTCCTGAATGGGCACAGGATTGATCATGTCCACATCACCCGACAGCAGCGCCGCCACGGCAGTGGCTGAGTTCTGGATCGGGTTGAATTCGGCGCGGGTAATGTTGTGTTCAACCTCACCCCACCAACCGCCATGCGGCTCTAACACGGTCTTAAGCCCCGGTTCGCGGGCCGTCACCTTGAACGCGCCGGTGCCGTTGGCATTGATCGTGGCGTAGTTGCCGGTTTCCTTATCGGGCACCACGGCGTCATTCGCCTCGGTCCAGCCTTGATCCATGATCATCCAGTTGGCGATCGAAGACGGGAACAGCGGGTTCGGCGCCGAGGTCATGATATCGACCGTATAGTCATCGACTACGATCACCTCACTGACCGGCGCAAACCAGCTGCGCGTATCCGCCGACTCGCCCGAGGCCCGCTGATAGCTAAACAGCACGTCTTGCGCATCGAAGGTGCTGCCGTCGTGAAAGGTCACACCCTCACGCAGCTTGAATCGCCAGCCTTCACCCTCTCCGATCGGCTCCCAGCTTACGGCCAGCGCGGGTTCGACTGTCATGTCCTTGCCGCGGCGCACCAACCCTTCGTAGACATTGTTGAGAAAACCCAGAACCGGGGCCGAGTTGACGGCGTGCGGGTCCATGGTCTGCGGATCGGTGGTCGAGGCCCATTTGAACTCGGCCGCCTGAACGCTGGTCGCAACCAGCAGGGCCAGGCCAATGGCACTGTTTCTAAGGATCATTTTTATCTCTCCCTGTTCTCTGCGTTCAAGTTTTCTTGGTTTTTTTCGCCTGCGCAAGGAAATCTCAGGTCGAAACAAAAAACAGGGCGCGAAAACCGCGCCCTGCCTTGTTCGCAATCGAACCGATTTAGTTCATGGTGAAGTATTTGACTTTCGGCTGGTCTTCCGCATCCACTTCGATGCCCACGCCATCAGCCATACCCCAGTTCAGAACCTGGTGGTGGATCGGGATGTACAGCGCCTCGTCCTGCACCACGCGCCAGATGTCGGCGATGTCAGCGTTCCGCGCGTCCAGATCGGTGTTCGAGGCCAGCGACTTGATCTTCGCATCCAGCGCATCGTCCTGATAGCCGGTGCCGTTCCACGTGCCGATATCGTCTTCGCGACCATGGACCAGGAAGTTGAAGATGTATTCCGAGTCATATGTCGGCACACCCCAACCCAGCATGTAGAAGTCGGTCTTGCTGTCGGTGATCAGCGGGAAGTGCTGCGCCTTGGGCTTGGCGTCCAGATTCACAGTCACGCCGATCTGACCCAGCATACCAACGGCCGCCTGACAGATCGCCTCATCATTGATGTAACGGTCATTCGGGCAGTCCAGCCGCAGCGAGAATCCGTCGCCATAGCCTGCCTCGGCCATCAAGGCCTTGGCCTTTTCCAGATCGGTCGAGGATTCGCTGTCCATATCAGCGGTCCAACCGTTGACGAAGGGAGGTGCGATCATGCCCGCAGGCTGCGACTGGCCGCGCATCACGACCTGTTTGATCGCATCACGGTTGATCGCCATCGACATGGCCTGACGCACACGCACATCGGCCAGAGGGTTCTTGCCGTCCACGTTGTCCGCTTCGATGTCATCTGCGCCCTGGTTCATACCAAAGAAGATCACACGGTTCTGCGGCGCCTGCTTGACCATCAGGCCATCTGCACCGTTGACGCGCTCGATATCCTGCACGGGCATATCCTGAAGGAAGTTCACCTCTCCCGACAGCATCGCTGCCACACGCGTCGCAGCGTTTTGGATCGGAGTATAGATGATCTCGGTCACTTCCATCGGGAACTGGTCGATGCCCCAATAGTCGTCGTTGCGCACCATCACGGTTTTCACGTCAGGCTCGCGGCTTTGCAGTTTATACGGCCCCGTGCCGTTGGCATTGGTGGTGGCATAGGTAATCTCGCCACCCTCAAAATCCTGCACGTTGACGGTGTCATTGGCCTCGGCCCAGCCTTTGTCCAGAATGAACAGGTTGGTCAGGTTCGACGGCAGGATCGGGTTCGGACCATCGGTGACGATCTCGACGGTGTAATCGTCAACCGCGCGCACTTCGGTGATCGAGCCGATCAGCTCCTTCATGTCTGAGTTCGGCTGCTTGGCGCGCTCAAAGCTGAACACCACGTCTTCGGCGTTGAAATCCGCGCCGTCGTGGAATTTCACACCCTCGCGCAGCTTGAACACCCAGACATTCGGGTCATCGGCCTTGGGCCCCCATTCGGTGGCCAGTGCAGGTTCAAACGCGCCGGTTACGTCGCGGATGATCAGCGGCTCGTACATCTGGTGCCGAATGGTGTGCGACGGACCTTCGTTCTGCGAATGCGGGTCCAGCGTCAGCGCGTCACCAGCGCGCGCCCAGCGCAGGGTTTCAGCCGAAGCACCCGTGGCCATCAGCGCGGTGGCGCTGGCAGCCAACATCAAGTTTCTCAGGATCATTTTGATCTCCCCGTTTATTGTTAGCGCCGCCATTTCAGACGGCAGGCCATTTCCGTGACCTTGGTGACCCTGATCATCCAGATCATTTTCACAGTTGCAACACCAGATTGTGATCAAAACGGATAGATAGCCATGAAATTCATCCATAGACCTTATTAGGGTCTACTCATCGTCTAGGGTGAAGGCAGAATAACGGACCTGCGATATTCCTCATGGGGGAAGACACGTCCGGATTGAATACAGTCAAAGATATGCTTGAACACCTGTCCGGGCTCACCGCCCGGCGTGACCGGCCCAAAATAATTGTGACCTGTCGGGTTATCATAGCGCGTGTTGACGTCATCGCAATCGACCTGAAACACGTTGCGTGGCGTTCGGTCGATGTTTTCGGGGCCTGTGTGCCCCAACCGCCGCGAGGCCACTTTGTTCTTGAGGTTCGCCGCCTTACTGGCCCGCAGCGCCAGATCGTCTGACGCGAAATAAACCACCACATTGCGCGACGCATGACTGACCAGAACTCCCGGTTCGTCTTCGTGCACCGTTTCATTCACCACATCAGCCGCAACCATAAACGTGTTACGAAACAACAGCGGCACGCCCGAGGCCAGATCATAGCGGTCCCATTCGATCAGCGTTTGCCGCAGCACACGGTTGCCCATTGAATGCGCCAGCAGGTTGATCCGCTTTAGACACGGGGCCACGTCAGGTTCATTCTCGGCGCTGTTGCGCCATTCCAGAAACCGCTCTAACACGCGCGCAAAGGAATACCCGCTTTGGTCTGCGGATTTCTGGTCGTCCCAGTATTTCTGAACGATCCCATGCTCGTTATCGCTGGGCCAGATCAGTGGCAGCACCATCGCTTCGCCCGGATCGGCCAAATCACACAGGCGTTGCACCTCGGCTGTGGTGCGAAAGACATCGTCAGGCAGGTTGTTGAACCCATGCAGGTATAGCAGAATCTGGCGGCAATCGCTGTCACGGACCCGCCGCAACAATTCGGCACTTGTGATTTCGGTATGGTGTTCGTCTTCACCCTTTTCGCAATAGAACACCGAATTGGACGGCGCGTTGTTGTTGAGGTCAAAAGTGAACCGGCGCCCGCGTCGGGTACGAATGCTTTGGGTCGGGAATCTGTTGGTTATGAAAAGCATGCAAAAAAACTCCGATTAAAAGTAAAACTACCCTAGCAAGCTGCCGGAGATCTGTCAGCTTTTGCCAAAATCACACGCTTTGGAATAGTAAGGTTTTCCTCGGTTGCATTAAAACTTCAAGCGCCCAACTATAAATTCAATGCGTGTGTTTTTTAGATTTGTTTTTACGGGTTTGGTCCTTGTGGCGATGGTTCTGATCGGGCTGCGCCTTGTTGCAAACAACCGCGAAACCATCGCTTTTGGGCAAGAACTGCCATTGGGCGGCCAATTGATCGAGACAGCCGAAGGTGCCGTTTTTGTGCTGGAACGTGGCCCTGACACTGGCGTTCCGGTCCTGTTTGCGCACGGTACGGCTGCCTGGTCCGGCCTGTGGCTTCCTTCGCTCGATTCCGTCGGGGACGCAGGCTTTCACGCCATCGCGTTTGATATGCCCCCGTTTGGATGGTCACAACACCCTGACGACAGCGATTACAGCCGCCCCAAACAAGCCGATCGCGTGATCGCCCTGCTTGAGGCATTGGACAACCAGCCAATAGCCGTCGCACATTCCATCGGGGCAGGCCCTGTTGTCGAAGCCGTGATGAGCCGCCCTGATCTGGTGTCGGGCCTTGTTGTAGTGAACGGAGCGATAGCCCTTGGCAGGCATGATCCACCAACCGAGACCCCCATTTACCTGCAAAGCGATGCTGTGCGCCCGTTTATCGCCTCGGCCACGGTGTCGAACCCGATTTTGACCAAAGCTTTCCTGCGCAGCTTCCTGCACATCAAGTCCGCAGCGACGGATGATGTCACTGCGCTCTTGCAAGAACCCATGGCCCGCATCGGATATACTGCCGCGGTGGCAGACTGGTTACCCCAGTTGCTGGTTCCGCCCCAAAATGCGCTCAGCACCCGAGCTGAGAACTGGCAGGCGCTGCAATTGCCGGTCGGTCTGATCTGGGGCGTCGAAGATACCGTGACGCCGTTGGAACAGGCCGAAGAATTGCTGACCTTGATCCCCGATGCGCAGTACAGGGCGCTTTCGGGCGTGGGACATATCCCTCAGCTTGAAGACCCACAGGCGTTTCAGGCCGCGCTGATCGAGATATTGCAAACCTTTTCAAACGCACGACCTGACGAGGCCGATTCATGAGCACATTCACCAGAAGAGCCGCCTTGTTTGCCGCCGGAGGGGTGGCCGGTTGGGGCCTGTCGCGCTGGCTTGGTGCCGATTTGCCAAGTTATGACGGAACTCACCGCACCTTTGCGCCCCAAGACGCGAAGATCATGAACGATGCCAGCGGCCTGTCACCGACCCCGATCCACAAACATCTGGTCATGACCGAGGATGCCGGCGACGCGCTTGTGACCGCAATTCGAAATGAGTTGACGCGGGCCCAGGCAGATGGGCGACCGGTCAATGTGGGCGCGGCCCGACACTCGATGGGCGGTCAGGCCATTCCACGCAACGGCACGGCGCTGACTTTCGATAATGGCTCTGTTCAGATGGACAGTACCGCGCAGACCTATCTGGCCCATGCGGGCGCGCGGTGGTCTCAGGTGATCTCGGCGCTGGACCCTGCAGGATTTTCGCCAAAGGTCATGCAGTCAAACCATGATTTCGGCGTTGCTGCGACCTATTCAGTCAATGCACACGGATGGCCGGTGCCCTTCGGTCCTATGGGATCTACGGTGCGATCATTGCGCATGGTGTTGCCATCCGGACAGCTTGTCACCTGTTCACCCACCGAAAATGCCGATCTGTTCAACCTCGGCATGGGTGGCTACGGGCTGATCGGCATAATCGTGGACCTTGAGGTCGAGATGGTCCCGAATACCCGACTGACACCGTCTTTTGACGTGATGGAGGCGACCGCTTTTGCCGACAGCCTCAAAACGGCTGTCGAAGATCCAGCTGTCACGATGGCCTATGGTCGCCTGAATGTTGAACGCGAGACGTTCTTCGAACACGCCCTGCTGATCACCTATCGCGAAACCGGCGATCAGTCGGACCTGCCCCCTGCGGCGGGATCGGGCTGGATGTCACACGCAGCCAGCCGCCTTTATCGGGCGCAACTGGGCAGCGAGGCATTCAAGACATTCCGTTGGTGGAACGAAACCAAACTGGGCCCGGCCCTGGGCGGTGGCGAGGCGACACGGAACTCGTTGATTAACGAACCCGTCGTCACGCTGGATGACCGCAACCCGGATCGCACGGATATCCTGCACGAATACTTCGTGGGCTTCGACGCCTTTGATGATTTCCTGACTGCCTGCCGCGAAGTAATACCGGCCTCGTATCAGGAATTCCTGAATGTCACACTGCGCTATGTTGCACAGGATGATCAGGCAGTGCTGTCGTTTGCCTCGGAACCCCGGATCGCCGCTGTTATGTCTTTCAGCCAGGAAATGACGCAACGGGGCGAGGCTGACATGGCCCGCATGACTCGCGCTCTGATTGACCGGATTGTCGAGATCGGAGGGGCCTATTACCTGCCCTACCGCCCGCATGCCACGCTGAATCAACTGACAGCCGCCTATCCGCGCACAGCAGAATTCGCGCGGGTCAAACGTACGCTCGACCCGCAACTGGTGCTGCGAAACAACCTTTGGGACAGCTATCTGGGGCAAGTATGACGAACCTTCAAAAGCTATGTATCGTTTATTTCGTCGCGCTGATGATTGCGGCGTCGTTGAACTATGTGCCCGGCCTGACTGATGAAAACGGGCTGGCCTTCGGTATTTTCGCGCTGGATATCTATGACGACGCGCTACACGTGGCCTCGGCATTGTGGGCGTTGATCGCGGGGCTCATGTCGCACAAAGCGGCGCGCACGTTCCTGATCCTGTTCGGGCTGGCCTATCTGGGCGATGGCGTCTTCGGCTTTTTCACCGGTTACGGCTATCTGGACATGGGCATCTTCACCAATCCGTCGGCCGGGATGGACCTGTCGCTGGGGCGTATCTTTGCCAATCTTCCGCATCTGGCATTGGGCGGCATCGCCGCCTGGGCCGGACTGCGTGACGCAAGGAGATCATCGTGAGGTTTCTTCTGCGCTGGCTTCGGCGCCTGGTTCTGCTCATTGTTGTGGTCGTGATCGCACTGGCCGCACCCATCATCTATGTCGAAACAAGCTGCAAAGGCACCGCACAGCCGCAATCATACGCTTCGCTTCTGCCCCCGGAACATCACCGCCCGGAAACGCGGACACTGATGACCTATCCCGAATGGCATATCGTTCATGCCTATGATGACTATGCCAAGGTTATCAGCACGGGAGACCCGCATGATTACGGCTTCTGGCAGGGGATCACCGGGTTCTGGACATCGCTCTGTGCCCTGACTGAAAACGCCTCGGCCCATGGTGAGATTGATTGGCCCACCAAACAGATGGTCTACGTTATCGGCACCAGCTTTACCGCCGAATTGGCCATGAAAGCTGCCTATGAAGAAACGGTGGGCCGCCTGTTTGCCGCACTGCGCGAACCTGATCGTGCGCCACTTGACGATCTTTCTGCGCGACAAGCCTCTGCATATGCAGAATTCCTGCAGCAGGTTCCATGGTACAAATGGCCATTTGCCGAAGACGCACAAGCCCTGTTGGAACAATCCACCGGATCTTTGCGTGACAGCGAACGGGCCATTGCGCTGGGGTTGGAGTACACGGCGAAAGACGCCTATGCTGGCGTAATTGAACAAGCCGTGGCGCAGGTGGGCACCGATGAACTGACCCTGCGAATGATCCTGACAGCAGATGAGGACATCACTGGCTATACGGATGTTAAGGTCATCGCCATTCGGCCAGAAGGGACTGAAGTTGAAACCCCCCGCTACCGTACCCTGACCAATCTGCTGGCTCAGATGGCCCGCGACGGGCTGGAAGTGGTCGAGATCGCGGGCAATGACGACATAATGTTCACCGCTATTTCGGATCAACCAACCACAGCAGGTTCCGTATTCAGTACCCCTCGTCAGGGATATGGGGATTATCGACATCTGATCGTGGTAAAGGTTCCGGCTCTTCTCGAAACCCTGCGTCAGCTAGAGAGCTCGGGTCTGACGCTGGAACACATACATGACTATTAAGTCGATCCTAACCACCTTGCCCATAGTGGTGCTGGGCTGGATAGCGACGCTTGTAATCGTTGCCCTGCTGACGGACGAAGCTCCGGCCTATGTCGTGGTGCTACCGCAGGACGGGTTACTTCGGAACCTTCCTGAAGACACAGCGGTGCTGACGGCCTCGCGGTTAAGCGTCACAGTGGCCTCGGACGTTCCGGGCTTCGCCAAATCGCTCTACGCCAGCGGAGCAAGGCTGGTTCTGCCGGCGGGCCTGCCGGGATGTTTGCCGCTGCCGAAGGTTTGATAACTATCCTTCAAATGGAACACGAGCCTCGTCCAGCGTTCTTTTTCCGGACGGCAGGCTCAGATCATGCGTCACCGGGACCGACCGAGAGATCACCCGCCCCTTGCGCACCACAGCCAGCCGGTGCGCGCGTAAGCGGATCGCCTCAATCGGATCTGCCGCTTGCAACAGCACGAAATTCGCATCACAGCCTTTGGCCACACCGTATCCGTCCAACCCCATGATGCGGGCGGAATTCGTGGTTACCGCTTCGAAACACCATGTCATGTCTGCACGGCTGGATAACTGCCCCACATGCAACCCCATAAAGGCCACGTCCAGCATGTCGGCCTTGCCCAGCGAATACCAGGGATCCATCACACAGTCAGAGCCAAACCCGACCGTGATCCCCGCATCGCGCAACTCTCGTACGCGGGTCTGGCCCCGTCGCTTGGGATAGCTGTCATGGCGGCCTTGCAGCATGATGTTGATCAGAGGATTCGGGATCGCATGCACCCCGGCCTCGACCATCAGCGGGATCAGTTTCGAAACGTAGTAATTGTCCATCGAGTGCATCGACGTCAGATGCGACCCCGCCACCCGGCCATTCAGCCCCAATCGCTGGGTTTCATAAGCAAGCGTCTCGATATGGCGGCTATGGGGATCGTCACTCTCATCACAGTGCATATCGACCATCAAGCCGCGTTCAGCCGCGATTTCACACAGCAGTCGGACGGATTCCGCCCCATCCGACATGGTCCTTTCGAAATGCGGGATACCGCCCACCACATCTACGCCCATATCCAGCGCGCGGAGTGTGTTCTGCATCGCGGTCGGGTCGCGTAACACACCATCCTGCGGGAAGGCCACCAGTTGCAGGTCCAAATAGTCTTTCACCTGCTCGCGTACCTGCAACAGCGCCTGCACGCCCTTCAGTTCATCATCGCAAGTATCCACATGGCTGCGGATCGCGCCGATGCCTTTGGCTACGGCAAGTTCGCAATAGCGCAACGCGCGGGCGACGATGTCATCGACCGATTGCAACGGCTTTAACTCGCCCCACAGCGCGATCCCCTCAAGCAGCGTGCCCGAGACGTTCATGCGTGGATTGCCCAGTGATAGGGTCGCATCCATGTGGAAATGCGGATCGACAAAAGGGGGTGAGACCAGCTGACCCTGGGCGTCGATCACCTCTGCCGCGTCGGCGGTGATTCCGGCCTCGAACGCCGTGATCTTGCCGCCCTGGCAGGCGATATCCATGCCGGTCTGACCGTCCGTTAGGGTGGCGTTTTTGATAAGCAGATCGACCATAGTCAGCGTTGACCTTTAAACCATGGGGTAAGCAATGCTCGTGGATAATCGGCCGAGCGCGCGGCAATCACAAGGGCGATGATCGACAGGACATAGGGTACCATCAGGAAGACCTGACCGGGGACCAACGCACCAACCTCGGTTTGCAAGCGTACCTGTAGCGCGTCGAACGCACCGAATAGCAGCGCGCCCAGCAGCGCCTTGCCCGGCCTCCAGCTGGCGAAAATGACCAGCGCAATACAGACCCAGCCGCGTCCATTGACCATACCGAAAAAGAAAGCGTCAAAGGCGCTCATGGTCAGGAAGGCTCCGCCCAGAGCCATCAGGGCCGAACCCACGACGATGGCACCGATCCGCAGGCCGTAAACCGACAGACCCTGCGCATCGACGCTGTCGGGGTTGTCGCCCACGGCCTTGATCGCCACGCCCAGCGCGGTGCGGTTCAGCACGTACCAGACCACCACAACCAGCAGCAGCGCAAGCCATGTCAGCGCCGTCTGTTGGAACAAAACAGACCCTAAAAAAGGTAAATCTGACAGCACAGGCAGATCCAGCGGCTGAAACGGCTCGATCCTTGGCGGCGATGAAACGTTCGGCAGCGCCGTGCGATAGGTGTAATAGCTGGCCGAGGTCGCAAATAATGTAATCCCCAGCCCCGAGACGTGTTGCGACAGTCCCAAAGGCACCGTCAGGATCGCGTGAAGCAAGCCGAAGAACCCTCCGGCCAGAGCGGCAACCAAAACACCACCCCACAAGCCAGCACCCAACCAGACGGCCATCCAGCCGCACATGGCGCCGACGACAAAGATGCCCTCGATTCCAAGGTTCAAAACGCCCGCCCGTTCGCAGATCAGCGCGCCCAGCACGCCAAAGATCAGCGGTGTAGCAATACGCAGGGATGCAGCCCAAAAGCTTTCAGAGAGCAGGATGTTAAGGATATCCATCATGACGCAGCCCTCGTGGTGCTGGCCCGGACGATGTGATACCGCGCCACGAACCCGCCGACCAGAACGCAGAGCAACGACATTGAGACGACCAGATCCGCCAGGAACGACGAGACCCCCATGGCCCGGCTCATACTGTCGGCGCCCACGAAGACTGAGGCGATAAACAGCGCAGCAATCACGACCCCCACCGGCGACAGCCCCGCCAGCATGGCGACGACAATGCCCGTGTAGCCAAAGCCCGGCGACAGATCAGCGGTCAGGTATCCTTTCAAACCTGCGACTTCACTGACACCCGCAAGCCCGGCCAGACCACCCGACAGAATGGCCACGCCGAACAGCGATCGGTTCACGTTGATCCCTGCGTGACGCGCGGCGGCGGCGTTCTCTCCGACTGCGCGCAGCCGGAAGCCCCATACAGATCGCGCCAACATGAATTGTGCCAATCCGGCCAGTATTAGAGCCAAAATAAGCCCCGAATGAACGCGCATCCGGTCCAACAACGGAGGCAGCATTCCCTGATCCAAAACCGGAGCAGATTGCGGCCAACCCAACCCCATCGGATCTTTCAATGGCCCTTCCAGCATCATCTGAACGAAGATCAGGATAATGAAGTTCAGCAACAGCGTCGTGACCACCTCATCCGCACCAAAGCGGGTTTTCAAATAAGTGGGGGCGACCATCCCCGCCGCCCCCGCCGCCGCGCCCATAAGAACGATCAGCGGTAACAGAAGGATGCCAGAGATATCCAGCACCCCAGATCCAATAGCCACGGCGGCCATAGCGCCCAGATAAAGCTGTCCCTCGGCCCCGATGTTCCACAGCTTTGCGCGAAAGGCCAACGCGGCGGCGAGGCCGGTAAAGATCAACGGTGTCGCCCGCGTCAGCACCTCAGAGAAGGCAAAGACCGACCCAAAGACGCCACGAAACATCTCGGCATATGCAGTGATCGGATTTGCACCCGCAGCCAACAGGGGAATGGCAGCAAAGCCCAGCGCGATCACGGCGGACAGGATGGGCACACCCAGAGTGAAAGCCCGCGACTGGGTTTGGCGCGGTTCGATGCGGATCATGCCGGTTCTCCTGCCATCATCAGTCCGATCTGCTCGCGGTCGCGACCGGGGGCTTCATGCAATTCGCCGTCACGGATCACAACGATGCGGTCCGCTAGGCTTAGCAATTCATCAAGGTCCTCGGAAATCAGGACCACACCAGCGCCACGCGCCCGTGCGTTCAGCAGACGTTTGCCGACCTCAGCCGCCGCGCCCATGTCCAAACCACGTGTCGGTTGGTTTGCCAGAATAAGGCGCGGGGAGCGGTCGAACACACGCGCCAGAATAAGCTTTTGGATATTGCCCCCCGACAACAACCGCGCTGGCGCATCAACACCCGGTCCGCGCACGTCATAGGCTTTGGACAGCCTCTCTGCGTTGTCTTGGATATCTTCCCGCAGCAACAAACCGTAGGACTGAACCTCGGGGTCGTTTAACTGCTCTATCACCATGTTTTCGGCCACGCTCATGGCACCTACGATCCCCTCGTGATGCCGATCTTCGGGAATCCGACCAACGCCTGCACCCACCATTTTAGCAGGGGTCGGAGAGGTGATTTCGACGCCATCCACCCGAATTAGACCCTGTTCTGGCCTTGTCAGACCCGCAATGACGTTGGCCAGACCGCTTTGCCCGTTGCCCGATACACCGGCAATCCCCAGAATTTCATGCGCACGCACAGTCATGTTCACCCCGGTCAATGTGTCCCGTTTGGACCGCCCTGGAACCGAAACGTCGGACATGGTCAGCACGGGATCACCCGGTGTCAGTTCGGACCCGGCCAGCTCGGGCGTGTCGGCACCAACCATCATGCGTGCGATCGATTTCTCGTCGGCATCCGCAGTCAACATCTCGCCGACCTTCTTCCCGTGGCGCAACACAGCGATACGATCAGAGAAAGACAAAACCTCGCGCAGTTTGTGACTGATGAAAATGACTGACAGCCCCTCGTCCGTCATCTGTCGAATGTTCTGGAACAGCGTGTCGGCCTCTTGCGGGGTCAGAACGGCAGTCGGTTCGTCCAGAACCAGAATGCGCGCGTCGCGGTAGAGGGCTTTGAGAATCTCGACACGCTGACGCTCACCCACTGACAAACGCCCGACCGGTGTGTCCAGGGGCGCGGTCAGGCCGCTTTGCGCCATGATCGCCTCGATCTTGCGGCGGGCTTCGCGCCGGTTGCGGCGCAAGGCAAACAAGGGCTCGGACCCAAGTGTAATGTTGTCCAAAGCCGAAATATTCTCGGCCAGCGTGAAATGCTGATGCACCATCCCTACGCCCGAAGCCAGTGCCACCTGCGGATGGCCCAGCGGCAAGGGGTGCAGATGCCCGGCCTCATCCGCCACGTCAATAGATCCTGAATCGGGCAAATAATGCCCAAACAGCATATTCATCAGCGTGGTCTTGCCCGCGCCATTTTCGCCCAGCAATGCCAGAACCTCACCCTTGTTCAGGCTCAGGTCGACGTTGTCATTGGCGATAACTGGGCCGAAATGCTTGCTCAACCCGTTGAGTTTCAGAACTGTGGATTTGGTCATTTGGAAAATGGGCCGGTTTCAAAGACCGGCCCGAAAGGGATCACTGGTCCGAGACCGGGCGATCGTCATTCACATTCACGCGGAACAGGCCATCAAGGATTTCCGCCTGACGGGCATTGACCGCTTCGACAACATCAGCAGGCACCAGCTCCTCGTCCAGAACCATCGAACCACCGCCATAGCCCATAAAGCTGTACTGGCCGTAATCCGACGCCTCGAACGTGCCGCTGGAAACGTTGGCGATGGCTTTGTCGATTGTCGGCTCCATATGCCACAAGGCCGATGCCATGATCGTACCCGGATAGTCGCCCGACGTGTCGATGACGTTGCCGACGGCCTTGACGCCGCGCTCAACCGCTGCATCCGATACACCAAAGCGTTCGGCATACATGATGTCCGCGCCCGCATCCATCATGGCGATCGCGCTTTCCTTGGCTTTAGGCGGGTCGTACCAGCTGTCGATAAAGGTCACGAGGAATTTGACATCCGGGTTCACCTCGCGTGCGCCGTCCATGAAGGCGTTCATCAGGCGGTTCACCTCGGGGATGGCGTAACCGCCGACCATACCGATCACGTTCGATTCAGTCGCGGCACCGGCAACCATGCCTGTCAGATAGGAAGGTTCGTGAATCCAGTTGTCAAAGACCGAGAAATTCGGCCCCACAGGACCGAAGGACGATCCCATCAGGAATGCCGTGTCAGGATAATCCTTGGCCACTTTGCGCGCCGCACGTTCCAGACCAAACACCTCGCCCACGATCAGTTGCGAACCCTGTTCAGCATATTCGCGCATCACCCGCTCGTAATCCGTGTTGGCCACGTTCTCCGAGAATACGTATTCGATATCGCCGCGCTCGGCGGCAGCGTTCAGCGCTTTGTGGATGCGGCTGATCCATTGTTGTTCCACCGGCAGAGTGTAGATTGCGGCCACCTTGACCGTCTCAGCCGCCGCCAGACCGGCAGAGTACAAAGTGGACGCCGCTGCAACGGCAGCAAGCAATAACCTTCGCGATAATTTATGATCAGCCATGACACTCTCCTGTTTTTTGGGATGCGAGCATTTTTTTACTGTTCAGTCAAATTGTTCATCTGGCGTAGCGGGTTGGTTGCACGGTTTTTTGACTCTGGCGACCATTTTTTAATCATCGCCCGCAAACTCTTTTCGGCGTTTAGAAACAAACGCTTAGTACCTTCCAAACGGCAATAGGGCAGTCTTGGGCACATGAGCTTCACCTTTTGGATAAGGGGTGAGTCAAAAATGTACGAACTCAATCAAAAAAGAGAATTCTACATCGCAAACATGCCCCTTAGCTTGTCAAAGGAAAGGCCATTCTCTAGGACCAAAGACAACCTAGGTTTGATTGAGTGAAACCAACATGCAGATTACTCCCGTTCTTTTGTGCGGAGGCTCTGGAACCCGCTTGTGGCCGCTTTCCCGCAAAAGCTATCCAAAGCAATTCGTGTCCCTGATCGGGGACAACACCCTGTTTCAAAGCTCGGCGCTGCGATTGTCCGCTGACAACGATCAGCTGCAATGCACCGCACCAATGGTTCTGACCAACTCGGACTTTCGCTTTATCGTGACCGAGCAATTGCAGGCCGTTGGCATTGACCCCGGTGCCATCCTGATCGAGCCCGAGGGCCGCAACACTGCCCCAGCCGTTCTGGCTGCCGCCCTTCATGCGCATGCTGAAAACAAAGACGCAGTGCTGTTGGTTGCACCGTCCGACCACGTCGTTCCTGATGTCGCAGCATTTCACGCTGCTGTGGCACAGGGTCTGGATGCGGTGGCGCAGGGGCAACTGGTGACATTTGGCATAACGCCGACACATGCGGAAACGGCTTATGGATACCTGGAACTGGCTGAACAACCCGGCACAGACGGCGCCACTGTTCCTTTGAAGCAATTCGTGGAAAAGCCCGATGCCGAGCGGGCGGCTCAGATGTTGGCGGCTGGAAATTTCAAATGGAACGCCGGTATCTTTCTGTTCCGCGCGACCGATATCATTGCAGCTTTCGAAAAACATGCGCCAACGCTGCTGGAGCCTGTGCAAAAAGCGCTGGACGTCGCTAAACCTGACCTGGGCTTTCTGCGTCTTGCAGCTGAACCATGGTCGAAGGCCGAGGATATCTCGATCGACTATGCAGTCATGGAAAAGGCGGACAACCTAGCCGTGGTTCCGTTTGATGCAGCCTGGTCGGATCTGGGCGGCTGGGACGCGGTATGGCGCGAAAGCGGGCCAGATGCCGACGGAGTCGTGACCACCGGAGATGCCACCGCCATCGACTGTCATGACACTCTGCTACGGTCGGACAGCGACAGGCTTGAGGTCGTGGGTATCGGGTTGAACAATATTATGGCCGTTGCGATGAATGATGCGGTGCTGGTGGCAGACAAATCCCGCGCGCAGGATGTCAAGAAAGCCGTTTCCGCGCTTAAGGCCAAGGGGTCGGCGCAAGCCACCCAATTCCCCAAGGACCATCGGCCTTGGGGGTGGTTTGAGAGCCTGGTTGTGGGTGACCGCTTTCAGGTCAAGCGGATACTTGTCCATCCCGGCGCGTCATTGTCGCTGCAAAGCCATGTCCACCGGTCTGAGCATTGGATCGTGGTCGAAGGCACCGCAAAAGTGACAATCGACGACGAAGTAAAACTGGTGACCGAGAACCAGAGCGTTTACGTACCGCTCGGCTCGGTCCACCGGATGGAGAATCCGGGCAAAGTGCCCATGGTACTGATCGAAGTTCAGACCGGGGCCTATGTCGGCGAAGATGACATCATTCGATACGAAGACGTTTATGCGCGGGACTGATCGCATCAACTTGACGGCAGCGCGGTATTGAAGCGCTGTCAGTTTCACAGGTTTTTTGAATGACAGATTTTAAAGCGCTTGCAACCGAGCATTCCGAGAGGAATTCGGCCGATTTGGCGGGGCTTCAGAGCTAGTCGGCATCAGGACCGCGGAGGTGCACGGCATGTGTTGAAAGTGTGTTTTAAATCAGAGATTTATATTAACTTCACCGAAAATTTTAGGAGCCTTGGAAATTACTACAGGAAGTCGTTTATGCCGAACGGCAGAGGTACAGTCGTCGGTGGCATCCGGGCTTTGAATTAGTTGTTAAAACAATCCCGGATGATCTGGTTACCGTCCGTATCTATGGCGCCCGTATCGAACTTAATTTGCGGTGCCAAACGCGGGCGAGTGAAGGCAATCGAATCAAAGGTTTGGGCTGAGATAATCAAATCGCCAAACCAAGGGGTATAGTCCAGAAACGCCTCGGTCATGAGTAACGTGTCACCCTCAGCAAAAAGCGGGATCCGGTCCGCGTAGAAGATCATCTGCGCATTTGTAAGATCCGTCAGCCCGTCGGTCGACTCGGACCAACAGAATTCCAAAACACGCTGCGCCTGATCCGCGCAATCTGCCGTACACTCGACCGTCGACATCCTGAGTTCGGTTGGATAGCTGTTGTTTGTCAGAAACCTGTAAATGCTGTCCATACCGTCGAAATAACTTGAATCGATGAAATTGTCTTCCCGGCTGACCATGTCAGATACAGTATAGGCTGCCTTAGACTGCAGATACGTAACCCGTATCGCATCCTGCACAACGATACCTCCGGCCGTCAAAAAGATCAGAAACGGTAACACCATTCCCATCTCGACAAGCGCGGCACCGCTTGTATCTGCTTTAAGGCGGGCAACAGCGCCAGACACGGCGCGGGCGTAACTGTTCAACTGGTTAAACATGTCAGAAAGGCTCGTTCACAAAGGCTGATTTGGACACAAGGGCGAAATTCCCGAACTCGTCATACCGCGGCAGCGATCGCAGCGCGTTGATCGGGGGAAACAATGAGCCCTGAATCAGGCAGGCCCGCGCCACCATCAACTGGTTCTCGATTCCAGTACTGAAATCAATTGGCGGCATATAACCGTCTTCCGGTGTCGTATCGAGGCAATTGGTTTGACCCAGATCCAAGTTCCACACCGATCTTTCTACCTCGCGCACCTGCAGCAACAGGTTGTCCGAACAATTCCAAAGGATGAAACGCGCCAAGGGTTTGGCACACATAGCATCTTTGACCTTTTCGTGATCCGGATCGGGAATCAATCCGAGGCGTAGCTCGCGAAAAGTCTGGTCCGTCACACGATCCAGCGAGATCTGGCGCATCTTCAGAAAGCTGAACTCAAGCGTCATATAGCAGATCAACAAAAGCAGCGGTAAGCAGAACGCATATTCGACCAGCACTGCGCCAGCTTCGTTCTTTCGCCAATTTCGAAGTCTGGTCATAAAGCCGCCGTTCGCATTGGATTCTGGTTGTTGCGATACGGCCATATTTTTGTCGTTACGAATGGTAGTCATGATCAAAACCCTCCGCCCTCGCTACTGTGTCAATCGCAAGCGGTTGATCTGCCGCGCGATCGACTCAAAGGCCGAGGCAATATCGAGGCTATTCACGTCATAGAAAAAGGCGGGGGACGAGGCACAGTCCAAAAGAGTGGCATCGCCCTGCGCATAGGTATCCATGCCGATGGTAAAGATAGTGATACCACTGTCCTTGGCCGCCTGACAGATCGCGGAGGTACGAGGGTTCTTCGTCGTGTTTAGGGTTGATGTGACGATCCGATTATAATGGTTGTTGGCCGATCGCCGGGTATCCGCTGGCGCAAGTATGTCGATTACAAATCGGCGTACTGGCATAGCTGCCCAGACCTCTGGCCAAGTCAAACGGACGGCTCCTCCGCCTGGCGACGTGCTCCAGAAGTTACCCGGGACGTGATAGTAATCAAATGGCCCGCGACGGTTCCTGAAATAGGCATACCTGTTCGTTCCTGGCACGTTGAATACCGGCGAATTGCCACTGCGAAAGGGGGGTTTGATGTCGTAGCTCTGCGTATTCTCACCGTCTGACATCACGATCAGATATTTTACCGTATCGGCGCTGGTGAAGTCATCAGGAACGTTTCGTGCGGCCGGAGCGGCTAAGTATTCAAATCCGGCAGTTCCTGACAAGGATGACAAAACCGGTCTCAACGACGGATCCAACATGGCAGCGCCCCATTTCGTCGCCATTTCAATCGAAGTGAAACCGTAAGGCTGCATTGCTCGGATACGCGCCTTAAGAACTTCGGGATCCTCCGCCCATGGAACAATGTCACGTACAGTAGAGTCAGTTGGGCAAACTGCGCCAAACTGAGTGACATCGCTGCCAAGCCCTCGGGCGTCATGGTGCGCTGTTCTGGACAGGGTCGTATCTGTAGGGATGGCTGTCGTTTGGTAGTCGGAAGCGTTGCTGAAGGTCACGCAGTTCGAAGTGGAATGCTCGGAACTGACCGTGAAGTTGCTAAGCAATGCTTCACCGACGGAAACCTGGGTTGCAAATGGAACGAGTGAAATCGTTGTGTTACCTGGCTGACCCGGGCGAGGTTGGACAGCGTCTACGAATGCTTGGGCTGCTGGAATCAACAAATCCATCCGAGACGGCGTGGCAGCTGGCCCGCTGGTAGCCCCTGGCGCCCACGACATCGAACCGGAATTGTCCAGGGCGACCGCAATTTCCAGATCCTGGCGCGACTCTGTTGCAGCACCAACAACGGGTACATCCCATGACTCCCAACCCACAACTTGTGTTAGATAAGCCGGAACTTCTTCGCCCGCAGTAATTCTAACCGTCCGTTCAGTTGGCGTGTTTACTATCGAGACATTCTTCAGGTTGGCAGCAAGCCCTGCTTTTTCAAAAAAATCCTCGACCAGATCTTCAGGATCCAAAACCTGCTCAAGATCCGCCGAAGCAAGGCTGGCCGCGTCCGTCGTATTTTGCAGTTTGACCCGAACATTCTCGGTCAGCGCAAGCTCCAGCGCAAACCCAATAAAGGCAAGCATCGGGATGATCATCATGGCGACCAAAACCAGAACCGCACCCTCGGACTCGCTACGGAAACGGGCCATCAATCCACATGCGTCATCACTGGTTTGCTGGCTTCGCTTTATCGAAATGAAGACCGATTTTCCTTCGGTCAAATCTTCAAAATCTGTACCCATCTGAACAACTCATAACTGGTGGAACCGCGAACAATTTGAAAAAGCAGTTAATAACTTACACCAAAATGAACTTAAAATGAACTGGAAGTGAACGAATTTTGTCAATTTTGGGACACATTCTTTTAATCGGATAGCTTGTACCATCTTCAAACCCGAGACTCTGCGGCGTCGTCATATCCGGCGAGACGAGTACTCGCGAATGCTATCCTAGCGGTATGTGTGCCAAGTTTTCTATTGTATTTCAGAAGCTTGAAACGCTGCTGTGCTCGCATTATTTTTCCGAACCAAACAACCTACTTGTTTGGTTTAGTTGATTAGAGGCACGGAAACTTGGTGTCACACGCTCTAAGCTACATGTCTTTCATCGCTGACTATGGTCATTTTTGAACATGAATTGGTGAACCACATACCAGTTACTCACTTATTGTTTCCACCAAGCTTGAAATTCATTTTTTAGCACTCAGTGATTAATCGATTCTGAGCCCTCTAACTCTGAATCGTTACGGCGGGATCCCGGTTGCTGATCCTGACCGGCTGCCACATCGATAACCCGACTCGCGCGGTTCGGTCGCGTAGGTTGTTTCGAACAAGCAGAAAATACTTACGCAAACGTCATTGAGCTATGCAGTTTCACTTCGCTGACGGTGCTGACAGTACCGACGGAGACTGCGGGTTGGTTTTTCTTCAGGAGAGAGAGAATCGACGACTACGGTGGTTCGTTTTGACTCTGTTAGTGTGCCTATCTTTGCTGTGTTGCGTAGCACCGCCGTAGCACCACGCTCCAACACGTCAAATGCAGAAAACGCCTCTTTGGGCGTGTAGGCTATTGTTCTCTGGCACTAGAGATTGGTTTTGGGATTAGGGTTTGCGCCTCTGACCTTCAGGTTATGCGGCTGACGAGGTGAAGACGTTAAGCAATTGATCCGGGGGATCAATTGTAGTCTGAACGGGCGTTTTGAGATTTTCTGACCCTAGAGATTGGTTGCGGGAGCAGGATTTGAACCTGCGACCTTCAGGTTATGAGCC
>NZ_JBWVBA010000018.1:0-47161 GCF_057221005.1 Ruegeria sp. HKCCD7628
CAATCGTGCCGATGTTGACGTGCGGTTTTGTACGCTCAAACTTTTCCTTTGCCATTCCTCAGGCGCCCTTTTGCGATTTGGGGGACCCTTGGTCCCGTGGTTACATCTGCGCGCGCGAGATATTTGGTTCGCAGGGGAAAATCAAGCACATCCTGAGGGAAAAGCCGTTTACGACGCTGGATTTTGCGTGAGCTCGCCGGAATCCAGCGGCTGGATCAGATCGGGGCGACTTTTGAACCAACCGTTCTGTTGATGTTCTTCGGCCAGCCATTCCTCGACTCGGTCCGCAACCTTCAAGGCCAGACCGCTCATCTGCTCTTCTTTGGTACGCTCATGGCCCGAGCCCTTGAGCGCGCTGCCGCCAGTGGTGTCTTCCAGAACCTGAAATTGTTTGCCCTTGGCCAGGAATTCTTTCTTGTTCACATCATAGACATTCACCAGCACAATCGCGGTGCTGCGTGGGTTGTAGATCACCGGAATGCCCGGAGGCGCCAGCATATATCCCTCTAGGCTGATGCCGATATCATAATCCTGCGCGCCTTCGTATCGGCCAAGGCGGATATCCACCGCATTCTGGATCGCGGCCGTCCACTCGTCCGGCGTAGCGTCGCGTGAGACCGGTCCCTGAACCGCCTTTTCGGCAAAGGCATAGTTTACGCGCAGTTTGAATTCGCCGAGCGACTCGGGCTCTTCGTACACTTGCGTCTGCGTACACGCGCCCAGCAGGGCCAGTCCGGTGATCAAGGTCAATATGCGCAACATGTCTCTCGTCTCGATAGGCCTGTTTTCTTTGATTTAGCGCACCGATACGGACTGTGCCAAGCCGTATCGGCGGAATTCCCCGCAAGCGGTCGCAAAATCACGAGAATTTATAGTCCCTCGGGAAGCCGTAAGGCGGCTTTTTCCCGACGCTGGCGCGTTTGGCCAGCCATTGAGACATATCCGCCTCGTGCCGGGTCTTGTCGCCACCCATGGACCATTTCAGGCCCTCCTCCCAGTTGAAAGTGGTGATGTCGGACAGACCGCCATCCAGCTCCAGCGTGCCCTGACGCCCGCGCGCCATGTTGTATTTCTGCAAACGCACACCCTTGCCGCGGGTCATCTCGGGCAATTCTTCGGTCGGGAAGACCAGGAACTTGCCGTTCTGAGACACCACTGCTACGTGGTCGCCCGCGACCGGTTTGCAGATCACCGCCGTTTCATCACCTTTGACGTTCAGCACCTGCTTGCCGTTGCGGGTCTGCGCCAGCACGTCATCCTCGGGCACCATGAACCCGTTGCCCGCATCCGACGCCACCAACAGCTTGCGCCCCGGCTTGTGGATCAGGATGTCGATGATCTGCGCCTCGTTCGGCAGATCGACCATCAGGCGCAGCGGCTCGCCCATGCCCCGCCCGCCGGGCAGGTTGGCGGCGCTGACCGTATAGAACCGGCCATTTGAGGCAAAGACCAGCAGGCGGTCGGTGGTCTCCGCGTGGAAGATGAAACGCGGGCCGTCACCGTCCTTGAACTTCAGCTCGCGCTTGAGGTCGATATGGCCGGTCATGGCGCGAATCCAGCCCATCTGCGAACAGACGACCGTGATCGGCTCCTTGTCGATCATCGCCTCAAGCGGCACTTCCTCGACCTGACCAGCCTCAGCGAACTGGGTACGGCGTGCGCCGCCTTCGTAATCTTTACCAAAGGTCTTCTTGGTCTCTTTCAACTGCTCGGCGATCTTGGCCCATTGCAGTGCGGGATCAGCCAGCAGGTCTTCGAGATTGGCGCGCTCTTCCATCAACGCGTCACGCTCGCGGACCAGCTCCATCTCTTCCAGACGGCGCAGGCTGCGCAAGCGCATGTTGAGGATGGCGTCGACCTGAACCTCGGACAGTTCGCCCTCGCCTGGTTTGGGCGAGACATAGTCGGATTCGTCCGTCGCACGAACGTGGTCGATGCCCCAATCTTCGCGCATCAAAGCAGCTTTGGGATCATCGTCATAACGGATGATGTCAATCACACGGTCGAGGTTCAGGAAGGCAACGATAAAGCCCTCCAACACTTCTAACCGGTGGTCGATCTTAGCCATGCGGTGACGCGAACGCCGCAACAACACCTCTTGCCGGTGGTCAAGGAAGGCGCGCAGCACTTCCTTCATCGAGCAGACCTTGGGCGTCACCCCGTCGATCAGCACGTTCATATTCAGGCTGAAACGCACCTCAAGGTCCGAGTTGCGGTAGAGCATCCCCATCAGCACCTCGGGGTCCACGTTTTTAGAACGCGGCTCAAGGATCAGACGAATGTCATCCGCGGATTCATCGCGGACATCGCCGAGGATGGGGATTTTCTTGGTCTGGATCAGCTCCGCGATCTTTTCGATCAGCTTGGATTTCTGAACCTGATATGGGATCTCGGTGACAACGATCTGCCACTGGCCACGCCCCAGATCCTCGACCTCATACTTACAGCGCAGGCGGAACGATCCACGCCCGGTGCGATAAGCCTGCGCGATATTCTCAGGGGGCTCGACAATCACGCCACCAGTCGGAAAGTCCGGGCCGGGGACATAGTTCAGCAGCGTGTCATCCCGCGCGTCTGGCGTCTTGATCAGATGCAGACAGGCGTCACAAAGCTCCGAGATATTATGCGGCGGAATATTTGTCGCCATGCCCACCGCGATACCACTGGCCCCGTTTGCCAGCAGGTTCGGGAACTGTGCGGGCAGAACGACCGGTTCAGTCAGCGTCCCGTCATAGTTGTCACGGAAATCAACAGCGTCTTCGTTCAGACCTTCCAGCAGCGCTTCGGCCACGATGGTCATCCGCGCCTCGGTGTATCGCGAGGCCGCCGGATTGTCGCCGTCAATGTTGCCGAAATTCCCCTGCCCGTCGACCAGCGGGTATCGGACGTTAAAGTCCTGCGCTAGACGCGCCATCGCGTCGTAAATCGCGGCATCACCGTGGGGGTGATAGTTACCCATCACGTCGCCCGAGATCTTGGCGGACTTACGGAATCCCCCTGTCGCGCTGAGTCGCAGCTCGCGCATTGCATAGAGGATTCGCCGGTGAACCGGCTTCAGACCATCGCGCGCATCGGGCAGCGCCCGGTGCATGATGGTGGACAAAGCATAGGTCAGATAGCGTTCGCCAATCGCGCGGCGCAGCGGTTCGGCTACCTCGCCCCCACCTTCGGGGGCCTCCATGTTGGGGTCGTCGATTGTGTCGTTCATATATGATGTGATACGACGCAAGCGCGCCGCGGTAAAGCAACCGGCAAGCATTTTGCTGGGGACAAGTGGCGCTTTTTGCAACAGGGGGAGGCAACCGACGGATTTCCCCCGATCTTTCGACTCGAGACCTCAGATATGGTAAGCTCTCGGTCATTAGACTGCTGCCTATTTCACCTTTTACGATTACCCGGGGGAAGCGCTATGACGCGCCTTATCGTTGTTAGTTTCGCTGCACTTGGCTGGTGTTTTTACGTCATGAGCGGTGGGCCAGACTTTGAACCGCGCGGCCTGCGTGCCGAACAGCCTGTGCGTGTCGCCACCCAATCCAAGCCAGTGCAGATCGCACCTGCGCCTGCCCAAAATCTTGTGACCAATGTCGCCAGCCGCACCCCGGCCGTCCGGGCCAAACCGATTGAGCCTCAACCGGCCGTTGTTGAATTTGTGACTGAAACCGCAAGCGTTGAAGCGCTCAGGGAAATTTCGGTTTTTGATGATCAAACTTCCAATTTTACGCTCGCATCGCTTGAAGATGGAGTGAGCGGCCTGCAGCAGATCGAACCAGAAGCGCCTGAACAGATCGCGGAACCGATTGCCCCCACTGAGCCCGAGAAGGACATTCGCGAGATTTCTGGAACACGGGTCAATCTCCGCGACGGTCCCGGCACGATCTATCCAATCATCGCAAAGGTCGGCATTGGCCAGAAAGTCGAAATCCTGAGCGACTCGGGCACAGGTTGGCTTCGCCTGCGCGTGTTGCCGCAGCAACAGGTCGGATGGATATCGGCATCTCTGGTCGAAAAACCCGTAAACTGACGCAGTGCAACGATTGTCCCACCCGGTATCACGCCCTAGCTAGGGGTAAGGCTTGGTATCGGGGACACTATGCAGAAATCGATTCTAATAACCGGCTGTTCGTCCGGAATCGGGCTGGACGCAGCGCATGGCATGCGCGCTCGCGGTTGGCGCGTCTTTGCATCGTGCCGACAGCAGCGGGACTGTGACAGGCTACGCGCGCAAGGCTTTGAAAGCCCCCGCATCGACTATACCGACACCGACAGCATCGCCGCTGGTCTGGCCGAGGTGCTTGAGGCCACCGGAGGCACGTTGGACGCACTGTTCAATAACGGCGCACACGGTCTACCCGGCGCAGTCGAAGATCTGCCCACCGACGGGTTGCGCGCGATCTTCGAGGCTAATTTCTTTGGCTGGCACGAACTGACCCGTCAGGTCATCCCAGTGATGCGAGCGCAAGGCCACGGGCGAATCGTGCAGAACTCCTCGGTTCTGGGACTGGTCGCCTTCCCCTGGCGCGGAGCTTATGTGGCCACAAAATATGCGATCGAGGGCCTGACCGACACATTGCGGTTGGAACTGGCGGATACCGACATCAAGGTCAGCCTGATCGAACCCGGCCCGATCACCTCGAAAATCCGCGAGAACTCGATCCCTTTCTTCGAACGTTTCATCGACTGGCAGAACTCAGCCCTGCGCGAGCGGTATCAGGCGACACTGTTGAAAAGGCTATACGAAACCTCAGGCACAGATCGGTTTGAACTGCCCGCATCCGCCGTGACCGACAAGCTGGCCCATGCGGTCGAGGCAAAACGACCGCGCCCCCGCTACTACGTTACGACTCCAACTTACATCGCAGGCTACCTGCGCCGCATTCTGCCAACACGTACGATTGACCGTATCCTCTCGGACGTCTGAGGCGAAATTACCCGTTCGCTTTTCTCCGCCATGGGTCTAGATGGTAAGCTAATGCAAAAAACGCGGACGGTGTACCCATGGACCTATTGATGGTCGTATTATTGCTGGCGATGGCGGCGGTGGTCGTCGTGCTGGTGATCGGCATTTCAAACTTCGGCAAGGCAGGGAAAAGTGCCGCGCTGAAGAGCAACAAGATGATGCAGCTGCGCATCCTGTTTCAATTCATTGCCGTGGTGCTGATCGTGCTCTACGTCTGGCTTCGCGGACAGGGAGGTCAGTAAATGGTTGTACTTAACAAAATCTACACACGCACCGGCGATGACGGCAAAACAGCCTTGGGCAATGGGGAACGCGTTGCCAAGTATTCGGGTCGAGTTGCAGCGTATGGCACGGTGGATGAACTGAATTCATTTGTCGGCGTTGCCCGAACCGAAGCTGATGGTGAGGTCGAAGCCGCGCTGTCGCGCATCCAGAATGACCTGTTCGATCTGGGTGCCGATTTCTGCCGCCCCGACATGGATATGGATGCCGAGGCTGAATACACGCCGCTGCGCATCGTACCCTCTCAGATCGACAGGCTTGAGGCTGAGATCGACGCCATGAACGAAGCGCTAGCGCCGCTGCGCAGCTTCATCCTACCCGGTGGGTCACGCCTGGCGGCCCATCTACATGTGTGCCGCACCGTCTCGCGCAGGGCCGAGCGTCTGGCGGTTGAGCTGACCAATATGGAACCTGTCAACGAAGTGGCGGTAAAATACCTCAATCGCCTAAGCGACTGGTTTTTCGTGGCCGCC
Organism: Ruegeria sp. HKCCD7628; assembly: GCF_057221005.1. Lineage (NCBI taxonomy): Bacteria > Pseudomonadati > Pseudomonadota > Alphaproteobacteria > Rhodobacterales > Roseobacteraceae > Ruegeria > Ruegeria sp. HKCCD7628. Next base: position 5,713 of record NZ_JBWVBA010000018.1, read on the forward strand.
CGCTGCGCGAACGAAAACGGCTCGGCGGATGTGCTGTGGGTTCCGGGCGCGAACCGCTGAAGCGTTGGCTTGAGCGCGCCGTAGCGTCAAAAAATATGAAACGCGACGTCCCAAGCCCACGAGATGACGATTTTGCCCTGTTGTCGTGTGGCTTGAGACGTTATTCAGACGTCCGAGAGCATTGGTGGAGTCGCGTCGCGGCTCACCGTTATTTGTGAGGAGCAAGCGCAAAATGAAGGTACTCGTGCCTGTCAAACGCGTGATTGACTATAACGTGAAAGTTCGCGTCAAAGCGGACGGCAGCGGTGTTGATCTCGCCAATGTCAAAATGTCGATGAACCCGTTCGACGAGATCGCCGTCGAAGAGGCGATCCGTCTGAAAGAAGCAGGCAAGGCGGATGAAGTCGTCGCTGTTTCCATCGGCGTCAAGCAGGCGCAGGAAACCCTGCGCACCGCTCTGGCCATGGGTGCCGACCGCGCAATTCTGGTTGTTGCGGCTGATGACGTGCACACCGATATCGAACCGCTGGCCGTTGCCAAGATCCTGGCCAAAGTGGTCGAGGAAGAGCAGCCGGGTCTGGTTCTGGCGGGCAAGCAGGCGATCGACAACGACATGAACGCCACCGGTCAGATGTTGTCGGCCCTGTTGGGCTGGAGCCAAGGCACCTTCGCCTCTGAGGTGGATATCGAAGGCGACAGCGCCAAGATCACCCGCGAGGTTGACGGCGGTCTGCAGACCATCAGCGTCAAGATGCCGACCATCGTGACCGTTGACCTGCGCCTGAACGAGCCGCGCTATGCTTCGCTGCCCAACATCATGAAGGCGAAGAAAAAGCCGCTGGACGAGAAAACTGCTGCCGATTACGGCGTCGACGTCACTCCTCGTCTGGAAATCGTCAAAACCGAAGAGCCGCCGGCACGTGCCGCTGGTATCGTCGTGGGCTCGGTTGACGAGCTGGTTGCGAAACTCAAAGAAGCGGGGGCTGTGTAATGGCTGTTCTTCTTCTCGCCGAAGTCAATAATGGTGAACTGGCGCTGGACGCCACCGCCAAAGCCGTCAACGCCGCGAAGGCGCTGGGTGACGTGACCGTTCTGGCCGCAGGTGGTTCTGCCGCTGCTGCCGGTGAGGCTGCAGCAAAGATCGACGGTGTCTCCAAGGTTCTGGTTGCCGAAGACGCATCACTGGGTCACCGCTTGGCGGAATCGACCGCAGCCCTGATCGTGGGCCTGGCCGATGGCTATGAGCACATCGTCGCACCGGCCACCACCGACGCCAAGAACGTGATGCCCCGCGTCGCAGCCCTGCTGGACGCGATGGTGATCTCGGATGCATCCGGCGTGGTTGACGGTTCGACCTTCGAGCGTCCGATTTATGCAGGCAACGCGATCCAGACCGTGAAATCGAACGACGCCAAGAAAGTCGTCACCTTCCGTACCGCGTCCTTCGATGCTGCAGGCGAAGGCGGCTCGGCCGCGGTCGAGACGATCTCGGTTGGTGACAACCCAGGTCTGTCTTCGTGGGTCGAGGACAAGGTTGCCGAAAGCGATCGTCCGGAACTGACCTCGGCTGGCGTTGTTGTCTCGGGCGGCCGAGGCGTCGGCTCGGAAGAGGACTTCAAACTGATCGAAACCCTGGCAGACAAGCTGGGCGCCGCCGTTGGCGCGTCGCGCGCCGCCGTTGACTCGGGCTACGCTCCGAACGACTGGCAGGTGGGTCAGACCGGTAAGGTTGTTGCCCCTGATCTGTATGTTGCCGTCGGCATCTCGGGCGCGATCCAGCACCTTGCTGGTATGAAGGACTCGAAGGTCATCGTTGCGATCAACAAAGACGAAGAAGCACCGATTTTCCAGGTTGCTGACTTCGGTCTGGTTGCCGACCTGTTCCAAGCCGTACCGGAACTGACCGAAAAACTCGGCTGATCTTAAGCCGAGGCTTTTCGACGAAAAATCTGACAGGCCCGCCAAAATGGCGGGCCTTTTTCTTAGCGCAGATCCCGAATTGGACCCGCCAGCGCCTCGGCTATGGTCCTGTGCGCAGCAGGCCCAATCATGTACTCAGCCATCGGCTGCTGCAAAGTTCCGAATAGCATGTCTTCAAGCTCGTCCGATTGCCCAGAAACGCTGACAGTCTCACGCACGATTGCCGCGCAAAAAGGTCTAACCGCGTCCAGCAATCCAAGAGACAATGGCACGTCTGCTTCATCGGCAGGGTCCCCGCCATCCGATTGACCAACAACCTGCAAACAGAGAAGAATCACTGGCACGTCCAGTTTTTCCAGCAGGGCCCGCATCTGCTTTAACCAATTGCGCCGTAGCTCATCTGCGACGGCTTCGAAACGTGCGTCCTGATGGTCGCGTAACAGCGCCATCAGGTGATGCACGAAATTCACGTCGGCAAAATCGACATCGGGGTATAGTGAGATCAGATCATCCGTGGCGGCCAGAAATCGATCGTTCCGCCTTGGATGGACACGATAGAAGCGATTCGATTGTCCAAGTAGGTCCGGCGCTTGCAACACGCACAGTTCAGCCTTGTCCATCAACGACTGAAGACCGGAATCGCGACACAACGCGTCGACACCGCAGAACAGGCTGCCAAGGTTTAAACACCGCCTGTCAAGCTTGTCTTCCAAAACGGACGCGAACGGAGTTTCGACGAAACGGCCAAACGTCTCTGTCCCACCGATGCAAGCCATATATGGCGTATCCAGTGATCGCTCGGGACCACGAAACCAAAGCCGCGAACCCGAATACCGGCAGACGGCATCCTCGGGAACCCCCGAGCCTGTTTAGTAATAGCTCATTACACTCACCCATTTTTCACCCGGGAGACACTTTGCAGCCGCATATCTTGAGAAATTACTAATGTGCGCATTTGAAGCAAATTCGATGGGTCTCATCCTCTTGCCGCCCGCCCCCATCTGCCGATACTGTCGCCGTAACCCGTGGGACAGAGGCACCTGAATATGGATGTAAAATCAGTCGGAGTGATTGGCGCAGGTCAGATGGGCAACGGTATCGCCCATGTGTTGGCCTTGGCGGATTATGATGTTGTTCTGAACGATGTCAGCCAGGATGCGTTAAACGCTGCGATGGCCATTATTGAAGGCAATTTGGCCCGCCAGGCATCACGCGGAAAGATAACGGATGAGGCGGTACAGAACGCCTTGAAACGCATCACAACCACGCTGGAATTGCCGCAACTGGGCAAGACCGATCTGGTGATCGAGGCGGCCACCGAACGCGAAGCGATTAAGCAGGCGATTTTTGAGGATCTGCAACCTCATCTTCTGCCGCATACGATTCTGACATCGAATACGTCGTCTATATCGATCACGCGTCTGGCCAGCCGTACGGACCGCCCCGAAAGGTTCATGGGTTTTCATTTCATGAACCCGGTTCCCGTTATGCAACTGGTCGAACTGATTCGCGGCATCGCCACAGATGAAGAAACGTTCAGCGCGTGTAAGGCCGTCGTCGACAAGCTGGGGAAAACTGCAGCCAGCGCCGAGGACTTTCCGGCCTTTATCGTGAACCGTATTCTCATGCCAATGATCAACGAGGCGGTTTACACGCTGTACGAAGGGGTCGGGAATGTGCAGTCGATCGACCAGTCGATGAAACTAGGGGCAAACCATCCTATGGGGCCCTTGGAACTGGCCGACTTTATTGGGCTGGACACGTGTTTGGCCATCATGAACGTGCTGCATGATGGTTTGGCGGACACCAAGTATCGCCCTTGCCCATTGCTCACGAAATATGTTGAGGCAGGGTGGCTTGGTCGCAAATCCCAGCGCGGGTTTTATGACTATCGAGGTGAGTTCCCCGTTCCGACCCGGTGAAGGGGGCCAGCCCCCTCGCCCGGACGTTGTCCGGGCTCACCCCCGAGATATTTTTAGCCCGATGAAGCAGCGGATCAGGTTCCGCGTGTCTCGCCCAAGGACAAAGTGTGCTTTCGGAGCCACGCCATGAAACCGCGTGGATCGCGTTCCAGAAGTTGCATGTCATCTTCCGATATAGGTTCACCAATGACTGGGGATTGAGGCTTGTTACAAGACCGGACGATCTCGTGCAGCAAAAGGCCCTGGCGCATAATGGCTGATAATTTGTTCGCGATCTGATAGGCGCGAGAGTTGCGGCCCGGGAAGAAAATCGGCACCACCTGCGCGCCGGATCTCCGGATCATCTTGGCAGTGAAAACGTTCCACTCGCGTTCAATCGCAGGGCCGAACCAATCATCCGAGGACATAACGACACCTGACGGGAACAGAGCTACAACGCCTCCGTTTTTAAGGTGATCCATCGCCTTACCACGCATTTCCAGCATTTTGGCCTGCGCTTCCGGGTCATGCGGGAAAGGCACTGGAATCATAAACGACGTCGCGGCCTCATCTAGGCCAGTCAGGACCGAGCGTGTCAGAATGCGATAGTCGTTGCGCACCTGACCGATAAGCTCGGCCAGAATCATGCCATCGACCATACCGTGAGGGTGATTTGCCACGACGACCACAGGTCCGGTTTTGGGGATACGGGCAATCTGTTCCTGCGGTGTGGTCAGATTGATTCCCATCACCTCAAGCGCGCCGCCCCAGAAACGCTGGCCCCGGTAGTATTCGTTCTTCTTCTCAAACTTGTTGACCATACGCAAAATGGTCAGCTTACCGGTGCACCATTCGATGGCGCGAATGGCTGTCGCGGTCCAGGCGTCGTCAAACGAGTTCGCATAGGTCAGGGTTCTACGGTCGTAGATTTCGCCCTGGTCCTCGGTCCCATCGACAACCGGGCCTGTCTTGGTCTCGTGCGTAGTTTCCGCCAATTCCTGGTCTTCCCGTTCTTGATATCGCGGCTGATGCGCTCAGAACCCCTCCCCGAACTTGTCGTTCACGAGGGTTTCCAACGCGTCGGCCAACGCCTCAGCATCCGGTCCGGACGTCTCGACGTCAATAGTCGTTCCGCGCGACGCTGCCAACATCAAAAGACCCATAATACTGTCGCCTGACGCTGAAAGCCCGTCTTTTGACACTTCGGCCTGTGCATCGAACCCCTCGACCACTTCAACCAACTTAGCCGAGGCGCGCGCGTGCAGGCCCTTTTCATTAACTATTTTCAAGCTTCGGGTGGTCATTCTTAGTCGGTCCGCTCTTGGTCAAAGGTCACGTTTTGCGCATTGATATACTTGCGCCCAGCTTCCATCGCCTGCCGCACCGCGTCGCCAATTGGCAAGTGGCGGGATTTAGCCAGTTTGATCAACATAGGCAGATTTGCACCGTAAAGGATACGTCGGTCATGAGGTGCACAGGCGCGCAAGCTGAGATTCGACGGGCTGCCGCCGAAAAGATCTGTCACGACAACGACGCCATCGCCAACATCAACGCTGTCGGCGGCAGCACAGATTTCTGCCTGCTTGGCCTCGCGGTCATGGTCCGCTTCGATCGAAATCGCCGCAAGGCCAGGTTGCTTTCCCACGACATGCTGCATGGCCGCAAGATATTCCTGCGCCAACCCACCATGTGCTACGAGTACGATCCCGATCAATCCGGCCTCACATTCAACGATCGACGTTCCATTTCGCGATGCCTAATTGCCACCTGCTGCCCCCCTTCCGCAAGAGCCTTTGCAACCGCTTCCGCTGTGGCGACCGATCTGTGCTGACCGCCCGTACACCCGAATGCAACGGACAGATGCGCTTTTCCTTCGGCACGATAGGCCGGAAGCAGGATTAAAAGCAGATCGACCACGCGTTCAAAAAACGGCGCATAATTTCCGTCTGATTGAACGTAGCGCGCCACGTCCGGGTTTCGACCGTCTTCGCCCCGCAGGTCTGGCTGCCAGTATGGGTTAGCGAGGAAACGGCAATCAAATACCATGTCCAGACCACGGGGTAACCCGCGTTTATACGAAAACGACTCGACCGATACAGCTAGATGTCGGCCTCCCTGTGGCGCGAACCAACGTTCGACCTCTTGCCGCAGCTGGTGCACGTTGAGCGGGCTGGTATCAATTAGCGTGTCAGCAATCTCTCGGATCGGCGCCAGCAACTCTTTTTCCTGCATCACCCCGGTTTCAGGGCTGGCATTCGCCGCGACTGGATGGCGCCGTCGCGTTTCAGAGAACCGACGTAGCAAGACCTCATCGCTACAATCGAGATACAAGGTGGCCAGGTCGACATCAGCCATACGGCGCAGTTTCGCGGCTAGTTCGATAAAACCAATTGTCGAGAAATCCCGATTTCTTGCATCCAGCCCCAAAGCCATGGGCCGCTCGCGCGCCGGTCCTTCCAGCAAGCGAAGCAATAGGCCCATCGGTAAATTGTCTATGGCTTCAAAACCCAAATCTTCGAGCACCCGAATAGCGGTGGATCTCCCCGCACCAGAAGGTCCGGTCACCAGAACTATCCGTTGTTGTGTCATGCGTTCGGCCATTCTGGACCCACTCGCCCCATTTTCAAAAGCTGCATAAGAGCTGCTGACAAATTGGGGGCAGCCGCTGCCCGTAGCAAGGGAACAGTTTGCCTCAGGGCGAGAACAGTTGCGTGTTCGGGCAGGCGCGCGTGCTCGGGCGTATCTAGATCAACAACATAACGAAGTGGGACGGGCCCGACCGGAACAGCTTGCAGAAGGCCAATACCACGGGCCTCGATTATGCCGCTAATATTGGGGGCGGTATCCGCTAATACAGCTCCGCTCTTCATGCGTAGACTGACGCGGTCGTCTGCAACCAACCCGGCGCCCGCCGCCATCATCTGCAACCCAAGCGCGGATTTCCCTGAACCGGACGCGCCAATGATCAAGATACCGCGCCCGTCGACCGCAACGCAGGTGGCGTGAACAACTGCAGAATCCAGATTTTCAACGGCCGACAGCGTGGTGTCCGGCATGACCTATACGGGCAACCCGACGACGAACCGGGCGCCCAGCGGATCCGAGGTGATGTCCGCTTCGGTCGGTCGAATGTTTTCGGCCCAGATAACGCCGCCATGTGCTTCGACAATCTGCTTGGAAATCGCCAAACCAAGGCCCGAGTTGTTCCCGAAATGCTCGGCCGGGCGTTGGGAATAGAAGCGCTTGAACACCTTCGTCAGTGCCTGTTCCGGGATGCCGGGACCGGTGTCTTCAACCACAATCAAGACCCGGTTTTCGCGCTGGCGGACCCAGACACGTATCGCATCGCTGTCCTCGCAGAAAGAAATCGCATTGGTGATTAAGTTGACAAAGACCTGTGCAAGGCGTGCTTCGAGACCGTGGATCACGATCGGTTGACTCGGCATATCCGTGATGTAATCGATGCCCTTTTCGCGCGCGTCCTCGCCCAAATACTGGCCGATGTTGCCCAGTAGCTTGAGCAAATCGAACGGCTGCTCTTCTTCCTTGACCAGTTCGGCATCAAGACGCGATGCATTTGAGATATCGCTGACCAGACGATCCAACCGCCGCACATCGTGCTCGATCACACCCAGCAGTTTGTCCCTCTGGTCTTCGCGTTTGACCATACGCAGGGTGCCAACTGCGGATTGCAGGCTGGCCAAAGGATTCTTGATCTCGTGTGACACATCGGCGGCGAACTGTTCATTTGCGTCAATGCGGTTGTAAAGCGCCGTGACCATGCCTCGCAATGCCCGGCTAAGACGCCCTATTTCATCCGGCCGCGCACTGAGGTCAGGGATACGGATACGGCCAGGGTTCATACCTGTGCCACGGTCTCTGCCCGTCTCTGCAGCAGAGGCCAAATCCGCCAATGGGTTTGCAATGGTCGAGGCCAAAACAAGGCTTAACCCGATGGAGACAAGCAAGGCGACCACGAACATCTGTAGAATACGCTCTTGCTCACGTCGCGCCAGAGCGTCAATTTCGCCTGCGGGGCCCGTTATCGCAACAGCCCCGACTGGTACTCCGTCCTGCAAGATCGGCGTAGCCGCAACAACAACCGTCTCGCGTTGTTCGTCCTTTACCGCCTGAACCTGTGTTGCGCCATCAAGCGCTGAGGGGACAATAGCCTGAACCCGCTGCGCCAAAGTGGGTGCCGTGCTGGGATCGTAATTCGTGAAAACGCGGGTCAGACCGTTCCACACCGCATTCAATGCGTCGCTGATCAGCGTGCTGCCTGTCTGAACCTCGGCATCAGTTCGCAGCAGCACGGCCATTGTGGATGATGAAGCCTCACCGCGCGTCCAACCGATAAGAGTGCCGGACATGTCATACACAAAAACTTCGCCACCCGGCGGCAGGCTCAGACCGGCCAAAGTGTCTTCAACGTCCAATTGACTGGCATCTTGCGACGGTTGATCGCCGGTTTGACGCAACCGTGTTTCAAAGACGTTGCTGACCAGTTGCGCGTTTCCGACGATATTTCGCGCAGTCTGCTGAACTTGTTCCTCACGAGAATCGTCCAAGTACAACAGTCCGGTTACCAGAATAACCAAGGCCACCAAGTTGATAGTAACGATTTTGCGCGCCAGCGGGGACTCACGCAAGGCGAACAGATTTCGGCGACGCCGCGATGCGCGCAGCTCGCCTGATTCTCCGTCCTGTGGAATGACCCAATCATCCCCCAGAACGACATCGCCATCCTTGAATTCGCTGGCTTGTTCCGTATCGCGCACGAGACCCAACTACCCTTTCAGATTGGCGTTCTTATTCTTCGTTGTACCGGTAACCAATGCCATAGAGCGTTTCGATGGCCGAAAACTCTGAATCAGCGGCGCGCATTTTCTTGCGCAGACGCTTGATGTGGCTGTCAATGGTCCGATCGTCCACATAGACCTGATCGTCATAGGCCACGTCCATCAGTTGATCGCGGCTTTTGACAAAGCCTGGTCGCTGTGCCAACGCCTGCAGCAACAGGAACTCGGTCACTGTCAGGGACACGTCTTCTCCCTTCCAGCTGACCGCATGGCGCAGAGGATCCATCCGCAGTTCTCCGCGTTCCATAACCTTAGCGTCGCCAGTATTGGCGACAGTCGCGTCACCTGAAGTGGCTTCCTGTCGGCGCAGCAATGCCCGGATACGCTCGACCAGCAAACGCTGCGAGAAAGGCTTTTTCACATAATCATCCGCGCCCATGCGAAGGCCAAGAACCTCGTCAATCTCGTCATCTTTCGAGGTCAGGAAAATCACCGGCATCTGGGTCTTCTGCCGCAGGCGCTGCAACAGATCCATGCCGTCCATACGCGGCATCTTGATATCCAGCACAGCCATGTCAGGCAGTTTCTTGTTGAAGGCGTCTAGCGCGGCCTGCCCGTCATTATATGTTTCAACCTCAAAACCTTCGGCTTCGAGAGTCATGGATACGGACGTCAGAATGTTTCTGTCGTCATCCACCAATGCAATCTTTGACATCGGGTTAACCCCTATTCCTGCTCACTCATGCAATTTATCGCTTATTAGTATGGCATTTCTGGCGTTTTTAAGGCCGCGAATCAATCCGTAACTGCGAATCGTGCGATTGTTGTCACATAGATGCAGCAAAAAAGCCGTTAATGTTGCCGGAAAGGCGCTTTGATTTCCGACAGGAAATTTGTGATGGCGCTAAACTTGGGCTTGGTTGCGCTAACTGCGTCAAACCCTCCTGTTCATGTCCCGAATGACCGTGGTAAGACGCGGCCATCCGCCGGTTTTTCCCGGCTAATTGCCCAATGGCGCATCCGGCCCAACCGCCAACGCGCCGCCACACGGAGAAGACACACATGACATCTGGACGGGTTAACCCGCAATTCCGCCTCGAGGATCAGGGCATCGAGGGTCTGGGAAATGTCTATTACAACTTCATGGAACCGGCGCTGATCGAAGAGGCGCTGAAGCGCGGCGAAGGCACTCTGGGCAATGGCGGAGCCTTTTTGGTTACCACCGGCAAGTTCACCGGCCGCTCGCCCAAGGACAAACACGTCGTGCGCACTGACAGCGTTGCAGACCATATTTGGTGGGAAAACAACGCCGAGATGAGCCCCGAGGGCTTTGACGCGCTGTATCAGGACATGCTGGCCCACATGAAAGGCCGCGACTACTTCGTGCAGGATCTGGTTGGCGGAGCCGACCCGGCCTATTCGATCAACGTGCGCATGGTTACCGAACTAGCTTGGCACAATCTGTTCATCCGTCACCTGCTGCGACGCCCGGATCGTGAAGATCTGAACGAGTTCATCGCCGATTTCACCGTCATCAACTGCCCCAGCTTCAAGGCCGACCCGGCTAAGCACGGCTGCCGGTCTGAGACGGTGATCGCGATGAACTTCGACCGCAAGATGATCCTGATCGGCGGCACCGAGTATGCAGGCGAGAACAAGAAATCTGTCTTTACTCTGCTGAACTACATGCTGCCGGAAAAAGGCGTGATGCCGATGCACTGCTCGGCCAACCATGCGGTTGGTAACCCGGTCGACACCGCCGTCTTCTTTGGCCTGTCCGGCACTGGCAAGACAACCCTGTCCGCTGACCCGGCCCGCACTTTGATCGGCGATGATGAGCATGGCTGGTCCGATCGCGGCACCTTTAACTTCGAAGGTGGCTGTTATGCCAAGACGATCAACCTGAACGCCGAGGCCGAGCCGGAAATCTACGCGACCACCACCAAATTTGGCACTGTGATCGAAAACATGGTGTTCGATCCCGAAACCAAGGAACTGGATTTCGAGGACGACTCCCTGACCGCGAACATGCGCTGCGCCTATCCGTTGGAGTATATCTCGAACGCGTCCAGCAGCGCACTGGGTGGCCACCCTAAGAACATCATCATGCTGACCTGTGATGCGTTCGGCGTGCTGCCTCCGATCGCGCGGCTTACCCCGGCGCAGGCGATGTATCACTTCCTGTCGGGCTTCACCTCCAAGGTTGCCGGGACCGAGCGCGGCATTACCGAACCTCAGCCCACTTTCTCGACCTGCTTTGGCGCGCCGTTCATGCCGCGTCGCCCGGAAGAGTACGGCAACCTGTTGCGCGACAAGATCGCCCAGCACGGCGCGACCTGCTGGCTGGTCAACACCGGTTGGACCGGTGGCGCCTATGGTGTGGGCAGCCGGATGCCGATCCGCGCGACCCGTGCACTGCTGACAGCTGCGCTGGACGGATCGCTGCGGGATGCCGAGTTCCGCAAAGATGCCAATTTCGGCTTTGACGTACCGGTTTCGGTGCCCGGCGTGGCCGAAGTCCTTTTGGACCCGCGCCGCACCTGGGATGATCAGGCGGCCTTCGACAAGCAGGCTGAAAAACTGGTGCAGATGTTCGCCGAGAACTTTGAACAGTACCTTCCGTTCATCGACGAAGACATCAAAGCCGTAGCAATCGGTTAATCGAAAAAAGGGGGCGAAATCGCCCCCTTTTCTTTAAAGAGTCTCACTACATCGTGATCGCGCATAAGTTGTATATTGCAAAATGTGAATGCAATTGCGTTGCTCGAAGTGTCGATCTGAGGTATCTCGGCATGTCAGAAATATGACAAAACCCGACGCTCTCGCGTCGGGTGAGAAGTGAAAAGACCTATGGGATGCTCAAGCGCACACTCACAAACGCGATTTAAGCAGCCTAATCAGATAGCTAGTGTATTCTAAAGGGGATGAGTGTCAATATGAGATTTGCCGGGTAACTCGTAAAACGGCATACCTCAGTTCGTCACCGTAAAGGGGCGGAAGACACAGAATAAGGCAGGTAACGATATGACAGAAATCTCGAAACTCACCGAACTGCGTAAATTGATGCAAAGCATGGAGCGGACGCTAGGTCTGGAACAACTCTCTCCGGTTGAGCGCGATATCTATTACGCAGCTGAGGAATTGTCGAAAAACGATCAGGAAGTTCGCACCTTTGGATTGATTGAACATACACTGGTTCAAAGCGTATCGCGCCCGACATTTTTCCGTGCACTCAAGTCCCTGGTGCAAAAGGGATACCTTTCGCAAAGCGGCAGCGCAAACCGGGGGCGGTACGTCGTTCATGCTCCCAGGTGACGCGCCAAACAGCTACGACAATGGCTGATTGTCGTGCGCAAATGGGCTTCTGAAACGTTTTTTGCCTCGTTGGCATATGTCGTGGCATCGTACCTTACATTCGAGGTTCTGATGCCCCTTCAGAACATGTTTTTTCCAGAATATCCAAGCCGGGCCAGCCTTCTGTTCTTGCCCCATGGGGTTAGGGTATTGTCTGCATGGCTATTGGGCTGGCGAGCCATTTTTGCCCTTCTTCCCGGCGTTTTCATCGTCTTTGCGGCGCTGGGGGGCAGCGACGTTTTCCTGCCCAGCCGTCTTGCCGCTATTGCAATCGCCGTTCTGACAGTACCGGCAGTCTTCTATTTGCTCAAATGGGCCGGATGGGATCTGTTTCCAAGGGCTGATCGCAAACCGTGCTGGGTCTGTGTCATGGGTGTCGGTGTGATCACCTCATTCCTTGTGGCAGGTCTGACAAATATGGCTTTTGGCAGCGCACGCGTCGAATACATTGCCTATTTGATCGGCGATATTTCAGGTCTGTTCTTCCTGATGCTGGGTTTGTATTTCGCCTTCCGCTTCGCAGATAGCCGCAGTTAACCCATCACCGCTTTACGCAGAAGGTTCAATCCTGCGATCAATAGCACCATCAAAGTCAGTTTCCGAAACCGCGCCTGGTCGATGCGCGCCTGCAGGCGCAGGCCGACCCACATCCCAAGCAGTGCGGGCAGGATCAGAATTGCCGAGAATGGTGCTGTCTCGGCCCGCAAAATACCCGAGCCCAGATGCGCAATAACCAATGCGCCTGCCCCAAGCCCGTAGATTACGCCCTGTACGCGCATTTGAACATCCTTGGGCGTATTCAACGCTGTCAGATAAGCGACCGTCGGAGGCCCCCATATCCCCGACATCCCCCCCACGAAACCGGCTACGGCTCCAATCGCAGCCTCAACTCGGGTCGAGGTCTTTTCGAGGGTCAGTTTCCACCCGGCGATCTGAATCACAGCAAAGACCGAGACCGGAATGCCGATCATCAACAGAAACACCGTCTCGGGCACGAAGCGGACCAGTTGTGCCCCAGCTAACAAAAACACGAGGCCAACCAACAGAAAAACGCGAAACTGCCGTATGGCATCGATCGCGGCCGGAACCCCTTCGCGAAATGCCTGCACGCCATTTGTGGCCAACGTAGGCAGGATCAATCCCGCCAGCGCCAGTTGCGGCGACAGGAAAACACTAAGTCCAGAGACAAGCACCATGGGCATGGCAAAACCGACCATCCCTTTGACCCAACCCGCCGCAAAAGCGACGGCAAGGGCAAACAGAATTTCCGACGGTGACACAACGGAGAACAGGGTCATGCGCCTGTGATATCACTCCTGAAAAATTCTGCATCGCAAAACTGCGCAAGAAATTTTTGAACTATTTCGCAACGCAATTCGTATTTTTGTTGCGCTGCACGTGCAGCATGGTATGACCAATCGACCCAGAAAAGGACTTGATTCATGGCCCATGACGGACAGGATATGACCCAGATGACAGCATCCGCGATTTTGCCCGACCTTCTGACACTGACCCGCGCCGCAGTCCCGGCAGTCGAAGCTGTGTTCGACCGCGCGCGTGAATCTGTACGCCAGATGGTGACTGTCGAGGGTCGCGTGTCCGGTGCGTTGATCGAAGCCAACCAAACGGCCGCTCATGGCCTCGCGTGGCTGGCCACCTACAGTCAGTCGCTGCAACAGATGCAGCGTTGGGCCGAGACGTTGGATCGTGATGGCAAGTTTGGTGAAATCGAACAGCTGCTGCATCAAATCGCGTTCGGCGAATATCTGTGGCAGGTCTATGGCGGCATCCAAATGAATCAGGGTGAAATCGTTCGCCTGCAGGATCTTGGCCTCAGCCAAGATGATATGCGCGCGTTGATGATCCCTGAGGTGATGACTCTGACCCAAGGCGGCAATACACAAGCCGCCCGCAGCCGCCTTGTAGAATTGATGGAAGATCAATCCGGTGCCACAATGTTTGGTGCATCCGGTCTGGACGAAGAACTGGAAATGATCCGCGACCAGTTCCGCCGCTATGCGGTCGAAAAGGTCGAACCGCACGCCCATGATTGGCACCTGAAAGATGAGCTGATCCCGATGGAAATCATCGAGGAACTGGCTGAGATGGGCGTCTTTGGCCTGACCATTCCCGAAGAATTCGGCGGGTTCGGCCTGTCCAAAGCCTCGATGTGTGTGGTGTCCGAGGAACTGTCGCGCGGCTATATTGGCGTGGGTTCGTTGGGCACCCGGTCCGAGATCGCGGCCGAGCTGATCATCGCCGGCGGCACGGACGAGCAAAAGGCCAACTGGCTGCCAAAACTCGCGAACGCTGAGATTCTGCCCACCGCCGTGTTCACCGAGCCCAACACCGGATCGGACCTTGGCAGCTTGCGCACCCGCGCGGTCAAGAACGCCGACGGCGATTATGAGATCACCGGCAACAAGACCTGGATCACACACGCGGCCCGCACCCATGTGATGACCCTGCTGGCCCGCACCAACCCCGACAGCTCTGACCACCGCGGGTTGTCGATGTTCCTGGCCGAGAAAACTCCCGGCACCGACGAGGCCCCCTTCCCCACCCCCGGCATGACCGGCGGCGAGATCGAGGTTCTGGGCTATCGCGGCATGAAAGAATACGAACTGGGCTTTGACGGTTTCAAGGTCAAAGGTGAGAACCTGCTGGGCGGCGAAGAAGGCAAAGGCTTTAAACAGCTGATGGAGACCTTCGAATCTGCCCGCATTCAGACCGCTGCCCGCGCCATCGGCGTGGCGCAAAGCGCGCTGGATATCGCCATGCAATACGCGCAGGATCGCAAGCAGTTCGGCAAGTCGCTGATCAACTTTCCCCGCGTCTCGGGCAAGCTGGCGATGATGGCGGTCGAGATTATGATTGCGCGCCAGCTGACCTATTTCAGCGCGTGGGAAAAGGACAACGGACATCGCTGCGATCTTGAAGCCGGCATGGCCAAGCTGCTGGGTGCACGGGTTGCGTGGGCTGCTGCGGATAATGGCCTGCAGATCCACGGCGGCAACGGGTTTGCGCTGGAATACAAGATCAGCCGCGTTCTGTGTGATGCGCGCATCCTGAACATTTTCGAAGGGGCTGCCGAAATTCAGGCACAGGTCATCGCTCGGCGTTTGCTGGGTTGATCTGATAGGTAGCCCTGTTTCCCCAACTTGACCCGGCGCGCGCGCCGGGTCTTTTTTTGCTAATGACATAGGCCCAGTTTCGCCAACGCCCGGAATTTCTCACTACCACGATGCCTTGAATACGGTTACATCAGCTGGGACAGTGAACAGGAAATTACACGACATGATGCGATCTATTCTGGCCTGCCTCGCAGTAATAGTGGCTATGGCGCTAGGAGGCTGCGCCAAGCAATACCCAGCCGCTGGCCAGAACGACATTGACGAACTGGCGCTGGCTATCCGCGACCTCGGGCCCAACGTCGACCCTGTCGAAGCGCAGCAAGCCGCTGAAATCGCGTACACATACTCGAGCCGTTTGGCGCAGGAATGGAACGTGACCGATCCAGCCATCATTCACAACGCCAAGGTCATCAATGGCCTGCGCGAGAAAGGACTGTGCAACGATTGGGCCGAAGCCATGACTGCCCGGCTTCGGCAAGAGAATTTCGAGACTTTGGATCTGCATTGGGCGACTTCGCCCCCCACGGCATTTCGCATAATCCATCATTCTGCGCTGATCAGCGCCAAGGGGGATTCGATGTATGATGGGCTTATTCTTGATCCATGGCGCAACAGCGGCGCACTGACCTGGGCTCCTACACGCGAGGATACACGATATAATTGGCGCCCTCGCAGCGAAGTAAGGGCTGAGTTGGTGAGCGGTCAGAACCCCTATTAACCCTGTTCGGATTTAGGGTGATTTGGGCTAACGTGATCAAATGATACGACTAACCCTGATCCTGCCCTTCATGGCTCTGTTTCAATGCGACAGGGATGAAACCGTCGCCGCCTATGGTGCGGCGGATAGAACATGGGCGCTGCAAGAGATCGACGGTCAGCCTTATGAAGCCAGCGCTTTGCTACGTTTTACGGAAGACGGGAAGATTGCGGGTAACGCCCCGTGCAACAGCTACAACGGCACCCTAAGCGCCCCATATCCCTGGTTTGAAGTGACCGGATTGACCGCCACCCGCGCAGCCTGCGCGGGGCTGGAAGCCGAAGGATACTATTTCGCCGCTCTGATTGCCATGACACAGTCTGAAGTGGCCGGAGACGTTTTGATCCTGCGGAACGAGGACGGCCACGAAATGGTGTTCAAAGCCGCCGAGTAAACTGCTCGACAAACCGCGCCCGCGCTTCGGGCAGCGGGCGATGACCGAAGGACGGCGCGACCCGGTGCTCCAGAAAGTACCCGGTGGTGCGTAGTGCCTCGGCAATCTCGGGATCCGGCGCGGCCCCCTCGCCGCGCAGACATGGGGGCAGTGGCAACAGCTTATCCGCCCATTCCCCCGCCCCTTTCTCACTAACCGCGCGGCCCGATTTCGGAGAGACATAGATCAGATCTTCGACCGCCCCGGTAACTGCGCAAGCGGTCAGATCAAGACCAAAGCCCAACTCTTCAAGCATGGCCAATTCCCATCGCAAGTAGGCCAGCGGCCATACATCATCCTGCCCCAGCAGGTCCATCAACTGTTCGGTTTGTTTGTAGATGACTGGGTGCGGTTCCCGTTCGGGAAGGCAGAAGGACAAAAGTGCCACGACCGCGTTTAATCCCGCCAGTGCCAGCCGCCCCGAAAACGCCGCCGCTGCACGAGAACGCAGGGGTTCGACTTGAAACGTGCCTATATGCTCTTCGAGCCGCGCGCGCCAAAGCACGTCTAGCTGCGCTCCCGGCTGCAGGATCGGCGCAATTTTCCGACTGGTCCCACCGCGCACAACCCCGGCGTGGCGTCCGTGGATTTCGGTGAAGACCTCGATGATCGCCGCTGTCTCACCATGTCGGCGTGTGGTCAGAAGTATACCGTGATCGCGCCAGTCCAGCGGTCTCCTCCTTGATAGGTGCCGGGGTTCGGGAAACTCAATCTCAAGCAGGGAATTTTCGCAAGCGAATAAGAGTGGTTCCGGCTGTAAGGAACAAAGTGTATATTTGATCTTTTGAGATCCTTTTCCCACTAATTCTGCACCAGCAAACACTTAGAACGGATCTGTGCTTCAAATATTTTTGATCCGGCCGCTCGGCAACTCCGTATCCAAAACACTATCAAAACTTGGGAGGGGACAATGCGTTTCTTGACGACAACTACTGTAATTTTCATCGCGTCTGCGGGTCTTGCCATGGCGCAATCTGCTAACAGCAACTCGGGCGCAGCAAAAAATATGGCCGGGGTGCTGTCTGCAACACCCGGCATCGGTGGAGCGGCACCTACGGTCAGCGGCAAAAATGCCGAAAAAGGTGACAGCGGCTGGGGCAATGCGGGTAGCCGCGAAGTCGCTAAGGATCAGGTTTCGCGTGGCAAGAAAGGCGGAAACTGACTCCAATTCCATCAATCAGTATGGATTGATTGGGCGCGTCTCTTATCCGAGGCGCGCCATATTTTTACGCTCATTTTCATCAAGCGTTTTGCAGGATCAAGAGCGGATCAGTCCAACCCTTCTTCCCCCAGAAGATGTCTCCCTTGGCGGTCTTCGACCTCGACCACCCAAAGGTCTGGATCAAAACTGCGTTGTTTTGTAATCGCCCCATCCACGTCGGCCTCGGGACCAGCGGATAGTTCGACCCATTTGCGCTCCCCACTCATCAGATCAAAACTGCGCTGGAACGCGACGGCCTGCCCATCCAGAGTATTAAGTTTGATCAGCACCGCACCGGCCGTGTCATCACCGTGGGCAACCACAAAGGCAGGAATTTCTTGAAACCGCAGGCGGGCCAAGTAGGCGTGAACCCAAAATTCCGCCGTCAGCCGGGTCATTTCGCGCTCCTTAGCAAAGGCGCCAACAATTTCCGACGAGATTTCTTCGTCCCGCTCATGCGTTGCCGTCTTTGAAATCCAGACCCATTTCCGAGTAACGCTCGGATTCCTCAAGCCAATTTGGACGCACTTTGACCTGAAGGAACAGGTGAATTTTGCGATCAAGAAACTCTTCCAGCTCGGCGCGCGCAGCCTGGCTAACCGCCTTGATCGTCTCGCCACGTTTACCCAGAACGATACCCTTGTGGCCGTCGCGCATAACATAGATGACCTGATCGATTTTGGCGGATCCGTCCTTGCGCTCTTCCCAGTTCTCGGTCTCGACGGTCAGCTGATAGGGCAGTTCCTGATGCAGGCGCAGGGTCAGTTTCTCGCGCGTCATTTCGGCGGCGATCATGCGCAAGGGCAAATCGGCAATTTGATCCTCGGGGTAGAGCCAAGGCCCTTCGGGCAGCTCGCCCGCCAGCCATTTGCGCAGGTCTTCAACTCCGTGGCCTTTTTCGGCTGAGATCATGAAGGTTTCAGCAAACGGATAGCGTGCGTTCAGGTCGCTGGTCAGGGCCAGCAGTTTCTCGGATGGTACTTTGTCGATCTTGTTGATGGCCAGGGCGACGGTGCGGCCTTGCCCGATCTCGTCCAAACCTTCCAGAATGCGTTCAACCCCTTCGGTGATACCGCGATGCGCTTCGACCATTAAGACCACGACATCTGCATCAGCTGCGCCCCCCCAGGCGGCAGCGACCATGGCGCGGTCCAGCCTGCGGCGTGGCTTGAAAAGGCCCGGCGTGTCAACAAAGACCAACTGGGCCTCGCCCTCCATCGCAACGCCGCGAATGCGCGCACGCGTGGTCTGCACCTTATGCGTCACGATCGAGACTTTGGCCCCCACCATGCGGTTCAGAAGGGTGGATTTGCCCGCGTTGGGCTCTCCGATCAGGGCGATAAATCCGGCGCTTGTGGTCATGTGTACTGCGATCCTGTTTGCAAGTGCGCACCCCTATAGCAGAAAGACTTCGCGGGCCAGAGGGTTTTGTCTCATAGCGGGTTTGCACTTCTCTTGGAGAGAAAGCACCGCAAGAGCAGCTGTGGATAAGAAAGTGGGCTCATCTGGATTGGTTTTCGACGTTGGCAGACCTGATCTGGCTAGAGCTTCCGATGCTTGCCAAAGGAGGCGTCGCGGCCTTTAGGAATGAGGCGTTTCATCACTGGATAATTGGCTGTTTGGTCGGGTGGTATCAGGTCGTTTCAATTTCGATTTGTTTGCGCCAATCCGATCCAGAGGGAGCCAGCCTCCTCGCCAAAGGGATTGCTATTTCGTTAACTGATCGAGTAGCGATCTGGCTGCGGCCTGTTCGGCCTGGCGCTTTGATCCGGCTGTGGCTTGCGCCTCTGTACCGTCCTGCAAACGCGCGGCGATCGTGAATACCGGGGCGTGATCGGGTCCACTGCGTTTGACCTCGACGTAAGACGGAGGTTTCTGGCCGCGTGCCTGCGCCCATTCCTGAAGAGACGTTTTGGCATCGCGCGCATCCGCTTCGACCGAATGGATGCGATCGCCCCACAAAGCAATGATCACGTCTCGTGCCGCTTCGAACCCGGCATCGCGGTAGATTGCGGCGATGACCGCCTCCATCGCGTCTCCCAACAGTGCCTGTTTTCGACGGCCACCCGACAGCATCTCAGATCGGCCCAGTTTCAGAACCGCACCGAGGTCGATCTGTCGCGCGACATCGGCGCAGGCTTCTTTTCGGACCAACGCATTGAATCGCGGAGCGAGTTGACCCTCAGTTGCCTTTTTGTCGGCCTCTAGCAGGGCCGTAGCCATAACCAACCCCAATACACGGTCGCCCAAAAACTCTAACCGCTGATTATCCGGTCGAGTTGAGGACGAGACTGAGCCATGAGTCAGCGCGCGAACAAGCAGCTCAGGGTTAGAAAACGTGTAGCCCAACCGATGCTGAAAAGACTTTATCTCGGCCGAAAGCTTCACTTGACCGCCTTGAAGAACCGGTCACTCCGCCAGGTCCAGAAGAACAGCATCGACCGGCCAGCGGAAGAGAACATGATCCGATCTGCGCGACCAATCAGGTTTTCGTAAGGCACATAGCCCACGCCACCCGC
This sequence comes from Ruegeria sp. HKCCD7628, assembly GCF_057221005.1. Classification (NCBI taxonomy): domain Bacteria; kingdom Pseudomonadati; phylum Pseudomonadota; class Alphaproteobacteria; order Rhodobacterales; family Roseobacteraceae; genus Ruegeria; species Ruegeria sp. HKCCD7628. The sequence goes on from NZ_JBWVBA010000018.1 coordinate 25,731, forward strand.
AGATTGCGGCAAACGGCTGTCGCTGGAATTGTCACGGTTGTCGCCCATGAAGAAATAGTGACCTTCGGGAACAGTGTAGATCCCGGTGTTGTCGGATCCCTGGTTGCCGATATTGAGTACGTCGTAAGAGACGCCGTTTGGCAACTTTTCGATCGTCCGGGACTTTTCGCAAATCGCCCCAATCCCGACCGGGCCGTTTTCACATCGCGGACGAAGACCTTGCGGCCCCTGCGGCAAAGCGGTTTCGGTGAAAACACCATCCGGTTGCTGTGGAACAGGCGTACCGTTCAGGATGATCTGGCCTTCGCGGATCTGGATACGATCACCGGGCAAACCAATCAGGCGTTTGATGAAATCACGCCCTGTAACAGGGTGACGGAAGACGATGACATCCCCGCGTTCAGGATCGCCGGCCCAAAGGCGCGAGTTATCGTCCCCCGACATCCAGCCGCAAACATCCTCGGCATCGATATTCAGGCCAACACTGGGAATGATCAGACTAGGGCACGAGGCGTAGGAATAACCATAGGCCATCTTGTTCACGAACAGGAAATCTCCGATCAGCAGGGTCTGTTTCATCGAGCCCGACGGAATCCAGAAGGGTTGAAAAAACAGTGTCCGGAAAACGCCTGCGATCAGCAATGCGTAGACGATGGTTTTAATCGTCTCCCACACGGGATTTCCGGTTTTGACGTCCTCGGCCATACTGCTCTCCGGTCCTTGGTTTGTTGGGGTGCTACATGCGGGGCGCAGAGAGGTTAGTCAAGGCTGGCCGCTGCGTTCGTGATGGCGCGCGCCTCAATCACCACGAAAGCCTGCGCCCAAGGGTGGTCGTCGGTCAGGGTGACGTGGATGATCGCCTCATGGCCTTCGGGGGTCATCTCGCGCAGCCGCTCGGCGGCCCAGCCGGTGACATGCATGACCGGCTGGCCGGTGTTCAGGTTAGTGACGGCCATGTCCTTCCACGCGATGCCCATGCGCAGGCCGGTGCCCAAAGCCTTAGAGCACGCCTCTTTGGCGGCCCAGCGCTTGGCATAGGTGCCAGCCGTATCATGGCGACGTTCGGCCTTGCGCTGTTCGGTGTCGGTGAAAACGCGGTTGCGGAACCGGTCACCGAACCGGTCGAGCGTACCCTGAATACGCTCGATATTCGCGAGGTCTGTGCCGATGCCTAGGATCATATCGCGCTTTCTTTGCTACGCCGTCTGGTAATCGCCCTGAGTTCCATTTTGGTCGACAGATAAAATAGAACGCTGTTGGCGAAGAAAGCAAAAATCGCCAGATTCAGCATAAGGCTGCCCATATAGCCACCTCTGTGCCAATACATCAGAAGCGACATATCGACCGGTCCGATATTGCTGATCGCCAAAATCAGATAGGCCGCAGCGTTCACGACCATGAATATCACGGTCCCCGCAACCGCAAAGCCCAGCACCTCGCGCAAGTGCGGCATTCGGCCCATCGACCGCGCTATGCCGCAGCCCGCTATCATCGCTGCGGCAATCGCTGACAGGAAGGGTATCCCCACATTCGCTAAATTGAGCCCGGTCACATGCCACAGAACGACAATAGCGATCGGCATTAATAGCCGGACTTGGACAAGCAAGACGCTGTAGCGCCACAAATTGTTCGAATCCATAGCGTTACCTTTGCGATCAGACGACTGCCCGCGCCTCATCCATCAGCCGTCGCATCTCGGCAATCGCCGGGGTCAGGCCGCGAAAGATAGCCTCGCCGATCAAGAAATGACCGATGTTCAACTCGCGCACCTCAGGGAAAGCCGCGACGGGTTGCACAGTGTCATAGGTCAGACCATGGCCCGCGTGGACTTCCAGCCCAAGCGAATGGGCAAATGCGGACATCTCACGCAGGCTGTCCAGCTCTTGGTTGGCTACGTCTGTGTGACCCTCGGAGACGGCGTCGCAATAAGCACCGGTATGCAGTTCGATCACCTCGGCACCGATGCGATGCGCGGCTTCGATCTGGCGCTGGTCGGCGGCGATGAAAATGGACACGCGGCAGCCCACGTCGCGCAGGGGGGCGATGAAATGGGCCAGCTTGTTTTCCTCGCGCGCGACTTCCAAACCGCCTTCGGTCGTCCGTTCCTCGCGCTTTTCGGGAACGATGCACACCGCATGCGGTTTGTGCCGCAGGGCGATCTGCTGCATCTCGGGCGTCGCGGCCATTTCAAAGTTCAGCGGGACCGACAGAACCTCCATCAACCCGTCGATATCTGCGTCCGATATATGGCGGCGATCTTCGCGCAGATGGGCTGTAATGCCATCAGCCCCGGCCTCTTCGGCCAGTTTGGCGGCGCGCAGAGGGTCAGGGTACGCCCCGCCACGCGCATTGCGCACGGTGGCCACGTGGTCGATATTCACGCCCAGACGCAGGGGATTGTCAGACATCGCTTGATTCCTTTGCCGAATTCTGGCCCGAGCCTAGTGGTTTTGAAACTGAAACGGCAGGCTTGGATTCTGCCAAACGGCGGATTTCGTCAAATTTCGCTTTGATTTTGGCGCGCCGCCGCTGCTGGTAGGTTCGGATCAAAGGCAGGCTCAGATAGTGGCAGATCGCCCCGGCCAGCAAACCGGGCAAAATGCCCCCTATTAGGTAGGGAAAGAACACTTCGTCATAGAATATACGCAACCCGGACCAATCAGCCATGCGATCAGTGAAAATGGCAATGAAGTTATCCTTGAGGTCGCCCAGCGCGTCGGCAAACTTACCCATAAGGCCATGGGTGTCGCCCTCCTGAAACTCGGTTCCCAAAATGAAATGACCGGCCTGAAGGCAGATGACACCAATCGGAACGTAAGTTAGCGGGTTTCCGAAAAACGTTCCGCTCAGCGCAGCCAAAATATTGCCGTTGATCAAACGCGCCGCCAACGCAGCCACGACGAAATGCAACCCGTAGAACGGAGTAAACGCTGCGAACACCCCTGCCCCGATACCGCGTGCGATGCGTTCAGGGGAGTCCGGCAACCGACGGACGCGGTGTTTTACATAGTGGAACGCGCGGGTCCATCCGCCACGGGGGTAGACGAATTCAGATGCGATCTGGACAGGCGAGCGTCGATCTCGGCGCTTGAAAACCACTCCTGATCACCCCTTCTCAGCCAGCCGCCACGGCGGTCTTGGTCCTGTCTCTGTAGCGTTCGACAGCAGCAACATCGCTTTCGGCCTCAAGCATCAGCATCAAAGAATGAAGCTGTTCAAGGTCGCGCAGTTCGACATTGATCAGAAGACGGTAAAAATCCGGTTTCCGGTCGACGAATTCAAGGTTCGAGATATTGGCCTTTTTCTCACCGATCAATGTGCAAATACGCCCCAGTACACCCGCATCGTTTCCAATGGTCAGATCCAGCGTCGCGCCATAGACCGCCGGATGGGTGCCAGTGTGCCAATGCAAGTCCACCCAACGCTCGGGTTCGCCTTCAAACTCGGTCAGGCGGTCACAATCGATGGCATGCACCACCACCCCTTTGCCACGATAGGTGATGCCGACAATCCGCTCTCCCGGCAGGGGCTGACAACATGGTGCCCGGTCGAATTTCTGACCCGGCTCAAGACCAATCACAGCGCGGCGCAGGGGGATCGCGTCCCCTTCATCCTGCGTAAGCTCTGGATAAACGGCGCTCACCACGTCATGGGCCGTCAGTTCGGCACTGCCCAAACGAGCCAACAATTCGTGTCGGTCCTTCAGACGCAAATGCTTGGCGGCCGTGTCCAACGCCTTGTCCGTCGCCTTTCGGCCCACATGTTCGAACCCCGAGCGCGCCAGTTCCTTGCCCAATTTGATGAAACGCTCGCGGTCGACTTCACGCAAAGCGCGCCGGATGGCAGTGCGGGCTTTGCCAGTGACCGCAATCTCAAGCCATGTGACCTGCGGGGTCTGTCCGTCGGCCGTGATAACATCGACCGATTGGCCGTTCTTGATCCGGGTCCACAGCGGCACCCGGATACCGTCCACCTTGGCCCCGACACAAGCATGGCCAATCCGCGTGTGGATCGCATAGGCGAAATCGATTGGTGTCGCCCCACGCGGCAGTTTCACCACATCGCCCTTGGGCGTGAAGCAGAACACCTGGTCGGAATACATCTCAAGCTTGACGGCTTCGAGGAAATCCTCGTGATCATCCTCGCTGTCGAACTGCTCGGTCAAGTTGGCAATCCACTTTGCCGGGTCCACGGCAAAGGGGTTTTCGGACCGCACCCCGTCGCGGTACGACCAGTGCGCCGCCACACCCGTCTCGGCCACATCGTGCATTTGGCGAGTACGGATCTGAACCTCGACCCTTTTGCCATCCCGCCCCGATACCGTTGTGTGGATCGAGCGGTATCCGTTCGATTTTGGCTGGCTGATATAATCCTTGAACCGTCCCGGCACCGCGCGCCAGCGCTGGTGGATCGCGCCAAGGGTCCTATAGCAGTCTTCTTCTGTCTGAGTGATAATGCGGAAGCCATAGATATCGGACAGACGCGAAAAGCCCTGATCCTTTTCCTGCATCTTGCGCCAGATCGAATAGGGTTTTTTGGCTCGGCCGAACACCTCAGCTTCGATCCCAGCCTTGTCCAATTCAAGGCGCATATCGCCGGTGATCCGATGGATCACATCGCCGGTTTCCCTTTGCAGAGTGATAAACCGCCGGATGATCGACTGCCGACCTTCGGGGTTCAGCACGCGGAAGGCCAGATCCTCCAGCTCTTCGCGCATCCATTGCATCCCCATACGGCCCGCAAGTGGCGCGTAGATATCCATCGTCTCGCGCGCTTTTTGAACCTGTTTTTCGGGGCGCATCGCCTTGATCGTGCGCATGTTGTGCAAACGGTCTGCCAGCTTGACAAGAATGACCCGCAAATCTTTGGACATGGCCATGAACAGCTTGCGGAAGTTCTCGGCCTGTTTGGTTTCCCTGCTGGACAGCTGCAAGTTGGTCAGCTTGGTGACGCCATCGACCAGCTTGGCCACTTCGTCCCCGAACAGCTCGGACACCTTGCCGTAATTGGCCTTGGTATCCTCGATCGTGTCATGCAGTAGTGCGGTAATGATCGTGGCATCATCCAGACGCTGTTCGGTCAGGATGGCGGCAACGGCAACAGGATGGGTGAAATAGGGTTCGCCAGAGTGGCGGAACTGACCCTCATGCATCTGGCTTCCGAACTCATAGGCACGGGCAATGCGGTCAGCATTTGTCTTGGGGTTGTAGTTGCGGACCAGCGCAATCAGGTCTTCAGCAGAAATCATCCGGTCCGCACCTTCGTTTTTGGGGATTACCCCTGGCCTTGAGCCTCCATCAGAGCGCGCAGCAGCTTCTCTTCGGACATGTCATCATCTGCAGGCTTGTCGGATTCCGCACCCATCAGCAGCGCCATCTGGTCCTCTTCGGGCTCATCAACCTCGATCTGGGTCTGGTTGGCCTCGATCAGGCGTTCGCGCAGTTCATCAGCGCTTTGGGTTTCGTCGGCGATTTCGCGCAGCGACACAACCGGGTTTTTGTCATTGTCGCGGTCCACAGTGATCGCAGCACCTGCGGAAATCTCACGCGCACGATGGGCGGCAAGCATCACCAGCTCGAACCGGTTTTGTACCTTGTCTACGCAATCTTCTACCGTCACGCGGGCCATTGGGCGCTCTCCGTTTCTGAGTCCATGTCAGGAAGAGGTTTATCTAAGGGCGAATCCCTGCCTTGACAAGCAGGAAATGCCGCAAATGCACCGATCACAAAGGGGTAACGGCGGCAATATCATCGACAGGCAGGGCTGCCACCATTTCCCGGACCGTCAGACCCAGCACGGGATGGTACCAATCCGGGGCGACATCAGCCATTGGCACCAGCACGAAGGCGCGATCCTGAAGACGCGGATGCGGCAGGATCAACCGGTCCGGCGCCTGCTGCATCTGTTCCTGCGACGGCAGCGTCCGCCATTGGTTATAGGTTGACGTATCCGGAAGCACTTGGTCGCCGAAACATACCAGATCCAGATCCAACGTCCGCATCCCCCAGCGCTGTATTCGTTCGCGCCCGAATTCGTGTTCGACCTCATGCAGCATTTGCAACAAGTCTGCAGCTGACTTGTCCGTTTCGACCAAAACAGCCGCGTTCACGTAATCCGGTCCAGCACCCACTGGAAAACAGGGGGTCTCGTAGAATCGGCTGACGGCGCGAATCACCAAGCCCTGACGTGAAATTGCGTCAATTGCCTGTTCTAGTGTCACCTTGGGTCCGCAGCCTCTCAAATTGAGATTTGCGCCCAATGCAATGACCGATTCTGACGTAAATTTGCACATACTATTCCCTATATTCGGCGAATTGCATACTTGCGATACACATTAAATGCCCTAATTATAGGCGTATCAGCGCGCCGCCAATTTCCTAGCTCACTCACGTAACACCCGGCGTTCTGGTAGATACCGGAAGGACCTATTTATGTTTTATAAAGACGAACGGCTAGCGCTGTTCATCGACGGCTCGAATCTTTATGCGGCCGCGAAAGCACTTGGATTTGACATCGACTACAAACTGCTGCGTCAGGAATTCATGCGCCGCGGGAAGATGCTTCGTGCTTTTTACTACACAGCGCTTTTGGAAAATGACGAGTATTCGCCCATCCGCCCCCTGGTAGACTGGCTGCATTACAACGGCTTCACCATGGTGACGAAACCGGCAAAAGAATACACCGACAGCATGGGGCGTCGGAAAGTCAAAGGAAACATGGATATCGAACTGACCGTCGATGCCATGGAACTGGCACCGCGCGTTGATCACATTGTGCTGTTTTCGGGCGATGGGGACTTCCGCCCGCTGATAGCAAGTCTGCAACGTCAGGGCGTGCGCGTTTCGGTCGTGTCGACCATCCGTAGCCAGCCGCCGATGATCTCGGACGAGTTGCGCCGTCAGGCCGACAACTTCATCGAGCTTGAAGACCTGCGCGATGTGATCGGCCGCCCGCCGCGTGACATTCCGATGGAACCGCGCAGCGTAGCTGCAAGCGGTCAGTAACACGCACCAAACACCAAAAGATAAAGAACGCGGTCAGGGTTGATGCCCTGACCGCGCGTCTTAAACTAGAAACAGGTGATGAAACATCTGTTTGATAGCACTGATTCATGTCAGATGAATGACACTGTCCTGTCTGGACCATGGCGAGGAAAAGACCTACCTGTGGCCTTAAGGAGAACGTGACATGACAAAGCCATCCCTGACGCTGTATCTGGCAGCACCGCGTGGGTTCTGCGCCGGTGTAGACCGGGCGATTAAGATTGTGGAAATGGCGCTACAGAAATGGGGCGCTCCGGTCTATGTGCGTCATGAGATCGTGCACAACAAATTCGTAGTGGACGGGCTGCGTGAAAAAGGTGCGGTGTTCGTCGAAGAACTGGATGAATGCCCCGATGACCGGCCGGTAATTTTTTCGGCCCACGGCGTTCCTAAATCGGTACCTGCAGCGGCTGCCCAGCGCGAGATGATCTATGTCGACGCGACCTGTCCGCTGGTGTCCAAAGTCCATGTCGAAGCGCAGCGCCATGCCGAAGCCGGGTTGCAGATGATCATGATCGGTCACAAAGGACACCCCGAAACTGTCGGCACCATGGGGCAACTGCCCGAGGGCGAGGTCCTACTGGTCGAAACCGTCGAGGACGTCGCCACCGTCGCCGTGCGCGATCCCGACAAGCTGGCCTTTGTAACGCAAACGACCCTGTCCGTTGATGATACCAAGGACATCATCGCAGCGCTACAGGCGCGGTTTCCAGCCATTGTAAGCCCACACAAAGAAGACATTTGCTACGCGACCACGAACAGGCAGGAAGCTGTCAAAGCTGTGGCCCCCAAATCCGATGCGCTGTTGGTTGTGGGGGCGCCCAATTCGTCCAATTCACGTCGTCTGGTCGAAGTTGCCGCACGCGCCGGGTGTAACTATGCGCAACTGGTACAACGTTCGACAGATATCGACTGGCGCGCTTTGGAAGGGATTTCCTCGGTCGCGATCACTGCTGGTGCGTCTGCTCCCGAGGTCTTGGTGAATGAAGTGATCGACGCATTCCGAGATCATTTTGATGTAAAAGTCGAATTGGTCGAAACAGCGGTTGAAAACGTCGAATTCAAAGTCCCGCGCGTTTTGCGCGAACCGGCATGAACGGTATTCCACGCGCCCCTTTGGTTCTGGGGCTAGCCGGATTGATCCCCTTCGTCTGGGGGGCGCTGACTTACTTGAACGATGATCTGCATGCCTGGGGCACACAGGCGCTGGGTTCCCGTTTCGTGGGGCCTTACGTTCAACTGTTCTACGGCTCGATCATCCTCAGCTTTATGTCTGGCGTTTTGTGGGGGTTTGCGACGAAGACATCGGGCAGTAAGGCTGCGACCTGCTATCTGTTGTCCGTTCTCCCAGCGCTTTGGGCCTTTTTCAAAACGGGCGGTGGACCCGTCGCGGCAGGTACCAACCTGATGTGGGGCTTTGCCGGGTTACTTTTGCTGGACGCTGTGTTCTCATACTGGCGACTGACGCCGGTTTGGTGGATGCGTCTGCGCATGTTGCTGACAGCCGTCGTTCTGGTCTGCCTTGCCGTTGGAGTATACTTGTGACCGACAAAAGAACGATTGACGCCTATTCCTCTCGCGTCGCTGATTACCTCAGTGTTCCCCTACCCCCTGAACAGATCGAAGCCCGCATGGCCTTTGCAGAAGCGGTCGTGGAAGGCGGACACGTACTGGATCTCGGGGCCGGCCCGGGATCGGACAGCGCCTTTCTGCAACGGCAAGGTCTGCGCGTCCGCGCCATCGACGCCACACCCGCTTTTGTCGAACACGCGCGTGAAAACGGTGTGGACGCTCATCTGGGGACGTTCGACGACGTGACCGAAGAGGCCGAGTATGATGGAGTCTACGCAAGTTTCTCGCTGTTACATGCCCCTCGCGCCGATTTCCCCCGACACCTGTCAGCCATCCACAAGGCGCTGAAACCCGCAGGAGTCTTTTTTCTGGGGTTAAAACTCGGGACTGGTGAACATCGCGACGATCTGGACCGCCGTTACACCTATTTCTCGCAGACTGAAATCGAAGAAGCGCTGTCCCAGACCGGATTCACCATCGACTGGATCACCACGGGCGTGGGTGCGGGCCTTGCGGGTTCGTATGATGGTTTCATTCTGGTGTTGGCCCATGCCTGAGCTGTTTGCCTATACCGACGGCGCATGTTCCGGTAATCCGGGCCCCGGCGGCTGGGGCGTGCTTTTGCGCGCGATGGATGGCGACAATGTCCTGAAAGAGCGGGAACTCAACGGCGGCGAGGCCGAGACCACAAACAACCGGATGGAGCTGCTGGCCGCGATCAGCGCGCTCGAAACGTTGGACCGGGCCTCGAAGATCACCGTTGTGACAGACAGCGCCTATGTGAAAAACGGCGTCACAGGGTGGATTTTCGGGTGGAAGCGGAACGGCTGGAAAACTTCGAACAAGAAGCCTGTCAAGAATATAGATCTGTGGCAGAGGCTGGACGAGGCACAAACTCGTCATGACGTGACCTGGGAATGGGTCAAAGGCCACGCGGGCCATCCTGAAAACGAAAAGGCCGATGAACTGGCCCGCGCCGGCATGGCACCGTTCAAGCCAAAAAAGACACAGGCATGAGCTGGCTGGCGCTGCTCGACTATGCCTCGGTTCTTGTGTTCGCACTGACCGGGGCGCTGGTGGCCAGTCGGGCGCAGCTAGATCTGGTGGGCTTTGCCTTTATCGCCAGCCTGACCGCCGTGGGCGGCGGCACTGTCCGTGATTTGCTGCTAAACCGCGACCCGGTTTTCTGGGTCGGACAACCGGATTACATCCTGATCGCAGTGGCCGCCGCCGTATTGGTGTTCTTCACCGCACATCTGGTGGAAAGCCGCTATAACTGGCTGATCTGGCTGGACAGTTTTGCACTGTCAATCGCCGTCGCAGCCGGATCGGCCACCGCTTTGTCGCTGGGGCAATCGGGCGTGGTCGTCGTGCTGATGGGGATCAGCACCGGATGTCTGGGCGGGTTGATGCGCGATGTGGTCTGCAACGAAGTGCCTCTGGTGCTGAAACAGGGCGAACTTTACGTCTCGTGCGCCTTTGCCGGGGCGCTGACCGCCGTTGCCGCCAGCCGCCTTGGGCTGGACGATCTGGCCATTCTGGCGTCTTGTGCGCTGGTCTGCTGGGCCTTGAGGGCGGGGTCATTGCTGTTTGGTTGGAAACTGCCTGTCTACAAAAGCCGCCCACCGCGTGTTTGAATAGGGCCTCTACGCATGAAACCTGCATTTTGTATCGTCATCGCCGGACTCGCTGCCCTCGCTGGCTGCGGTCAACAATATGACCCCATGCAGTTTGCCGCGCAGGGAGATCAAATCGTGGCCACAGGTACTATCGACCATACGACGCTGGATGCGTTTCTTGAGGTAATCCAGCGAAACCCCGACGCAAAAACACTGGTGCTAAGCTATATTGAAGGCTCGATGGATGACGACGCGAATGTGGTTTTTTCCCGCGTGGTTCACGAGCAGGGGTTCGATACGATTGTGCCCTCAGACGGGCTGATCGCTTCGGGCGGAACCGACCTGTTTCTGGCAGGGAAGCGCCGCGTGCTGGAGCCCGGAGCGTGCGTCGGCGTCCACAGTTGGGGCGGCTGGAACATCGTCGCCACCGAAATCCCCAAGGACGACCCGGAACATGACCGATATCTGGACTATTTCGAAGATATCGGCGTGGATGAGGCGTTCTACTGGTACACGTTGGACGCGGCCCCGTCCGAGGGGATGCATTGGATGAACGCGTCCGAGGCTGACCGGTTCGACATGACCACGGGTGGCGCACCCCGTCTGGGATCAGCCGCCCAATGTGACGCGCGTTAGGGTCAGCGCGACAGCAGACGCCCGCCGATTTCCTTGACGAATTTCGCCGCCACCATCGCGGTGATGCCATAGGGATCGCGGTGAGGGTTCAGCTCGACAATATCCGCGCCAACCAACTGGCCCTTGAAACGGTGGATCAGGTTTATCACCTCGCGCGTGCTCAGCCCACCGGGCTCGTGATGCGAAACACCCGGCGCAAAGGCCGGGTCCAGCGCGTCCAGATCCAGCGAAAGGTAAACAGGGCCGTCAAAGCTGATCTCAAGATCCGGGCTCCAGCTTTGCATGTCGATCACTTCGACGCCGAACTTGTCGGCCTGTTCCTGCTGATGCTTGTTCATGGTGCGGATACCGACCTGCACCAGACGGTTGATCTGGCACGTCTCCATGACCCGCGCGAAGGGGCAACCGTGACCCAGCGGGCCGACCTGCTGACTGTCGTAAAGGTCAGGGTGCGAGTCGACATGCAGGATGTTCAATCCCTCATACCGCTCTGAGTGCGCTTTGATCAGCGGATACGCGACCGAGTGGTCGCCCCCCAGCGACAACAGCCGCGCGCCGGTTGCGATACGCTCGGCGGCCCCGGCCTCGATCCGGTCGATGGGTTCCTGTCCAATCATCTCGAACACGTCCAGATCGCCGGTATCCTTAAACCGGTCGGTCGCGCCCAGATCGGTGCCGTCTTCGGCAGTCAGGTTGGCAGCTCCGGAATGCAGTGCCTCACGAATGCGGCCCGGCGCAAAGGCAGGCCCCTGCAGGAACGAAGAATGCAGGTCCAGCGGAACGCCCATCAGGGCAACGTCACCGGGGTTCAAATCATGCGACATGGGGCGTCTTTCGGATAGAATTTCCTGGCGATCTGGCCGGGTTCGACCCGAAAGGTCAAGGGGTCAGCGACGCAGATATCTCTGCCAGATCCAGATCACCAACAAAGCGCCCAGAACCGCGCCAACAAAACCCGACAGCCAGCCCGCCATGGCAATCAGGGCACGCAGGATAAACCCGCCCACCAATGCGCCGACAATGCCGATCAGCATGGTTGTGGGGATATCCGCCTCGATCCGCATCAGGCGGGTCGCCAGAAACCCGGCTGTAGCTCCGATGATGATCAGGGCGATGACGGGCACGTTATTTCCTCCAATGAGTCGGAACGATGATAAGCGCACCAATCGAGGACAGCACGGCATCAAAACCAGGCGGCCCAAAGCTGATGCCGAACATGATCCGGACAAAGTAAAACAGGAACGCTCCGCCCACACAAATGATGATTGAGGGCAGATACCCATTGTGGGTAAATCCCGTCTTCTCAGACAGATATCCTACGATGCCAGCGATAACCACCGTACCCATCAAGACCATGAACATCTACTTTACCCCGACGTTAAATTGGTCCCAGCTGCGACTGGCCAACCCCTTAGGAAAGTTGCTGCATCCTGCGCCGCTTTCCCAGCCCGCTGCAAGCGCAATAGGTCAATCGCGCCATCGCCACAGGCAACGCGGAGGGTATCATCCAACAACTCACCCGGCTGCCCCTGCCCCACTGCCAACCGAGAAGCCAACAGCTTGATACGCTCGCCTCCCATCTCGGTCCAGGCGCCGGGAAAGGGGGACAGGCCACGGATTTGCCGGTCGACTTCGACGGCTGGGCGGGTCCAGTCGACACGCGCCTCGGACTTGTCGATCTTTGCCGCGTAGGTCACTCCGTCCTCGGACTGAGGTTCCGGTGTCAGGTCCGATAAGGTGTCCAACGTTTCCACAATCATCGCTGCACCCATTTCTGACAGTCTGTCATGCAGGTGCGCCGTGGTTTCCTGTGTCCCGATATCGGTGGCACGTCGCAAAAGGACCGGCCCAGTGTCCAGTCCGGCCTCCATTTGCATGATGCAGACGCCGGTCTGAGCGTCCCCCGCCATGATTGCGCGCTGCAGCGGCGCGGCCCCGCGCCAGCGCGGTAAAAGGCTGGCGTGAATATTCAGACACCCCTGTTTGGGCGCATCCAGAACAGGTTGCGGCAACAGCAGACCATAGGCAACGACAACGGCCACATCCGCTTTCAGCGCTGCGAATGCTTCTTGTTCTTCGATCGACTTTAATGACACCGGGTGACGAACATCAAAGCCGAGCGCCTCGGCCCGTGCATGAACAGGGGTTGGCCGGTCTTTCTTACCTCGCCCTGCTGGGCGTGGTGGTTGGCAGTAAACAGCGGCGATCTCATGCCCGGCTTCGACCAGCGCGTCCAGTACCGGCACCGAGAAATCGGGCGTTCCCATGAAAATGATGCGCATTTCTACCCCTGCTTTCTGGCTTTGCGCAGCAGAATATCGCGTTTGACCTTGCTGAGACGGTCGAAATACATCCGACCGTTCAAGTGGTCGATCTGGTGCTGCACGCTGGTGGCCTCAATCCCCACAAAATCACGACGATCGATCATGCCCTGTTCGTTCAGGAATTTCACCGTCACCGCACGGGGGCGTTTCACCTTGGCAGACACGCCGGGAAGGTTCGGGCTGGCTTCATCATGCTCGCGCAGTTCAATCGAGCTGTGCAGGATTTCCGGGTTCGCCAACCGCACCGCACGCCCACGCTCGGTCGAGCCATCCACCACGGCCAGCCGCAACATCACTCCGATCTGAGGGCCCGCAAGACCAACACCGGGCATCGCCTCCATCGTGTCGATCATGTCGTCCCAGATGGCCCGGATTTCATCGGTAATCTCGGTCACGTCCTCGGCCTTGGTCCGCAGGCGTTTGTCGGGCCAAGGCAGGCAGGTGCGTACGGTCATGCGCGGGCCTTTTCGCGTTTCAACTTCTGCATCTTACGCGTGATCATCTGGCGTTTCAGCGGCTTGAGATAGTCGATGAACAGCTTACCGTTCAGGTGGTCGATCTCATGCTGCACGCAGGTCGCCCAAAGGTCATCAAACGTTTCTTGTTGTGCGTTACCGTCACGATCCATCCAAGCCACCTCCACCACTTTGGGACGGGTGACTTCGGCATATTGTTCGGGAATCGACAGGCAGCCCTCTTCATAAACATTTGTTTCGTCCGAAGAGGCCACGATCTCGGGGTTGAACATGATCAGGGGGCGCGGTGCCTCGCCCTCTTCCTTGACGCAATCCAACACGATCAACCGATCCAGGATGCCAATCTGCGGTGCAGCCAGCCCGATACCAGGAGCGTCGTACATTGTCTCCAGCATGTCATCAGCCAGTTTGCGCAGTTCATCCGTCAGTTCATCAACGGGGGCGCAAACTTTTTTCAAGCGCGGATCGGGGTGAATAAGAATTGAGCGTTTCATGTCGTTGATTTAGGCCATCGCGCCCCCCGCCGCAACGCCCCCCTTGCACCCGCCACGATTGTGACTAGCTTTCCGTCCGACAGATGGAGACAACATGACGTTCAACGACTTGATCGACCGCCGGGGCACCAACAGTTCAAAATGGGATAAGATGGAGCGCCTGTACGGCGTTTCACCGGATGACGGGCTGGCCATGTGGACGGCCGATTCCGATTATCCTACGGCGCCATGTGTTGTCGATGTCGTGCGGCAAGCGGCGGACCATGGGGTTTTTGGCTATTCTTGGATGCACCCGGACTATCTGCGTTCGGTCCAGTGGTGGATGAAAAACCGTCATGGATGGGACATCGACACCGATTGGGTTCTGACTTCACAGGGGTTGGGGAACGCGATCGCCCTATGTCTAGACGTCTGGACCGAACCGGGCGACGGAGTGGTCATTTTTTCGCCCGTTTACCATGAGTTTGCGCACAAGGTGAACAAATCGGGCCGCATGGTGGTAGAGTGCCCGTTGGTGCGAGATGGCGACAGCTACGGGGTGGATCTGGATGATGCGCAATCGCGGCTGGACGGATCAGAAAAGATGCTGTTGTGGTGTTCGCCTCAGAACCCGTCGGGGCGGGTCTGGACACCAGATGAGCTGCGCGCCGTTGCAGCTTTTGCCGAACGGAATGGGCTGGTTTTGGTGTCGGATGAAATTCATCATGACCTGGTCTATCCCGGCCAAACGTTTGTCCCGATGGACGTGGCCGCCCCGGATGCGCGGCCCTGGACCGTAACGCTGACGGCGCCTTCCAAAACGTTCAACATCGCCGGTCAGCGCACTGGCAACATGATCATCCCAGATCCCAAATTGCGCGCGGCCATGCGCAACCGCATCCAGACGCTGGACTACGACCCAAGTGCGCTTGGCGTGGCGATGATCACGGCCGCCTACACCCCAGAGGGCGCCGCATGGGTCGACGAGCAGATCGTACATCTGGACAGCAACCGCCGTCTGTTTGATGCAACGATTGCGGAAATCCCCGGTCTTTGGTCCATGCCACTGCAGGCGACCTATCTGGCCTGGGTTGATTTCTCGGGCACCGGAATGGACCATCCCGAATTCATTCGTCGCCTGCGTCAGGATGCCAAAATCGCCACCACATCGGGCCCAGGCTTCGGCGCGGGCGGAGAAACCTTTGAGCGGTTCAACCTGGCCACCCAACGCAGCCGAGTGGAGGACGCCTGTGCCCGCCTGAAACAAGCGTTTGCCGATTTGCAGTGAGGCGGGCCTTAAAGATAACTCTTGTGCTGTGCCTGATCAGCGCAGCATGGGTTGGGTAGCACCGATACGGGCCACGTCCGCCCGCGCCGGAATGGTTCCCGAAACCGCACAGATCGACCACATCCTGATCTAAAATCCGCCCGGCGACTGACCGCGTCTGCGAACGGGATGGTCGTGATGCAATCGGATGTCGCACTGGGCTTTGCGCCGCAGGGTGACAAACAGCAAAAGGGCGATAGAAAAACGCCCATCAGGGCGTTCAAGATTGACAAGCGCAATCCTCAGAGCGCCTATCACCTTTCCCTTGGGATCAATTACCCCAAACCCAAAGACATCGCCCGCGCGCGGGCTCAGGGCGTTGATCCGGGGGGCGACATATTCATTCATGGCCAGCCGAACGGGATTGTAGGCCTTTCCCTGCCCGGTGATTGGACAGCCGATTGTATCGCCCTGTCAAATGTCGAAATGGCACGGCGCTGGAGTTTGACGCCAAATGGGACGACCGTGGAAATCCGCCCCTAGTCCTCGTGCCCCAACAGCGCGATCGGCGCATCCGGCGCGCGGTAGAAATCCAGCGGCGCCTTGTCGGCTGCGGCAGTGCTGCGTTTGAAATCATAGCGCATTTCACCCGCCTGCGCTTCATCCGCGATGATCAGGCATTGGTACAGATGGCGCGCGCCGTCATAGATATCGACCAGACCGCGCAGTTGCGGAGTGGTTTCAGCCTCAACCGTGAAGCCATCCTTCCACAATCTTAAAATTTTGAAGGTATTGTCGCCAAATTCCACACGAAGACGGCTCGTTCTCTTCAGGCCCGCGATTCGAGCCGCGTCCAGTTCAGCGCTTATTTCCTTGGAAACATAGGTACTCATCAAAAAACTCCCCCGGCAGTGAGTACTATTGTGCGCTCTCAATCGTAAAAATCTAGTGAAACCGGTTACTTTAAATCCAGTCTTCATCACCGTGTTGCGGGCGCACGCGCCATGGTCTGTGCGCAAACGCAGGCAAAATGCGCGCCTGCTCGCATAGGAACACCGCGCTCAAACGCCTATCTTTCGATAAATCTCTAAGCGGAGGAATACAGATGGGCCTGTTGGTCGACGGCAAGTGGCATGACACGTGGTATGACACCAAATCCACAGGTGGCGCGTTCAAACGAAGCGCCGCGCAGTTCCGCAACTGGCTGACCGCCGACGGCACGACCGGCCCTTCGGGCAAGGGTGGGTTCAATGCGGAACCGGGGCGCTATCACCTCTATGTGAGCCACGCGTGCCCCTGGGCGCATCGCACCCTCATCTTCCGCAAACTCAAGGGGCTAAACGACCTAATCTCGGTTTCGGTCGTTCATCCGGATATGCTGGATAAAGGCTGGACCTTCGAGACGGATGACAACGGCGCGACCGGCGACGATCTTTACGGGCTGGATTATGCCCATCAGGTCTATACCAAGGCGGATCCGTCCTATTCCGGCCGTGTAACTGTGCCAATCCTTTGGGACAAACGGCAAGAGACGATCGTTTCCAATGAAAGCTCGGAAATCATCCGCATGTTCAATTCGGCGTTTGATGGCATCACCGGAAACACCGATGACTATTGGCCCGAGGCGATGCGCGACGACATCGAGGAGGTCAACGCTCGCATCTATTCCGACGTCAATAACGGGGTCTACAAGTGCGGCTTCGCCACCAGCCAAACCGCTTATGACAGTGCGGTGGGACCGCTATTTGATACTCTGGATTGGCTCGAACAGCGCCTGTCTCAGAGCCGCTATCTGATGGGTGATCGCGTCACCGAGGCCGATTGGCGCCTGTTTACTACTCTGATCCGGTTCGACCCGGTCTATCATCTGCATTTCAAATGCAACCGGCGGCGACTGATCGACTATCCGAACCTGTGGGCCTACACGCGCGAGCTATACCAATGGCCGGGCGTCGCACACACGGTCAACATGGAGCACATCGTGCGCCACTATCACTATAGCCACGAAAGCATCAATCCGCATCGCATCATCCCGACCAACCCGGTGCTGGACTTCATGGAACCTCATGGGCGCGGTCAGCGACCCGCTGCGTAGTGCTCGACCATCGCCGCCAGATCCTCTGGCGGCGTTGCGCTTTGCACATAAGCGCAAGCGTTAGGGCTGTGGGCAAAGATCGACCCGTCCGAAAAGAAGGTGGTATTGGTGACAAAAATCACCCGTGCCTCGGGGCGGCGATAACTGGCGAAATCTGCGACGGCCAGCGCGCTGCCCGCCTCTAACACCAAATCGAGCACAATGATATCGAACTCAGCCCCATAGAGCGCAAGAATTGCAGCCTCTTGCCCAGTGACCAACGTCACTTCGGCACCTTGTCGTTCAAGATGCCTTTGCCAGACCCGACCCAGATCGGGGTTACTCTCAACAATCAAAACATTCATACGTAAAACCTCGGCCCATGTTGTGGTGAGTAGTGCCGATCCCTGTGGTTTGTGATCACGTTATTTCCTTAACAAAGTGTTAACGCTGTTTTCGGCTTTTCGTGACCGCGCGGATTCGCTTGTAAAAACGGCGAAAATCCGCTTGAAACAGCCAGAAATACGCGATTCCGGCGGGACCTAGATGACAAGCTCTGACAAAAACTTGAACCCACGGGCTGCGCGAGACCACGGCGGCGGGTTGGATGCAGCGATTGCGGCCTATGGCGGCGCGCGCGGGAACTGGATCGACCTTTCGACCGGAATCAATCCTCATCCGTACCCCATAGCCGCGCTGTCCCATGAAGATTGGACCGCACTTCCAGATCACGGCGCATTCGAACAGCTGTCGCAAGCCGCCCGACACTTCTGGTCAGTCCCGGCAGACGCGGCCGTTTTGCCCTCGCCCGGCGCATCGGCCCTGATCGCCCGTATCCCCGCACTTGCGCCGACAGGCCGCGTTCAGATCACCATGCCCACTTACAATGAACATGCCGCAGCCTTTTCCGCGCAGGGCTGGAAAGTCCAATCTGGTGGACCGGCCCAGGCCCGCGTCATCGTCCACCCCAACAATCCAGATGGTCGCTATTGGGACAAGTCAGACGTGAATGCCCCGCTGACCATAATTGACGAGAGCTTTTGTGACGTCACTCCAGAGGTGTCACTGATCCACCTGGCCGCGCGACCGGGCGTGATCGTTTTGAAAAGCTTCGGCAAGTTCTGGGGGCTGGCCGGGCTGCGTCTAGGGTTTGCAATCGGTGATCCACTGCTGATCGCCCGCCTGAACGACCTGACCGGCCCTTGGGCAGTGTCTGGGCCGGCGCTTCGCGTCGGTCAGCGCGCCCTGACCGATCCCGATTGGGCCAATTCCACCCGTCAGCGCCTGACGACGGACACCGCTCGACTGGATGCGCTTATGATCGCAAAGGGCGCGCAGCTTGCTGGTGGCACCACACTGTTCCGCCTCTATCAAGTCGATGACGCTGCCCAATGGCAAACCCGTTTGGCCCGCGCCCATATCTGGAGCCGCATCTTCCCCTATTCCCAAACCTACCTGCGGTTGGGCCTGCCCCCTGCAGATGGCTGGGACAGGCTTGAGGCCGCACTGTGAGCACCGCCTTCCTGCTGGTCTGCGCCCTATGTCTGGACGCTGCCTTAGGTGAGCCAGACTGGCTATGGTCGCGCGTCAAACACCCGGCGGTCATGATCGGCAACGTGATCGGCGCGCTAGACAAGCGTTTGAACCACGGGGCGCATCGGCGGCTGAAGGGCGTTGGTGTGGTCATCCTACTGGTAGTAGGTGCATTGGTAATCGGTTGGGGACTCAGACTGCTGGGACCAGTAGTCCAGATCATCGCCTGCGCCATCCTGTTGGCGCAAAAATCGCTGGTTGACCATGTGCGCGCGGTCGGGGAAGGCTTGCGGGCATCCCTACCTGAGGGGCGTGCGCAGGTCGCCATGATCGTTTCACGCGATACACGCGACATGACACAGGCGCAGGTGGCCCGATCCGCCATCGAAAGCGCGGCCGAGAACCTGAGCGACGGGGTCATTGCGCCCGCCTTCTGGTTTCTTATTGGCGGTTTGCCCGGACTGCTGGTCTACAAAGCCATTAACACGGCCGACAGCATGATCGGCTACCGGACCGACAAATACCGAGACTTCGGCTGGGCCGCCGCCCGTCTGGACGACCTGCTGAACCTGATCCCTGCCCGCCTGACCTGCATGATGATCGTAGCCCTATCAGGCCAATGGGCGCGCTGGTCTGAGATGGTCGCCGATGCGCACCGCCATATCTCGCCAAATGCAGGCTGGCCCGAAGCCGCAATGGCCCGCGCCCTGAACGTGGCACTTGCCGGGCCTCGCAGTTATGACGGGCAATTGCGCGATCTTGCCTGGGTCAATGGTGACGCCCCCCGCGATATCGGCGCGTCAGAGGTTTTCCGCGCATGTGACATGCTATGGCGGGTTTGGGGGCTTGCGCTTGGCCTCGTGTCGGTGTGGGTTGGGTTCAGCTTTATTCTGTAACGGACCCGTTTCATGCGCTTGCTTTCTGGCCTTTTGGCCACCGCCCTGCTGACCTCGCCCGCCTTTGCCCAATGTGGCGGAGGGTTCAATAGTTTCGTCAAGGATCTGAAATCCGAGGCCGCGCAGCAAGGCTATGACCGCGCCACCGTCAACGCCTTCTTCAAAGGTGTGCAACAGGACAATGCAGTGCTTAAAGCCGACCGCGCGCAGGGCGTGTTTCAGAAACCGTTCATTGAATTCTCTCGCCGCCTGATTTCGCAAAACCGGATTGATCGCGGGCGGGCCATGTCGCGCAAATATGACGCGGTTTTTGACCGGATCGAGCGCGAATACGGCATCTCGCGCGGCGTACTGCTGGCCTTCTGGGCGTTCGAAACCGATTACGGCGCGTTTCAGGGCGATTTCAACACCCGCAACGCGCTGGTCACGCTGGCCCATGATTGCCGCCGTCCCGAACTGTTTCGCCCTCAAATCTTCGCCGCCATCGAATTGTACGAGCAGGGCAATTTCGATCCCGCCCGCACCACCGGGGCTTGGGCCGGAGAAATCGGCATGGTCCAGATGCTGCCCCGCGACATTCTTGAAAACGGTGTGGACGGGGATGGGGACGGTAAGGTCTCACTGAAAACCTCGGCCCCGGATGCGCTGATGTCGGGCGCAAAAATGCTTTCGAGCTTTGGCTGGCAGCCCGGTCAGCCATGGCTGCAAGAAGTTACGGTAACCGAGCGAATGGACTGGTCCCTGTCCGGCCCCGGCAAGCCGCGCCCTGTGTCCGAGTGGCAGGCGATGGGCGTTCGGGCCCGCAGCGGGTCGCTGTCCAACCTGCCCGCCTCGCTGATCCTACCGCAAGGGCATAAAGGGCCTGCCTTTCTGGCCTATCCGAATTTCGACGTCTATTTCGAGTGGAACCAGAGCTTTACCTACGTCCTGACCGCCGCATATTTCGGCACGCGGTTGGAGGGCGCGCAGATTTATGATGCAGGTAACCCGGCGCAGGGCCTTTCTGGCGCGCAAATGAAGCAACTACAGAGCAAACTTCAGGCCCGCGGCCATGACGTGGGCAAGATCGACGGGATTCTGGGGGCCGGAACACGGGCGGCCGTGCAGGCAGAACAGGTGCGGCTAGGATTGCCCGCGGATGCGTGGCCAACGGTCGAGTTGTTGGGACGGTTGTAGATATTCCAATAACAGGCCGTAATAACTCTCAATGAAGTTAAAATTGGGTCAAAAAATAGTTCTTGCGAGCTTTTTTTCACTGGGCAGTCGTAGCTTTACCGCGCCCACAAGGTGTTTCCATGGATATCTTTTACAGTGATCAAGTTGCTGCGACATCTGATTGTAGTCTACATTTTTTTGCCTTAAGCGCCCCCGTTGTTTTATCCAAACCTTTCAGGATGTCTCCAAGTGTCACATTCAGCAGGCGCAACGCTTCATCCATCTCTGCTAGGTTCTGGACCTATTAGTTTGGTTGCCGTCGACTTGGCTGCGTGATTCAAGCCCCTGAGTTTCAGGGGTATA
>NZ_JBWVBA010000019.1:0-21016 GCF_057221005.1 Ruegeria sp. HKCCD7628
ATCTGCGGATGTTTACGAAATCAAGAGCAACAAAGTATCGAACAAAGACTAATCGATCTCCCGCAGCACCTTTAGTTATTAATCCGATCTTCGAACACTCGAATACACTTACGTTCCCTTGATCTGCTGCCGAGTTAATGCATTCCAAAATGAATAGCCTCAGAATGCTTGATAAAAAGACCATGAGGCTGAAGCGCTTTGTGGCCGGCGTATTTATGGGCGGGAATTAGAACCCGCGAGCAAAGCCGAATCCGAACACGAGTTGGTCACGGTCACCGCGCTCGGCTACAATGGGGCTTTGTTCCGCGTCGTTTAGCAGGCGACTATAAAGAGCCCCCGCGCCGACTACCCATTTTTTGCTAATGGGTTGCATAAAAATTGCGGCAAAACGTATGTCCCTAATTCCTGCTCCTGCTTGGAAAACTGGTAATCCGCTGGCTGATGCGCCGCGTGCATCTACTGAAAAATATGTATTCATGTAATTTGAAGAACCATAGGTCGTGCCAAGAGAAAGCCCCAGCGCGGAATACTGCCCGATGGGTATCCAGCGTCGCAAAGACGCAGCGATTGTATAGCCATCGTTATCTCCAGTAACTCCGTGCGTAAGGTTGCCGCCGAGCCACCATCGATCTCGAGGATCTTCTCCTACTACTTCGTATGCCCCAAAAAAACCTACCTCCAATGAGGGGTCGATCTCTGGCAATTTATCCACCACTGTATCCTGCACGTCTTTTCGTCCAAATCGTAACATACCCGCGGGACCAAAACGCCAGTTTCTGTCTTCAACAAGGTTGACCGAAGCATAATTGACTTCTAGCGAAACATATCTTTGCTCCCCCCATGAGAACCGACCAAATGGCGCAACGCCAACTACGTTGTCCGCTGATCCGATGTATTCGGGATAACTTCCAAAACCGAGACCAAAGTAGCTAGGAATGTAGCTTGGAGCTAACCCACTCAACTGCACGTCGGAAGCCGCCGAATTGCTAAATATCGGAATGCAGAGCGCCGTCGCTGCTGCTAGCAGTTTTTGCAAGTTCCCATCCTTCGTAAGCTGACTTATTGTTGACGATTTGAGATTGAAACTAAAGCATAAATTGGTTCCTACGGAGAAACACACTTCCGAATGGCAAACTGAAAAACGTCGATTTGGCTACCATTAAACCCCCATGAGCGGGGCTGACGGAACTGTCCATGTCCAGTGTGATCCACTTGGGCGGCTGCACATCGTGCATCGCGTCAACCCACTGGCCGGGGAGGTCGGCCAAAGCGGACGAATTGTGAGCAGAAGCAAGAATGTCCGTCTCAAACCGCGCCATTTGACTGGTTGAGGCCGCCTGGCCATCGACTGCGCGCCCTCCGACGATCTGGCGCATGACCGGATCACGTGCCAGCAGGTTTGCATCGTTGACATCAGGGTATCCCGCAAGCCGCCCGAAGGTCGACTGGCGCAACAGAGCTACCAAATTATGAACCCCGTTCTTACCGGTCCGGGTATCCCGCAACATCTGCCCCGCCAAATCATGCAGACCCAAGGTTTCATCCAACTCCCGAAACAGAAGCAAGCCGCCATCGGAGCTGATCCTGGAGCCACGGAATTCAAGACGAACGCGGCGGTCAAAATCGAGCTGGAAATCGCCCTCTGAAGCCGCACCCACAGGGTGATCCAACATCGCAGCCTCCCGCGCAACTTAACACACTGTAATATAACACGAAAAGACAAACTGACGAAACCAAATCACTCAATCACATGGGAAATATGGGTTAAATAGATACGAATTAATGCGGCATTGCCAACTTGTTTGCGCGTTTTAAACTGGCTACCGCTAACGCAAGAAGATACCGCCCAAAATTTCGCGCCAGAAGGGTTTTCGTATTCCGCGCGAGGTCATCGCCGATTCGGTCTGGGTTTACCATCGCTTTGCGCTTAGGGTCAGGAGGTTCTGTTGCAAATTTTAGACCGTTGACGCTCTTGGGTTTAGCGCATGAATGGCTTTTGATCCTATCAAGTCGAAAGCCAGCTCATGATCTCTTTCAAAGGTGCGCAATATCCGAAGAATGTGATCTTGTTCGCGGTCTTCTTCTATTTGGGGTCACTGCATAAAAGTGACTTTATTGTCCGGCTCGCGCGAACTTAACCGGAACATCTGTA
Source organism: Ruegeria sp. HKCCD7628 (assembly GCF_057221005.1). NCBI lineage: Bacteria > Pseudomonadati > Pseudomonadota > Alphaproteobacteria > Rhodobacterales > Roseobacteraceae > Ruegeria > Ruegeria sp. HKCCD7628. The sequence goes on from NZ_JBWVBA010000019.1 coordinate 2,153, forward strand.
TTTTCAGTCCGCTTTTTGGTCTCTGAGAGCATTGTAGAGGCTGGTTTTGCTGATTTTGAGGCGCGCTGCGGCCTCTCGGACCGTCAATCCATCGCTGATATGATCTCCGGCCTGCTGCAGTTTTTTGGGTGTTACGACAGGCTTGCGCCCGCCTTTTCTGCCGCGCGTTGCGGCAGCCTTCAATCCTGCCTGTGTGCGTTCGACAATAAGGTCGCGCTCAAACTGGGCAAGCGCGCCGAACAGATGGAACACCAGCGTGCCGCCGGTGGTGGTTGTGTCCACGCCTTCCGTCAGAGATTTGAAGCCAACGCCACGGTCCCCGAGATCTGTCACTGTTTCGACCAGGTGCTTCATTGACCGACCCAGGCGGTCGAGTTTCCAGACCACAAGCGTGTCGCCTTTGCGCAGAAAGGCCAGGGATTCATCGAGGCCAGGGCGTTCAGCTTTGGCGCCGGAGATGACATCTTCAAACACGGTTTCGCAGCCCGCAGCCTTGAGTGCGTCGACCTGTGGTTCCAGCTTTTGGTCTGTTGTCGAGACCCGCGCATATCCAATCAGCGCCATGAAGATAACCTTGTCCGTTTTCCCGTCCTTAAATCAACTTGTCCGACTTCCCGTTGTCAAGCCATATTGACGGACGGAACGGGACGTTCCGCCAAACGAGCGTTTCACGGACATGCATGTAAGAAGGGTATTTCATGGCACGGCGACAATTATTGACGGCAAGGTTCTGGTCTCGGTTGATGGCGCCGCCCTCGGAGGATCGAGAGGTTGCGATGTATTGCACGCTCACCCCGGACGAGATTGAGGCTGTCGCCAGAAAGCGAACAGCAGCTGCCCGTCTGGGCTATGCCGTATCATTGGCTTATCTGCGCCATCCCGGGCGGGTTCGTGAGGTTGGAGAACAGCCCAATCATGCGATGCTGGCCTTTCTTGCAGATCAGGTTGATGCCAGTGCTTCCGATCTGGCGGCCTATGATCGACGCCCACAGTCTCGACGCGAACATATCGCGCAAATCATGGCCCGGTTCGGATATCAGGCCTTCACAAGACCACTCATCCGGGAACTTGTTCATTGGCTGACACCATCTGCCGGAGAAGACCCACGTGCCGAGCCTTTGGCGATCTCGTTGATTGAAGAACTGAGGCGCCGGCGTATCCTGGTCCCGGCCCGCCGGACCGCTGAACTGATTGTCAGGCACGCGATCCGACGCGCGGAGAATGTCAGGATTTCTGCTCTGACCCAGGACCTGCATCCGGACCACCACGATGCTCTGCGCGCTTTGATTGCGCCCCCTGAATTGGGCGAGGTATCGACGCTGAGTTGGTTGAAGGCTGCACCTAAATCGGCGTCGGCCAAGTCCATCAAGGCAGTTTTGGATCGCCTGTTGGTGGTTCGAGCGATCGGCTTGCCCACCAGTTTGCGGCAGAGCATTTCGACATCCGCCCTCGACAATCTGGCCGGCGAAGGCTTGCGGATCACGGTGCAAAACCTGCGCCGTATGGCCTTGCCACGGTTGTGGGCGGTTTTGTCAGCCGCCTGTTTGCGGCTGGAAGAACAGCTCACCGACCTTGCACTGGATGTGTTCGATAAGTTGCTGGGTCGAAGCTTTCGAAAGGCGGAACAGCAAAGTTCCGATAAAGCATCACAGCTCCTGATGGACATCATCCGCCCCTTGCAGTCTCTCAAAGCCTTTTGCCGTGAGGCACTGACGGCCCGCCTGCAAAGCGGCAATCTCAACGGGATGCTGGACACGGCCAATTGGGATGAGATCGAGAGTGCCACATCCGCAATTGAAACGGCCCTGGGAGACGGAAAACCCGACAAATACGCGGAGCTCATCGGGAAATATCAGACGGCTCGTCAATTTGCGCCCATGATAATAAGGGGATTCGGCTTCAAAGGTGCGGCCAGCGCTGCCAGCCTTCTGCGCGCAGTAGATCTTTTGCGCATCATGTTTGAGGCGAACAAGCGCAGTCTGCCTGACAACCCGCCAACGGGGTTCATTCGGAAAGTCTGGCGTCCATTTGTCTTTCCGGCGCCCGGGGAGGTCAACCGGCGCGCATACGAGCTTTGCGTCTACTTCGAACTACGCGATCGGCTTCGGGCAGGGGATGTCTGGGTCGAAGGAAATCGGCAGCGCCGCAACTTTGATGATCGGCTCATCCCCAAGACCACTTTCGAGATCTTGCGTACCGACGGATCATTGCCGATAGCGGCCGCCGCGGATGCAGAAACCTATCTTGCGGACCGGCAACAGCAGATCGAGGTGACCATGGCCATTGTCGCGGCCCGGGCTGAAGCGGGGACTCTGCCGGACGTCGCCATTCAGGGTGGCACCCTGAGCGTTACCCCGGTCAAAGACGAAACACCCGATGCCGCCACGGCCATGAGCCGTCTGGTTTACGGGCAATTGCCACAGATCAAGATCCCCGACCTGCTGACAGAAGTGAACGCCTGGACTGGATTTGCGGAGTGCTTCACCCACTATCGCTCGGGCAGACCGGCGGAAGATCAAAAGGCCCTGTTTGCCGCAGTCCTGGCCGATGGAATCAACCTGAGTGTATCCCGCATGGCGGCAGCAACCCACAATCTGTCCGCCCGGCAGATCGCATGGGCTCATGACTGGCATTTGCGTGAGGAAACATATTCAAGCGCCTTGGCTTGTTTGATCGACATGCACCGCGAACTCCCGCTGGCCAAACTCTGGGGGGATGGCGTGACGTCATCCTCTGACGGGCAGTTCTTCCGGGCAGGCGGTCGCGGTGAGGCTTCGGCAGACATCAACGCAAAATACGGGCGTACCCCGGGTCTCAAGTTCTACACCCACATCTCCGATCAATTCAGCCCGTTTCATTCGACGGTCATCACCGCCACCGAAAGCGAAGCGCCCTTCGTTTTGGATGGTCTGCTTCGCCACCAATCGGGTGTCGCAATCGAAGAGCACCATGTGGATACTGGCGGCGCGACGGATCACGTCTTTGCACTGTGCTATCTCTTGGGGTTCCGCTTTGCGCCCCGATTGCGAAACTTCAAGGATCGAAAATTGTATCTCCTGCCCGGCATGAAGCCTCCGGCCGTCATGACACCCTTCATCGGCGGCACCATCAAGGTCGGTCACATTGTCGATAACTGGCCCGAGATCCTCAGGCTGGCGACGTCCATCAAGGCCGGGACCACCACCGCATCAGCGATCCTTAAAAGCTTGTCCGCCTATCCCAGGCAAAACGGACTAGCAATCGCCCTACGCGAACTGGGACGGTTGGAGCGGACCTTGTTTGCCCTGGAATGGATGCGAAGCCTGGAATTGCGAAAACGAACCAGCGCAAGTCTGGCCAGAGGAGAAGCACGAAACGCCCTCGCACGCGGGGTCTTCTTCAACCAACTCGGTGAAATGCGCGATCACAGCTATGAGCACCAGATCCACAAAGCATCCGGTCTCAACTTTCTGGTCGCAGCCATCATCCTGTGGAACACAAAATATCTGGAAGCCTCGATCACTGATCTGAGGAAAAACGGTGTGACCATCCCAATCGATATCGTCAAACACATCGCGCCGCTTGGCTGGGCCCATGTCGGATTGACCGGCGACTACCTGTGGAACATGAAACCGCCATTCAACCCAGATCGCCTCAGGCCACTTCGGAAAAATGATCTTCGCAATGCCGCATAAGTTCTCCGTTCGTTCGCACGAACCGGACAATAATGTCACTTTTATGCAGTGACCCCTTCGCACGGCTCTTGTCGATGACGATCTTTCTTGGAAGGCCATGGCATTCAAGCATTCGAGCGAAGAATTTCGTAGCAGCAGGTTTGTTCCGACGCCCTGAAAGCATGAAATCCAACGTCTCGCCGTGTTTATCGACGGCTCGGTAGAGGTAGACCCACGCACCTTTCACCTTGATGTATGTTTCATCTATTCGCCAGGAGCGGTCACACGGTCCCTTGCGCCTGCGCGCGACTTCGGCAATTGCACCAGCGTATTTTGTCACCCAACGGTTCAGCGTCGTGTGGTCCACCGCAACGCCACGCTCTGACATGATTTCTCCAAGATCCCGATACGACACGCCGTATCGAACGTAGAAGAACACAGCAAAGAGGATCACATCCTTGGGGTATTGCGCGCCTTTGAAGGTGATCATGAGCTGGCTTTCGACTAGTTGGGACCGAAAGCCATCCACACGTTAAACTTAAGTGCGTCAACAGCCAAAACTTTGCAACAGAGCCTGGGAAATGAAGTCACTGCGCCTCAAGATCGATCCGTGCACACAGTTTTGGCAATGCCGTTCAGACAAGTCTGACGGATTAGTTGAATCAGCGAATGGCGCGCATGAGTTTTCGCTTTCCAGTCACGCGGTGCCAACCAGACATGACGGCATATACAATGGTTAACGTTGCCTTGTCTGCGGTCGAGAGCCCCGAGTGGCGAATCCCTCCAGACTTCTTGAGTAAGCGCGCGATGGCGTAGTTTAAGGACCCTTCACGAACAAGCCATTCAGATTGCCGTAGCGTTCGCTCTGTCACTGGGCCGGCGGCGTACACCTCCGCCAGAGCAAGCATCCCCGCATCGCGTTCAGCTTCTTCTAAATGCCGCGATGCCTCGTCACCAAGAGTAAATTCGGCAACATCAAGCATCCCCGCATCGCGTTCAGCTTCTTCTAAATGCTGCGATGTCTCGTCACCAAGAGTAAATTCGGCAACATGACGAATAGAATATCCATGAAGAAAATTGAATGTAAGAATAAGGTACTCTGGCTGAGCAAGGTCTCCGACGTCAAACCGAAAAGCGAAACCCGATGCTTCCTCAATCAGTTGGTAATTGTGAAAACACCGTGACGAAGCGCTCGGTTCAAACGGCTTGCGCTGCACGGTCGAGTTTATTTCTATATCGATTGAGTGGGGCGAAGGAGTGATCCACCCTTCGATTACTAGCACTCCGTTTTCTCGGTCAAGATGACATCGGTGAATTTGGCCAATCACTTCCTGGGCTATCGACGTTGCAGCTGCCTGCGGATTGAAGTCATGGTCACCGCGCACGATCTCGTCGAAATCGACCTTGTCGAAGACATCGAGTTTCGTTGATCGAGATGCATTCAGGATTTTGCGGCCATCCTCTTCAAACGCCTTCTTGGCCTCGAAAAAGGCTTTCCGCTGCAGATCTAGCCGGGGTACTGACCAGCGCTCGCCCTCGACGCGGTATCGCGGATCGAAGTGGTTCGATTCACTTGAGTTAATGATGATCGGTTCACCCTTTTCGGTCACTTCATCGCTCACCGTGTTGACCGAGAAATCAAAATCTAGTCCAACAAGATACAGTTCATTGATGCCCATGAAATAGGCGGCCTGCATCAAGAGGTAGATCACCGTAAACCCACCTGCAGCACCGGCCTCCAAATCCCGGCTGAACTCAAAGATTCGTTCACCGTCTTTGTAGATCGGCTTTCGATTTGGAATGAATAACTTGTTAGACAGCCCCTCATATTTTGACCTCAAGTCGTCCGGAAACAACTTCGTGGAAGACAAACTTTCGAAATCATAAGAAAAATCTTCGCTGACTATCGCATCGATAATCGAGTAATACGTCGGGCGCCAATCCGTCCTGTCAAACGCAAGCGTTATCTTGTTGCAGGAGAACGTTATCTCATCTTTTAAGTGGTCCAGGTCCTCTACCGTTAGGCTCGGACCTGTCGCTACAATAAAACCGCGGCGGCCCCTATGGATATTCCTGAGCGCGTTAATACTATTTGGCTTACCCGCCGACCGGACACTCTCGAATGTGGTGCCGCCTTCACGGGATCTTATCGAAAGTCGATTCAATGGAATCGCTGGCGTGTACCCAGAAAAAGGAAGCCGGGCAGGGCTATCTGTACGCCGAAAGAAAAAATTCATTTGTGGAATAAGAAGGTTCTCAACGTAATCAGTAGAATCGAACGTCGGGTTCTCAATCGTTGAATTCGTTTCGTGGATTCGATAGGCACCGAGGTTTTCATCGATGCTGAGGCAGCGGCCGAGTGACGCGGCCGCCCGTGTTAAGAAGCCGTCGGCACAAAGCCGAAATGATCCTGGAATAGGGAAGATGGCGCGGAGGACCCGGGCTGGAAAGGCGAGGCCAGCCGTCGGCACATTCGGTCCGGGTATCCGGTGCCCAAATTGTCTTGCAAAGTTCAGGATGTCGCCGCTCAAAAGAGCTGGTCGAAACGCTTCGCCAGTCAGCCGACCGCCGCGAAAAACCTCGAGGTTGTGCTGGAGAAAAGCCACATCGTCCGCGGCATTGGCATATGCACCCCGCATTCGCGCGAGTTTCTCAGGAAACCAGAAATCATCGGCATCCATGAAACACACCAAATCGCCGCGGGCGACGGAGATGCCGAGATTGAACCCAGCGCCCTGGCCCGAGTTGAAGCTGCGGATGAACGGACGAACTCGAGGGTCGCGGTCCGCCGCCGCCTCGATCATTGCGCTTGATCCGTCGTGCGATCCATCATCGACAATGATCAGTTCGAAATCGGGATCAGTCTGGGCAAGAACGCTGTCGATAGCGTCCTCAAGGTACTCTTCACCATTGTAGACGCTTAGAACGACGCTGATCAGGTCGCCGTCTGGCTCGTCCTGCCAGAGGACAGGGGACCGGATCTGGCCTTCCAGCCTACTCCAGTCGATAGAAGAGCGGTCGATCTTTCCGGCACTCAGCCGTCGCGCAAACCGGGCCAGAAGAACTTCATCGCGCGACACTTCAAGAGCAACTTCAAGCCCGTCACTGGCAGAATCGAGCCGATCTGAAGGAATTTGAACAAACTGCTCGAATTCGAGTGTAGCCCGATTAGCACACAAATCGGCTACGGTGACGCGTACCGGTTCGTGACCATCAATTCTTATCTGCAGAGTAACATCCGCCCATGTACACCAACCTCGGATAAGGAGAAGCGTTGGCGAGACGCGTATGACTTCGGACAGCGCGACCTTCAGATCGAGCCCATTCTGAACGGATTCCGGTTGCTTTTTTTTCACTTGTCGGAGTCTCCACCCTGCTGAACTTTAAGGGGTAATATCCACTGTATCGAATCGAAGCCTTGTACCCCTGCCCATGTCAAGCGCCTCCTCAATGCAAAACGAAGCCTGCATTGAAGACGAATGTTCGATCGGGCGTATTTACCTGCTTCTAAAGTCACAGTAGGATTTCGATCGGCTCCGGCTCCGGTTTTCTTATGTTATGGTGTCTCACCAAAACGCTCACATCCAGTACATTTCGCACAGATACCTCGCCCATTTCAGCCACGACGCTCTTGAAGTGATGATGGTCCTTAGCGCGGCATAGATACATTTTACCGCGGGTCATCAAAAATGGTCTCAAATCATTCCCCGGCCCTGTCAGGATAAATTGATAGATTGCGGATTGAATGCCCGGGAAGCCTTGAATCATCGCATCATCCATAATGATCACGCCGCCGTGATCTGGGAAGCATTGACGATAAACTGTAGCGAGATCAAAGTAGACGTCATCGTGTTCGTGGCCTGCATCAATATGTATGATGCGAGCGTTTGCGCTGGGCAGGGGATGATCCCGAAGAGCTTTCGTAAAACACTTGAGTAAAGTGCACTGAGATCTGTTTTCGCACGCGGTTTCTGCGTAGGCCTTGACTTCCGGCAATAGGTCTTTGCCACGCATAGTAAATTGATCGACACCAATAAGTCGTTCACCAGAAGCAAGCAGGCCTGATAAGAAAAAGAATGTCTTTCCTTTATACACCCCTATTTCAACTATATCACCAACCACGCCAGATTCTTTTTGCGCCCTTGAGATGAGCGCCATGGCGGCCACGTTGTCGCGTTCGAACCAACCGTCAATTGGTTCGATTACGTTGTCGTAGCGATCGAGATGAGCTGAGACAAACTGTTCTGTGGACACGTGAAAATTCCTATCCTTAACGTCATCAGATTTTAAACCGTTAGATGAAAATGGGCCTTGGGGCAACCGTCAGTATTAGCGCTCCCGAGTCCGCAAAGTAGTGGTCGTCCGAAAGTTCTTCGCGTGTATTCACAAGCTACTGAGAGACCGGAAGCGCGGTATTCGCTAATTGTGAAAAGCGCGGCTTAAGACCAACAAGGAACCGGTCTATGGGTGCCACCAATGCAGTCATCCTTCGTCGTGGACAGGGGCGAAGCGTCGCAGCATCGCCCGATAGATTTCCGTATCTCGCCGGTTCTTGCCCGCGAAATAAACGATGGCGGGAAGCTCGTTTCCGACGTGAACCTGGCCCTCCTCGTCCATCAGAACAAAATGCTCGCCGCTGCACAGGCCCATATAAAGGTCTTTGGTCAACGGCCTGTGAACCAGCCCGTGCCGTGCCTGCGCTGCGAGATAGGCAATTGCGATGAAAGGTTCGTCGTTAAGATAGTGGCTGTTGGGCCATATTTGGAAAGGTGGGTCTTGCAATAGTTCGTCGACACGGGTCGAGAATTCCCACCCTGCGACAGTTGGCGCTCGTCCGAAAACCGCTGCGCTCAGAGTAATGTTCGGTATGTGAATGCCGACTTCGCTGGCGCGTTTCTTTAGATTGAAGCCTTCGGTCCGTTCGCCGTCATCGATCTTTACCGTTCTTGCCATCCAGTCGAAATCATCCGGCCGCTCCATTGCATGGACCAGCACCGAACTCGCTTCAATCTCGTCAAACATCTGATCGAGGACGTCGCGGTAAATGATTGTGTTGGCCTTCAGGAACAGAACGGTCGCATCTTTCGTACTCACATCCACGAGCGGCGTCGACTTGTCCATCCGCGACGCGAAGGGACTGTCAGGATAGCGAAAGCGGTTGCTCCCGCAGGGCCTTATCTCGACAAAATCTGGGACAGGCAGGAAAGATGTGTCGGTTTCGTCGTCTTTGTAGATGATATAGCGGTCGATGCCCGAGGACAGCGCATGAGCTGATCGCATCAATGCGACGCCCATACGGAAATATTCCTCCCCTAAGGCGATGGTGGTAAGGGCACGTTGTGCCATTTTTTTACTCTGTTTTCTTTGCGGCGGGACGGCATCCCGTGTAACCATGTCTGAGTATTTCGGCTTCAACTCGTTCCGCTTCTCTAGCAATTCCTCATGTTGACGTCGCAGGTTTTCATGTGCGTTCCGCCAGTTTTGAGCTGAAGCCTCGGCCTTTCCGACCTGCCGCGCGCGCTGCTCGAGTTTCAGGATGTCAATTTGTTCCGGGATGTCCCGCCCGGTGGTTGTCGGCGCCAGCTCGAAGTACCCCAATGCCGCCGCGTTCCGTCTCCATGCGCTCCCAGCAAAGTGGACTACGTCGGGCACCCGGCCATCGACAAGATGCACTTTCGGAGTCTCAGACGATATGATCACCTCACGCATGGCATCGCCGTTCAATGTGGCGATGTGCTCCTTGCCGGCCAGCTTCAACCAAGAGCGGTCGGAATTGGCGCGCAGAAAAGCACGAAAGAAATCTTGATCATGCCAGGAATTGCTCCGGTCTCTGCTGTTTTTGTAGAATTCGCGCATTGAATCGCTGCGCATGAACTCTAAGAACGGATTCAGATACCGGAACATGGCATCGATACCGCCATACTGAAAGCCTGTATTCACCTCGGCTTCGAAGGATCTCACCTGCTGATCGGTAAGCGCATTCATGTCGACCGCCCGTTGCAGCTTGGCTGCTACTCCGGGATTGTCGAGTGATTTCACCATCTCCTTCGCCATGACGACACACTCGCTTGACGCCATAGCGTCAAAATTTGCGAGGTTGCCTTGGATCAGGATATCCGGATCCAAGTATGCGACATTCTCGTTTTCCTGACCAAAAGTCTCTAGTGCCATCTTTAGAAAGACTGGCTTAGCGATTTTTCCTAGCGGATGAGCCTCAGAGGAAAAGTCCTTGCTAACACTTTCGACGCATTCTGCATCCAAGATATGGACGTACGCGCCATGAAACCTCAACGACTCGCAATAATCCTCACTTAGGCTATCGGAGACAACTACAAATCTGGATCCATCAAACCTCTCTCGCATTAGGAGAGACAGTCTTAAAAGCATTTCGCCTTGAGGCGTATTTCCATTTGTTATGAAGAGGCATCTTTTTTCCACAATCGACCACCCTCAATATATCTTTCTTTGTTCTCTAGTTTGCAAACAATAAATTGTCCAAAGTATAGGTGAAAGAGTCAGCCCACATGTTGTAACCGTCGATGACAAAAAGTGCAGGAACGCAAACCAATTCAACAAGTCAGGATGTGCGGCGGGCGACCGGTTCGCTTGATCTCGAAAGAAACGCCGATGACCCAACGCCCGTCATGTCAGCTCTACCTCTCCTTCGGACAACAGCTTGTCAAAATACTCAATCGTCCGAACCAGTCCGTCGCGAAGCTTGACCTCGGGCTCCCAACTAAGAGACGATTTGGCAAGTGATATGTCGGGTTTCCGTTGTTTCGGGTCATCTTCTGGCAACGGTTTGAACGCGATTTTTGAACCCGTACCAGTGAGTTCTAAGACTGCTTCAGCTAGTTCACGGATTGTGAATTCAACCGGATTCCCAAGATTGATCGGCCCAGTGACGTCGGCAGGACTTTGCATGAGGGCAATCATACCCCGGATCAAGTCATCGCAATAGCAGAACGAGCGCGTTTGTGAGCCGTCCCCGTATATAGTTAGATCCTGGCCACTCAGCGCTTGGACGATAAAGTTCGAGACCACGCGTCCGTCTTGCGGATGCATACCTGGCCCATAGGTGTTGAAGATCCTCGCCACCTTGATTTCCAGACGGTGTTGGCGCCAGTAGTCAAAAAAGAGGGTCTCGGCGCATCGTTTGCCTTCGTCGTAGCATGAGCGGATGCCGATTGGATTTACGTTGCCCCAATATTCTTCTGGCTGCGGCGTGATTGTTGGGTTTCCGTACACTTCCGAAGTCGATGCCTGAAGCACGCGTGCCCCGGTCCGCTTCGCCAGCCCCAGCATGTTGATGGCGCCATGCACGCTGGTCTTTGTGGTCTGCACTGGATCCCTTTGGTACAGTATTGGACTCGCTGGGCAAGCCAGATTATATATTTCGTCAACTTCAACATAGAGCGGAAACGTCACGTCGTGACGGAGCAATTCGAATTTTGGTTCACCGAGCAGGTGAGCGACGTTCGACCGCCGCCCCGTGAAAAAGTTGTCCAGGCAGAGAACCTCATATCCGAGTTCAAAAAGCGCTGTGCAAAGGTGCGTGCCGAGGAAGCCGGCGCCACCCGTGACAAGTACCCGGCGTGCTGTAGGGTTGGATAACGTTCCTGTAGCCATATTGAGACTGTTCCGCGTCATTGGTCTAATCCAGAGTGTGTGCTGGAAATGGGTGGAAACATCAAGCTAAAATTGTCCATCATCCTCGTTCTCATTCGGCAAAGATAAAGATGAAGAAAACAGAAACCTGTCCACAAATGGCAATGCCGATCGAACGGTTCTTCGGCTGTCTAAACGCCTCGTTTCGACGAATTGCCACCCGATACGAAAAAATACCAGCCAACTTCATGGCAATGATCAAACTCGGATCTATAGGACTATGGTGCCAGTTTTGCGAGTCCGCTGCCTGAGTAGAAAGGGCAGGACAAGTGTTTCAACGATATGGCTTCCGGTAACTTAGGCGGCCCTGTTCTCTGGAGTTCGCTTATCAATCCTGAGATGGAGCTTGCGCCAGACCCGTCGCTTGGGGCCACTTGGTTTGCGGGCGTGCAAGTCGCTTTCGCCTTCAACCTTATGTGCCTGTGCTGTCGATTAGTATGTGCAGCAACCACGTCGATCGCGTCTGGCGTCTTGGCCGCTCAACTGGCCGATACCGTCCCGGTTGCCTTACGCGTGGCCGGATTCGTGACGTCGATCGTCTTTCCGCTGTCGTCTTGAGCCCACCCATCCGCCTCCCGTAAATACCACGAGATTTCTCTTTGTATGCCCCTTTGAACAGTTGTATGTCAGAGCGCACAATCACGGGTTCGCAGGAGCGATTAAATGAAAATTACCATGATCGGCACGGGCTATGTCGGCCTCGTCTCGGGCGTCTGTTTTTCGGATTTCGGGCATGACGTCGTCTGCGTGGACAAAAACCCCGACAAGATCGCGTTGCTCCATTCTGGGGAGGTTCCCATCTATGAGCCCAGACTCGCCTCGTTGATAGCAAGGAATGTAGAGGCGGGGCGGCTCTCGTTCACGACTGATCTCGCCACCTCGGTGGACGGGGCGGACGCGATCTTCATCGCCGTGGGTACCCCGACCCGTCGCGGCGATGGCCATGCCGATCTCGCCTACGTGATGGCCGCCGCTGAGGAAGTCGCGTGCGTCATGACCGGCTACGGCGTCATCGTGACAAAGTCGACCGTGCCCGTTGGAACCAATCGCAAGGTCAAAGAAGTCGTGGCCATGGCCAACCCCGAGGCAGCATTCGACGTAGTCTCCAACCCCGAATTCTTGCGCGAAGGGTCCGCGATCGACGATTTCATGCGCCCCGACCGCGTTGTTGTGGGTATAGAGACCGAGCGCGCGGCCGAGGTCATGGCGGAGGTTTATCGCCCACTCTTCCTGCGCGATTTCCCAATCATCACCACTGATCTTGAAAGTGCGGAGATGATCAAATACGCCGCCAACGCCTTTCTCGCGACCAAGATAACCTTCATCAACGAAATCGCCGCGCTATGCGAACGGGTGGGTGCGGACGTCAAGGAAGTGTCCAAGGGCATCGGGCTGGACGGGCGGATAGGCAACAAGTTTCTCCACGCCGGTCCTGGCTATGGCGGATCGTGCTTTCCCAAGGACACGAGCGCGCTGGTTCGGATCGGGCAGGAACATGCCGTTCCCCAGAGCATCGTCGAGACCGTGATTCGCGTGAATGACGGGGTAAAGGGACGTATGGTCGAGAAGCTGCGCGATCTCTGCGACGGAACCTTCAACGGCAAGACTATTGCCGTGCTGGGCGTGACGTTCAAACCTAACACTGACGACATGCGCGACGCCCCCTCTCTGACGATTGTGCCGGCGCTTGTGGGCGGTGGCGCCAAGGTGCGAGTCGTGGATCCGAAGGGCTTTCGTGAGGCCGAGGCGCTCTTGCCAGGCGTCATTTGGATGGACAACCCCTACGAGGCTGCGCAGAACGCAGACCTCGTTGTACTGCTGACCGAGTGGAATGAGTTCCGGGCGCTGGACCTCAAGCGCCTTGCGACCAGCATGGCCACCCCGCGCCTCGCCGATCTGCGCAACATCTACTCTGCCCACGACGCCTACCGCGCCGGCTTTGAGGCCTATGAAGCGGTCGGGCGCGGCGCGTTCGGGCCGGAGGGCAGAAAACTCGCGGCCGAGTAACGATCAGGTCGACACATAGGATTGCGCCGTGACGATCAACTCGGCCAGAGTATCGGCATTGCCGATCTGTTACGCGATGAGAGGGACGAGCAGCGTATTCATCGCGTGGCTTTCGACCTCGCTTTGGGCTCAATCGGATCGGCCCTAACTTGGGTGTACAATTTCTTTCAAAGCGAAGGACCTCACTACCAAAACCGATCACTTTTCAAGTGGGATTGAGTAACTTCGATTTCCCATCTCAGCTTGGATTCGTGGTGGAGTCCGCCCTCATGCCTCGCGTCATGTTTCATCCTATTACGTTGAGAGGATCGCCAGCACCATTTCGGGCAGGTTGTTGAGACAACGAGGTTGGTTAAGTCTGATGAACGCGATTGCTTGAATAGCCGCTATACTCTTTTAGGTAGGCACTCCATTCAATCCACAAGCTTCAGACTATGCAGCGTCTTGTAGTGTAGATATGAACGTACCTGCGAAACATCTTCTTTAAGCTCAAATTTGGAGAAGGAGGATGTAGACGATGACAGAGGACAAGCGAGAGATCCGTCTTAGTTTGCGTGTTGTTGAGCACGCTGAACAGATCGGATCAGTGAGTAAGGCGTGCCGGTATTTCGGGATTGTGCGCGCCAGTTTCTATCGCAGGCGACATTTGTATGACAGCCGTAAGCTTAACCCCGATCACACGGTGCTTTGATAATTCCATGGCAAAAGATCGTTGATCCGAGACGGCTTGTGCCCGTTGGCGATACCTGGAAGCCTTGCGGTGAGCAAAGCATGGGGATCGACAGCATTGAGCTTGCAAGTTTCAATGAGGGACGCGAGTACCGCCCAGTTTTGTGCTTCGGTATCGTGACCGGCAAAGAAGGCGGTTTTTCTGTTGAGTGCCAATTCCCGTTCATTCTACCCATTTTGGACAGTTTTAACGTATCCTATATCGGTGGCACGCTTTTTTTAGCTGGGACGTGAGGGTTTTCAGGACCATCAATCGCGGGGATGGCCAGCATCTCGGTCTCGAACGACTTGTCGCCGTGTTGTGTTCGGTGTCAGTTGGCGAAGTATTCTGCCTGGAAGCGTCGCGCCTGGCCCGCAATGGGCAGGGCTGGCATCACATGCTGGAGCTCTGTGGCGTAGTAGATGCGCGTTTCGTTGACCATGTCGGCTATATCGATTGGGAGGAATATGAACGCAATCAGGCGCAACTGGCCAGGAACGCTTTCGGACTTAATGGCGGGAGCAATTCCGGTCGCGGCGGTGGTGCGCTCCTTCCCGGTCTCTTTTGCAGTGCGAGATACCGGCGGCGGTTGCATGAATACGCAAGGCAGAGGCGGCGAAATGGCCCTCCAAAATCTTGTCTTCGCTGACATTACTTTTGGAGAATAACCGGTAAGCGGCTTTGGTATTCGACCAGGCCTGGAATGCCGTGGGTAGTGATTTCCCTGACCGTTCTCCGAGAGCCTCCAGCATTGCTCCCAGTCGCCGGTTCAGCCGAGCGTCAACCAGCTCACACCCTGGTGCGTGGCAGCCGTCACGACGGCGACCAAGGTGCCAGTTAGTGCCGCGACAGGCTTCCCGTGCGACCGCGAGCAGGCTGCCTTCCTCGATCAGGCTAAGGCCGCGCAGAGGGCTAATGACTTGAACAAGCGGATCGACGAGATTAACGACAAAATCAGGCGCGCCAATGAAAGGCGCACCGACCCTTTCGACTACGTCGTCAGGTTCGCCGTCGGATACCTGCCTCGCGAAGATAGCGCCATGGTCATCGCCGACTTCGACAAGGTGCGCGATCCCATGACAGGCGATATAACCGCCGAGTGGCTGAGACCCGTCTTGGAGCAGCCGGAGAGTTACGCCGAGGTCTCAGCCTCCGGCACGGGGGTGCATGTCCTGATACCAAGGGAAGATGAGGACGTTGGCACGCGGGAGCGCAACGGCGCTGGGCTGTATGCGGGCAACGCGCGGTTCATCATGCTAACCTTCGATCAGATCCCTGGATCGCCGCAGACAATCAACAGCGCGCAGGAGGCGCGCAAGGTGATCAAGGATCGCGTGGGCGTGTGGCACACATCCCGCGTCGGTCGCTCGCTGGCATTGCCAGAAGATCAACACAGCATCGAAAGCATCCCAGACATCTTGGCGCAACTGCCCAATCCGGCGCTCGGGCGCGAGGATTGGGTAACGATGGCGCACGCCTGCTGGGCCGCCGCTCAAGAGGTAGACCCCACCACAGCCCTCACGATCGAACAGGCGTTCTACGAGTGGTCGGCTCGGGGAGACGCTCACGGATCTGGTCGCAAGGATGGATCGAGCCCGGAACGATTGTGGCGTAGCATCAAAAATGTCCGTGAGATTGGCGTTGGGTCGTTCTTCTTCAAGGCCCGCGAGCTTGGCTGGTGCCCCCGCCACGGCAGGATGCAGAACGAGGACATACCCAGGCCAAGGACCGAGATGGTCAGCCTGATGGATAAGGCCTTCGACGGGGACCGGGAGGCGCTGCAGCGTATCGCGCGCTTCATGCTGAACGGATACCGGTAGGACACCGCCTTTGTAATACTGACCGCAATGGGCGTCTTCGCGAAGATCGATGTCAGGGACATTTTCGAACACGAAAGCCGTCGCGCTGCGCGCATCTCAGCGGACCTCATGCAAGAGGTGATGAAAAATGAAGGATGAAAAGCTGGGAGGCGTCGCGGAGCGGAACAATAAGGATCAGGCAGGGTTTGAGCGCCGGGCAAGAAATATTGTCGCCCAGTACAAAGGTGACAGGGTCGCGATTGAAAAGGAGGCCGCAGATTTTGATTACACGGTCACCTGGATGGGCGGGCGTCTGGCTTTTGACGCAGAGGGGCTGGAGACCGTCTTCGTCGAAACGGACACGCACAAAGGCGGCGAGCCGTTCAAGATCGACCTGCACTTGTTCAAGCCGGTCACGGAGGACCTGCGCCCCAAAAAGGCCATCTCGCGGGTCATGTCGGAAAGGATCGCCAAAGAGTTCATAACACTCATTGCAGGCGGGGGCGGCGTTGGAAAGTCTACGTATATGATCGCGGCGGCCCTCGATATTGCCAGAGGCGGCGGCAAGGCGCTCGGCGAACCCATCCACGCCATGGTAAACCAAGACGGCTTCAAGGCACTATACATCAACCTCGAAGACGGGCAGGACATGGTCGACCGGATGGTCCGTGCCGCAATAGACGAGCACGGCTATCGTGACACCGACAACATGATCGCCATGGGGCGCGACACCTTCCGCTCGGCGCTTGGCGGCAGAGACCTCGGGATCCTGAAGCAAGATCCTGACATACGCATCGCGGCAGTGAACCCGCACGCTGAAAAGGCGCTGAAGGACGTCATCACCGCCCTTGGTGTTGAGGTCCTGATGCTCGATCCCATGAAGAATCTCTACGGCGGCGTACCGATGACGAATGAGGCGTCAAACGTGCTGTACGATATGTTCTCGAGGATCGCAGTCGAGTGCTGCATCGCCGTCGTCTGTGGCGTGCATACCCGCAAACCTGCGGGATTCAATCGCGGCGACCAGGATCAGCATGATGTGAAGCACGGCTCCGAGATCGTGGACACGGCTCGCTGTGTCATCAGCATGAACAAGATCTCACGTGCCAAGCTGACCGAGTGGGGCATCGAGACCCACAGGAACATCGTCAAGGCGAGTACTACCAAGAGCAATATCGGCCCTTCAGCCGTCACCTACTACGAGATCGTGCTGCGTGATGTTATGTGCGTGGATGGGAATACCGAGACGGTCGGCGTCGCGAAGGCTTACACGCCACCGGAAACCGCCGGGTTGGCCGACATTATTTGGGCAAACGTCAAGCGGCGCTTGCAGGACGAAGAGGTGGCGTACAAAAGCCAAGCGGCCGCACCGAACCTGAAGGGTGTTGTAGGGCAAATTCTTGAAAAGAATGGAAAACCGGCAGGTGGGGCAATATCGATCATCAAGCAGATGCTCGAGGATGGGTGGATTTCAGTTGTAAGCGGGAAGCGACAGAAGGGCGCGGGGACGCGTCCAATCGAGCTTGCAATCGTTGGCCCGAACGACCCGCACGAGGACGAGGAATAGAGTGCATGTGTTAGTCGGCCCTTACATAGAGACATGCAAACAAACAATCCCCTCTGGTGTACTCCCTGCTTTGGGTCTGCCATTGTAGTTGTTATCCTCAAAAAGGTGTCCCTCTTACGAGAGCGTCCCGCCCGCCGGCGGCGGAGCGGGCAGGCGCGCCTCTCAACTCGAGCGGACTTAGTGCAAGTTGGTGCATGTCGAGTGACAGTCGACATTGAAGACATGCACTCAAAGCAGGACGGAGCTAAATGGCTCTGACAGCAACCGTCGTAGGAGCCGCATTGCCAACACACCGTTGCCTTTGGCACTACCCATTATTTTTGGAACCGACTGCGCTTAACTCAGACTTCAATGTGGGGTATATTGATACCGCAAACTTGATTGGAAATATCTCGTAAGCAAAAAGGTCGGCAAGGGCGCAAATCGGCAGCCGGCCATGACAGGTGTGAAAAAGGAGGAAATCTTTATGGATCTCACTAAACACTGGCTGAAGGCTACCCGCGAGGTCAGCAAAGCTCCTCTCAAAGCTGTAACGTAAGAGAACACGGCATGCCGATGTCTAGCCGCCCTGATGCCAGAGCCAGATCTATGTCAAACCTAAAATTAGGTCAAAAGCAGGAACCCAAACCATATGGCTTCGGCTCTGGACCACACAAGCGTTGTTCGGCTATGAGAACGGACGGTCGACCATGTCAAGGATGGGCCGCATTTGGTACTCCCAAGTGCGTCAAGCATGGGGCACGCAGCTACAAAGGCACGCCTTCTAGCCCACTCATCAACAGGCAGGTACGTGTTGCGCGCAATTGGCTGGCGGAAAATCCTCCTTCACTCGAATTGGTCCGTACGCCGGAGTGGCAAGTGACGGACACGCTGGGATCCAAAAACGGACTTCTTCAGAAGATGGCTTTGGTCGCTGCATGGAATGCTGCCAAACGCGGTGACTGGAAAGCGTGGCGTTCTCTATCAAGAGCCAATTACTGAGAAGAAGTGGAAAAAATTTTATCGTAATTTTTGAAACAAAAGCAAAACAAACTGATTCATACTCAGTTGCGCAAGAATTTGTCTGTCGGAGGAGCGCAATCGAGCCCTATCTCCGTAACGGATTGTCACTTGCAGGCTTTGCTTCAAGTGAGGCTAAGCAGTGTTGACCCACCCCTTGGCACCCCTTCAGCCAGTCTCTTACATGCTTGTGAGGCGCCCGCATCATCTGGGGCATCTTTTCAAAGATTGCCCACACTAAGAAGGATTGCATGCCATTCCCTAAGAACCCTCGAATTGTGATCTCCTTAGCAGATACCGTTTCCGCCTACAGCGGAGATTGTCTGAAGACAGAACTGCGTCAGGTGTGCATAGAATCGCGCGGAATGGAAAGTTCGTGAGTTCTCATGCACACACCGAAGCAAGTCTACTCCCAATATCCAGCAGACGAGCGCCACGTTTTAGCTTCCGCGTCCCAAACAC
>NZ_JBWVBA010000020.1:0-20487 GCF_057221005.1 Ruegeria sp. HKCCD7628
TCGTTCACCGATGACGGGCCGGCCTTCGCAATGGAGTTGGCAGGCCAAGCCCTGCAGACGGATGATGCTGCTCTGACCGGTGGTCCGGATACGGACACCAAAGGCGTGGGCGATCTGTTCAACGTGACCATGAATGATCCGGGCGAAGATGGCTTGGGCGCGCTGGTCTACAGTCTGGAACTGGGCAGCAATGCCGGGTCGGTGACCCTGAAAGACACTGCCACTGGCAACACTGTGTTCCTGTTTGACGAACTCGGTGACATTGTTGGGCGCGAAGGCACGAATGCCACAGACGCCGCAACCGGCGACGTTGTGTTCTCGGTCTCAGTCAACAGCAGCACCGGCGCAGTGACGCTGACCCAGGAACGGGCGGTCGAGCACAGTTCGGCAGATACCTCGGGCTATGCCTCGGATATCACCGGGTTGGGCGCGGGCCTGACCGATGCGATCAATCTCGTCGGCACCCTCAGCGATGCCGAGACCGCCGCAGACACCGCGTCGGCCTCTGTCGACCTCACCCAAAAAATCTCGTTCACCGATGACGGGCCGGCCTTCGCAATGGAGTTGGCAGGCCAAGCCCTGCAGACGGATGATGCTGCTCTGACCGGTGGTCCGGATACGGACACCAAAGGCGTGGGCGATCTGTTCAACGTGACCATGAATGATCCGGGCGAAGATGGCTTGGGCGCGCTGGTCTACAGTCTGGAACTGGGCAGCAATGCCGGGTCCGTGACCCTGAAAGACACTGCCACTGGCAACACTGTGTTCCTGTTTGACGAACTCGGTGACATTGTTGGGCGCGAAGGCACGAATGCCACAGACGCCGCAACCGGCGACGTTGTGTTCTCGGTCTCGGTCAACAGCAGCACCGGCGCAGTGACGCTGACCCAGGAACGGGCGGTCGAGCACAGTTCGGCAGATACCTCGGGCTATGCCTCGGATATCACCGGGTTGGGCGCGGGCCTGACCGATGCGATCAATCTCGTCGGCACCCTCAGCGATGCCGAGACCGCCGCAGACACCGCGTCGGCCTCTGTCGACCTCACCCAAAAAATCTCGTTCACCGATGACGGGCCGGCTATTACTGTTGAAGACGCGTCCGGCAACTATTCGTCCGGTGCCCAAGATGCTTGGGCTGATGATCCTGGCGAGGATGGGTTTGCATCGCTGGACATTGAACTGGTCAGCTACAAGATCGGCACCGGGAGTGTTGTTGCGGTCGGAAGTGACCTGACTAAGAACGGCGACTATTCGTTCGCAGGGTCGATCACCGACGACTTTAACGGTGACGGCACCGACGAGACTGTAGACTTCACCTTGGTGTTTGATCCTGCCACGGACATGTACGATCTTCAGGTGTCTACACCGCCGGGTTCGGTGGTCGAACTGTCCACGGCAGATGGCAGCCTTGATGCGGGTGGCCCGGATCCGGTGCGAACGCTGACAATCGACAGTTCCGAAATCGTGTTCGCGGCGGTCAATCCGACAAGCTATTTGGCTCCGACTGACATCCAAGATCTCCTGAATGATCCTGAAGCTGATTGGGAAAGCACCGCGACTTTTCTCAGTGCCGAACAGATGAATGTCAGCACCTCGGGCATCGGGAATGGCAATAACAATCTTAACGGTAATGCCAATCACGGCATTGATGGTGAAACGACATCGGGCGGAAAGGTGGATGAAAGCTTCGTCGTCGATCCAACCGGCTTTAACGTCAGCGCCGTGAAGGTCTTCATCGACAACTCTGTAGGTGGGTATGATAACCCGCCAGAGGATCTGTGGTACATGATCTACTATAGCGATGGCACATTCTCAGAGAATCCGATTGAGGTCTTGGACGGCGATCTGTCGCCCGAAGCCGGTGGTCAGGAAAGTTTTGTCATCGGCGATCCAATGGGTCCGAACAACATCGACGCGATCCAGCTCTTTATGGGTCAAGGGACCATCAAGATCCCGGTCATCGAGTTTACGACCTCGCAGGAGTTCACCCCCGAACCCTTACAGATGACCCTGAACGCGACGGAAACCGACGGTGACACGGATACGGACACCGACGGGTTCACCATCGACCTAGATACGGTTGCCTGACGAGGTGATGAAACGTGCAGATCCGGCGCCTTGTCGGGTCTGCACATCCTCACAGCCGTACCAAACCCTTGTTACAGAGTGCCACGTTCATGAATACCAATCCCGATACAAATATCGTCGACACTACCAAGAAAGCCGTGAAACGGCTTTTCCCGCCGTTGCTGATCGTAAGCTGTGTCGTAAACCTGCTACTTCTGGTGAGCGCAATCTACATGCTTCAGATCTATGACAGGGTTCTGACCACCGGGTCTTTCGACACCCTGGTCTGGCTGACGGTTGTCGCACTTTTTGCGCTGATCATTTACGGAATACTAGAGCAAGTACGACGGATGATCTTAGGTCGTGCAAGTTTCTGGGTTGAATCAGAACTCAGCGAACCGACCCTCAGAAAAGCCATGTCTGACCGGCTGACTGGCGGCAACCCAAAGGCCAGCCTGAACGATGTTGCCAACCTCAGGTCATTTCTGGGCGGAGACGCAGTCCTTGCCTTTTTTGATGCACTCTGGACACCGATCTTTATTGCATTCATTTGGTTACTCCACCCTGGACTTGGTGTCTTTGCGCTTTGCAGTACTATCGTTCTCTTTCTGTTTGCGCTTACAAATGACATTCTGACACGCAATCCCAACAAGGAAATAAGTGCCAAGCTTCGCCAAAGTGATACGGCAGCGCAGCAGTTTCTTGAGAGTGGTGAAACCATCCGCCCTCTGGGAATGGGTGATGCCTTGCTTGGTCGTTGGCAGTCTTTTCAGGCAGGTGCCCGACGTGAGTACCAGAACCTGAAGGAAAAAACCTCGGGCCTTGTCAGCGCATCACGAGCGCTACGCCTTGCCTTGCAAGTCATGATACTGGGACTTGGCGCGTATTTTGTCCTTCAAGGCAATCTGACTGCCGGAGGGATGATCGCTGCCTCAATTGTTCTGGGCAGGGCACTTGCTCCTATCGAGCGTTCAATAAGTGCTTGGAAAGGTTTCGTGGCAGCGCGTACCGCTATCACCCGTCTCAGGGATCACTTTGCGGGTGAATTTGCTCCCGATTATGAAGTCAACTTACCAAAGCCTCTCGGCCAATTGCAGGTGGAAGAGGTCTATTGTCTCGCACCCTATTCGGGCGAACCGATTCTGGAGAACATCTCTTTCGCTCTTGAGCCCGGCGAGACATTAGTCGTTTTTGGGCCTTCCGGTTCGGGCAAATCGACCTTGTGTCGTTTATTGGTCGGAGCCTGGCAACCAACACGCGGCCATGTAAGGCTTGACGGTGCAGACGTCGGAAATTGGAACCCCGAAAATCTAGGGCCGTGGCTGGGCTATCTGCCCCAAAATGTAGAGCTCTTTCCAGGCACCGTAGCCCAGAACATTGCCCGAATGCGAGACGTCGACGACTCGATGGTAATCAAGGCCGCCAAAGAAGCAGGAGTTCACGATCTCGTTTTGCGGTTACCACATGGGTACGAAACAGACGTTGGCTTGCACGGCGGGCGTATCTCTGGTGGTCAAAGGCAAAGGCTGGGACTTGCTCGTGCTCTACTGGGTGACCCGTCGTTTATCGTCTTGGATGAGCCCAGCTCGAACCTCGATCAGGAAGGCGATGCAGCCCTTGCTGCAGCTCTTGCGCGCTCCAAGAATCTTGGTCGCACCGTCGTAGTTGTGACCCATCGTCCCGCGGGGCTCAGGACTGCAGACAAAGTTCTGGTTCTCAAAGACGGATCTGTCGCCGCATTTGGCCCGCGTGAGAAAATTTTGCAGATCAGAGGCCAAGCTCCAGCCTATCAAACCGTGCGGACGGTGCAATCTAGCAGCGGCAACAACGCAGTAGCAGAGTAAGGTGGTTCGCCAATGAGTTTTTGGGAAGAGTTACAGGAAAACGTGAAGGCTTTCTGTGCTTCGGTGCTTGATGGCATTTTGGGTTCAATTCCAGCCGACTGGTTGGATTGGATCTTAGAAAAGCTACCACCCGCCGTTGACCCGAGGTGGATCGCGGCAATTATTTTATTGCTCACGTTGGTGCTTCTGACATTACTCCTCCGCTCAATTCGACACAAAGCGGTCACAGACTCAACATCCAACCTTAGAGATCTCACGCGCGCGCCGCTTCGCACGGGGTACATCGTCGCAATCGGGCTGGTGTTTGGTTTGGTGACCTGGTCATTCAGCGCCCGGCTGGAAGGCGCAGCCATTGCACCAGGAGTAGTCAGTCCAGAAGGGTACCGCAAAACCGTTCAACATCTGGAGGGCGGAATCATAAAATCTATTCACGTGAGGGAAGGGGACAAGGTGACCAAAGGTCAGGTTCTTTTAACTCTCGACGACGTGCAGGCACGTGCCCGACTTGACGAATTGGTAAAGCGGTACACGCACCTGCTGGCGAGGGTCGCCCGCCTCAAAGCTGAATTAGACGGTTCCGAAAAATTGGTCGTCCCGAACAGCGAGAATGTATCCGATGAAGCTGAATTAACACGCGCAATTTCCGATCAACAAGAACTTCTGACGCGGCGAATTACGACACAAAAAGGCCGCGACAACATACTGCGCAAACGCATCAAACAGCTCGACGAAGAAAACCTCGGACTTAAGAAAACGATCGTCGGCTTGGACGAAAAAACACATTTAATTGAGGAAGAAATCCAAGGTGTAACAAGCCTGCTGGGGAAAGGTCTAGAAAGGAAGTACCGACTACTGGCCCTGAAACGCGCAGCCGCAGACATCACGATCGAGCGTGCTACCAGTAAAGCGCAGATCGCCCGCAACAATCAAAAGATCGGTGAAACCGAATTGCAATTACTGGCCATGGTTCAGCAGGAGATAGAAGACTCCACCATGGAATTGTCGGAAATGAAACGTACTCTAGCCGAGTTGGAAAGCGAAATACGATGGCACAGGGATGTGGTCGATAGAACGGAAATACGCTCTCCGATTGAAGGTAAGGTAATGAATGTGCGGATCACTACTCTTTCTGGGGTCGTCCGAAACGGTGAACCGATCTTGGATATCGTACCTTCAAAGGTTCCTTTGATAATCGACGCCCGAGTCAACCCGATTGATATAGATGTCGTAAGTATTGGTATGCCTGCCCGTATTCATCTTACTGCGTATCAACAACGCAACATGCCACAGATATTCGGTTTGATGCGCTCAATTTCCGCAGACCGCATAGTCGACGAAAATACAGGGCAACCCTATTATTTGGCAAAGGTTGAGGTTTTACCTGCCGAACTCGCAGATTTACAGGACGTCGAACTCGTCTCAGGAATGCCCGTAGAGGTTATGCTGCAAACCGGTGAAGCAAGCGTTGCCGACTATGTAATCGGGCCGCTTTTGAGTTCAATCCGACGTAGTTTCCGGGAAAACCACGACAGTTAACAACGTTTTGGTGATACAAGGTCGGTAGTACTCAAAACATGTTTGAAAATTTTTTGTTGTTTGCTTGGTTACTCTTCAAAACAGCGAAACCACCACTCCAATTCTAAGGCAATTCTTGTTGCTTAAACTCCAAATGCTAGAGAAATCCCAATCCGCGTTTGTATTATGGAACTTGCGGCAGATTGCCATGCTGGCGGTAATTGATCTTAACTGTTCACAACTGCAAGCCAAGTAACTGGTGACAAGCGAGGAGTTTGCAGGGACCGATCTAGCTCCGCTACACCCGCATTTGTCATAAGACAATATCCGGCCCCCGCTCCTTCCCCCCGGTCTTGCGGGAGAAGGCCCTTTGCTTTCAGGTTCGTATCTGCGCGATGCCTTTTATCGGAGGCCAGCCGCTTCCCCGCAGGCTTCTCACCTGCCCCGCTCTGACCGCGCACGGTCTCGGCGATCCCCGGTTCGACGAGCGTCTGAAGACGACCGTCGACCGGTGGGTTCCGTAGTCGCGTTTCTGCACCGGGCCAGAAGGAGCCGCGTCGGTGCGGGATGGGGTAGTCCCCGAACCATAGTTCACAATTGGAGGCCGGTCGTGAACGTACCGTGGTCACCTCTTTTTTTGATTGTTCACCAGGGAAAGCAGCAAGAATAAACCGGGCGCAACGGAGACGGGGAGACCCATCCCAACCCGGAAAGTCGGATTTTACGCTCTTGCTGACTAAGTGTATTGATCTCCATTTTTTGGGGATCCTTGTGTTTCGCGCGGCCGCAAGTTGTACAAGTCGTAGCTGGTGTGACGCGCGACAGCCCTCCAATATCGAAGGCCGCTCGACACAGAATCTAGCCAAATTGTTCTCTTCCTGTTCTTTTGTTGATGTGCAACCTTGGAAGGGGTCGCCGTGTCTCAATCAGCGCTTTCTGAGCAATCAGTACCGCCTTGTTGCACATAAGCTTTTGGACGCGCGACCAGACCCTAGAGTGTGGCAAACGGAGAATAAAATGAGCGCTAACGCGGACAGCGGTCTGAAGAACAATCGAGACGTTGCACATACTGAAGTTGACTATTCCGTCTATCCGCACATGGATGGGATCAAGTGCTCGATGTCATGGAAGCTCGGCAGTTATGGCGAACGCGGTGCTCTATCTGATGACATGATCGGGAGCTTGGCTGAACGGTTTGGCCTGCCAACTAAGCTCGTACGCGAACTCTCTATGCTTCTTGGGAACTGCCTCAATAACGACGACGACATCGCAATCAACCTGACTGAGGTCCGTCGCTCGCAAGCGATTGTACGAGGTCAAAAGCACCTCAAGACACTCCTGCGGGAAGCCAAGCGGGGCACAATTACTAGACAAGAACTCCGGAACGCATTGGGCTCGCTTTCGACTTATTTCGTATCGACGCCAGAAGATGCAGACCTACTTCCGCAGCTCCTCAAAAAGCTTGAGACCGCAACGACACTTACTCAGGATGTCATCGATGACATTCGACGCATCCATGGGACACCTGGTGCGGTTGCGGAGATGTCGCCGCGAGACAAGCGGTTCTCGCGCGACAAACGCCGTCAGTACATCGTCGAGAGTTGCTGCCATATCTGGAAAGATGCCGGTCGCCCTCTGACCTACACGACATACTCAGACGGTCGTCCAGGAGGACAACGGCAAGGTCCGCTCGTCAACTTTATCCAGGCTGTCGTGAAGATGATCACCGAGCCGGGGCAAATCCTGAGCGGTAAGACGATCCGCGTGGACATTGACGGTTTTCGCGACAAGCTTGAGCGCGAAGAGCAAGAGCGTTGGGCGCCGCCGGAATTGGGCAATCAATACACTTAGAATGAGCAAGCCCGCGTTGTCATGGTCATGGCATGACACGCGTTCCTGCCACACCCCCTTCTGACGACTACGCGCGCAAGCAGGTTGAGACAGCGATTGACCAGTTGGTCCGATTGCTGGCTGCCCAGGCAGTACGGGAACTGGGCCGGGACGCCCCTGACCAAAAGGAGGCGCATCAGTATGCCACAGATCAATGCGAAGAAGAGCCCACCCCGCAAGCTTCTGACGGTGAAAGACGTCGCTGAACTGGACAATTGCTCGGAGAAGACGGTGCGCCGTGCGATTGCGGCTGGCCTGCTTGAGGTTATTCGGGTCGGCCCTGGCGGACGCCTCATCCGCATTGATCCGGCAGCTCATGCCGCCTACCCCTTCGCGATGGATTTTTCTCGCGTAGCGACAAGAGGAAGAATTCGAGATGCGGGGCGTTCCGACAAACTCGGATTCAGAGGCGTCCGCGACCTTTTTTTGAATAATTGAGGAGAGAGATTGATGTGTGAGATATTCTATATCTGTCCCCTACGAGGACAAGGCATGTCCACTCAAAGCCTGTCTCCGACATTTGAGACAGGAATTACGATAGCGAGATTGACCTAAATTACACTTGTGTTTCCCAAGGAGGCTTTGCGCCAATCTCTGCAACCAGAAAGTCCATGAACACCCGCACTTTTGGGGATAATACGTTGGACTTGGGATAGATCAGCCACAAAACACTGTCTTCGCTGGCTTCAAAGTTTGGAAGAACACGCACCAAACGGCCTGACTTCAGTTGTTCATGCACGCTCCATCTAGCATTTAAGGAAATACCGGCCCCCGCTAATGTGGCGCGGACTTGGCTTTGACCGTCATCGATAGTCAATTGGCCTTTGGCTGATGCGGGATCAAAAAAGGCGTTTTCGCCTGCTGGCCCTGTCAGTGGCCGAGGTTGGAGGTTTTGGAAAGCGATCAGACGGTGGCTTGTCAAATCGGCTGGTGTATCAGGAACGCCATGCGTATCGAGGTACTGCGGTGCAGCACATAGAATGCGCTGGTCATCAGCCAGTTTGCGACCCTTCAGACTGGTGTCGACAAGTGGCGCGTTCCTAAGGGCTAGATCATAGCTTCCTTCGATCAGGTCGAACTGCACATCCGACAGGCGCAGATCGAGCATGAGATCAGGGTGCTGTTCAAGAAACTTAGGCAGTATTGGCGCGATGTAGAGCTGTGCGAAACTGCTTGGCGCCGTAAAACGCAATGTGCCCTTGATCGTTGCCATTTGCCTACCCAATGCAGCAAATGCCGCCTCTTCCTGCGCAATGATTTCACGTGCGAAAGGCAGGAAATTCGCTCCTTCCACCGACAACGACACTTTGCGAGTCGTGCGGTGCAAAAGCTCAATACCGAGGTTCTTCTCCAACTTGGCAAGCCTTGCGCTGGAGACCGCTGGGGCCATGCCCAGGTCACGCCCCGCCGCGCTGATGTTCAGAATGTCTGCTGCCCTAATAAACAATCGAAGAGCGTCTGTGTCCAAACCCATTATATCCATTTACCGAATTATAAATACATTATTGGGCAGTTTATCTGCAATTGGATCGAGTTTAAATCTCTTTCACAGATACAGTAAAGCTTAGGCACGAGGCGCAAATGGCACGGACGGCCACGGTTAACTACCATGTTCACAAATCCTACCGACAAGCCTTTGAGCTTGATGCTGGCGGGATCGCTGGCAACCTGATTTGCCCTGAGCTGGTCGCGACATCCGTCGTGCTAGCAGACAACCGTACAACGACCTCGTCGGTTTCATTTGCGTGCGATGCCGTTGAAATCATGCCCCTCGAAACGCAGGTCCGAGACTTTGCAGGCGACAGCTGGGAACCGTTTTACGATGCGGAGCTCAAGGCCATGCTGCAGAACAGGCTCGGTGCGAGAGAGGTCGTGGTTTTTGATCACACTGTTCGGGTGGATGACCCCGAAGCAATACGTAAACCGGCGCGCAATGTTCATAGCGACTACAGCAAGGACGGAGCCGAACAGCGGCTTGTCGACTTGCTGGGCGCCGAGGCCGCAACGGAGTGGGCGCAAGGTCATTTTGCCTTTGTCAATGTATGGCGTCCGATAGAGCATCCGATCAATTCAGCACCACTTGGGTTCGTTCGCCCCTCTTCAATTGACCCGTCGGACTGGATTTTATTGGACCTGATCTATCCCGACCGCACGGGACAAATCATGGGGCTGGTGGGCAACCCCAAACATGAGTGGATCTATCAATCCAAGATGACGCCGAATGAGGTCGCGGTCTTCAACATCTATGACAATCAAGGCCGGGCTTCGATTGCTCATAGCGCCCTCGACATGGTCGAGGATCCAAACATCAATACCGTTCGCAAAAGCATCGAAAGCCGTACTTTGGTGCGCTATTAGGGGAGGGGCAGACATGTTGGATGAAACGCAGCTGTCTGGGTTTGAGCAAATAAATTTGGCCTACAACCAAGTGTTCCGTCCCGGACGACTGAGCATTGGCCTTGTGCTGCCTCTCGAAGCTTATGCCGTCGGCGCAGAGCCGACTCTACGGGAGCACCTAGAAGCGGCTCAGAAAGCCGAGGAACTTGGGTTTGCGGCACTTTGGCTACGGGACGTGCCCTTTAATGTTCCAAGCTTCGGTGACCCCGGGCAAGTTTTCGATCCATTTGTCTATTTGGGAGCTTTGGCAACGGCGACGGATCGGATTGCGCTTGGAACGTCCAGTGTGATCCTGCCATTGCGTCACCCCGCTCATGTCGCCAAGGCAGCCGCGACAGCAGATGTGCTCTCGGGCGGGCGGTTGCTTTTGGGTATCGCTTCCGGTGATCGGCCCGAGGAGTACCCGGCGATGAACCAGGGCTTTGACGACCGGGGGGCACGGTTCCGCGATAGTTTTGGGTACATCCGCGCGGTTGGATCGGCTTACCCCACGCATGAAAATGCACAGGGCAAACTGAATGGCGGGATTGATCTATTGCCAAAGCCGCATGGAACGCGCCTGCCGATGCTCATTACGGGTGGTAGCCAACAAACACCTGATTGGGTAGCGCAGAACGGAGATGGTTGGATGACATATCCGCGCAATGCGGCGGCTCAGGGTCAAGTCATCACGGATTACCGCAGGCGTGTGAAGGCGGCAGGTCAACCGGACAAGCCGGTCATGCAATCGCTCTATGTCGATGTTGTTGCCGACCCTGCTGCACCTCCGCGCCCAATCCATCTTGGGTTTCAGTCTGGAACTGATTTCCTACGCAACTATCTGCGCGAGATTGAAACGCTCGGGGTCAATCACGTCGCGCTGAACCTAAGGTTCAATCAAGCGCCAATCGATACAACCCTCGAACATCTGGCGGACACTGTGCTGCCTGACTTTTCCTGAAGGATCAGACTGATGACCAAGACTATTCTCATCACGGGTTCAACCGACGGCATTGGCCTGCTGACAGCTACGAAGCTGGCTGCCGATGGGCACAAAGTGCTCCTCCATGGACGCAATGCATCAAAACTGGAGAGCGCTGCTGCCGCGGTCGGAGACGATGTCGAAACCTATGCCGCTGATCTCAGCAATCTCTCCGCGGTTCGAAAACTCGGCGAAAGCGTACGGGCCAGACATGACAAACTGGATGTGTTGATAAACAATGCAGGTGTGTTGAAAGCCCCGCAAACCGTGTTGGAAAATGGCCAGGACATCCGCTTTGTGGTGAACACGTTTGCACCGTATCTTCTGACCAAACTGCTGCTGCCGGTTATTCCTGCCGACGGGCGCGTCGTGAACCTGTCATCTGCGGCACAGGCCCCGGTGAACATCCGGGCCATGCAGGGCAATGTGCAACTGGCGGATATGGAAGCCTACGCCCAGAGCAAGTTGGCGATCACCATCTGGACCCGTGAATGGGCCAAATCGCTGTCCAATGCACCTGTGATGGTTGCCGTAAATCCCGGATCACTTTTGGCCTCAAAGATGGTGAAAGAAGGCTTTGGCCTGGCTGGCAACGATATGAACATTGGCGCTGATATCTTGATTGACGCAGCCTTGGGTGTGCGGTTTGCTGACGCGTCAGGAGCCTATTTCGACAATGACAGTGGGGCTTTCGCTGATCCGCATGCCGCAGCACTCGACGAAAACCACGCTACCGATGTCATGAACACCATCAAAGACTTGATCAGCCAAACGGGCTGATCATCTGGGCGCTAAAACGCCACGAACTTCCACCTTTAACATTCCCTTACCCCTCGCGCGTGCCGCGTCGAGGCCCAAGAAAGGACGGCCTGATGAAATACGAGAACTTTCAAACCTTTGACGTAAATGTTGAACACGGCATTGCCACGGTTACCTTCAACTTTGGCTCTGTGAACGTGCAGGGCCAGGAAATGCTGGCCGACTTAAACAGTCTGGCCATGCGGTTAGAGCGGGACCGCGAAACCAAGGTCGTGATCTTTCAGTCGGCCAACCCGGAAATCTGGGTCTGCCACTACGATACCGAGTTATTGAAGGACATGTCGACCGAAGCTGTTTCTCGCGGGGACGCTCAGCTTTTGGACCTACAATCAGTTTGCGAGCGGATCAGCAAGGTGCCACAGGCGACCATCGCAAAACTGGAAGGGTTTGCGCGCGGTGGCGGGCACGAATTGGCCTTGGCGTTGGATATGCGATTTGCCGCGCGGGGAAAATACAAGTTCATGCAGATGGAGGTCGGAATGGGCATCCTTCCCTGCGGCGGTGGCGCCTCGCGCATGGCCCGTCAAACCGGCCTTGGCAAAGCGCTTGAGATCATTCTGAGTGCACAAGACTACGACGCAGATGATGCCGAGCGTTTGGGCACTATCAACAAGGCTTTGGAAGCGGATGAAATCGGCCCGTATGTGACCGCGCTGGCCGAACGGATCGCACAATTCCCTGCAGAGTCGATCAATGCCTGCAAGCAGATGGTCTATGAGTCCATCGACAAGCCCATCGATGAGGCGCTGAAGGCCGAAGCCTATTGGTTGTATCAGGCGACCAGCAAAACTCCGGCCGTAAAACGCTTCATGATCGCGGATGAACAAGGTTTGGAACACGACATCGAGAACCAGCGCAAATGGGGCGATCTGGTGATGCAGGTGCAAGACATCAACTGACCACCCACAAGACAATGATCTCGTCAGGCGTGCGCGGTTTCCACGTGGGCCTGACACCATTTCACAAAAGGAAAACCTCAACGAAAGCTATGGTTGTCAACTCTTAAGGACCAGATGCGCTATTCGGGCTTGCTGAAATACCAGACCTGGTCGTTGCGATTGGCGACGGTGTGAAAGGTTTTGCCGTAGGTGATGAGGTGTACGGCCGTGCAGGTGATTTGATGGACTTACCGGGCTCATTGGCAGAGAACTTTAAGGCAGATGTTCGTCTGGTTGCACACAAACCCAAGACCCTAAGTATGCGGGAAGCCGCCGCGCTGCCTCTCGTCGGCATCACCGCCTACGAAGGGTTGACCCGACGCGGCGAATGATACTGCGCAGACAGTTTGGTTCTTCAAGCGGCTTGAAAAGATCAGTCCGTTAACATCTCCGAGAGCTCACCTGCGCCTTTTTGCAGGATGTTCAGAAAGGACAGCAGGCTGTTGACGTCGTGACGCTGGGTTGGAGCATGCACCGAAAGTGTGCCTACCAATCTGGCTTGTCCATCACGAATGGGCACAGCGATGGCCGTCATTCCGGCCATGAACTCCTCATCATCCGCCGCGTAACCATTCTCAGCGACTCTACGGATTTCCTCGCGTAGTGCTCTAGGGTTCGTCAGGGATCGTTCGGTCTGCGGTTGTAAATTGCCAGCAGAGAGAAACCCATCCAACGTCTTCTGTCGTAGAGTAGACAGGTACATCTTGCCACTAGCTGTGCAATGGAAGGGCACCTGGGTACCGATCGGCAATTGGATGCGAAGCGGCCATTTCGTTTCAACCCGGTCGAGGTAGATCATTCCTTCCCGGTCCGGGATGGCTAAGTTACACGTCTCGCCGACGTTTTCGGCGACGCTGCGCAAGATAGCCAAACGCGCCGTACGAAGGTGTTCGGAAGACATGGTATTGACCGAAAGCAACCGCAGCCGGTACCCAGGGCCATACGAGCGACCATCTATATCTCGCTGCAGGAAACCTTCGGCCTCTGCGGTTTGCAGCAGACGGTGGATTGTGGGCTTCGCCAGTCCCAATGTCTCGATCAGGTCTGCTGGTTTGACGGCGACCCCACGCCGCGCCACCTCCTCGAGGATAAGAAGAAGGCGCAGGTTGGTCGGGATCTGAGTTTCTTTGTCTTGTGTTTCCGTCTCAGGCATCCCGCAACATTCTAGTTATTTGGCAGCAGTATCAAGGCCAGATCGGGCACCAGAGACACCAAAATCCACACCGATAGCAGCGCCGCCAGATACGGCACCGTGTAGCGTAGCAACCGGAAATACGGCACGCCGGTCACGCCGGAGGCGACGTAGAGATTCAAGCCGTATGGCGGGGTGATAAAGCCAATGGACGCGCCAACAAGAAAGATCACCGAGAAATGGATCGGATCAACGCCGACCGAGGCCGCAATCGGCGCAAGGATCGGGGCCAGAATGATCGTGACTGGCAAGCTTTCCAGCACCATGCCCGAGAAAAACACGATCACCATCGAGGTGAACAAAACCGCGTGGTAGCCGCCCATTGAGGTTACAAAGCTCCCAATGGTTTCTTGCGCACCCAAAAGGGACAGAATCTGCTGCATCACTACGGAAATCGCAATCAACGGCGCAAGGATACCGGTGATCTGAGCTGACCGGATCACAATTGACGGGATCTCGGGGATCGTGAAACCTTCGACCACGAACATCTCGGCATAGCTTTTTTCGGTCGGTGAAACGTTGCTGCGCGCGCCCATTAGGCGGTTGATCGGATAGCTGACCAAGCCTGCGATCACGCAAAAACCGACTGTCACACCGGCCGCTTCGGTGGGTGAGAATTTACCGGTGTAGATGCCCCACAGAACCAAACCAATGGCAAAGAAGCCAAGCCAAGCACCGAACGCGGTTTTCAACACTCGGTTCAATTGCAGCGGGATCAGATGCCCCCAGCCATTCATGCGGCAGATGATCCAGCAGGCGAACTGCATCCCTATGACCATAAGCGCACCAGGAATTATGCCGGCCACAAACAGCTCAGATATCGGCAGGTTCATCAAGAATCCGTAGACGATAAAGATAATAGACGGAGGAATGATGATCCCTACA
Source organism: Ruegeria sp. HKCCD7628 (assembly GCF_057221005.1). Classification (NCBI taxonomy): domain Bacteria; kingdom Pseudomonadati; phylum Pseudomonadota; class Alphaproteobacteria; order Rhodobacterales; family Roseobacteraceae; genus Ruegeria; species Ruegeria sp. HKCCD7628. Next base: position 14,509 of record NZ_JBWVBA010000020.1, read on the forward strand.
GTTCCACCCGCAGCTGCGGTGGCAGCGCTGAAGCGTTCATCATAGCCACCTTTTACCATCTCAGGGTGCAGCATCGACCCGATGGTTGCTGTTGTTGCCGAGTTGGACCCCGAAATTGCCGCGAACAGCCCGCAGGCCCCCAACGAGGCCATTGCCAAGCCGCCGCGTATCCAGCCCAGACAGGCATAGGCAAAATCGCTGAGGCGCCGCGCAATTCCTGATTTGTTGATCAGGTCTCCAGTCAGGATGAACAATGGCATCGCCAGCAGGGCAAACCCTTTGTTGAAAACGTTCAGCAGTTCGGCGCCCATATTGTCCAGTGTCAGACCGAGGACAAAGGAACAGCCGATGACCCAATAGCCGATCACCAACAGAACTGGCACGCCCAGCATGAATAGAAACGTAACCCCAAGCGAGATCAGTGTGACCATAGTTCCGTCTGTCATCAGTCTGCTCCGATCACGGCCTGCTGAATCAGCGGCTTGCCTGTTGTCCAGTTATGCAGATCGTCGGCGAGGTTCTGAAATACGCGTCCGACCATCAGAAAGAAAGACAGCGGCGCGGCCAGAAGAAACCACCACTGCATGACATTGTCAGTACCCAGTACGATCTGGAAATTAGATGCAGAAAGCGCCACCAGCCGGGTCGTGGTGACGATGACGATCATCGCGAAAATAAACCACAGAACCGCATCAAGGATCAGGCAAGCCAGCTGACCTGCCCTCGGCATCGCAGTGCGGAATTCGCTAAAGCTCAAGTGCGTACGCAGGCGTACGTTGTAAGACGCCCCGAACCAAGCCATTACCATGAACAAAAGTGGCGGAATGGTCGTTGACCATGGCTCTTGATCATTAAACACAAAGCGGTCGATCACACCCCAGAAAATGATTAGCGCAATGGTAAGATACGAATAGACCATCACGGATCGTTCCAGATGGCGCTCTATAAAGGGCACCTTTCGATAGACCAGCATGACCAGAAGCCCGCCAAATGCAGAAACCACTGCACCCAGTACCCAAGCAGCGTCAGATTCCAGAGCGGATTGAATCTCGAACGAATCCTGGCTGAGAAAGGCGCTGAAGATCGCGCCTATGTCTGCCCATAACGACATGTACCCCGTCCTCCCAGTCGGTGTGTTTTTGGAACCGGCCCGATTGGGGCCAGTTCACATCAGCTTATCAGGCTTGGCCCATCCACCAACGGCGCGGCTCGACGTTTTCCGGCAGGGTGTCAGCCGGAATTTCACGCGCGATATCGTAAATTTCCTGATACGTATCGATGCCGCCAGCCCATTTGTTCAGACGTTCACGCCACTGTGCCCAAGGCTCAGGGTTATAGTTCGGGGCGCACATCTCTTCGGCCAGTTTGATCTGATCGTCGGGCAGGAAAGCGGGACGCACGCCGTTTTCGGCAAAGATCGTGTTGGGCAGTTGCGGGTCCGAGAATCCCACGGTGTTCAGCAGCGCCGCCTCATTCGCGCCCTGAATCAAAGCCTGTGTGAAATACGAGGACTCCATCACCGCGTCCTGCAACTCGCCGCCGAGACCGTCGAAGACCTTGGCTGACATCGAGGTATGCTCGGTGCCACAGAAGAACTTCAGGTTCACCGACTGCGAAACCACTGGTGCCATGTTGGCGTAAGCCACGGCCGAAGCCCAGGTTTCGGCCCCGTCGATCAGACCGGTTTTCAGGGCGTCCAGCGTTTCTTCCCACGCGACCGGTACCGGGTTCAGGTTCAGCAGCTGCATCGCTATCCGCCCCAACTGCGTGCCTGTCACGCGGTTCTTGGTGCCGAACAGCTCTTCCAGTTTGGTCACTGTAGGCTTGTCGGCAAACGACGAGCCCATTTGCAGGCCACGCAACTCACAATGCGTAAACAGAAACTTCAGCCCATGCCGTTTCTCCAGGGGGTCGCGGAGAATGCGCTGGCTCGCAGGGCTGTAGAAGAAATGGTACTGCGCCGCACGGCTTGGGAACATATAGGCGTAGTCCAGTACGTTCAGATAAGGCGCACCACCAGCCGAGTTCTGAGTCGAAGCGGCGTAGATATCGACGATTCCCTGCTGGGTTTTTTCAACACAGCTGAGCTGACCACAGATCTGGTTGTCGCCGATGAACTCGATCCGAATCTCACCGTCTGTGCGTTCTTCCAGATCGCGCGCGAATTCGATGGCCCCGGCGCGTTCGATCAGAAGGTTGCGGGTGTTGAAGCCCGAAGCACCGAATTTCAGGGTGTGTTTAGGCTCTTTCGAAAAGCGCTTTTCATAGGTTGATTCTGCGGCCTGAGCCAGATTCGCCAGACTCATCGCCCCTCCGAACCCACCTGCTGCCAGCAACGTGGAACTCATTCCATAACGACCAGCCACGCGGAAGAAATCCCGCCGCGAAATCCCACTTAGTTTTTTACCGATCTCCATTGCTTACCTCCCTGATTGCAATTATTGAGACGTTTTGTATCAAAAAATGCTAGTGTAATTCTTGCATCTTGCATAGAGTTTTTTCAACGGCACGAGGAGGAGGCAGTCATGGAAGTGGATTATGCGGTTGTGGGCGCTGGGTCTTCGGGCTGCGTCATTGCCAACCGACTCAGCGCCAATCCTAACACGACTGTTGTACTGCTCGAGGCTGGTGGCCGCGATACCAACCCGTGGATTCACATCCCTGTCGGCTATTTCAAAACCATGCATAACCCCTCGGTCGACTGGTGCTATCGCACCGAACCTGACCCGGGGCTGAACGGGCGATCCATCGATTGGCCGCGCGGCAAGGTGCTGGGCGGCTCGTCTTCACTGAACGGGTTGCTCTATGTCCGTGGACAGAAAGAGGACTACGACCGCTGGCGACAAATGGGCAATGAAGGCTGGGGTTGGGACGATGTCCTGCCCCTGTTTAAGCGCTGCGAAGATCAGGAGCGGGGTGAAGATGAATTTCATGGCGTTGGCGGGCCCTTGTCCGTGTCGAATATGCGTATTCAACGCCCGATCTGCGACGCATGGGTGGCCGCAGCGCAGGCGGCGGGATATCCGTTCAACCCAGACTACAATGGTGCAGAACAAGAGGGGGTGGGGTACTTCCAACTGACCACCCGCAATGGCCGCCGGTGCAGCGCTGCCGTTGCCTATCTGAAACCCATCCGGGATCGACAAAACCTGAACATCATCACGAACGCTCTGGTCACGCGCGTGGTTCTGGAAGGGAAAAAGGCAACCGGTTTGGTCTACCGAGACCGTTCTGGCGCTGAGAAGAACTTGACAGTCCGACGCGAAATCATCCTGTCCGGCGGGGCCATAAACTCACCACAAATCCTGATGCTTTCAGGAATCGGGGACCCAGAACACCTAAGGGAAAATGGCATCGAGCCGCTACACGCCCTACCAGGTGTCGGCAAAGGGTTACAGGACCACTTGCAGGCCCGGCTAGTATACAAATGCAATGAGCCGACGCTGAATGATGAAGTCCGCAGCCTGTTCAATAAGACGCGCATCGCCCTGAAATACGCGCTGTTCCGTGCAGGCCCTATGACCATGGCCGCCAGCCTTGCTACCGGATTCATGAAAACCCGCCCGGATGTAGAGACGCCCGACATTCAATTCCACGTTCAACCCTGGTCCGCCGACAGCCCCGGCGAGGGCGTACATCCGTTTTCAGCCTTCACCATGTCGGTTTGCCAGCTGCGTCCGGAAAGCCGGGGAGAGCTACGTTTGGACGGCCCGGATCCGTCTAAACACCTAAAAATAATACCGAACTATCTGTCCACTGAAACGGATTGCCGTACCATTGTCGACGGAGTGAACATCGCGCGCGAAATAGCCAAGCACAATCCCTTGGCCTCGAAGATTTCAGAGGAATTTCGGCCAACAGCTCAGCTGAGTTGCGACGACTATGAAGGCACACTGGAGTGGGTAAGATCAAACACCGCATCAATCTATCATCCCACCGGCACTTGCGCGATGGGAAGCACCGAAGCATCGGTCGTAGATGCAAAACTAAAAGTACACGGAATAGCGAACTTACGAGTAGCCGACTGCTCGATCATGCCGGAAATCGTGAGTGGTAACACCAATGCGCCAGCCATCATGATCGGCGAAAGAGCCAGCGATTTAATAGGAGCGGATGCCTGAAGCAACAATTAAGGGCAAGGTGCTTGATCCCTCGGTTTGATTGCTTCTTTCTCTGGAAAAGAAAGAAGACCAACGATGGGTCTCACGTCATTTACTGCGGCACCATCTTCTTTGGGATGGGATTCAACTGTTCAACGTGATCCAAAAAAGTCAATTCACGTCTGCCCACAGTTTCAGCAATTCGCCAACTTGGCAGACAGCGAAGAGCTGCCAGTCTTCTACGGGGATTCCATCAATTCTGCCACAAGGTCCGCGTTGCGGTATCAGACAGCAACTGGCTTTCGCACATGACGAGTAGCAACTCGTTGCCAATCGAGACCTTCAAACAGCGCTTCAAGTGTAGATTTTGAAGTTTCCGGATGGCGAGATCACGAGAGCGCTTGGATCAAAGAGATAAGGTTTGATACTGGATGGTAGGCTGGCACGGTAATCTTGAGTTTGTTACTACGCAGAACGATCTCGGAAGGAACATCAGGCTCGACCGGATTCTCTTGAACGACGATCTCGGAAAATACCCTTTCCTCCCAGAGGTCGGTTGTCATACGTCCTGCGCGTTGAACGTCACTTCGCCACTTGTAAACCTGCGATTGCGAGACGTTGAATGTTTTCATGATCTCGCGGACGCTCAGTTTACCACAGTCCATCTTTTCGTTTATGAAGCGTTTGAAGCTAGGTGGCCAAACACGACGCCCACCGGCATGCACGTCGATTTTGAAGCCGTAGACTTCGAAAGATCGGGTTTCGAACCCCATGGAGGCGCTTACGTTGGTTGGGCAGCTATTCGGGGATGATTTCAAGGAAAGCGAGCGCAGGAACGGTCAGACGCTCCGGGCAAGGCGTTTGGGGGACACGAACCTCTGTGGTTGGGTGTGGCGGCGTATGGTCCGATGTGGCGGTTTGAACGTCAGAAGCTCAACCAAGCCAAGAAATTAATGTGGCTAGACGAGGCGGCTTTTGGTGGGATCTGGAAATTCTCGAACTGATTGAAATAATTAAAGATTTGTGATCACTGAGGATTTGGATTTTCAGCCGTAAAAGTTGTACACGGATATGCACTCCTCAGACGGGCTGACCTTGGTAGAAACTCATAGAAGAATGGTAGCTTCGCGCAAGCAATCAACTCATGATGTCCAGATGTGCAGCTCAGGGCGCAAAACCTGAATGACTGATTAGGTGACGAACAATCGCGTGATGCGTGTGGAGCAAGGCGTAATGTGACGGAGAACAAGGATCGCTTTACGGCTGAGGAGGCAAAGAGACTTCAGACCGCTAAAGAGCTAGAAGGTCATCTTGGCTCAGAGCCACTAGGTTCTGGCCTCATTGATTTACAGCCAGAATAGCACGTTTGCTGCTAGAGCGATGGCCGACAGGAAGACTTTTGGGCATCTGCCATAGCGAGTGGCGACGCGGCGCCAGTCCTTCAGTCGTCCAAACATAATCTCGATGCGGTTTCTGCGTTTGTAGCGACGCTTGTCGTCCCGGATGGGCTTGTCGTGTGACTTTCGACCTGGGATACAGAGCTTTATTCACCTGTCCTTAAGGGCTTCGCGGAACCAGTCTGCGTCATAGCCTCGATCTCCCAGCAGCCAGTCAGCCAATGGCAGACTGTTTACCAGAGCCTTGGCCCCGGTGTAGTCGCCAACCTGCCCAGCGGATATGAAGAAGGGGATGGGGCGTCCGAGGCTGTCGGTAACAGCGTGCAGTTTCGTATTCATGCCACCCTTGGTGCGCCCGATCAGCCTGCCGCGCCCCCCTTTTTCAACCGCGGGCTGGAGGCCGTGCGGTGCGCTTTGAGGTATGTTGCATCAATCATGATGGTCTTGTGATCCGTGCCTTCAGCAGCCAGCCCGTTCATGAT
>NZ_JBWVBA010000021.1:0-20066 GCF_057221005.1 Ruegeria sp. HKCCD7628
GGATCGCCCAGACATGCTTAGGCTTCAGCGGTCGTTTCTGACCCACGATGCGGCCCTTGTTCCATGCGGGGCGAAGTGCGCGAATGGCTGGAAGGTTTGGTGTTTCCATGACTGATCCTCCGATCCGCCAGGCCCTCCCGAAACGACAACCCGACACTGACGAGGCACCATATCACGGGATTGCTGCGCGGCCTCTGAAGTCCGGAAGGAGCCCAAAGCGGACTGAAATGTGCTCGCCAAAAGGAATTGCGGCGATAGACATTCTCTTGAGCGGTCTAACCCATCACTAAATGCATTCACCGCCATCGATAACCAGGGCTTGCCCAGTCATAAAAGCGGATTCATCTGAAGCTAAATAGACGATCCCATGGCCAATCTCTTCAACTGTCGCCCATCGACTCATGGGGATCGCCTGCTCGATGTAGCTTTCCAGTTTGGCACGGCCTCCCATCTGCTTTTCGAAGCCTGCATTGAAAGGGGTGTCTACAAATCCTGGACATAGGGCATTGAAACGGATTGCATGGACAGCGTAGTCGGCTGCCATCTGCCGGACCATCGCAACTGCAGCGTGCTTTGTAGTCGCATAGGCGATCATACCCCGGTCATATTGAACCCCAGAATTGGAGGCCGTGACGATCACGCTGCCTCCACCTTGTGATTTCATATGGGGGACGGCTGCACGCGCGGCAATGAAGTGAGCGCGGACATTCAATGCCCAAGAAGCATCCATTCCATCTGGTTTCACTTCTTCCAGCGTTCCTTCGATCTGCAACCCAGCGTGAGAGTGCAACACGTCAAGCCGACCGAAGTTTTTAACTGCTTCGTCTATGGTTCTGGTAAGGGCATCGTCATCGGTCACATCAAGCTGTATGGCAGATGCTTGATTTCCCTGCGCAACGATTGCGGCCACAGTGGCTTCAGCAAGTGTTGCATCGCGATCGGTTACCACAACATGCGCACCCTCTTGTGCCATTGTCATTGAACCCGCCCGACCAATTCCTGATCCCGCGCCCGTCACGAGCGCGATCTTACCTGCAAGCCGCATGTCACTTGGCTCCTTTATTTAACTATTCGATTTTGAGGCGCCTCGGCGCAAAAGCAGCTGCGCTGCTACGAGCAACAAGAGCGAAGCACCCATAACCATAGTGCCGATGGCATTGATCTCGGGTGTTACGCCGCGCCGGATGGATGAGAATATGTAGATTGGCAGGGTTGTTTCTGAGCCAGCTACGAAGAACGCGATGATGAAATCATCAAATGAGAAAGTGAAGCTGAGCAGGAAGCCTGCCAAAATTGCCGGTGCTATCAACGGCAGGGTCACCTGTCGAAAGGTGCCCCAGGGCGTCGCAAAGAGGTCAGCAGAAGCTTCCATGAGCGCGCGGTCCATACCCGATAGCCTTGCACGTACGATGATTATGACCAGCGCCATTGTGAACATGGTGTGTGCGGCGACAAGCGTGGTCATCCCCATGGAAAGTTGCGGGGGATTTGCTCCATCGGGCCATAGGCTTGCAAGAAGCGGGTTTAGCCAGCCGAATACGGTGACCAGGGCAATGAGTGTCGCGATGCCGATGACGATACCGGGTATCATTATCGCAATATAAATCATCGCATCAAACAAAGTTCGGAGCCATCCCTTAACCCCTTGTAAAGCGATGGCCGCCATGGTTCCGAGAGTGGATGCGAGGCAAGCAGTTATGAATGCCGCAAGCAGACTGGTCTCGAGCGCGTCCATTACAAATGGGTTGTTCAGCGCTTTACCATACCATTGGGTCGAGAACCCCATGAACTGACTTGCGTGTCGTCCGGCATTAAAGCTGAAAAGCGCGATGATGCCGATTGGAATATAGAGAAAAAGGTAGACGCAAATCGCGTATAAGCGCATCGGGCCCTCACATCAGCGAGACATCTTCGCGCTGGCCACCCAGGCGCGAGATGAATTTCATGTAAATTGAGACAGTGACAAGCATTACGACAACCAGAGTCATTGCGACCGCCGATCCGTACGCCCAGTTCCGAGACTGCAGGAACAGGTCCACCAGCGCATTTCCGACGAAAAAGACCTTTCCGCCGCCCAAGATCGCTGGGATCAGAAACTCGCCCATCAGCAAGATGAAGACCAGCATGCAGCCAGTTGCGATACCAGGTACCGACAAAGGAAGTGTCACCTGACGGAACGTACGCCATGGGGTAGAGCCGAGATCAGCCGATGCTTCCAGAAGGCGTTTATCCAGTTTGTCTAAGCTTACAAAAATCGGGAAAACCATCAGAGGTAGATACCCATAGACAATCCCGACAAGCACAGCGAACGGCGTATTTATCAGGCGGATATCATCGATGCCGATCGACCCTAGTAAAGCGGGCAAGCCACGCCCCCCAAGGATGAAAATCCAAGCGTATGACCGGATCAGGATCGATGTCCAGAACGGCACGATCACTAGGATCAACAGCGAAGTTCTCCACTTTGGTGAACAACGCACTGCAAGAAAGTAGGCGAGCGGGTAGGCAATTACCAACGCAGCGATAGTCCCCAGTGGTGCAAGGATCAAAGTGTTCTTAAACGCCGTCCATCGCGCAGGAAGGTTGGCATATTGTTCCAACGTGAACGCTGGAACGTAGCCTCCGGCGGCACCCCGTTCGCCAAAGGAAAAGACGAAGACGACCAGCAGAGGAAGGGCTAGCATTACCAAAAGCCATATTCCTGCTGGAGCCAGCAACAGTGCTTTTCTGCCTCGTTCGGTCATTTTGTCCTCGTCTTTTCCGATATTGGCGGCCTTGCCGCTTAGGCCGACTTGAAGCGGGCGAGCAACTCGGCACGGTTTGGATCGGTTAGTGTAGCCGCCGCGCCGAACTCGAGTGCATTCAGAAGGTCAGCTGCCGGATAAAGGATCGGATCTTCCAGTAGTTCCTTCGGCAGCAACGCATTGGTGCGAGCATCAGCCGATGGATAGCCGTGAGCGAGGACTTCTTTCGCATTAACTTCCGGGTTCAGCAGGAAGTCGATCAACGCATAAGCGGCATCCATATGGGGTGCGCCCTTAGGAATAGCGTAGTAGTCGGACCAGAGTTCACCGCCCTCAGTTCCCAGAACGTAGGCGATTTCAGGCATGTCGACATTCATCTGCTTGCCGTCACCTGTCCAGCACATCGTCATCCAGGCGTCACCGTTACGCATCGGTGGCTGATAATCCGACGAGATTGCAAACAGATGCGGTTTGGCATCCAGCAACAATTTCTCGGCATCCGCCAGTTCCTTCTCATCGACCGAGTTAAAGGAGTAGCCGAAGTATTTCAGGGCATTACCGATGGTGGTGAGTTGGTAATCGTGCACCATTGTCCGGCCTGAGTAACCTTCCATAGTAAGGTCCCAGAACTCTTTCCATGTGGTTGGAGTCGGAGCGCCGTCAAGCTTGCTGGTGTTCACTGCAAAGCCAGTCGTGCCCCAGTTTTTTGGGACCGCGTAAAGCTGGCCATCGACAGAACCGGCGTCGGAAAAGCGCTGTTCGAATGAACCTGCGTCGTAGTTTGGCAGTTTGGACGTATCGAGCGGGATGATCAGATCTTCACCCACATACGTAGTGATCGTGTAGTTGGTTGGAACGAAAACGTCCCAGCCAGACCCTCCAGCCTGTAGTTTTGCCAACATCTCTTCGTTCGAGCCAAAAACATTGACCTGAACATGGGCGCCAGTGGCTTCCGTGAAAGCTTCGAAGTTCATCTCGTCATGGTAGTTCGGCCATGTGGCGAGGATCACTCGGTCGCCAATGTCCCCGGCAGCAAATGCCGGGCGTGGACGCAACCCAGGAATAGCCGTGCCCAGAACGGCCGTTGCCATCCCAAGACCTGTCACGCCTAAGAAATGTCGCCGTGTAACCGAACCCTTTTGGTACCGGCGAAGCTCTTCCATGAACTTTTGCTTGGAAATAGTCCCATTATCCTTGGTCATTGTGAACCTCTCTGTTGTTGGATTGCGGGATTTGTTATTTTTCCAGGATCAGCAGTGCGCCTTCGCCCCATGAAACAAAGGCCTGCTCTCCTGCATTGAACGTCCCCTCGTTCAATTCCGCTTGCCTTGGCACAAGTACGTGGAAGTCACCCAGTGCTTCGTTGCGCGCAAGGTATTCTGTGTGCTCCCCAAGGAAGATCCGATTTTGAATGGTAACTGGCAGAGCGATTTCAGCTGTGGGTAGCGCGCGGGTCAGCGTGATCTGTTCAGGACGGATACTAACGCACACTTCCTGCCCTGCATCTATTGGAATCTCCGGAGTTCCGTGCACCTTTTGGCCACTCGCTAAACGCACAGTGATTTGGTCGGCTGCTGAGTCAGTCACAGTTGCATCAAAGAAATTTGAGGTACCTACAAATCCAGCCACGTAGCGGCTGCGGGGCATGTCATAGAGTTCGCGTGGGCTGCCAACCTGCACAATACTGCCGCCTTCCATCACACAAATTCGGTCAGACATTGAAAGCGCTTCTTCTTGGTCGTGCGTGACGAGGACAAAAGTTATTCCCAGTTGTCGTTGCAAGTTCTGCAGTTCAAACTGCATTTCTTTTCGAAGCTTTCGATCCAGAGCAGCCATTGGTTCATCAAGCAGCAAAAGCTTGGGCTCGTTTACGATCGCACGCGCCAAAGCGACGCGTTGCTGCTGACCACCAGACATCTCCCAGATGCGACGTGGGCCAAACCCACCAAGACGGACAGTTTCCAGCGCTTGCTCAACCTTTGTCGCGATTTTTTGTTTGTCTACGCGTGGTCGTTGTTGGCGCAGGCCGTACGCGATGTTGTCGAACACGCTTAGGTGAGGAAAAAGAGCATAGTGCTGAAACACCATGTTGACTGGGCGATGGTGCGCATCCAAGTCGTTGACGACTTCTCCATCGAGCAACACCTGACCTTCGGTTGGCTTCTCGAAACCTGCCAACATTCTAAGCGCAGTGGTTTTGCCGCAACCAGATGGGCCTAAGAACGACAGGAACTCTCCTTTCCCAATGGAAAGATTCAGGTCTTTGGCGGCGACCACATTCCCGAAGGTCTTGGTCACTCCTCGGAGTTCCGCAATCGTCTGCATGGGAACGCTCATGTCAAAGCTCATATACTGCCGTTTTCCTTTTGCTTGATTTTTTGGCATTTGTTGGCATACCACTCAAACAAGAAAAAAGTAACAATAACTCGGAATAACTGTATATACCACAATTGGGGTATAGAGGTGCATTTCGAAAATCTGGAGCGGCGTGTGTACGATTGGATGGAAGAGGCCGGCAGGGTCGTGGAGAAGATCGGAACCCCAGAATTTCCATGTGCTTTGGCAGATGGCTTACGGCAGGTCGCACCATTTGATTTTACGGTGGTGTTTGGCCATGTCGGAACCGAAGCACCAATAGACCTTCACGACGATTTCCCCAAAAGCAAACGGCGTATTTTTGTTGAGGATTACCAAGCCGGGCCCTACGTACTTGATCCATTTTTTTTGGCCGCGACAAAACCAATAACACCGGGTCTGTACCGCATGCGCGATATCGCACCGGACAGGTTCTATCAGGGCGAATACTATCGCAGCTATTACAAAAGGACTGGGTTAGCAGAGGAGATTGGCTACTTTATCGATATCCCAGGCGCTGGGATGGTTGTGGTCTCGCTCATGCGAGCAGAGAAGCCTTTTTCCGCCAAGGAAATTCGTCATTTGCACGCTCTATGGCCGCTCGTTCGGGCAGCCTGTTGCAAACATTGGAGTAACTTTCCAACGATGGCCCGCGGCGCCGCAGCGAATGGCGTTAGTCGTCGCGTTGATCTAGCATTCCAGGCATTTGGCGATGGCGTTCTGACGCCACGAGAACGAGAAGTCGTTGAGTTCACATTGAAGGGCCATTCGGCAGAAGCTGTTGGCACAATTCTCGGCATCTCTCCAGGCACAGTCCGCATCCACAGACGCAACATTTACGCGAAACTTAGGATCAACTCGCAGGGTGAGCTTTTTTCAAAGTTCATTGAAAAGGCGCTTTAAAAGGTTCCTTGAACACCCACTTTATCCGTTTTGCCGACCTTGCTACCTTGTGACCCGGAAAACACCAAACATTTGGACGGCATTGTCTGATAGCCAAGGAACCCAAAGGGAGAGGGTTGGGACGCCCGGGACCCATGTCGGGCTAAATTAATAACCGAAAACGCTTTCGGGCCATTGTCTATCTAACCGGACCAGCCGTTTTAAATATGGCGTCAAGATACGAAAGGCAAAAAATTCATGGACGCACCAGTTATCCAGTTGATTTTTATGCTCATCTTGCTGGTTGTCGTGATCTGGCTTTATATCCTGCCGATCACGATGGCAGGGCGGCGCAACCGATCCGGTTTGATCTGGTTCCTGATCGGTCTGGTTGGATCACCCCTTTTGGCTATTCTTTTGCTGCTGGCTCTAGGTGACGCACCCGAACAACCAACAACCTAATTTTGGGACGATACCATCTGACACTCAAAAGGGCTTAACCGGAGGGTATCTGGACGCTCGTGAGCCATAACGTCCTGCTCAGCATGCAATAAGGGTACCAATTGAGACACTATACTTCCGGAAGTGAAGACAACTAGTCCTTCTCACTCTCCACAACCGTGTACTGTAAACCCAAGGTCGGCCGATTTGATTGGAGAACCACAGACCGCTTTGTCCGCACATGAGACATCGAGTAATTTTCAACGAATGACGGCTCTGCCGGACAAAACCGCCATTGCTTAGCGAGTGAATGGTTCCGAGCTACGACTGCCTTCGCCTAAGAATATTTGACTGAAATCACCTGTTACGAGCTCTGCTCAATGTGACGGGCGTCATTCCCAAGTATGAAGCAATGTGGAAATGGGCAAACAGCGCTTCATACCCGGGGTGTACCTTTCGAAACCACTCTAAACGTTGCCGCGCGCTCAATGCTGCAAGGCACCACTCGCGTCCGACTTTGCGGGCCAACTCCTCGCGCATTAAGTTATTACCCCATTCGCGTATGCCTTCGAAATTCACCATTAGGTCCATCAACTGCGCAGCTGGCAGTGTCGCAGCAACGGCGTCATCCAAAATCTCAATATCCACCAACGAACTTCCAACTGAAGTTCTGGCCATGTTGGGCGTTATCACCATTGGAGCGGCGTACAGGTTCAGGGTTACCTCTGTACCCTCGGCATCGGTGACTACGCTTCGCGCACGTCCTTTGAGTAGGAAATACTCATTCTCGTCTCGCTCACCTTGGCTCGACATGTAAGTTCCGATTGGCCAGTTACGTATTTCTAATGCATTTACCAGTGTCTCCCGATCTTTGTCCGGGAGTTCCGTCATGAATTCTTCGATGGTTTTCAGATGAATTTCCACTCCATGCACCCCTAACTCACGTTATCAAATGATAATGCTTGAACCGGCCGCGCACCGATAGTCCAGCATCGTCAATGCTGGAGAAAATCTATGAATAACTCACTTCCCTACCCACATCATGGTTCCCGAATCCTGCTGTTCTGGTGCGCCGCGATGCTCGTCTACTTTCTTATGGTCTTCGGTTCGCTTGCAGATATTGAACGGATCACCGGGGTAAGGGCATTCGACATGCGACCAAACGGCTATTCCTACGCTGATGCCCTGGCACTCATTTCCGCACTCGGAGAAGAAGGACGACGAGTTTATCTTACCATGCAAATTCCACTGGACACGGTGTACCCGGCTCTATTGGCGATTTCGAGCGCCAGTTCGCTTTATTGGTTGTCGCAATCCTTTGGCTCGACTGCTCGATGGTATCGAGTCGTTGCCGCTGTAGCTTATCTTGCGGCAATCGCGGATTATGCTGAGAATGGGTTGATCGTCTGGATGCTAAATACCGGTCTTGGCGTTCCCGAAGCACTGGTTACAGCGGCAAGTTTGGCGTCGGTGAGCAAGGCTATCTCTTCGACGATTGTGTTTACCACCTTGCTGATTGCTCTAGTCGAGTTTGCTATACGGAGAATACGTCAGCGACCAAAGGTCAATTGAACGTCCGCTTTGGCGCCATGCATGCCGCGGACACTCCAACCTTGAACTGCAGGAGCTCGGCATCGCTGGCCTGTAGACTTTGCTGTGGCTGCGCATCTGGGCGCATTCCTGAGCAGTTTCGTAGGGTCCATGAGGTTGCTGTTACTTTTTGTCATCGTGCCGCCGCCCAGTTTTGCACGTTGCCGAAAATGCCTGGCCACCTTCTTTGACTTCCATACCTACAAACTTGGAAATATCTGCCTAATTTTTGGTGCTGCTTGTTGATCAAAGACTGCCTTCCAAGAGAATGCAGCCTCCAATACTGAATATCCGTTACGCTTTTGCTCTACGCGAACCGATCAAATGGATTGTGTTCCGCCTCTGCTTCAGGAACCTGAATATTGCTGCGGTTAGTTGGGCTCCCGCCCAATGCGCTTACGTGTAAACGAAGTTCTCTCAACAGCGCCGCGCTGAGGTCCTGTTTGTCCTGTACTCGAGCCCTCAGGATACACGCCGATTCCAACAAGGCACGGTCGCTATGAACCAACCAAGGCAATTCGTCTGCAAAGGCGCGCCAGACAGCCTGTTCCGTCTCGTTGAGATAATCCGGCGGCCCCCCGAGCTCGCCTAGACCTTCCGGTTCGTTCCGTCCTCTGTACCGCTGGGGGTCTTTCTTTGCGGCGCCTGTCAGGATCGCCTTGCCTAGTGGTGTCTTTGGTCTGGGCATTCTGTACCTCGAATTTCTGAATTGCGGATATGTGTAAACGGCGGGTGTGTCGGTATGTGGTGCGAAAGCAACCATGATTGACCTACCCCCCCGTTAAGATGGTGCGCTGGCCTGCTCCTTAGTCGACCTTCATTGTTCCTTCGTATGTCTCTTTGCTTCTCACAGAGTGGTTAGTATTAGTGTTCCAAATCAGAACCGACCGATCGGAGAGAAACCGGCCTGACGGGTTCTGATATGGAACCATCAGAGGTCTTTGGGTTCTCAAACGGAACCACAGATGAAGGTGACGGGTCCGTCTCAGAACCGCGTTTTGTTTTTTGGGGCTGCCAGAACCGCCAGTCGTCGGTAGCCACTTTTTTGCCGGACCGGGTCTGCATGGCCTTGGTGGTCAAACGCCACTCATGGGCGCGACGGTGATACCAGTTGCCTTCCTGCTCCAGCACAAGGAATCCCTTGTCCTGAAGTTCTGCGAAAGCCCGCTGAACGGTGGCTTTACCAAGCCCCAAGATTTCTGCCGCTTCGTTCATCGACAGAAACACCTTGCCGTTGTTGCCGCCATTGAAGCGGGTGTGGAGCTCCAGCCAGAGTTTCACTGCAGGTCCGGACAGAGCCCGCCACGCCGGGGACTTGATCATGGCGTAGGGCAGATAAACGAACTGGCCCTCATCCGACCGTTTGCCCTTAGGAGACCTTCGCCTACTCATCGCGACACCTCCGCTTGAATTGCTCAGGCAAGGTATGCAGTTCGGGTATGTCACAGCCGATATGCGCCCGGACGAGCCGGGTTAGGCCGGATTTGGACACAGAGTACCCGAGCGTGTCCCAGGCCGCTCCCCCGGTCGGAAATTGGGGTCTCTGACGCTGAAACAACCATTGGATACCATCCCGGCAGACAGAGACGCGATAGATACCATGGCGAAAGAGTTCGCCGTGGTAGTTCTCAGCGGTTTCCCGATGATCGGTCCAGGAAAGGGGGCCGTCATCCAGCCCGCCTTCATAGCTTTGATTGCGCGATTTGGAAAAGGACATATCAGCCATGCTCGACCCGTCCTTTCCGTACGATCACCCGTTCGACCGAATGACTCAAAGGCGACCAGTAGTATCGGCGCTCGTTAGGTTTCTTGGAAGCGGCCTGTTTTGAGTCGTAGTTGCTTACTATTTTCATGTATTCTGTCCTCGCTTGCGCGGAGGGACGAAACACGATAGATTTCGAGTGTAGATTTTCTACAGTGTGAGAACGAATTCACCCGTGTCCAATGACGTCCCATTGGCGCGGGATTTCGTTATGCGCTCAGGCTTTCACCCATGATCCAGGCATCAATCTGATGGGTGTCCACGAACGCTGCACGCCCTACGGTGTGCTTTGTAATAGCACCCTTTTTGACCGCTCGGTCGAATGTGGACCGGCTCAACGAGTAACGCCTGATAGCGTCCGTAAGACGGATCAGGTTTGCGGTTTTTGCGTTCTGCTCTGCCATCTAGTTTTCCTTGAAAAAAGGAAAAAACCAGGAATAGAGCACCGAATTCCCAAAGACATTGACAAGAATAGTGTCTGCAACAGCGGACATTTATCCTTGCCAATTTTTCTGGCAGTCGTCATAAAAACGTATGACGAGAAGGAGAAGCAAAGAATAGTCGGCTGAAAATGTGAGCCGCGATGTTCTCCTGAGAATTGCATTCTATTCGAGGCCTTTTCGCTAAGGTTTCGTTCTAAGCAGGTGGGGCGCCGGCGTATCCTACAACTTAGGCGCCCCCCTGCGGTGGAGCTTCATAAGCAATCGTGAAGTGTACTGCTTATGTAACGAGCATAGACCCCGCGCATCTTGGACCGCAATACCTTGATGACAGGTTTCATGATTTCCACAATATACAGGGGGATAAAGGGTCGGTTTTGCGGATAAGCTGTGGATAAGCTGTGGTTTATTGGCCAATGGTCACGCATTCGCATTCCCCCGAATCGAAACGACCTCTTTTCCTGTAACGTGAGCGGCCCAACGTTCAGCCAACAGCAGACGTTCGTCAAAGTAGTCAGATCTCTGGTAGGCGCGCGAAACGGCTGATCCGACCTTGTGGCCTATCGCGGTCTCTTTGATTTCATAATCCGTGCTGGTCGCTTCGTCAGCCCACGTCCTGAAGCTGGCACGGAAGCCATGAGGTCGCGCCTCAAGTCCCAACCGCTCCATATGTCGGGACATGCTGGCATCGCTGATGACGTCCTTGCGCGCTCCGGGGAACAAATATCCATCGCGGGCAGTCTTCTCAGCCAATTCCACGATCCGTATTGCTTCTTTTGACAGCGGTACGCGGAAATCATCCGTTTTGTCGCGCGGGCCTTTCACAAGCTCTGCCGGTATGATCCAGAGGTTGTTCTCAATCTGGCTAATCTGCCCAAACCGGATAGGCTTCGACCGTAGCCCTGTCAGGATTAGCAATTGCAAAGCGAGTTGAACCGTGCCGCCGCCTTCAAGGCTCTGATAAAACGTCGGGACATCCCTCCAATTCATCGACGGTATGTTCTCGGGCTTGTGAACCTGTTTGCCTAGCAGTTCGCGGGCATCCTCTATCGCATGACGGTCGATTTCGCACCGTTTGGCGCTTGCATAGCTCAAGCAGGCTTTGAGCCGGGTTAGTGACTTTCTGGCCACGTCAGTCTTGGTGTGCCAAATCGGGCGTAGTGCATCGGCTATCGCGGTGCCGGTGATATATTCGACCGGCGTATCGCCCAGCGCGGGCAGTACATGGGTCTTAATCGGGCTGTACCAGCGGCCAGCCTCCCCATCACCTTTTAGCTGCGCTTTGCGCGCCTCAAAGGCCAAGGGAGCGATATTCTTGAGCAGTCGCTCTTCGCGGGCCTTCGGATCATTGGCTATCTGGTCCGCCGCAGCCTGTTCTTTCTCTGCTTTCCGTACCTCTATCGGGTTGCCGCCGCTTTTAACGATCCAGCGATAAGCATCAGCCATTTCACGGGCTTGCGCCAGCGACACCCCAGGGAAGCCACCTAGACCCATTTCCTTGCGCTTGCCCGAGATAGTGAAGCGAAACACCCATTGGTTGCCTGTGGCCAAGCGGTACAGGTACAACCCGCCACCGTCGCTGTGTTTGCCAATGCCCGCGCTCCGAACCTTTGCGGCGCTCAGCTTATAGAGACTTCCGGCCATATCCCCTCTTGGTGCTCCTTGTCCCCCGTTTTATCCCCTCTTTTTCCTGCGGTATCAAGATGTATCTTGACGCAATGTGATGGGGTAATCCTATAAATACCTTATTATTAATCGTAACTTTCTGACCTTGTGAAGGACAATGACGCTTAGTGATTACTTTGTTCAGTGCCCTCTTGAGGCACCATTTTCCGCAAAAACAAAGATTAGGCGCGTTTTTCGCCGATTGTCGCCACGCCCAGAACAGAGAGCACTTTGGCTTCGATCTGCTCGGCATTCATCCCGGCCACCGCGTACATATCAGCAGGGCTGGCCTGATCGATGAAGATATCGGGCAGTACCATTGAACGGTATTTCAGGCCGTCATCAAACACGCCCTCATCAGCCAGCAGCTGCGCCACATGGCTTCCGAACCCGCCGATTGCGCCTTCTTCGATGGTGATCAGTGCCTCGTGATTGGCGGCCAGATCCAGAATCAGGCCGTGGTCCAGTGGCTTGGCAAATCGCGCATCAGCAATGGTCGGCGTGATGCCTTTGGCGGCAAGCGCCTCGGCCGCCTTTTGCACCTCGGCCAGACGGGTGCCGAAGGACAGCAGGGCGACGCGCGCGCCGGTCTGGATAATGCGGCCTTTGCCGATTTCCAGAACCTCACCGCGTTCGGGCAGGTCTACGCCCACGCCCTCGCCTCGCGGATACCGGAAGGCGATGGGGCCTTCGTCATGTGCGGCGGCTGTGGCGACCATGTGCATCAGCTCGGCTTCATCGGCGGCGGCCATCACCACCATGCCCGGCAGGTTGGACAGATAAGCGATGTCGAACGATCCCGCGTGCGTCGCGCCATCGGCCCCCACAAGGCCCGCGCGGTCGATGGCGAACCGAACCGGCAGGCGCTGAATGGCCACGTCATGCACAACCTGATCATAACCGCGCTGCAGGAAAGTCGAATACATGGCGCAGAACGGCTTCATCCCGCCTGCGGCCAGTGCGGCAGCAAAGGTCACGCCGTGCTGTTCGGCAATCGCCACGTCGAAACAGCGTGAAGGGTAGCGTTCGGCAAACAAGTTGAGTCCGGTGCCATCGGGCATCGCAGCGGTCACAGCTACTATCTTGTCGTCGCGCCCGGCCTCATCCACCAGTGTCTTGCCAAAGACCGAGGTATAGGACGGCGCGTTCGAAGGCGCTTTGTGCTGTTTGCCGGTCACCACGTCGAATTTCGCGGTTGCATGCCCCTTGTCGCGGGCTTGCTCGGCGGGGGCATAGCCCTTGCCTTTCTTGGTCAGCACATGGATCAGGATCGGCCCGGTTGCCCGCGCCTTGACCGTGCGCAGAACCGGCAGCAACTGGTCCATGTCATGCCCGTCGATGGGACCGATATAGGAAAAGCCAAGTTCTTCGAAAAACGTGCCGCCCATGGCCATGCCCTTAAGCATCTCTTTGGCGCGTTTCGCCCCTTCGCGGAAGGGTTCCGGCAGCAGGGACACCGCGCCTTTGGCGGCGGCTTTCAGATCGTGGAACGGGGCCTCGGTATAAATCCGCGACAGATAGCTGGACAGCGCACCAACCGGGGGCGCAATGCTCATCTCATTGTCGTTCAGGATCACAACGAGGCGTTTCTTCAGGTGGCCCGCGTTGTTCATCGCCTCGAACGCCATGCCTGCGGACATCGACCCATCGCCGATCACGGCAATCGCATCACCCAAGCCTTCAGGCGTGACACCGCCCAAATCGCGCGCGACGGAAAACCCAAGCGCCGCAGAGATTGAGGTGCTGGAATGCGCGGCCCCAAACGGGTCATAGGGGCTTTCGCTGCGTTTGGTAAAGCCACTGAGGCCGTCTTTCATGCGCAGGGTGCGAATGCGGTCACGCCGCTCGGTCAGGATTTTGTGCGGGTAACATTGATGCCCCACATCCCAGATGATCTTATCGCGCGGCGTGTCAAAAACGGCGTGCAGCGCCGTGGTCAGTTCGACCACACCCAGCCCCGCCCCCAGATGTCCCCCGGTGACAGACACGGCCGAGATGGTCTCAGCCCGCAGCTCATCCGCGACCTGTCGCAATTGCGAGTCCGAGAACTGCTTGAGGTCCGCAGGGCGGTTCACAAGGTCCAGCAGAGGCGTATTGGGGCGGTCAGACATATGGCGCATTCCTGGCTTAGCTGTCCCGGGCAATAACGAAGCGGGCGGCGTCCTTCAAGGTTTCAGCGGCAGGCCCATAGCCATCCAGCGCAGCACAGGCCTGATCCACCAGCTCGGCCGCGCGGGCCTTGGCGGCCTCCAACCCAAGCAGCGACACAAAGGTGGCCTTGCCCGCCTGTGCATCTTTCTGCAGGCGCTTCCCGGCCTTTTCGGCATCGCCCTCAATATCCAAAATGTCATCCGCGATCTGAAAGGCAAGCCCCAGAGCGCGGGCATAGTGGCGCAGCGGGTCCGCATCCGCCTGCGCCAATCGCGCGCCCGCACAGGCCGACCATTCGATCAAAGCCCCGGTTTTGCCCGCCTGCAGCCGCGTGATCTGATTCAGCGTCAGCGGGCTGGCCGCTGTTTCCGCCGCGATATCCAGCGCCTGACCCAGAACCATCCCCTGCGCACCGCTGGCTTTGGCCAACGTTAGGGTCAAATCCGCGCGAATTGCGGCTTCACCCACCTCGGCACGCGCGCACAACTCAAAGGCAAGCGTTTGCAGAGCATCCCCGGCCAGAACGGCGGTGCCTTCATCCCATTTCACATGAACCGTGGGCCGCCCCCGGCGCAGATCATCATCATCCATGCAAGGCAGATCATCATGGACCAGCGAATACGCGTGCAGCGCCTCGATCGCCGTAGCTGGCCAAATCGCGCGATCGGCGTCGACCCCATGCAACCGCGCGCTTTCCAATACCAGAAATCCGCGCAGCCTTTTCCCACCCTCGGTGGCATAAGCCATCGCCCGGGTCACATCCAGATCGTCCAGCGCCCCCAAAACCGTATTGAAGTGGTCCTGGATAAACGCCGCATCCTGCGCCAATCTGTCTCGAAACATTTACTGACCTTCGACAGGCGTAGTCCCGGTCGGCTGACCATTGGCGTCCAGCGTGATCGCGGCCACTTTTTCCTCGGCTCGCTTCAACTCATCCTCGCAGCGCTTCTTCAGCGCCGCTCCGCGTTCGTACAGCGCGATGGACTGGTCCAATGCAACATCGCCACGTTCCAGCTGGCCGACCACGGTCTCCAGCTCTTTCATGGCCTGTTCGAATGTCATCTGGTCGACGGGTGTCTCGGTCATTGGGCTGCCTTCATCAATTCTTCCACATGAGCACGGGTGGCTTCGGACAGGGCTCTCAGATCATACCCGCCCTCCAGAGTCGAGACGATACGACCGCCGCATGCTTCGCCCGCAATTTTGCAAAGTTCGGAGGTGATCCATGCGAAATCATCTGTGGACCAGTTCAACTCTGCCAGCGGATCGTCCTGATGCGCGTCAAACCCGGCCGAGATGATTATCAGCTCGGGCCGAAACTCTCTGAGACGCGGAAAGGCCAGCGCGCGATAAGCTGCCCTCATCACCACCCCGCTTGAGCCCGGAGGCAGGGGAATGTTCAAAACGGTGTCAAATGTTCCGGTCTCGTCAGGCCGGCCCGAACCCGGCCACAGGGGCATTTGCTGGCTGGTGACGACCAACGCACGTTTTTCGTCCCACAACAGGTCCTGCGTGCCGTTACCATGGTGGACGTCGAAATCGAAAACGGCGACCCGTTTCAGTCCGTGATGGTCCAGCGCGTGTTTGGCGGCCAGCGCTGCATTACCGAAAACACAAAACCCCATTGCGGTGTCCGTTTCCGCGTGGTGGCCGGGCGGCCTAACCGCACAAAACGCATTTGGGGCCTCACCACCAAGCACCAAATCCACCGCACGAACAGCCGCGCCCGCCGCGCGGTAGGCGGCACTGACCGAGCCTGGGCACAGAAACGTATCGCCATCAACCTGACGGAACCCCTCGGTCGGAGCGGCACGGCGAATATCCTGAATATAGCTTTCGGGATGAATACGCAGCAAATCATCATCCGCTGCCAAGGGCGCAGTCTTGCGATCCAAATCCAATGGTTCCAAAGCGTGCAGAATATGCTCTAACCGCGCGACCCGTTCAGGATGGCCCTCGGGTGTTACATGTCCAAGGCAATCCGCATGAGTCAAAAGCGCAGTCTTCATCGGGATCCCATCTTCATCTGGCTACAAATATCCTCGCCGAAGGCATGAAATCACCGCGCAGCGGCTCAATCAGTCCGGAGCCAACATGTAACCCGCGCCGCGTACAGTTTGCAAATACCGCGGCTGTTTGGGGTCTTGTTCGATTTTGCGCCGCAGCCGGGTGATCTGGACATCCACCGCGCGTTCCTGTGCCTGACCCTTGTCGCGGCCCAGATCTTCAACCAGTTTCGACCGGCTGATCGGCTCGCCAGGCTGGGCCGAGAAAATCTTCATCAACTGGCTTTCCGTTGCGGTCAGGCGAACAGGTTCTTCACCTTGCCACATCTCACCTTTTTCGACGTCGTACCGGATCGGACCCAGGGTTAGGATTTTGCTGACAGTCTCTTGTGCTGGCGTTTCGGGCATGCGCCGCAGAATGGCATTGATGCGCAGCAGTAGTTCCTTGGGCTCAAACGGCTTGGCCAGATAATCGTCTGCCCCCGCCTCAAGCCCTGCAATTCGATGCTCGGTCTCGCCGCGGGCTGTCAACAACAGGATGGGCGTCGCATGGGTTTCGCGCAGCGCCTTCGTCAGGCTGACACCATCTTCCCCTGGCATCATCACATCCAGCACGATCATGTCGAAATCCAACCCCGACAAAACCCGACGTGCATGGGCCGCATCCCGCGCCGCCGTAACCAAAAATCCGTTCCGCATCAAAAATTTCTTGAGCAAATCCCGGATACGTTCGTCATCGTCAACGATCAGCAGATGGGCGTCCATATCGCTCATGAGGTGGTATCCCGTAATTTCTTGTATGCATGACGCATATCAGCATCCATCATGGCTTCAAGTACTTTACGAAACCCTGACACGGCCTCGGGGCCTGCGTCTTTGTAAGCGGCACGCATTCGAACGCGCTGGGCTTCTGATAGTTTCGCTTCCAGAGCTTCGCCTTCATGGGTTAGAAATAGGTGCCGTTCGCGTTTGTCCACTGTTCCAACGCGACTTTCGACCAAACCGTCCTCGATCAACGTGCGCAAAACCCGGTTCAGAGACTGTTTTGTCACCCCCAATATGGCCAGCAGGTTGTTAACCGTTGTCCCTGGCGCGCGTTTGATGAAGTGGATCGCGCGATGATGCGCGCGGCCATAGGCAAGGTCCGACAGAATGCGATCAGGATCCGCTGTGAACCCGCGATAGGCAAAAAACATCGCTTCGATCCCCTGCCGCAGTTGTTCATCTGTCAGAAACAACAGGCTTTCGCCGCCGAAAACCTGGGCGGGACGGGTGTCAGACATATCATGCCTCATACGTTACTTCTGCCCGAGTTTATGTCAGCGTTATTGACATTCCAAGAGGAGACAGGTATCGAATCGCAGTTTTTGCGCAACTTTATGTCCGATTCGGACTTAATTGGCGCAATAATCGAAAATTTCGACCCGGTTCAGGAGGTTTCGCATGGCGGGGTATGATGATCGTGATGGTGTCATCTGGTTGGATGGCAAGCTGGTTCCCTGGCGCGAAGCCAATGTCCATATCCTAACACACGCAATGCATTATGCGTCCTCGGTCTTTGAAGGCGAGCGCGCTTACAATGGCAAGATTTTCAAAAGCCGCGAACATTCCGAGCGCCTGATCGCCTCGGCCGAGGCGCTGGATATGCCGATGCCTTACACGTTGGACGAAATCGAAACCGCCAAGGAAGAGACTCTGAAAGCCAGCGGGCTGCAGGACGCTTATGTGCGCGTTCTGGTCTGGCGCGGCTCGGGTGAGGATATGGGTGTCGCGTCGGCTAAAAACCCTGTGCGGATGGCTGTGGCAGTCTGGCCTTGGGGCGCCTATTACGGCGACGCAAAGATGCAGGGTGCCAAGCTGGATATCGCGGAATGGAAACGCCCCAGCCCCGAAACCATCCCCGTCCACGCCAAGGCGGCGGGTCTTTACATGATCTGCACCATCTCAAAGCATAAGGCCGAGGCCAAGGGCTGCTCGGACGCATTGTTCATGGATTACCGCGGTTATGTGGCCGAGGCGACCGGTGCGAACGTGTTTTTCGTTAAGGATGGTGAGGTTCACACCCCGCTGGCCGATTGCTTTCTGAACGGCATTACCCGCCAGACCGTGATTGGTATGCTGAAAGACAAGGGTCTGAATGTGATCGAACGTCACATCATGCCGGAAGAAATGGCCGATTTCGAGCAATGCTGGCTGACCGGCACCGCAGCCGAGGTCACTCCGGTCGGGCAAATCGGCGACTACACGTTCGAAGTGGGCGACATCACCCGCGAGATCGCTGCCGCGTACGAGGCGCTGGTCCGCGCCTGATTCACAAGGAATCACATCCCCGCTTTGGCGGGGTTTTTTCTTTGCCCAGCGTTCAAGAGATTGTGCAGATCGTCCGGGCTGCTGGATGTTTTGGCAGACGATTGTACGTTAGGTCTATGTTGGACCTTCTCAGCGATATCCTCACCCGCCTGTCTTTGCGCGGTACGTTTTATTTCCGAACTTCGTTCACGCCCCCTTTTGGCATTCAGGTACCGGCCTTTGAAAACGTAGCCCGGTTTCACTTTGTGCAGCGCGGTGAACTGAAGGTTCATGTCTCTAACACAGGGGAAATCCTGCGTCTGAAGCAGGGCGATCTGATCCTGATCCCGCATGGATCAGCCCATGCGCTGCTGTGCAACGAGGTCAAACCGCTGGATGCGCTGCCGCTGGAACAGGTGCTGCAGGATGCAGGCTATCAGGGTGATGGCGTGCTGATCTATGGCGGCGAGGACAAGACCCGCGATACACAACTGATCTGCGGGCATTTCTCTTTCACTGGGCCACCCGGGCGGCAGGGTACCGGACATATGCTGATCGACCGGCTGCCCCCTTATATCCTGATCGAGAATTACGGCGAGGAAGCCGGGGCCTGGATCGAGTCTACCCTGCGGATGATTGGGTCCGAGATTGGTGGAACGCGGATTGGCGGCGATTTAATCGCGCTAAAACTGTCCGAAGTTCTGTTTGCGCAGGCCATCCGCGCTCATCTGGAACATCAAAGCCCCAGCGAATCCGCGCTGGCCGGGTTTGCTGACCCGCGTGTGTCCCGCGCGCTGACAGCGTTTCATCAGGCGCCCGCGCAGGACTGGAGTGTTGAGAGCTTAGCGCGCGAGGCTGGAATGTCCCGCACCGCATTTGCGCAACTGTTTTCCGAGAAGATGGGGACAACTCCGATGCAATATCTGACCGATTGGCGGATGCAGATCGCTTGCCACGGTCTGACTGAAAACCGGTGGAATGTAGCAGATGCGGCGGCCGAAGTAGGATATGCATCCGAGGCAGCCTTTTCCCGCGTCTTCAAGAAACAGGTCGGCCTGTCGCCGGCAGCATATCGATCAATGCATTGATGCCCTGATTTCTGGACGATCTGCAATTTTTTGCGGACGATCCGGACTGAAACGTACAGGCTTTCCGACCTACCTTGGAGCCATACCAAGCAAGGAAAGGAAATATAATGTCTGTTCGTTTCGTTACGCGCAATATCCATGCCTATCTGGACTATCCCGTCGCTATCGCCCTGATGACGCTGCCTTTTCTTTTGGGGCTGGGTCAATCCAATCCGTTGGCGCTGTGGTTGTCGGTCGTCACTGGTGTTGCCGCTTTTGTGCTTACCGTTCTGACCAACCATCACCTGGGGATCTGGCGCGTCTTACCCTATAAGTTTCGTCTGGCCGTGGATTTTCTGGTCGGAGTGACGTTTCTGGCTGCGCCTAGCCTATTTGGGTTTTCGGGCGTGGATGCGGTATTCTACTGGTTAAACGGCGCTGCGGTGGTCGCCGTCATCTCGCTCAGCACGCCGGAAGAGGGAGTGACAGCGTAAATGCGTTATCCACAAGTGTCACAATATCATCGTGATACTTTCAAAAATCTGAGCCGCTTGTTTTACAAACAGGCGGCTCACTGCCGCTCACCAATCTCGTGGTCCCTAGGTTCTGGACCTATTAATTTGGTTGCCGTCGACTTGGCTGCGTGATTCAAGCCCCTGAGTTTCAGGGGTATA
>NZ_JBWVBA010000022.1:0-18463 GCF_057221005.1 Ruegeria sp. HKCCD7628
AGGTGTATCCAGTAAGTCGCTGACTTTGGCCTTTCCAAATGTTTGCGACACATCCTCTTTGGAGTATCGTTGGCAAACTGGTCCAAGATCAGACCCATGCCACGATTTGCTGCACTACCGGGTGCATCCAGGCCGGAACATATCTACTTTGTCTTGCGAGCAATGCGCGGTCCTTAACATCCAGATTGCGGGCCAGCGTGTCGACAACACGGCTATCCACCCGGTTTTTGCCAACATAGCGTAACGCCTGAAATACGGCGCCGGTTTTCTGGCCTGCACCAACTAGCGTTTTGGATGATGCATTCCGGAACTGGATGACTTGTCGACCAACTGTCTTGGTGCGGGTCGGGCCGTCGGTCATGTAAGTCGGCTTGGACGGCACTTGGGTCGACAGCCCCAACTGGTTGGCTGCCATGGCAGGGGAGGGCTGTAGAACCTGATTGTCTTTGCGTGCAATCGCTTTGGCAATGTCATCGGCTGACGGAGACAACAGCCCTAATCGGGCGCTCTTTCTCGGATAGTCATAAAGCCCACGCGTTAACCGTCGGATCATCCCTTGATCCGCCAAACGCGACAATGCCTGATCCACACTTGCGCGGGAGCCAATATCCAGAAAGTCGGTTGGCGCAAAGATTGAGCCCCGGCCTTTTCCGATGATGCGTTGTCTAATCGATGAAGTGATCATAGTTTTCTCCTTGTCAGAAAATATAATACTTTTTTCTGACTTACAAGTTAGCAGAGTATCTGGGTGATTTTGTAAGTTAGGCGGAAAGCGGTCTTTCGCTGCACGTGCAATGGAAACCTTTCTTCGGGGGAAAGCGGGCGTTGGATTTCGTCCAATGCACGGGGGTGTTGCATTTAGACGCCAGGGAATTCGCCAATACCAGCAGTCGGCTTTCCAAGAACATGCTGTTTTTCCGTCTCAAATCTGAGCGTCCCGAAATCTCACAATTTAAATTTTTCGGGGAAAAGTCCGCACAAGAAACGTCTGATAAGATCAACAGAGCGTCGTCGTGAAAAACCCTGCATATCTGTTAGGTAATTGACCCACATACCTTCCAGCAAAGCCAGCGTTCCGGCAGTGGCATCGTCCACCAAGTTTGGGTCACGCTCGTTTTTTTGAGCTATCTCCTTAAACGCAAGCCGCAATGTCTCGACAAGTTTTTGATCCTGAGTGCTGCTGTAGCGGGCAATGCCTGGGTGTGAGCTCGCGATGCCGCGAAATGCATGCCAGATTTTTGTACTTCTTGGATTGAGCAGTGCTTCGGACAGATCCGCCTCGATCACAGCCATCACTCGGTCTTCGGGCGATGCATCCGAGCCCAGATCGGTCATTTTGTCCATCTCGGAATAATATTGGGCACTGAAATGCTGGGCTGCTGCCGTCAACAAATTGTCCTTCCCGCCGAAATGCAAATGGATCATTCCGCGTGACAAACCAGAACGCTCGCAGATGCAGCTGACCGTCGTCTCGGTGACTCCAATATCCGCGATAGAGTCCAGAGTCGCCTTGATCAGAAGTTGCTTACTGGCATCTGGATCACGTTTCGAGCCACGTTTTCTTCCTCTAACGTTTTCCACTTTATTCAATAATTCCATTTCCTTGATAGCATCACTCAAGTCTTTCTCACAGGAAGATTGACACGAAAGACCGTTCTGGCGCAACATTTAATGGACGATCGTCCATTAGTGACTCGTGAAAATCCGGATGGGAGTTTGGGTAATCTTTCGTAGCGAAGCATCCCGGGGCTATACCCTCAGCGCACCAGCCACGGCTTATGTGGGCTTTCTGGTGGCGGCTCCGTTGTTGATCCTGATCGCCTATTCGTTCTGGACGCAAACCTACGTAACGCTCGACAAGACGCCGACGCTAAAAAACTATAGCGACGCGTTTGCTGATCCTCTGGTTAGACACTTAATGCTAAGGTCGATCTGGATTGCCGGAGCAGTTACAGCAGTTACTGTCGCACTGGCATATCCCATCGCTTATTTCATCGCGATGAAGGCCCGTAAAAAGACCATCTGGCTTCTGCTCATCACCATTCCATTCTGGTCTAGCTACCTCCTGCGTGTATTTGCGTGGAAACTCATCCTGGGGTTCAACGGCGTAATGAATTCTGCACTGCTGATGCTTGGTCTGATCGACGAACCGCTCGACTTCCTTCTCTACAATGAATTTGCAGTCGTGCTGACGCTTGCCCATGCTTGGGCGCCATTTGCGATCCTGCCGATCTATGTCTCATTGCAGAAGATCGATCCGAGCTTACTAGAAGCCGCCACCGACCTCGGTAACAGCCCTTTTCAACGCTTCATGCGGGTGACGCTGCCACTAACCATCCCGGGGATCATTGCTGCTTGTCTGATCATATTTATTCCCACGGTAGGTGACTATGTGACCCCGGCACTGGTTGGCGGGTCGGATGGAAAGATGATCGCCAACCTTATTCAGGTGCAGTTCGGGGCCGCCAACAACTGGCCACTCGGCGCCACCCTTTCACTGATCGCGATGCTATCGGTTGGCTTTGTCGCTATAGTGTTTGTAATTACCGCCACCCGGCTAGGGAGGCGGATAAGATGAGACGCCCTTCGACCCTGACAGCCTACGCCTTTCTGTATTTGGTTTTTCTTTACCTGCCGGTCCTTTTTCTGCCCTTGTTTTCATTCAACAGCGGCACAATCGTTGCCTTTCCCATCAAGGGCTGGACGCTGGACTGGTATCGGAAGCTGGGCGAACAGGATACCTTGATCCAGGCCCTTTGGAATTCGCTTGGCGTCGGCACCGTCGTGGCACTTCTTTCTACCGCTATGGGATTGTTCGCCGCCCGCGCCTTTGTTCGGTACCGTTTTCGGGGTCAGCGTGCTGCCGAAGGTCTGGTGATGCTGCCTTTGGTTATACCGGGCATTATCGTCGCTTCTTCAATGCTGGTTCTGTTTTTGTTTATCGGTCTTAAGCCGTCTTTGCTGACCGTCGTTCTGGGTCATACATTTCTTGCGCTGCCGTTTTCCGTCTCGATCCTGAAGTCTGCGTTTGATGACTTCGATGCGTCGCTGGAGGAAGCATCATACGATCTAGGTGTCGGCGTGTTCGACACCTTCCGCCGCGTGACGCTTCCGGTCGTTTCCCCGGGTATCGTCGCAAGTTTGCTGGTCACTTTCACAGTCAGCTTCGACGAGTTCGTGCTCGCCTTTTTCCTGTCCGGCAACCAACCAACCTTGCCAGTCTACATCTGGAGCCAGATTCGTTTCCCCGCCAAGCTTCCAAACGTTTTGGCCTTAGGCTCTATCCTGCTGCTTTCATCGGTTCTACTTTTGGTGCTGGCCGAGTATTTCCGGCGCCGCTCATCCGCATCAGGGGTCCAATGACAGAAAAAAACATCATCGAACTCAGGGGCGTCGAGAAACGCTATGGCACTTTTCTTGCGGCTAGCGGGATCGACCTCGATCTCAAGGAAGGCGAGTTTTTCTCACTCCTCGGCCCATCGGGATGCGGCAAAACCACGGTATTGCGGATGATCGCTGGTTTCCAAGAGCCGACCAAAGGCACCGTACTGATCGACGGTCAGGATATGGATGGTGTGCCTGCCAACAACCGCCCGACGAACATGGTTTTTCAGAGCTACGCCATCTTCCCGCACCTGAATGTTGGAAACAACGTGGCTTATGGATTACGTGGCAAGGCCCCCAAGGCCGAAATCGACCAGCGTGTGGCCGAAGCCTTGGAAATGGTCGAGCTGGGCGGTCTTGAGGATCGCGGCGCAAGTGAGCTGTCAGGCGGGCAGCGGCAAAGGGTGGCGCTCGCCCGTGCGCTGATCATGCGACCCAAAGTATTGTTGCTGGATGAGCCCTTGTCGGCCTTGGACAAGAAGCTGCGCGAGCAGATGCAATTTGAAATGCGTAATCTGCAGCAATCGCTGGGTATAACCTTTGTGATGGTCACACACGACCAATACGAGGCGATGACAATGTCTGACCGCATTGGCGTGATGTTCAATGGGCGGCTAAAGCAGGTGGATACGCCAACAACGCTTTACGCCCGGCCCTGCGATCAGCAGGTTGCCAGTTTCATCGGTGAGATGAACATTTTGCCTGCCCAGTTGCTTGAGGAAAATGGCGATACGCTTTCAATCGACGCGAAGGCCTTTGGCCAAATGGAGATTGAAAAAAACCCCAACGTCGCAACCAGCGCCCGAGATATGAACATCGGTATTCGACCCGAACAATTGGAAATCACCTCTGAAAAACCCGAAGACTATCCATCAACTGTTCAGGGCAAAGTCAGCAACGTCGCCTTCTATGGCGAGAACATTCACTACCACATTCAGGTTGCGGAAACCGACAAGCCGATCTCGGTCTCGGTTCCGAACTACTTTCACACGGTTGATTTCAATCGCGGCGACGCAGTTTGGCTGGGAGTCCAAAGCGCCAGCGTGATCGATCTTGGCACTGACACAGAATAAGAAAATGGGAGGAAAAAAATTGAAACTTCAGGGAATTGCGGCCTTCGCATGTGCGACGGCAATAAGTACAGGAAGCGCCAGCGCTGGTGGAGCTGATCTGACGGTATTTGACTGGTCGGGATATGAAGACCCGGGATTCTTTGCCAGCTACATGGAAAAATACGGGAATGAAGCACCGAGCTATTCCTATTTCGGTAGCCAGGAAGAAGCCTTTACCAAGCTAAGCTCCGGATTTACAGCTGATTTAGCGCATCCTTGTTCCGACGCGGTCAGAAAATGGGTCGCAGCCGATCTGATTCAGCCGCTGGACGAAAGCAAGCTGACCAATTGGGCGGATGTGCTGCCCGAGATCAAGGAGGTCGACGCCATCGTTCTGGACGGCCAGCTTTACATGTTGCCGTTCGAATGGGGGAACACGGGCCTTATCTATCGCACCGACAAGATCTCGGGGGACGATATCTCACTGCAATTGCTGGCCGACCCGGCCTATGCCGGTAAGATCGCTATCCCGGATGCCGCATCATCTGCTTATGCGTTAGCGGCGCTGGCTACTGGAAATGCTGACGACTACACCAACTTGAGCGATGAGCAGTTCAAGGAAGCGTCTGACTTCCTGCGCTCGATCCACCCGAACATGCGCTTTTACTGGTCCGACGCAGGTCAGTTTGACCAGGCCATGACCAGCGGCGAGATCGAATTCGGTTGGGCCTGGAACCAGTCAGAACTAAACCTGATCTGGAATGAGGTGCCTGCCGCGATGATGCGAGACGTCGACAAGGGTATCGCGACCTGGGCGTGCGGCTACGTGCATCTGAAATCATCCACGACACCGGTCGATCAGGTCTATGATCTGTTGAACGCGCTTACCGACCCGGCCAGCGGTCAGTACATCATCGACAACTGGGGCTACCCGCATTCGAACGCAAAAGCGTTCGAAGTTGCCGATCAGGCCAACATCGAAGCCTATGGTTTCTCCGATCCAAAAAGCTTCTTCGAGGGCAGTTTGTTCTTTGATGCGGTGAACCCCGAGCTTGAGGCAAAAATGCTGGCGGAGTTTGAACGGATCAAAGCCGGCTTCTGATTCAACAGTATCTCCGGGGCCAACCAGCCCTGGAACACAAACACAGGAAAACGCGTGAACATGTCAGACGCGAACCCATATGCTATGCTCTTGGAACCGGTTCAGATCGGGCCAGTCACTGCCAGGAACCGCTTCTATCAGGTGCCTCATTGCACCGGGCTGGGGCACCTCCGACCAAGGGCGGATGCTGCCGTTCGTGGAATGAAGGCCGAAGGCGGGTGGGCGGTGGTTTCCAATCAGGAGACCGAGATTCACCCGACTTCTGACCTTTCTCCTTACGCCGAAGGGCGGCTATGGGACGCGCGCGATGTGCCCGCGTTGCGGCTGATGACAGACGCAGTGCATGCACATGGTGCGCTGGCGGCTATCCAGCTGGTTCATAACGGCAATCATGCGCAAAACCTGCTTACCCGCGCCCCGGTTCTTGCACCTTCCGAAATGTCTGTCGACACTACACACCCCAAGCAGGCGCGGGCTATGGATAAAGCCGACATTCGGGAATTTCGCCGTTGGCACCGCGAGGCCGCCTTGCGCGCGAAAGATGCCGGATTTGACATCATTTATGTGTATGCCGGGCACAACATGACATTGGCGCAACATTTCATGCTGCCGCATATGAACCAGCGTAGCGATGAATATGGTGGGTCGCTCGAAAATCGCGTGCGTCTGACACGTGAACTGCTGGAAGACACTCACGAAGCCGTGGGCGACAGCTGCGCTGTGGCGTTCCGTTTTGCTATTGATGAGATGATGGGTGCCGGGGGCATGCAGGTAGCAGAAGAAGGCCGCGCCGTTGTCGAGCTTTTGGCCGATCTTCCTGACCTATGGGATGTGAATGTGGCTGACTGGTCCAATGACAGTGCCACGACTCGTTTTCAGCCAGAGGACGGATATCAGAACGCGTTTCTGTCCCACGTTAAGCAGATCACCCAAAAACCTGTGGTTGGTGTCGGTCGCCTGACATCCCCCGACATGATGCTGTCGATGGTCAAAAAAGGAATTGTCGACCTTATCGGTGCCGCGCGGCCATCCATTGCGGACCCTTTCATACCAAAAAAGATCGAGGAAGGCAGGATCGACGAAATCCGCGAATGCATCGGCTGCAATATCTGCGTGTCGTCGGACAATCTGGGTATCCCGATCCGATGCACTCAAAACCCTACGATGGGTGAGGAATGGCGACGCGGTTGGCACCCCGAGATCATCGCGCCGAAAAAGAGCAACGCGGATACTTTGGTTGTTGGCGGTGGCCCTGCCGGTCTTGAATGCGCCATGCAGTTGGCAAGGCGAGGATATCAGGTGACCTTGGCCGAAGCGTCAGCCGAATTGGGCGGGCGGGTTACGAAGGAAAGCAAACTTCCCGGCCTCGCAGCTTGGTCCCGCGTCGTCGACTATCGTCTGCATGATTTAAAGCAACGCGGCAACGTTCAGCTTTTCACTGACAGCAGGCTTGATGGCGATCAAGTGGCAGAGCTGGGCGTCGAACACGTCTTTGTGGCCACCGGCAGCCTTTGGCGAACCGACGGCATGGGCCGTAACACCCAGCGCCATGTGCCACAGATCGAGCAAAGCGCCAATGTGCTGACGCCTGATGACATAATGAATGGTGTTCTACCGCCTGATGGCCCGGTCATGATCTATGATGACGATCATATCTATCTGGCAGGAGTGATCGCCGAAAAACTGGCGACGGCAGGATACCAGGTGGTCTTTGTCACGCCGGAGAATTTGGTTTCAGCTTACTCCATCAATACTTTGGAGCAGCCTCGCATTCAGGCCCGTCTGATGGAGCTTGGTATCGACATTCGTTGCAATCAGGTGCTGACGGCGGTTCAAGGTGACATGGCCCGCATCGGTTGTGCCTTTACTGGTCGCGAAATGGATATTCCATGTGCCTCGACAATTCTGGTCACTGAACGTCAGCGTGGGACGACGCTATATGACAGCTTGCGCGGGCTCAGGTTGAAAACCGTCGAACTTATTGGCGATGCCGCTTCTCCAGGGCTGATCGTCGACGCAGTCTTCGCGGGCCACCGCGCGGCCCGTGATTTTGAACGCCCCAAGGCAGAAGCAGACCAGGATTGGTTTCGCCGCGAGATAATCGATTTGGAGGAAACGAGATGAACAGCCGACCGTTTGAGTTGGATGCGCTGATAGCCTCGCACCAGTACGGCCACGCCCTGCCGCGCGAATTCTATACCTCCCAAGACATCTATAACTATGACATCGCCCGGGTCTGGAACCGCAACTGGCTTTGGGCAGGTCACGTCAGTCAAATCCCAAGCCCCGGTGACTACTTCCTGTTAGACTATGGCCCGGAGAGCATTATCGTTGTTCGCGACCGCGATGGCGACACTCGTGCTCATTTGAATGTCTGCCGCCATCGCGGATCTCGCGTCTGCACTGAACAATCCGGCAACGCCCGCGTTCTTGTTTGCCCCTACCACGCATGGACATATGAGCTATCAGGAAAACTTCGTGCAAGTCACAATATGGGGGAACAATTCGACCCGTCAAAGTTTGGGCTTCTTCCCGTTCAGGTGAGTGTCTTCAAGGGCCTGATCTTTGTCTGTGCCGATGCAAACACCCCATCACTTGATCCTGTCCTCAGCAAACTTGAGCCACTCGTCGAACCCTATGGCCTGAACGATTTGAAAGTAGCGCATACCGCGTCATTTCCTGTTCCCGCGAATTGGAAACTAGCGGTTGAGAACTACCTTGAATGCTACCACTGCGGGCCAGCTCACAAAGAGTATTCTCGATCCCATAGCTTGAAATCACCGCAAGACATGGCTGGTTTGGTCGAACCGCTAAAGGCCAGGGCTGTAGAAGCCGGGCTGTCACCCAATGAATTGACTCTTGTCGGCGACGCTGCGCTGACCCCATTTACCAGCGGGTACTATCGTCGCTATCCGCTTTACCAAGGCTACAAAACCGGCAGCCAATCGGGCGAGGCACTTGCACCATTGCTTGGAACGCTCAAAGGCTTCGACGGTGGCGCAACAGACTTTGATGTTGGTCCGTTGAATTGGTTCCTGATTTATTCGGATCACATGGTCGGCTACCGCTTCATTCCACGAGGCTTACAGGAAACCGACATTCAGGTGGTCTGGCTGGTTCGCGCTGACGCCGAAGAAGGCGAAGACTACGACAAAGAAGACCTGACCTGGCTTTGGCATGTCACATCTTTGGATGACGAACGCATCATTCGCCACAACCAGTCCGGCGTAAATTCTCAATACTTCCAACCGGGCCCCTTGGGCGAGATGGAAACCTCGATCCAGGACTTCTACGATTTCTATTTCAACATGATCAGCCCGGACCCAGAACAAAGGATGTCCGGTCATGGCTGAGGCAAAATCACGCCGTCGCGGCGGCGGCGGACGCGCCGCGCGCATCAAGGTTCAACAGGCTACCACGGGCAATGAGGCCGTACGTGGAGGCCTAAGTGGCGGCCGCTATAAACCGCTGACCCAAGCAGATATGGAGAACATCCATCAAGCGGCCTTAACCGTTGTGGAAAACACGGGCGTTACCGACCATTTCCCGGAATTGCTTGATCTGGTGCTTCCCAAAGGCGCAGTTTTGAATGACCTCAATAGGCTGTGCTTCCCCCGCGCCCTTATGGAAGACATCCTGGCGGCTGCCGCCAGAGAGTTTTATGTCTATGCCCGCGGTGAGCGTGCAGGCAAAGACGACATGCATTGCTCGGCCGAGAGTGTCTATTTCGCCAACTCTGGCACCGCCGTCACAACCTTCGATTCCGAGACCAAGTCCTATCGTCCATCGGTTCTGCGCGACGTTTATGATTTCACCCGACTAGTGGACCGCTTGGACAACATCCATATGCTGGGCGACACAGTTTTGGCCACCGACGTGACCGATAATTTCGCTCACGACATGAACACCATATATGCGATGCTCGCAGGCAGCCAAAAGCCTGCCTGTCTGACCTTTCGCGACCGCAGCCATATCCCGCATGCCATCCGCATGTTTGATTTGGCTCACGGTGGTGAAGGGGCTTTCATGAAGAAGCCAAGCGTCATATTTGGCGGCTGCCCAATGGTTTCCCCCTTGCGGATCGGCAAGGAGAACATGGAAATCCTGATTGATACTGCCAAACTTGGTCTAACTGTCGATCTGGCCGTGCCTCCTCAGGCCGGGGCCACAGCCCCCGCGACGCTTGCGGGAACACTGGTGCAAACCGTGGCCGAAACGCTGGCCTGTGTTGCCATTGTAAACCTCATCACACCGGGCTGTCCGGTCTGCTTTGCCGCCTGGCCCTTCATCACAGACCTGCGTAGCGGATCGTTCACCGGCGGCAGCGGTGAACAGGCTCTCATCGGGGCGGCAGCCATTCAGATGGGCAATTTCTACGGCCTTCCCACATCCGTTGGCGCAGGCATGACCGATGCAAAAATACCCGACGCGCAATACGGGTTGGAAAAAGCACTGACCTTCACGCTTGCCGCCCATGCCGGTGCCAATCGTTTGTGCGAGTTCGGCGGTATGATGGGTAGCCTGATGGGATGCAGCTTTGAAAGTATGGTCATCGATGACGAAGCGGGTGGTATGATCCTGCGATCGTTGCGCGGGATAGAGGTCACGGATGAAACCATGGCGGTAGATGTGATCCACCAGTGTGCCATCGACCCAGGTCATTTCCTCGGTAACCCTCACACGCTGAACTATATGAACACCGAATTTGTCTACCCGCGGCTCATGGATCGTGAGCGTACAGATACATGGGAAAACGAAGGCAAAACTGATCTATTGGACCGCGCCCGTGACAAGGCCAATTCCATTCTCGACAGCCATTTCCCCAACTACTTCGGCGCCTCAGACGCTCAGGTGCGCGAAGAGTTCCCAATTGTGATGAGCGCAGAAAGCATGGCCCGCCGTGGATAACTCTAACGCCAAGCACTGGGACAACGATCATTTCCTGCACCCGTGGGAAGGAATGGCAACTTTGGGCAAAAGCGACCGCACTTTTATCGAAGGTGCCAGCGGCATCCATGTGGTTAACGAAATAGGCGAACGCTTGATCGACGGACCAGGCGGGATGTGGTGCACTCAGATCGGTTATGGGCGAGAGGAGATGGCCGAGGCCATGGCTGAGCAGGCTCGAAACCTCGCCTATTTCTCTCCCTTCAACAACGCCAACTCAACTGCCGCGCTGTTCGCACGCGAAATCGCCAAACGTGCGCCGGGCGACTTGAACAATGTCTTTTTTACCACCGGCGGTTCGACTGCGGTGGATACGGCCATCCGCTTTGTCCACTTTCGAAACAACCTTTTGGGTCGGCCCGAGAAAAAGAAGATCATTTCAAGGCAAAAAGCCTATCACGGAAGCACTTATCTGGCGGCCAGCGTCAGTGGAAAAGAGCGTGACAGGCTTTGGCTAGACAAGGCGGATGACCTCGCACATTTCCTGCCCGACGTGAATCCGCTCTACCGTTCACCTGGTCAAAGCGACGAGAGTTTTCTAAAGGAGAAAATTTCCGATCTTGAAAACGCCATTGTAGCTCTTGGCCCCGAAAACGTTGCCGCTTTTATCGCCGAACCGGTTCTGGCATCTGGCGGCGTGATCGTGCCGCCGAATGGATACCACAAAGGCTGCCTAAACATCTGCAAGAAGTATGATGTTCTATATATCTCCGACGAAGTGGTGACGGCATTTGGGCGATTGGGCCATTGGTTTTCGTCAGATGCTGTTTTCGGCATTCAGCCTGACATAATCACTTGTGCCAAAGGAATGACATCTGGGTATGCGCCGATGGGTGCCGCGGTTATCTCTGACCGATTGATCGCAGACGTTGGAGGAAAAGATGCGACCTTCTCAAATGGCTACACCTATTCTGGTCATCCGGTTAGCGCGGCTGCGGGTTTGAAGAGCATTGAGATCATAGAGCGGGAAAAACTTCTCGAACACGTTCAAAAGGTCGCTCCGGTTTTTCAGGATCAGCTGCAGCATTTGCGACAGATTGATATCGTTGCCGATGTGCGCGGGATGGGGTTGATGGGATGCGTACAATGCTCAGTCGATGGTGATCCCCGGAGTGATCTGGGATGCGACTACGAGATTGGCGGCCAGATCGATATAGAATGCCAAAAACGTGGGTTATTAGTTCGACCTATTGTCAACATGTGTGTTCTTTCACCGCCCCTTATCATCAGCGAAAGTGAAATTGAGCAGATGTTTTCTATCTTGCGCAAGGGGCTTGAAGCGACACGAACGTGGCTTGGCGGAATCAGTGAACAATGAAGAGCTTGCGCCACTGTTGCGGATGTCCGCAGACCGGTATGCCACCGCAGCATTTGAATTCCGTCCTAAATGTCCTCAATGGGCCGTCTGCTGGCCCTGTCGCTGAAACTGTGTTGCACTCGAGGTCTACTGTGAGCCTAGCCTGTGAATTCGAATTTCTCGCTTGGTGCAGCCGCAGTACCAGAAGTGTAGCAAACGTTAAGTATGGTCACTGCTGCTCGTGCAGAAGGAACGTCTATCAAGCCGGAGTTGAGCCGGACAAATGAGATTGTGATCTACAACTTGACGATCTGGTCACGCGATCCATGTGATTACCAGAGTAGCTGTGGCGGCTTCATAGCCGCGCGTGATAAACTGCTTGCCACGCATAAGATCAGAGATGAACCATGCGGTTACCGGATGAAAGCGATACGGAATATGGATCGGGCAATGTCCGGGCATTTCTGGAAAGCTTGACCGGTCCGTCTCGCGGAACCGTGACCTGGCTTGTCGGCACCGCTTTGTCGGCTTCATTAGGTCAAGACAGTATCCTGAAGATAGGGCGGAAAGAGGATGTACCCCCACATGACGAAGATGTGGCGACCTTTCAATGGTCGCAAGGCGGTTACACGCTAAACGCGCTGCCAGGCCGGGAAATCTGGGTCAATGGTCAAAAGACTGCTTCGGTAACTCTTAGAAATGGCGACATGATCGAGTTCGGTGAAAAGGGTCCCATGTCGCGCTATCGGGTATGTGACGTCTCATTCCCTGCACATCACACGGTCGAAGACATAATAAGTGACGCTTATGTGTATGCGCGCTCCAGCCGACGACCCTTCGCCAGCAAAATGTCCAGTGCGCTGCGCGAAGGCGGACGTCGGCTGGCCTCACAAACCACGGTTTTGTTCCGGGTTACTGTTATTGGTGTGCTTCTTCTAATCTTTGCCTTTGGCTATTTGCTTTTTCAGAACGACCGGAAGCTGGCGGACAGCCTTAAACAGGAATCTCTCAAGATCGAGGCGGTTGCTGTCATGCTTACGCAGACGCGAGAAGATGCACTGACGGCGGATGATCTGGTCGCGCTCAGAGAAGCGTTTGACAACCGGGTGATTTCCACCGAGCAGCGCCTTGGGACATTGGAAGAGCGCGTTGGTGCGTCCAGGCGGGTAATAACGGGCTCGACGCGATCCATTGCCTTTATCCAAGGGGCCTATGGATTGCGACAAACAGAAAGCGGCAAATTGCGTGGCATGTGCTTGGCCCGGACGGGGAGAACCTAAAAACTCCATTCGGGAAACCGTGGATTGAGCCAGATGCGGCAGGCGCGCCGGCAGAGTTTCAGTTCACCGGGACCGGGTTTCTTTTGCAGGACACCTCTCTGTTGGTGACCAACCGTCATGTCGCCTTGCCCTGGACGACCGGGGATCGGGCACAGGCCCTGAAGGCAGCGGGGCTTGAAGCTGAGATACTTAGTCTGCTGGCTTATCTGCCAGAACAATTCGAGCCAATGGAAGCGGTATTGCTTAGGGCAAGCAAAACGGCCGATCTGGCGCTTCTGTCCGTTGATGCGAACCGTGTTCAAGGGCTTGGGCTTACACTGGCACCTGACCCGCCGCGTGCAGGTGAAGAAGTTTTCCTGCTTGGATTTCCAACTGGCCTAAAGGCCTTGATTGTGCAGGCCGGGCCGGATTTTCTGACAACGCTGGAGAGCGATGGCGCCGTCGATTTCTGGATGATTGCAAAACACCTTTCAGAGCAGAACAAGATCAGACTTCTGGCCAGCCGGGGGATCGTCGCCCAGACCAGTCCCGGTGCAGTCGTTTATGATGCTGAAACCACAACCGGCGGAAGCGGCGGACCTGCCCTTAACCGAAACGGCGAGGTGGTTGCTATAAATGCCGCGATCTTACCCGAATTTGGCGGCTCCAACATCGGTGTTCCTGTATCGCACCTCAAAGTGCTGCTGGAGGAAATCCGGTAGCAGCCACTGGGGCGAAATTCCCGCTGGCTGTTATCGTCGACAGAGATGGCTCAGAATTGTGCCAGTTCTGCGCTTAGGTACGGTCTAAACATTGTATTCCTTGTTATGGATCGGGAACGCAGGCCAACGCGTTCCCGATCAGGTGAGGCAGGTCGTGTAGCATGAAAGATACCTCGCGCTGCCGGGAGCCGTTCTTCGACACTCACTTCGAGATGGGGGACTCTGAGACCCTGGGGTCGCTACCGAACAGCGGCAGCAGTTTCATGCTACGAGCCAAATCTGCCACATACTGTTTTAGTTGAATAGCGAAATTGCTTCATGCATTATATTTGAAAATCGAATAGTTACCCCATGGATATTGAACTCGCGCGAACATTTCTGGCGATTGTCGAAACGGGCAGTTTTCTGGAGGCTGCCAACAAGGTTTACGTTACACAATCAACAGTGAGCATGCGCATTCGGTCGCTCGAACAACAGCTTGGACGATCAGTGTTCGAGCGCGGAAAATCGGGTGCTACACTTACTCCGGCCGGGCACCGCTTTCATAAACACGCGCAGGCACTTGTCAGGTGCTGGACACAGGCCCGGATCGAC
Source organism: Ruegeria sp. HKCCD7628 (assembly GCF_057221005.1). Taxonomy (NCBI): domain Bacteria; kingdom Pseudomonadati; phylum Pseudomonadota; class Alphaproteobacteria; order Rhodobacterales; family Roseobacteraceae; genus Ruegeria; species Ruegeria sp. HKCCD7628. The sequence continues at coordinate 14,358 of NZ_JBWVBA010000022.1, forward strand.
GCCTCCCTGCCTGATGCTGTGGAAGCTGCACTGGAAATCGGTGCCGTACCCAGCTTGTGGGATGGGTTTCTGATCGACGCGATGCCAGAGTTCATGCAAGCGTTTCCGAATGTGGCGGTTCACGGGTCTACGGTTTCAACTGAAACACTGCTAAGCCAAACGACTGCGGGCGCGCTGGATTTGGCTGTGATGTATGATCCGCGGAACACTGTTGGGCTGACCGCAATGCAGTTGTTCGAAGATGATTTCGTACTCGTGAGCAGCGATTTCGATACCTCGCGAAGCCCATTTGAAGAAAACTATGTTCTGATCGACTGGGGGCCGGAATTCCGTGCCGATCACCTGCTGAACTTTCCGGAAATTCCAACGCCAATGTTGCAGCTTGGTATTGGAACTCTCGGCCTGAACTACTTGAAAGCCCAGCCGGGAGCCGGATTTTTCCCCTGGCGGGTAGTTGCGCAGGAAGTCGAAACCGGTTGGTTGAGGGTGATTGAGGATGCTCCCCGGTTTGCCTATGCCGCCTATGCTGTTTTTGCAGACGATGATCCTGAAAGCCTCCCCTGCAAGGCGGCCCAGCTATTGAGTGCCTTTGCAAAAAAACAGTTTCCCGTCACGGCCTGAGATGGCGGACTACTCGCGGCTTACCATGTAGAAGGCGAATTGTCAGTTTTCGGAAGCCTCCAGGGCTTCGGTTGCTGCGGGCTGCTTTTTGCCAGATTCGAAAATTAAACCAGCGGTAAACACGACCATCAAAACGCCGCCCATGATGGCCCAGTACCTCCAACCAAAAGACCTTTGCAAACGCATTTTTCTCTCCGCGGCCGTCCATCGAGACCAGAACAGTATAAGGAGGTATAGAAGTCTGCCAAATCGAAGGGATTGACCCTCAAGGAGACAATATACGGAAAACAAACATCTATTCAGATCATCGATAACATCGTTGAGAAAAAATCATAAGGTTTGGCACTCCGAAAACGAGCTTTGATCTCCTAAAATAACGAAGAGGAGGGAAAGGAGGTATCGATGGGCAGGCGCTGGATTAATCGCGTTACCGAACACATAAAGCGTTTCATTGCGCCACAACGGTTCGGGATCGTGAAGCACTCGGCAGCAAAACAGCAGGATTTGCAAAGCCCACAAGATTGGGACGAAGCAGCCGAGATATGGGACCCGTCTGAATTCGACCCGGAAAAAGAAAACCGGGAACGACGTTTGCGCCCAAGCGATTACGAATGGGACGCAACCGACGATCTTCCTTGGCGCGCACACAATCACCGGTTCAAAGGAGGCTGAGGGGAACCCAAGGCCTGAATATTGGATATTTCAGTCACAGGTGACACAAAGCTCGCGTTCCCTGATCCCGCATCGCATACCGTTTGGAATCCGAGAACGTCTAGGGTGAATTCCAAATCCGGATTGCTGGACCCAAAACAATTGAGATTGCAGAAAAATTACGTCGCTTTCAGCCTCTTAGGTCGAAAACAGCGCAGCGCCATCTGTGCATCTTGGCAAAATTTAGTACCAATCAAAAATGGTGTACAGAATGCTGGAAGTTCATTCGATTCCCGGTGCATTTACCGCGCGGGAATGTGAGCAGATTGTTGCTGCATCACAAAAAGCCCCGGCAAACGAGGCTCTGCTTGTTGGGCAGAACAAGGATCATAATCTGCGCAGAGCGGATGTGACTTGGCTGGACGACGTCGAAGGCTCTGATTGGGTGATGTCACGCCTGATCAATGTTGTCCGTCGCTCCAACACCGACAAGTTTGGCTTCGATCTGAGCGAGTTCGCCGAAAGTCCGCAGATTGCCTGCTATAAAGCATCAGATGGTGGTCATTTTGCGTGGCATTCCGATATCGGCGACGGGTCAGTCGCCCGAAAAAGAAAGCTGTCGCTGGTCGTTCAACTCAGCAAACCCGGGATGTACGACGGCGGTGACTTGGAGATTATGCCGGGCGCTTATGCTGTAACGGCCAGCCGGTATCAAGGGAGCGCGACCATCTTTCCAAGCTTTTTGTTGCATCAAGTGACACCGGTTGAGAATGGTGATCGGTATTCGTTGACGGTCTGGGCACATGGCCCGGCGTTTCGGTGATGATTTTCGTACTCGTTTGACTAAGAGTCCGAGACTACAAGGCTAACGATTCCTTTCGTGTATAAAACAGAGTCGAAAGAGTTAGGCTTGCCTTTAACATTCTCGCTTAAATGGCATTTCTTGTAGTCCAACGCCTCTGCTTAATCCTGGAATTCCGCACGGTACTGACGCCTGAGTTGCTTTGGTCACTCAATGGCTGGCCTCTATTATGTATCCGTCGGTAAGCGACTGGCGACTGATTTCTCATGGGCTAAGTTTGGCAGGCTCACCATATCAGCAGCAACTTTACCAGCTTCCATTGAAGTACTTTCGACTGATATGCGTGTCTGACCCAGCCGGGGGTGCAGCTTACGAGCCAGAACCCACGTCCAAAGCAAACCTGCACCACCCGCGGCGAACACACCAGAGAGCGGTGCCACGAGAAGAACCAGCCAGGCGGCACCAGGTGTAATAATACCCGAAACATCGCGAAAGCTCGCGTAAATTGCTGACATCTCAGTTCGTTCGGAAGGTTTGACTGCGAGGAGGAACGGCAAACCTGCGGAAACATCGAGCAAGATCAGGAAAATCGAGCCCATCATTAAGAACGCGATTGTGACTTCAGGGATTCCGAATGGAACTCCAGCAAATAGAAATAGCAGCCCGGACATGAGGAATCCGGTTCTGACTACTGTGCGCACCGAACTGCGCTGCATAAACCGAAGCATCAGCGGGGTGCAAAACAGGGCGGCATTGGAAATCGACAAAGCAATCCCTCCTAGTTGGCTGCCTAGCCCGTTCTGAACCGCATAGATGGGCAGGTATACGACATAAATCCACCACCCGCAGGAACGAACGACTGCGAATACCCATCCGGCAACCAATCGTGGTTGCGCAAAAAACCTCCCGAAATAGGCGAACGGATTTGCGGGAGTGCTTTGACTTTTGGTGATGAGCCTGCCGTTTCCGAGGCGCATAACAAGAAAGATGAGCAGCATGACAATCGCCGCACCGGCTGCAATCAGGAACGGCGCAGGTTGCCACCATTCGTACAATATCGCGCCTAGCGCAGGGCCAGCCGTCCAACCCAGCGCACTGTAGAAAAGCCGGGATGTCTCAAAACGTCCCAGTTCAATCCTGGCAACATGGTCGAGTACATAGGCGTTGAAGCACACAAATGTCGTCACAACGGCGAAAGTCGTGAGTGCGAGCCCCGCAATAACGGCGGCAGGCGTCGCAACGGTCGTCATAACCGCACCCGCGACGTACGAAAGAGTGCCGAATACATAGACCAATCTCCTTGGGACAAACCGGATCAGGTAGGGAACCAGAAGACCGATCAAGAGTGAAACTGCGCCAATGGCGAAATAAATTTCGGATACAAATCGCGCATCCTTCAGCGCGTTGTATATCGCTACCGGAAAGACAGAAATCAAAATACCCCTGGCAATCGCCTCCGTTCCCGCCAGAATGGCGAATCCCTGCACGCTGGGTGCTGGCGCATGGCGAAGCCATTCTGGTATTCGGCGTTCGTGCATGAGAAGTGCTCAATGGACTGGGAATCAGTCAAACCTGTTTCCTCATTTTTTCTCTCCTGGCAGCGACCCGATGTCGTTTTTGCTAATCGTGTAAGTTATAAAAATTCCATAACTGAATTTCGTTTTTTCTTTTTGGGAACCCGCTTCGCTGGCGTTCAATTTTCAACGCTGATTACAGCGAAGGGATTGCTTGAACTCGGGCTGGATTTTCGAATGGAGCATTGCGACCATCAATTTGGAAAAGAATGCTGGCAGGGCGGTCAGCATTTCAGCGGGTTGGTCGGTGGTTGCAGCGCCATAAACGAAACGAGGCCGCCCGAAGGCGACCCCGTCCATATGCACTAAGGCTTCAGCAGCTTACATCATGCCACCCATACCGCCCATGTCGGGCATGCCGCCGGCGGCAGGTGCGTCTTTCTGCGGCTTGTCTGCAACCATCGCTTCGGTAGTGACCAGCAGGCCAGCAACCGATGCTGCATCTTCCAGTGCAGTAC
>NZ_JBWVBA010000023.1:0-14833 GCF_057221005.1 Ruegeria sp. HKCCD7628
TATACCCCTGAAACTCAGGGGCTTGAATCACGCAGCCAAGTCGACGGCAACCAAATTAATAGGTCCAGAACCTAGGGACCACGAGATTGGTGAGCGGCAGTGAGCCGCCTGTTTGGTTTCTTCGCCAAAAGACCACGCAGAGTACTCGGTTACCTCCTGCAGGCAAAAGATACTATTGCCTCGATGGACCAGAACCCAATCATGCGGTAACAATTAAACTTGGCCAGTCAAATTGGGCCTACCACTCGAGCTACGGGCTAGGACACTCTCCAGTTCCTCACTCTCAAAGACATTCAGCCTCGTGCGTCTGGAACAATTGACAATGCGTACACCCAATTTTTCCGCTTCCGTGCGGGCTTTTGCATAGGAAACCTCCAGAACATGCAAATTTGGTGAGTGCCATTTTTCCCCCGGAAGGCGATAAAGCGGGTGAAAGTGGTTCTGCTCTCCGTCGCTGACCATAACACCCTTTTCGCCCTCAGAGACTTTACCGTCGGTATATTGGTGGTCCAGACCCAGCAGGCAGATTTCTGTGAAACCCATGGCTATCGCTAATTGTATCTCGGTGTAAACTATTGTTGACCCCCACGCGATCCCGCTGGACAGGTCTGGATTGAACTCAGGGAATTCAGAATCTTCCAGCGGGTTATCCCAGTTTTTGGGTGGTATCAAAGGAAAACACACCGCACCTTCGAATCTCTTAGTGTCAGAAAAAAAATTGGCCGGAAACAGTTTTTTGCATCCAGACAGTTTTTGTATTTCATCAATGCACTGAGTAAAAACCAGCTTATCTTCAACACAATAGAAATTGGGACGCCAGGATGTTTGATCGTAAATCAGAAAAATTTTATTGGAAGCAAACGATATCTCATCCTTTATCTTTTCAAGGTCCGAAGCGGTAAGGCTTGGACCATTCCCAATGATAAAACATCTATTTCCTGCGTATTTTTTGGTCAATCCGTTTAGGTAGTTTTTATCCTGCTTGCTGACATTTGAATAAATTCTGGTCCGATACCCGGGTACAAAAGCACGCTGCAACTCTCTTTTGATTTTCCATAGTGGAACCATGATAAATTACCGAGCTCCAAACTTGATAACCTTTTGAGCGGCCATTAGTTCTAGTGACAACGAGGCAGTTTGAGCAAAACTCAAAGTTCCACTCATCGCGTAACCCTAAGCAACCCATACAGGGTTGTCCAGAAGACAGCGCGACCAGGGTTCGTGTTGGAAATGAGTTCGTAAAAATACTCAAGTCGTCACAAGAGAACTAGGATCTACTTCCGTGGCAGCTCCTCGTTGGAGCGAAAGCAAAAGACAGACCTTGCTCATGGATCGTCTTCGGTGGCTGCTCATTTCTAGCTTTTCAGCTGCCTAAAAGGGTGCGCCGGGAAGACGGGCGATTGTTATTTCTGATGGATTTTTGTGCAGATTCTTGCCTCTAATCCATACTGTTTAGCTGCGTCGCCTTCGCGGCCTTGGGGCACCGGGCAGATCCCACAAGTGTGATTGCGTAAAGACAGGTACTCTATTAACACTTGCGCTGATAAGACCATATGGTTGGGCAGGGCATGACAAAAAAATATCTGATGGTGGGGACCGGGCTTTCAGGTGCCGTAACCGGTCGCCATTTAGCCGAAGCTGGGCATGATATAACTATAGTCGACAGCCGCAATCACATCGGTGGGAACTGTCATACTGCCCGCGATCCTGACTCCGGCATGATGCTCCATGTGTACGGCCCACACATTTTCCACACAGATGATGACGAAGTGTGGGGCTACGTCAACCGGTTTGAAGAATTCCTGCCCTTTAAAAATCGGGTTAAGACGACCTGTCGTGATCCAAGTGGCAAGCGAAGCGTTTTTTCGCTTCCAATCAATTTGCACACCATCAACCAGTTATTCGGCAAAACAATGTGGCCGGACGAGGCAAAGAGATTTATCGCCGAAGAACAGGCGGACAGCAGCATTGTTGTTCCAAAGACTTTTGAAGACAGGCGCTGCGTTTTGTTGGTAAAGATCTGTATGAAGCCTTTTTCAAGGGTTATTCGATCAAACAATGGGGCATGCACCCGTCTAAGCTGCCTGCTTCCATCCTGAAACGGCTACCAGTGCGATTCAATTATGACGACAATTATTTCTTTCATAAATTCCGGGGCATGCCCAAAAACGGCTATAGTGCCATGATACGGGCGATATTGGACCACCCCGGAATCACAATTCACCTGAACACAAGCTTCGCTCGCGCGATGGGAGAGGGTGATGATCATGTGTTCTATTCCGGCCCGCTCGACGAGTATTTTGATTGTGAGTTGGAGCAGCTGGGATATCGAACGCTTGATTTCGAACGGTTTGACTATGACGGGTATTATCAGGGATGCGCAGAAATGAATTACGGCGAAGAGACCGTACCTTACACGCGCATTACAGAGCACAAGCATTTTGCACCTTGGGAGGAACACGAAAGCTCTGTCTGTTATCGTGAGTTTTCGCGCTCGGCAGAGTTCGGAGATATTCCCTATTACCCAATTCGCCAAGTCAAAGAAAAAGAACTGCTGAGCGCATATGTTGATCTTGCCAATGCCACTCGCGGCGTAGCGTTTGTAGGCCGACTTGGTACATACCGCTATCTTGATATGGACGTGACGATTCGAGAGGCTCTTGATACCGCCCGTGGGTTCGAGGCTAAAGTGACTGACGGCGAAGAAGCACCAGCATTTTTTATCAGACCCGTATAGAAATTGCCGTGCAATTGCGATCTAACGTATTGCGTCGCCGGCCCGATCAGAAAGAACTTTCAATGCAAAAATCTTTCGGTAACGAGAATTTCCGAGATGTCTAAAAACGCAATTGTTTTTACAGCCAACACCATGCATGTGGCGCAAGCCAATTTGATGATAGAGTCCCTGTTCGACCCGGAAAAAGGTAATTTCAATGGGGATTTGTGGGTCATCTCGACCCATCTGAGCGCAGGGTGCCAGGAATACCTCGAAAGCCGTGGAATCCGCTTTCTGATCAATCCACTGACCAGCTTCCAGAACTGGAAATACCGTCGTGACATAGCTCGATCTCAACCTGAATTCCTGCGTGGAAAACTGGAAGAAGACGACGCTTTTCTTCTGTACCGCAACAAGAGAATGAGCAAGCTGATCATCAATGATTGGGTGGAAAAGTTCGGTCGAAACTATGACGCTGTGGCGTTGTGCGACAACGATCTTTACTTTCAGCGTGATATAAATGACCTGTTTCGTCGTACCGCTCAGTCTGATCCAGATGCGTTATGGTATTGGCAGGAAGAAAACAGAAATTTGCCGGGCACCAACCTGTGGATGAAAAATGCTCACTATTCCCGACTTCACGCAAGCGACGGGTTGGATTTTGGCCAGCATGAAATAAACATCGGGTTTGTGATCTCTTCCCCCAGGACAATGCGTTCGATATTCCGGCGGGTCGAAGCGCTTTTCTCAAGCTGTCACATCGAACTGTTCCGGGACTGCCTCTGGCACGATCAGGATCTGGTGCGGTTGATCCGGGCCCAGGATCCCAAGCTGTTCCGCTTGTTTGAGGAAGGGGATGTCCTGCATCTGTGCAACGGCGGGGAAAATCTGCTGGACGAGCGTAGCCCGCAAGAGTTCTTTCACAAGAAAACAAAAGAAAAACCGTATGTTGTGCACTTCGCGGGTGGCGCTTGGAGGGGCTATCGTTCAATCGCACCATCCTATTTGGTCGACGAAAATGCATATTTCTTTGTGGAAGAGCAAACGGAACGGTTTGATGAAATCCGCCAGTTAACCGATTACGACCCGTTTGACGCCCCGTCGCCGTTTTTCACCGAGCACAACATAGAGACCAAAGCTGCAGCCCGCGAAGAATGGATGAAGTTGACGACCGACAGCCAAAAGAAGCGGATGCTGTTCTTTTCTTGGCTCGACACCGGTAGTCATCGCCCACTGCGCGGCACATTGGCGGATTTCCTCGACAACAACGAATTTGACCTAGCGGTTATCGATGGAAACGTAAACGCCAATGGCAATGACGGGCTGATCGCCGAGGATTTGCCTGACCTGTTGGCTCATGTGACACGCACGGTTTTCAATAATCGTTTTGGCCGCCAGTTCGGACTTAGACGAAGCGATATTCCCGAAGAGGCAATTTCGGATGCGATCGCCGCTTTGGTCAAGGAATATGGATGTTCGCAAAGAAATGCCCGCGCAGTGGCAAATGCGGCATATATTTATTTAAGTAAAGCAATATCTTACTACAGACCGGATGTCGTTGTTGGCTGGGGTGCCTATTTGTTGTGCTCGCGAATCCTTAGGCAAATTTGCAAGCAACGCGGCATCCCGTTTCTAACCATGGAGCTCGGTGTTCTTCCAGAAACACTGGCCTTTGACTGCCTTGGTCACATGGGCGAAAGCTGGGTCGCCCAGAATTTTGACGCCTTTAACGCATTGCCGTTGGCGGATGCCGACAGGTTAGCCGCCAAAAATTATCTCGAGAAGACCCGGCGCGATCGGCCAACGCGGAACGTCAAAATCGATGTTTCGCCATCCGATTCGAACCAGCTTTTGAGGCTAAAAAGTTCAGGGAAAAAGATTGTCGCCTATATCGGCAGCAATTGTGCCTTTTCCGGCCATGTGCCCTACGACGACAACGCCCGGACCTATCATTCACCTTTTTTTAGCGATAATGACGATGTTGTTCGCAACTTGTCCGAGGCATTTGCGGGCGATCTGGGCACCCACCTAGTCTACAAGCCCCATCCCATTTCGATCACGCGCGGACTGGACCTTGAAGACGAGTACCCCAATGTAACGGTTTTGAAGGACGTTAACCTTGATGACTGCCTGCAGATTGCCGACCTTGCGCTGGTCAAGGTTTCGCAAAGCAACTACGAAGCGTTATTGCGGGACACTCCTGTCCTGATGCTTGGGCGCAATCAGTTGAACGGGTCTGGCGCGGTTTATGAACTGAGCGGCAGGGACGCTCTCAGAGACGATATTTTGAATGCCCTTCAGTTAGGCTTAACATCGGCGCAAAAGACGTCATTCGAAGATCATGTCGCGCGGCTTTTGAAGTATTACGTATATTCCGTTTCGGGTGCAGAATTTGGCCGCCCGCAGTTACAAGTCACGGAAGACATAGAGGCGTTGCTCAACGCATTCGGGCCTAAGCATCTGGAAGCCGAACAAATTGCACTGAACGCGCATAACAAGTCTGCGCAACCTGTTGAGGGAACGCCTGCTCTCTCGATCATTATGCCGGTCTTTAACGGCGAGCAATATCTGGCCGATTGTATCGGATCGATATTGTCACAGAGTTTTGGTGATTTTGAACTTCTCTGCGTAAACAACGGATCCACTGACGGGTCGCAGGAAATCCTGGATTATTTCGCCCGCCGAGACGCGCGCGTGAAGCCGCTTTATCAGGAAGAATCCAACCAACGCTCCGCTCGTAACCTTGGGGTAAAACAAGCTAAAGGCACATACTTGCACTTCTTTGACTGCGACGACCTGCTGGTCCCTAATGCGTATGAAGAGCTACTGTCAGCCATGCAGAAAACGAAAGCAGATGTGTTGTATTTCTTTTTCGACGAGCTTTACAACGTTTCCAAAACAGGCCGGCCTCGGCATCGAGAATTTCAGAACTATTTGCCGCAGCAGGGGCTTTTTGAGATGGAAGAGCAGCATAAGCGCCTGTTCGCGCAATATCCCTTTCCTTGGGCAAAGGTGTTCAAGGCCGATTTCTTTCGCGACAAGGACCTCTATTTCGATCTCGATTGCGCCAATTTCGATGACAACCCACAGAACTTGCGCACCTTGCTTTCCAGCCAGAACATATTTGTGCTCAACAAGCCGTTCTACAAGTTTCGAATAAACCAAAACTCAATGACCCAATCGGTCAATCCGCGTGTGATCGGAATGCTGGACGCTGTCCGGCTGATGAATGAAATTTTTACCAAATTCGGTCGCTACGACGAGTTCCAAAAATACTACGTTCCCTACAAAATCCACCTTCTGCACTTTGCCTGGACCCGATTGCCGGAGGATTTGAAAGAGGCATATCTGGCTGGTATCCCGAACCTGTTCCTTTCCGGGGACGATGAGTACTTTGAACGCGACGACCTCGCGTCTATGTTCTCTTACATGTCGCCGGAAAAAGTGGGATTTATTCGATCCGCTTTGCGCGGTGAGATTCCGAAAGCTGTTTCGGGGTCGCGCGATACTCAATTGGATGGCGGTTCACGGAACACCGGTTGGATGCGCCCAAAGGCAGACAAGTCAAAGAAGCATAAACGTATATTTAGGTCTTCGAAACGATATGCACGTGGCTTGGCTCATTCCTTGAAGCGCGCCTCTCGCACTTTGCGCGGCCGTCGTAAATAGGAACTGTGGAGGTGCCCGTCGTCAAGGGTTTTGGGACAGATGGCCGCGCTCCGAAGTAGGCGTCAGCCGGTATGAGGTTTTGCAGGCTCTCGTGACAGCCCCGGTGGCGGTAGTAATCGACAAAGGCGTCGATCTGCTGCCTGAGATCACCGGGCAGGTAGAAGTTGTCCAGCAAGACGCGGTTCTTGACAATCTGATGCCAGCGCTCGATCTTTCTCTGAGTTTACGGATGGTATGGCGCCCCTTGAACATGATCGATTTCCTGCTCTTCCAGCCATTCAGCAAGTTGGCCAGGGATCAAGCGGGTCCCGCTGTCGCTGAGCAGCCGCGGCTTGTGGCAGACGGTCGCCTGGGCACAGCCCGACGCCTGCAAAGCCGGGTCCAGCGTATCGGTAACATCACTGGCTGTCATCGTTGTGCAGAGCTTCCAGGCGATGATGGATCGGCTGTTATCGACTATGATCGTGCCGACGTAAAACCAGCCCCAGCGGATCACCTTCAGATAGATAAAGCCGGTCTGTCGTAGCTTGTTCGGCCGTGTTGTCTTGTCCTGGAACTCGTCTGCGGTTGACAAAACCACATAGGCCGGGCTGATGATCAGATCGTGAAACTTGAGGATGCGATAGACAGAAGCTTCTGACAGAAAGCACTTTTCTGTGCCAGTGAAGCGAAAAGCCGATTCACTTGGAGAAGGCTCACTTTCATTCATATCCAGATCCTTGGTCTTTTCGCCGTGGCGATGCTTGGTTCCGGGTTTGTTTCTCATCTCCACACCTTGGCGGTTACGATCAGCCAGACCCCCCCTCTTATCAAGTCGACTTAAACTGTCCCGTTGGCGTTGAGTTGATGTTATTCAGACAGCCTATCGCCTCTCTCGGCAGTGCAGCGAACCTGCGACAGCGATATCGACCGTATTGATGCGTCGGCTCGATCACGTCGGCTACTATTCTGTCTTCGTCTGCGGGGTTTTATGAAGGTCATGGATGCGACTAAGTGTATCTAAAAAGCCTATTTGATCCACTTGGTATAAGATGGGCGTCTGTCTGCCTAAGACAACAAACTGTTGGCAGAGTTCGTGGACCATTCGGTTTTCGCACAGTAGCGGCTGCCGCTTTTGAGATCCGGCCCAACATCTCTGAGCGTTCGCACCGAAAATGGGCTCAAATCGCCCGCAGAATAGGTTAGCACAAAGTCAGGTTACCACATCGTTATTTGAGAATAACGCGCGGTTCAGCACAGCCACGAACATCCAAATGAACAAGAAACGTGTTTCCGGCATGTTCAAGCCACTTCGAACGATTTTCGGGTACCTTCTGGCGCGCCGTCGTCACAAAGAGATGCTGAAAATCCTGACCCCCAAACGCAGGGCAAGACGTGTGGCCGGTTGGGAGATCAATCGCGGACAGGAAAGCTCCTTCGGGGCTGTAGCGCGCGACGCGGGCCGAACCCCATTGAGCGCTCCACAGGCATCCTTCTGCATCCACCACAGCACCGTCTGGTTTGCGTTCAGGATGGTCATCTGTAGCGCGCAAATCGACAAAAATCGCCGCCTCGTCCAATGGCCAACCGTTTTTGGGGTCAACCCGGATACGCCAGATGATACGGGTTTTGGTGTCGGAAAAATACGCGCAGTCCCGGCTATGGTCGAAGCAGATGGAGTTGGGAGTGCTCATATCGCGCTTCAAAACCTGCAATTCACCGCCCCCATGGTGATCCGGACGCCAGCGATAGAGCGTTCCCATGCCTGTATCTCCGGATTTGCTCATGGTGCCGACCCAAAAGCCACCCCAGGGATCGGCTCGACCGTCGTTGGAGCGCGTCAACGGGTTGTCGGATTCGATGTCGCAGAGCATTTCTTCGGACCCTGACACGAGGTTGAAGCGGCTCAACCCGGTTTCGCTGGCAATCAGCAGATGGTCCCGGTCAATCCAACCCGCAGCGCTGACATTACGGTCGAATTGCCAATTAAAGGACTGGGTTCCGACGCGCGACAGGAGTTTCGAATTGACGATATCAAACCAGAAAAGCTGCTGGCGCTCCGGATGCCAGATGGGGCCTTCGCCAAGGGTACAGGGGCGATCATCAAAAATCTTCGCTTGATGGGTCATAAAAAATCCAAACAACAATGCGCCTCAGACGTATTCCTAGACAGCCTGATACCCGTCACATGAAGTCGGCCACCAAATTCACCTCTCTCTGTCGATCCCGCTTGCATAGCGCCCCGCACGATTACAACCCCAGGTGCCGGTACAGATTATTCAACGTGTTTTCATGCACATATTCGATAGCCTGCACGGTGCTGTTGGCATTGTGGCTTGAAACGGCGACGTTTTCGAACTGCAGCAGCGGATGATCGGTGGGCAAAGGTTCCTGTTCAAAAACATCCAGCGCTGCGGCTGCGACTTTGCCACTTTGCAGCGCGGCAATCAGCGCCGCTTCATCCACAAGCCCGCCGCGCGCCACGTTGCACAGGATCACCTGATCACGGGCTTTTTCCAGCGTATCCGCGTTAATCTGATGATAGTTTTCAGGCGTTTGGTTACAGCACAAACAGATCACATCGGCTTGATCCAGCAGGTCATCAAACGAAACGATCTGCGTGCCGTCCGGAGCTGAATCTATATGGGGATCATGCGCAATCACATTCATGCCCAGACCGCGCGCCCTTTGGCCCACCCCTTGACCGATGGCGCCATAGCCTACAACACCCATGGTCTTTCCTGTCATTCCGGGAAAGCGCCCCTTCGGCCATTCACCCGCGCGGATCATCCGGTCGGTGCGCGCTAGGCGGCGTGTCGCGGCAAGCAACAGGCCAATGGCATATTCGCTGACCGCATCCCGGAACGCGCCCGGCGAATTGCAGACTGGCACGTTCAGGCGCTGCGCTGCTTTAAGGTCAATGCTGTCGATACCGGTACCCCATTTCGAGATCACTTTGAGCCGCGGCAAATAAGACTCAAGAACGGTTTTCGTGATCTGATCATCACCGGCGAGCCAACCATCCACGCCTTGGGCATATTCCAGACACTGATGTTCAGCCATGAACTGGTTCACTTCGGGCCAGATAGGCATCAACCCTTTTTCCCGCAAAACCGCGTCAAAACGATCTTTTTCGTTTATCATCATGATGTTGGAAACAAGCACATGCATGACTGAACCCTTATGCGTTTTTGCGTTTTGCCAGAACGCCCAAAAGAGCTTCGGCGATATCAAGGTCTTCCTGTGTTTTTATCACGTGGCCCGAGATCGCACTCACTGGGTAAAAGGCGATCTTGCCATTGTAAGTGCCGATGGTGCCAGCTTCTACTGCCTCAATATAGGACTTTGCACGCCAACCGGTGATAGACCAAGTGACGCGTTGGGTGGGCTCCAGATCTTGTGAGTTGGTTTTCTCTTTGAACGTGAAGTTGACAGGCTGATCTCTATACGCCACTTCAATCCGGTCTTGGATGCAAGACAGCATCACATCCGCGTCCGATGCGATAAACGCCTCGGCAAAGTTCTTTACTTCTTCAGCTGTCAGTAAAGGTGCGATCGAATGCACCTGAATAAGAAGGTCGCAATCGACGTTTTTCAGGAAGTCATAAACAAACTGCTCTGATGTTGCGACCGAATTGCCCAACTCCTCGGGGCGCTTGTAAAAGTTGATACCGTAATGATCAGCAATGGATCCGAACTCTGCATTTTCCGAATTAACGTAGACCTCGTCAAAGCAGCCTGAGGTCTTGCATTTCTCGATCGCGTGGGTAATCAGCGGTTGCCCTGCTAGCGGGGCAAGATTTTTCTTCTTCAGTCGCTGGCTACCCATACGAGCGGGTATCATTGCTATTGTTTTCATGTCTTCCTTCTCATCGATAGCCAGCTTAGACGCAACTGCGGGCAAATAGCGGCTTTTGCTTCTCAAAAATTTCCCGAGGCGCACAAAGGCTTTTTTGATCGTTGTCTAGTCTGACCGGCGCGTCACCGAGATCATAGCTGGCATAGCGCAGCCCGGCCTCCTGCGCGATCAGGGCGCCTGCCATGTCATCCCAGCCTTTTGCTTCCCGGCTAGCGACAAGGCTGACGCGTCCGGCTGCAGCGTAACACAAATGCAATGCCTGGCTGCCAAAATTGCGCAGTTTAAACATGGTCAGCAACTGTGCAAGCGCGTCAGGCGCGACAATTGCAAAATCCTTGAGCAACCCAGAGGACACAATTGCCAAATTTGATTGTCTGGGCTCGGGAAGCAAGGGTTCTTCGTTCAGGCGGGCACCGCCGCCCTTCTGCGCCGAATAAAGATCGTTTTGTACGATATCATACACAGCGGACAGCGTCGGTTCGCCGTCGATCATCAAAACCACAGCAACACTGTAAACGGGTAACCCGGCAACAAAGTTCACGGTTCCGTCCAACGGATCAACCAGCCAGAGTGGACCTGAACCCTCGTGCGGGCGGTAGTCTTCCTCTCCTACTACTGAGGAACCGGGAAGCAATTCCTGCAGCCTAGCCTTGAGCAGCCTTTGCATGTTCAGGTCCACATTGGTGACCAAGTCCAAACCATCTGAGCCTTTGCTCCAGATTTCTGGCTGCTCGTTGAACACCTCCTTCACCCAACCTGGCAGTGCTGCGCACAACGCCGCACGTATCCCGTCTAGCGCTGGCTGACCAGACATGGTCAAAACTTACGTTCTGCAATAAGTGCTTCGTCCATATTTGACATACGCATATACTGGGTCAGAATATGAATGAATGACATGTGGATATCTTCGATGACGCCGTAGTTCGTGGCTTCAACATGCACGTTCACGTCCGCCATGTCCTTTGATCGCCCGCCTGAAAACCCGGTAAACGAAATGGATTTCATGCCAATGTCCTTTGAGACTTCAAGCGCCCTCACGACATTTTCGCTGTCTCCCGACGAGCTTACGGTCCATAGTAGATCACCGGGTCTGGCCATGGATTGCAGCTGGTAGGCAAAAACCTCGGCATATGAAATGTCATTTGCCAGCGCCGAGTTCATTTCGGTATGTGCGGAAAGAGACATGAAACGCGGTGTTAGCTCTGTGTCTGTACGTACGCACTTCAAAAAGTCACACAGTGAGTGGTTGGCAATACCGGCAGAGCCACCATTGCCGCAGATGTAGATGAAGTTGCTCGCCTGGATTGTTTCGATTAGCAACGCACTAACCTGGTCCAATGCACTCATATTGCTTAATGCTGCAGCCTTGGAGAGGGTGTCGAAGTACTGGCCAGCAAAGCTTTCACAACTCGAAAAACGTTTGTTTGGGAAAAAGTCTCTCATTTCCATTCATCCTTCGAAGATGGGTCGGTCACTCTTAGGTTTCCAAGACAAAGCGCAGAACCCCGGATCTCAGGCTGCGCTGTAGCAGGATTTGCAAGTCATGCAAACGGTTCTGGTCAGCCTCGCGAAAAAAACCAGACCAGAATGGGATATTTGAATTCTCAGTGGTCTTGAAGTAGCGATCCAGAATGACCGCGTCCAGCCGACCGGGCGTTGAAATTTCAAGAACCGAAAGCCTGACCTTTGCGCAAAGTGCCTCAAAGCCCTTGATCGAAAAAACGGTCAGCCGATCGAGCGGAATAAAACTTGGGGAATCCGCCCCCAGGATTTCATACTCCAAACCGTCCGCGCAGGAACTGGCTATGAAAATCACAGTTCCAGCGGGAACCGAGTGCTTGATTGTCCGAACCAGGGCCTCGGGGTCGGCGACCCTATCTAACTCTGTCGGCATCAAGACTGCCCGGGGCGCTATGTTCCTGAGACGTTCACCAATATTGTCAAATCCAGCGTTTTCGAGGCTGAGCGGCAAAAAATCCCAACTACGGTTGTGGCTTAACCGCCGCGTCGACTCGGGCCAGGCGGTCGCATGCGAGGCAAACCGGATGTCGACAACTTTATCAAGCGGGCGCTGCAGTCGCGCCTCGGTCAGGCTGATCCAATTCATGAGCGAGATGTATTCAAACTCGCGGGTATTGCCTGTATCTCCGGTTTCTTTCCGACTGATGATGTCAAGCCGCAGACGGTCCAGCGTTTGCTGGCTGGGAACACGCTGCGCATAAATGGTGTTGCAGTCTGAGCAGCGCTGAAATTCCAGCAGTGTCTGGGAAAAGTTCTTGCTCTTGGCACAATCTCCTCCGCAGGCCGGACAATTCCGACGCACCGTCCACGTCGTATCGCGATCCAGCATCAACTCTAACAATGCCTTGTTACGCGCAAGACGGTATCGAGCGGGTTTTTCCCCGGTGACGGTATTTACATCGGGAAGATGATCAAGGAAAACAGGTGTTTGCATTGTCAGATTGCCTGATCGGGAAGCGGGGTTTGGTCTTGCAGTATTCGATGCCACTCTGGATCAGCGGAGTAAATTCTCTCGACCAGTTCCATCACATCCAACGCTTGCTGAGAAGTGCCGCAGCGCAACGGTTCTTCCTTTACAACCGCGTCATAGAACTCGGCGACTTCCTTGTCCCAGGACTTGTCTTCCGTAAAACGCAATTCCTGACTTTCCGGGTTCGGGATTGGATTTCCGGTTGTATCCAACCTGTTTAACGCAACCGTCAGCACCTCCGTTCCATAGCTGCCCGAAGCCGAGAGGATGCCGTCCACCGAAACAAAACCATTGCGCAAGTAAAGCTCGAGCCGAAACGTGTGTTGCCACTGCGTTGCGGAAGAGTGGACCGAGGCAACGATGCCATCAGCGTTCTTCATCAGCGCGAAAGCGTTGTCTTCAACCGGAACATCTGTCCAAAAATTGCGCTGGACATAGCTTTGTACATTCTCAAAACGACCAGCAAACATCTGAAACAGATCTAACATGTGAATGCCCTGATCAATCAAAATGCCACCACCAGATTGTGCCGGATCGTTGCGCCAACTCTGCGCATAGTCCGGGCCGCCCGCCTTGCCGTAAACGCCTCGCATGAAATAGAGCTCGCCCATTGTGCCAGCGTCGATCAGCTTCTTTGCCTCTTCTATCGCGTCATGGACCCGGTGATTGAAGCCAAACTTCAAAACCCGATCTTTTGCCGCGCGCTCAGCTGCTATCATGCGGCGCACATCATCCGAGCTACGACCGGGTGGTTTTTCCGAGAACACATGTTTTCCGCGTTCCAGCGCCGTGCAAACCACATCCGGGATCATCATGTTTGGGACGCTGCAAACAATGATGTCCGGATTGAAGTCATAGACAGCCAAAGGGTCAGTAACCATAGCAACATTTGCATCTGGATCCTGCGATGTGTCGCAGGCTACTACCACTTCGAACCCGCCGTGACGTTCCATGGCCTCGTGACGAATCCGTCCCATTTTACCATATCCTACAATGGCCACACGCAAGGTCATGAACAAGTCTCTCTTCATCGCGGCAAAGTACCAAGCAACGTTCTGAAACCGTGCAATAAAGTCTGAACGCCAAATCGTGGCGAATATATCAGGCTGCAAACCCTGAGCAAGTTGGAATTCCTTCCAAGGCGTGAGCACTCGCCAATTGAGAAAAACTTCGTTTGCACTGCGCTTATTCAGCGTTATGGATTACCCGACACAGGGGATTGCAGTAGAATTATGGATCAAAAACGCTCAAAATACCTCTGCGCAGCGCTCTCGCGGGCCCGAACAGCAGGGCGCCCCGCTCTGCTGGAAAAGTCAGACATACCGGAAAACGTGTCCGAGGCATATGCCATCAGCTTTGCGCAAATGGAAAAAACCGCGGCGTGGAAAGTCGGCGGGGCCAATCCATGGTCGCGGAAAGTCTTCCGGAATAAAGACATTTTCATTGGCCCGCTGCATCCAGAAGAGTTGTCCGTAAAAACTCCGTCCATTCCAGTTGCCCATCTCAATGCGCCACTGGCTGAACCGGAGATTATGCTCGAGCTTGTGCAAAGTAACAATGCTGGCGGCGATGTGCAGTTTTCCCGCATGTCGATCGGGTTCGAAATTCCCGCATCGGTTCTTCCCGAAACGTTGAAAACAAATCTGAACGGACAGATCGTGGACCGGGCCGGAGCTGGTGCGCTTTGGATCACCGGGGTCACTCCATTTGATCAAACCATCTTGCAACAGGAGTTTTCATGCCGCACTTGGCGTAATGGAACAGAAACCCCATGCGGCAGTTCCACCAATCTGTCCAAGGGTCCGCTAGGAGCTGCTTTCGAGTTTCTTCAGGTTGCGAGCAATCTTGGCGCGCCGCTACTGCCAGGGCAATGGGTCGCAACGGGTGGCCTTAGCCCAGCTTTCCCAGTTAGAACTGGCGATACTCTGCGCGTTAAAGCCCTGGACTGGGATGAAAGCCTCAACCTGATCTGAGGCGCGACTTGAGTTCCGGTCTGGCGCCAAACATCCACACAAGCCCGTGGTCCGGTCGAACCAAGGTTCGTCTTTAGGTTCTGGCCTCATCGATTTACAGCCAGAATAGCACGTTTGCTGCTAGAGCGATGGCCGACAGGAAGACT
>NZ_JBWVBA010000024.1:0-13803 GCF_057221005.1 Ruegeria sp. HKCCD7628
AATCATAAGTCACGATGCCTGTAATGGGAGCAGAACTGCCGCCCCCGGGCACCACTTAAATTAAACAAAAACATATGCTTACCGTATTTAACGCATTCAATGCGAAGCGCGTTTTCGCGTTTGGGTGACAATTTGGGTGACAGCTGACGAGTTTTGCACCTGAATTTCTTGTAAGCGGACATTGATGGACACCGCAGCGAAGGTCCGCTCCGAGCCCACTTGGACCGATGCTGCGCGATGCCCCAATTGCAGCAATGCGCAGAAAGCGGTCTTTGCAAAGTTCGGAGTGCGGCCCAATCCGGACGTGAGTTTAGAGTTACGTTGTTGCGGAGGGTTCTCCAAAGTTGCCGTTCACATGCGATGTTTCGTTCACATGGTGGGCATGTTCGCAACGCAGGTTCACCCGACATTCGAGTAAACAGAAAGACGTATCCAAGCGGAACGCCTTATTATCAAGGCCGGTTTACAACAAAACTCGGTACTATCCCTGCCTTTTTGATCGCTGCTTCAACATCATGCCCTGCGAAAAAACCGAATCCAGAGATGAGTGCGGAAGCTATGCCTGCATCTCGTGCGCCCAGTATGTCGGTGTGCAAGCTGTCGCCAACCATCAGAATCCGGGACTTGTCGATGTGCCCGAGACGTTGGAAAGCAAGATCATAGATATTGGCGAAAGGCTTTCCAAAGAACTGAGGAGCGACGCCTGTCCGGTCTGCTAGCCGGTGCGCGTAAAGACCGGGTTCCTTGGAAAAACCGTACTCGCGCGGAGCGACAATGTCAGGGTTGCCGACCAATACCGGGCGGGGACGCTCCAGCAAAGCGGCCTCCAACATGGCTTGTCGCGTTTCCGTCCAAACAGCTGACCCAATCATCAAAAAACCGTCGACGGTTTTGTAGGGATTTGGGTCATCCTCCAGATAGGATAGTTTAAGTCCCTCCAGATCCCGAAGACCGGCACTTGGAGTTGCCATCAATCCCCAATGCAACTCACTTTGGCCGTTTAGTTCAGACAACAACGTGGCCCGACTGGTGATCACGTCCTGTGGCGCGAAGTTGTAACCAAGCCTATTGTATTTCTCGATAAGAGTTGTGTGGGGAAACCCTGCTGCATTCGATACGACCAGAACACGTTTGCCGGCGGCTGTCAGCGACCTGACCCGATCCGGTGTTTCTGGGATTGCCGTATCACCAATATTGAGAACTCCGAAGGCATCGAGGAGGAACACGTCAAACTCGTGAGCTATGTCCTCCAGCGTGTCCGCCTGACGATAGCTCACTTCAGTAGGTCTGGTTTGCGGAAGGCGATGTCTTACAGCCTCGTAGGCGTCAAAAGCCTCTTGCGCAGAGAAAGCGGTCAAATGATGGCCCCCCTTACTTTCGCTGAAACCCATTCGCTGATCATAACCGCGACCAGAATTACAATCAGGATCAGACTAACTTGCGGCCAAGCCAGAACGTTGAGCGAAGCCGACAATTGCAACCCGATACCCCCGGCTCCAACCAGCCCGAGTACCGTGGACTCGCGGATGTTGATATCCCAACGGAAGACGGCAATGCCCGCGAAAGCGGGTAGGATTTGCGGTACGATCCCATAGGCCATAACCTGCCAGCGTGAAGCACCGGTTGCCGTGATTGCTTCGACCTGCGTGTGATCAATTTCCTCAATCGCTTCGTAAAGAAGCTTTGCGCAAAACCCGATTGAACGAATGGCGATTGCTATGACACCGGCGAACACTCCGGGACCAATAATCGCAATCAAAAGTAGCGCCCAGATCAACGAGTTGATAGAGCGGGTCGAGACAATGACCAACAGGGCAATCGGTCGGATGAACAACGCCGATGGCGTGGTGTTGCGGGCCGCCAAAAAGGCAACTGGCACTGCCAGGAACAAGGCAATTATGGTTCCCAGGGTGGCAATGTTTAGCGTGTCCCAAATCGGGCGACCCAACTGGGTGATGTAACCCCATTTAGGAGGCGTTGCACGGGTCCAGATATCATTCGCGATGCGGGGCGCGTCCCAGACGAAAAACCAAGTCGTCGACTCTGAGATCAGCTGCCAGCAGTAAACAAAGATCGCCACACCCAACAACCAGCCGAACCAACGGACCAAGCTCTGACCCGTTGTCCGGCGACGCCAGATTTGCGCATCGTCGCGTTCAAGTATCGGCATTACTGAACCCTCGCTCGGATAATTCCCGAAAGGTATTCAAGTGCCATCACGATGCCGATGATGAGAATGAGAATGGCTGCCGCAGTGTCGTATTCATAGCGGTCGAATGCGGTGTTCAAAGTTGCACCAATTCCGCCAGCCCCCACGAGCCCGAGGATCGCGCTTTCTCGGAAGTTGATGTCGATCCGATACATGGAAAGGCCCACAAGTCGCGGCATAACCTGAGGCTGAACTCCGTAGTTGATCCATTGTGGCCAACGTGCTCCGGAGGCCTTAATAGCCTCGGCCTGAACTTTGTCCATAGCTTCGATATCTTCGGCCAGAAGTTTTGAGAGAAACCCGATGGTGGCGAAAGAAAGCGTCAGAAATCCGGCCAGCGGGCCAAAGCCAAAGATAGCCACAAGCAAAATGGCGACGATAATCTCTTGCAATGCCCGACTTATCGCGACAATGCCTCGGCAAATCATGTAGATTGGCAATGGTGCGATATTGCGTGCAGCCCCGAGCCCAATCGGGATCGAAATCAGGATGCCCACGACCGAGGCGGCCACGGTCATCACGATACTCTCCAGAAGGCCACTCCAAATATCTGACCACCGTGAAATGAAGTCTGGGCTGGTGAACGCAAGTACAAACGCCCACCCTCGGTCTAGCCCTTCATAGACACGGCCCCAATCAACTTCGATGGTCTTAAAGGCTGCGACCAGGTAGGCGAAAAAGCCAAGGAGCAATGCCCATCGGAGGAATGGGTTTTTAATAAAGGCAGGCTTACGCCAGCCTTTTCCCAGCATGTCGTCTAACTCGCGATGGCTCATTCTGCAGCCTCGACATCTTCATCTTCGTCCACTTTTTCGATGGTTGCTTCCCAGTCTTCTTCCCCATAGATCTCGGTCAGCTTCTCAGGGGTAAGGCCTGTGGGTAGCCCATCATACACAATTTCGCCAAAGCGGAGTCCCACGACGCGGGGCACAAACATCTGAGCGAGCGCCACATCGTGGATATTAATAATGGCAGCCAATCCACGTTCCTGACATAACTCGGTGATGAGACGCATTATCTGACGGCTGGTCTTTGGGTCCAGCGACGCTGTTGGTTCATCGACCAACAGCAGTTTTGGGTTCTGTATCAAAGCGCGGCAGATGCCGACCCTTTGGCGTTGACCACCCGATAGTTCATCCGCCCGTTTATCCGCCATGTGCAACAGCCCCACCCGATCAAGCAGGCGGAAGGCTTCGTCCACATCAGACTGCGGATACCTCCGTAGAAAGCTGCGCCAGAACCCCACATAGCCCAGCCTGCCGGACAGTACATTTTCCATCACTGTCAGGCGTTCGACCAAGGCATATTCCTGAAAGATCATGCCCATTTCGCGGCGCGCCTTCCGCAATGCACTCGATCCGAGTTTGGTCAGGTCTACATCATCCAAAAGAACACCGCCGCTTGTAGGTTCAACCAATCGGTTAACACAGCGGATCATGGTCGATTTGCCCGCGCCCGAGGGCCCGATCAACGCAAGAACCTGTCCTTTTGGAACTTCAAGATCAATCGCCTTCAGCGCCTGATCTCCGGTCTTGTATGTTTTCGTCAGCTTTTGAAGACGCAGCATGAAATGCCCCAGATTAGGGAGAACAGCGGGCCCTTTCAGGCCCGCCTGATGAGCCAAAGGTTATTGGCAGGCGTAGGAGACGCCATTTGCTGCGTCAATTTTACGAATGACATCCCAGAATTCCTGATAGGTCATCTCAAGGAATTGGCCTTCGTTTGATTTCGAGAACTCAGCTTCAAGTGTCGTCCCCTCCCAATCGAAGCTGAAGAAGGCATTGCGGATCTTTTCCTGCAACTCGGGCGTCAGGTTGTAAACGGTGCCAAACCCAGTGGTTGGGAAAGTCTGCGACTTATAGATTGTAATGACATCATCCTCATTGATCACGTCACGGGAGATCATCCGCGATTTAACCGAATTCGCAATTGAGGCCGCTAAGTAGTCTTTGTTGGCAACACCTAGGATCGAGTTGTCGTGTTTGCCCGAATAGACAGGCTCAAAGTCGCGTTCGGGCAGAAGATCAAAGTCGCTTTTCAGGATCGCGGAAGGAGCCTTGAATCCCGAGTTCGATGTGGGCGATGTGAAAGCCAGTTGCTTTCCCTTGATGTCTTCAACCTTTTCGATGCCCGAACCCGGATAGGTGATGATTTCCATCTCGTAACCAAAATTACCGTCTTTTGAGGCCATGATCGTGAACGGACGGAACCCAGCGCAGTTTACGGCCAAAGGGTTGGAACCGGTGTTGAATCCCGCAATATGCAGGCGCCCTGAGCGCATCGCCTCGATCTGGGCTGCGTTATTCTGGACTGGAAAAAAGACAACGTCCTTGCCTGTTTCTGCTTTCAAATGGTCGAGAAAGTCTGACCACGCAGTTTTGTAAACGGCGGGGTCTTCAACCGGCGTGTAGGCAAAGATCAAGGTGTCTGGATCTATTTGTTCGGAAGGATCTGTGGGGATATCCGCGATCAAATCCCCGTCGGCATCACAAAAACGCTCGTCCAAGTCACCGCGTGGACAATCTTGCGCCGACGCTATTCCACTCATCGACATGAGTGCGATTGCAGATGCCCCAAGCAATAGTTTGATATCGATCTTCATGTTTTCCTCCCAGTCATGTGCGGTGCTTTTTAGCCGCTGTTAATCAGTCATTTCATGTCTATCCGGCGACTAGAACGTCGACCTCGGCGCCCTCAATAGCGTTACGCAATTCTCCTGTTGGTCTTCTGTCTGTGACTATGGAATCCAGGTCGTTAAGGTCTCCTACTTGAGACAGGCCCTTCCGGCCGAATTTCCCGGAATCAACAAGAAGGTGCCGTTTCTCGGCGCGCGTCAGCATCACCCTCTTTACTGCCGCAAAGCCCCGCACTGTTTCTGAAGGACCATCCGTCGAGAACCCGGAGGAACCGATCATGCACCGGTCGACGTTGAAACGGGACAGAAATTCCAGCGTCTCGGTTCCGATAGTCGCAGACTCAGTGGCCAAATATTCCCCTGGGCATAACAGGACTTGTGCAGCCCCATGGCCAAGGGTCATAGCTACGGGAATGGAATTGGTGATTACCGTGCAAGGGGTCCTAATATAAGCCAGTGCACGTGCCATCTCGATGGTGGTCGAGCCGGAATCGATCATGACCGTTTCACCGCTCTGGATCAGTTCAGCCGCTCTGACACCTATCCGTTCGCGCTCGTCAACCTGAGCGTTTTTCCGTTCATCCAAACCCGGATAGTGCCCTTGCGCTGGGGCCGATGCCCCCCCGTGTGCGCGCGCGATCAGACCGTCATTCGACAAAGCATCGAAATCTCTACGTACCGTCTCGTTGGAGACGTTGAACCGCTGGGCCAGTTCGGTGATGCGAACGTGCGGGCGCAGCTTCAGCTCCAACAATATCTGTTGGCGCCGGTCGGATTTCTTTACCCGGCTCTGGTTCTTTTCAGACATTTTGCCGCGCGTTTTTGTTTTGGACATCCGACGACCCGACTAGGCTTCGAAGTCTACTTTTGTGGGCTTTCGGTCATAATGCAATATTTTTTGTTGCATAACCCTCAGAAGGCTGTGAGAATTCGAGCGAACACAAGTACTTCGAAGCGCAAAGCAAAGATGCACAGGCTGATCAAAATCAGAATGCGAGCCAAGGCAAAGCGTTAACCGGCCAACTTGCCATTAAGACAGCTTCCATTTGGGTTTTGATCGTGTGGCATTGAAGGGCAGCATGAGCGACAGCGAAACGGCAGATCAGATTGCGGCGCTTCCGATGCGCTGGGACAAGACTGGCAAGTTGCGCGTTCTTATGGTCACGTCGCGGGATACCGGCCGGTGGGTTATCCCAAAAGGATGGCTAATGGACGGCAAAAAACCATGGCATGCCGCAGAAATAGAAGCGCAGGAAGAAGCGGGCGCGGTTGGTGCCATCTCGAAACGGCCGATCGGCCAATTTTTCTACGATAAGCGTTATGAAGGCAGAAGCAGCGTTCGCTGCCGCGTCACCTTATATCCGTTGGTCGTTGAAAAGCTGAAGCGACGCTGGAAAGAAGAGGGTGAGCGCACGCGTAACTGGTTTTCACCGGCAAAAGCCGCAAAGCTGGTCGAAGAAAAAGACCTGTCACAGTTGCTGAAAAATCTAACAGACAATCATGAAGTCAAATCGGTTGTGAAGAAGCTTCGAAAGGCTGCTTGAGGAAGAGCATAAGAGAACCGGGACGCCCGGACGCATTAAGCTCAAAGGGAGGAAAAAATGAGGAAATTGACATCCACTGCGGTTGGATCACTGATTGCCCTGACTGCGTCACTGTCGGCAGCACAGGCCGATAAGCTGACACTCTATTGTTCGGCGCAAGAAGATTGGTGCCAACTCATGGCACGCAGCTTTGAAGATGCGACTGGCATCGACGTCAACATGACCCGAAAATCGTCGGGCGAGACCTTTGCACAAATCCGGGCGGAAAGTTCGAACCCGAAAGGGGACGTTTGGTGGGGCGGTACGGGTGATCCGCACTTGCAGGCCGCCGAAGAGGGCCTGACAATGGAATACATGTCGCCGATGCGTGATCAATTGCACGATTGGGCGATTTCTCAGGCCGAAAGCGCGGGCAACAAAACGATCGGCATTTATTCAGGCGCGCTTGGGTATGGCTACAATGCCGACCTTGTCGCTGCAAACAATCTGCCCGAACCGGCCTGCTGGGAAGATCTGCTGAAGCCCGAATACAAAGGCCATGTTCAGATGGCGAATCCGAACTCATCAGGTACGGCCTATACGACGCTGGCCTCAATGGTGCAGATCTTCGGCGAGGATGAAGGCTTTGAGTTCATGAAGGGCCTGCATTCAAATATCAACCAGTACACCAAGTCAGGCTCGGCACCGATCAAAGCCGCCGGTCGTGGTGAGAACACCATTGGTATCGTCTTCATGCATGACGCTGTGAAGCAGGCCGTTTCAGGATTCCCGATTAAGGTCGTCGCACCATGCGAGGGCACGGGATACGAAATTGGTTCGATGTCGATTATCGACGGAGCGCGCAACGAAGAAGAAGCGAAGAAGTTCTATGACTGGGCGCTGTCCCCGGAAGCTCAGAACCTTGCTCTTCAGGTCAACGCGTTTCAGGTACCATCGAACAAGGGTGCGGAAACTTCGGATAGTGCGCCTGACATGAGTCAGATCAAGCTGATTGACTATGACTTCAAAAAGTATGGTTCCTCAGACGAACGGAAGCGCCTGTTGCAGAAATGGGACGAAGAGGTTTCGACTCTGCCGCAGTAAATGATTGACCAGACTTCAAAAACGACCCATCCGGTTCTGATCTTCTGGATCACGGCCGGGTGGGTCGGATTCTGCCTGTTGCCCTGGTATATGGTCGACGGCGGCCTTTGGTCGTTCGAGTGGCTTTTGGACGGCTACCCATTCGATGAGGATTATGCCCCCGCTGCGTTTCTGATTGGACAGGGTGAAAAACTTTGGCTCGCTCCGCTCCTGATCGCGCTGGCCCTGCCGCTTCTGGTGCTGAAGCGCACCAAATCCGATCCAATTTATGCCAGCATACTGATCCTGTCAGGGGCGCTTGGTTTCGGCTGGCTGATCGCTCAGGGGTTCAGCATTGGCATCAGAGGCTTCAACTTCAATTGGTTGGAGGCGATGTTTGGCGAACTTGGCGACCGGCAGTTCGGCATGGGCTACGGTGCAATGATATGTGCCTCAAGCTTTCTGTTCCTGCTTACTCAGGGTATCGCGGCAAGGGGTGCCATTAACGGTGACGTCTTTGTCGTAAGCGCCATCGGCGGCGTTATTACAATCGTCACCGCTTTTGTCTTTTTTCCCATCGCGAAGATGCTTTTCGCTGCCTTCATCACCGAAGACGGTGCGTATTCCATTGCGGTATTCTTCTCGAAGTTTTTCGATGATCGACTGTGGGGGCTGGGGTGTTTTCAGGGATCGCGTTGTGGCGCCGCCTGGAATTCACTGTTCCTTGCCATCCTCGTTGGAGTCATCACCACGGTCCTGGGGCTTTGCTTTGCACTGGTTGTGACGCGTTCAGGCTTTCGCCATAAGCGCGCGCTGCGAGCTTTGACCGTTCTGCCAATAATCACCCCGCCGTTCGTGATCGGCCTGGCGCTGATCTTGCTTTTCGGCCTGTCTGGGTCGGTCACCCGGTTCTTTGCCGAGCTTTTCGGCACGCAACCGACACGCTGGCTTTACGGAATGCCAGGCATCCTGATCGCGCAGACACTCGCGTTCACGCCAATTGCGTTTCTTGTACTGATTGGTGTGGTTGAAGGCGTCTCTCCGTCGATGGAAGAAGCGGCCCAAACGCTCCGCGCCAGTAGATGGCAGACATTCAAGACGGTTTCCTTGCCCCTGATGCGGCCCGGTCTTGCAAACGCATTTCTTCTGGGCTTCATCGAAAGCATGGCCGATTTCGGCAATCCGCTTGTGTTGGGCGGGAATTTCGACGTGCTTTCGACCGAGATATTCTTCGCCATCGTTGGCGCTCAATACGATCAAGGCAGGGCCGCGGTTCTGGCTATGGTGCTGCTGTTTTTTACTCTTTCCGCCTTTTATGCGCAGCGTGTCTGGCTGGGGAAGAAAAGCTACACAACCGTCACCGGCAAAGGAGATGCCGGCGTTCATCCGCTGATGCCGACTGGCCTTTCAGTTCCGGTCCTGCTCATCGCTCTGGGCTGGGCGCTGTTCACAATTGTTGTTTATGCGATGATCATTTACGGCAGTGTCGTCGAGTTGTGGGGTGTCGATAACTCGCTGACGATCAAACACTATGTCACCGCATTCTCCGTACGTTTCGAAGAAGATAGCATTCGCTGGACCGGTGCCGCTTGGGACAGTTTCTGGACTACCATAACGATCGCGGCCATTGCTGCCCCATTGACTGCCGCCGTTGGTCTGGTGACCGCTTATCTGCTGACCAGGCAAAGTTTTGCAGGCAAGAACGCTTTCGAATTTGGAACAATGTTGTCCTTCGCTATCCCCGGAACAGTGATCGGCGTCAGCTACATCCTGGCCTTCAACGTTCCGCCAATTGAAATCACGGGTACTGGTGTCATTCTCGTTGTCAGCTTCATCTTCCGTAATATGCCGGTTGGCGTTCGTGCGGGGATAGCGAGCATGTCGCAGCTGGACCGCAGCCTTGATGAATCCTCGCTGACCCTTGGTGCAAACTCGTGGCAGACGTTCCGAAATGTCATCCTGCCGCTGTTGCGCCCTGCGATACTTGCTGCGCTTGTTTACAGTTTTGTCCGTGCCATGACGGCGATCTCGGCTGTCATCTTTCTGGTCAGTGCAGAATATGACATGGCGACCAGTTACATCATCGGTCGGGTCGAGAATAACGACTATGGCCTTGCGATCGCCTATTCGACGACGCTGATCTTTGTGATGCTCGCGGCGGTCGGTTTACTGCAACTACTCGTTGGCCGGGTCCAGATTGGTCGACGCACGCAACACGGAACGGAGGCATCGCGATGACCGACACCAAAATCGGTTCCAAGGCCGCCCCGGTACGCTTTGAGAACGTGTCGAAAGTATTCGGTAAGGACGTCGTCGCCGTCGACAACATCAACCTGCATGTCGAGGCAGGAAAACTCGTCACATTGCTTGGTCCGTCAGGTTGCGGAAAAACAACGACTCTGCGCATGATTGCTGGGTTAGAGATGGCAAGTTCGGGCAAGATCCTAATTGGTGATCGGGATGTGACCAAATTGCCCGCCACCGACCGCGATGTTTCCATGGTGTTCCAGTCCTACGCGCTGTTCCCTCATATGAGCGTGTTGGAGAATGTGAAATATGGCCTTACATTCTCGGGCTTTGCAAAGGATGAAGCCCGCAGCCGCGCTCTATATGGATTGGAACTGGTCGGTCTTCAGGGGTTCGACAACCGTCTTCCCTCTGAACTCTCAGGGGGCCAACAACAACGTGTTGCCGTCGCCCGCGCGCTGGTTCTTGAGCCTCAGGTTCTGCTGTTCGACGAGCCGTTGTCCAATCTCGATGCCAAGCTTCGCCGTCAGGTGCGAGAGGATATTCGGGCAATCCAGCAAGATCTTGGTTTGACAGTTGTTTACGTGACCCACGATCAGGAGGAGGCACTGGCGGTCTCGGATGAGATTGTTGTCATGCGCAACGCAGCGATCGCCCAAATGGGCACACCACGCCAGCTTTACGATGCCCCGAACGACCGATTTGTTGCCGATTTCATAGGTGAGGCAAACCTTTTGAATTGCCAAATCGTCGATATCAATGGAGACGCGGCAACGATAGAAATAGAAGGCTACCGCCACACGCTGCCACGTCGCGGTTTGTCAGAAGGAAACGCAACCATTGCTGTGCGACCCTCACGCCTGGTGATCGGCTCAGACCAAGGCATACCAGCCAAGGTGGCTAAGGCGACCTATGTTGGCGTTCGGATGGAATATACGCTGATCGGTGCATTCGGTCAGGTTTTTGCCGTACACGATGACGTCGATGCGCCGCTTGAACCCGGCACCGAAATCAGAATGGGTTTTGCTGACAAAGGGCCCGTTCTTTTACCGGATTAAATGCCGAAACTCATAATCATCACACACCCCGAGGTCTCTATCGATCCGGCCGTCCCGATAACTGAGTGGGGCTTGAATGCCTTGGGCCGTAAACGCGCTGCTGAATTTGCAACCAGTGGAATCCTGTCCAACGTCACGCAGATATGGACCAGTGGCGAGCGGAAAGCCCGCGAAACAGGTGAGATTCTTGCTGCACCACGAACGCTGCCCGTGAATTGCAACTTGGGTCTTGGTGAGAACGACCGCAGCGCAACCGGTTACTTGCCTCGATACGATTTCGAGGCAGCGGCCAATGTTTTCTTTGCTCAGCCGGAAAGTAGCTATCGCGGTTGGGAACCAGCGACCGAAGCACAGATACGCATTCATCGGACAGTCACTGAGATTATCCAGTCGCATGATGCCGGGGATCTTGCAATCGTAACGCATGGAGCAGTGGGCACATTGCTTTGGTGCGCACTCTCGAATTGTTCGATAGACCGCAAGCACGACCAACCCTCACAAGGCCATTTCTGGCAGGCTGATTTAGCTACGCTCAAGCCCGATTCATGTTGGGTCTCTTTGGCATAGGCGCTAAGCTTTCCAAGCGTTCTCTGCGATCTCACGCAACGTCTCGAACACATCTGGTGTCCCCACGATCACGCGCCCGCCGTCTCGGATCATCGCATCGGCGTTCTGATCCTCGACAACACCACCCGCTTCCGAAACCAGCAATTGCCCAGCCAGACAATCCCAAGCATTCATGTGCTCCTCCACGTAACCCAGAAGGCGCCCGGCAGCGACGTAAGCGAGAGAAAGCGCTCCGCTGGCGTTTCTGTGAAACATCGCCCCTTGCTCGATCAGATCCTCGATAACGGGTAAGACATGACGGCTCTCAATCCGGTTCGAGTATCCCACAGCAACAGTTCCGTCGTGCAACGGCACTCCTAACGCGACGCTTATCGGTGATCCGTTAAGTGTCGCTGTTTCTCCGCGAGTTGCGACAAAAGTTTCATCTACATTTGGATCATGGATCACACCAATCTCCGTTTGGCCTTCAGTGACACCAGCCAGAACAATGGTCCATGCAGGAATCCCGTTCACGAAATTCGTGGTCCCATCAATTGGATCGATGACCCAGTCAAAGTCACTCTCTCCGGCTACCGCGCCATGCTCTTCACCGTATACGCCATCTTTGGGCCACGCCTCCGCGATCCTTTGACGAATGAAAGTCTCGACGTTCCTGTCCGCCTCGCTCACCCAGTCCTGAGCGCCTTTTTGATCAACAATAAGATTGACCCGATCTGCAAAGAACTTTTTGGCAAGTAGCCCAGCCTC
Source organism: Ruegeria sp. HKCCD7628 (assembly GCF_057221005.1). Taxonomy (NCBI): domain Bacteria; kingdom Pseudomonadati; phylum Pseudomonadota; class Alphaproteobacteria; order Rhodobacterales; family Roseobacteraceae; genus Ruegeria; species Ruegeria sp. HKCCD7628. Next base: position 12,070 of record NZ_JBWVBA010000024.1, read on the forward strand.
CTCGCAGACTTCGGTGGCAAAGTCTCTGCGTTCTGAAAGTCGAGACATAGGTGCTCCTTTTCGGTTGGAGAGTTGCCCAAAAACATTGTAGGCCAAGCGAAGACTTGGCAACCACATAGTCTTTTCGCTTGCTTCAGGTGCCAATATTGGCTCCACAAACCCTGAGTTCTTAGTGTCTACGATCTTCTCCGCGATCAACCTCCCGATCGATAGCTCTCTAATTTCCGTTTGCATTGCATGTAGAACCGACTTGCAGAAGCGCAGATAAGATCCTGAAACACCCACCCTTTGAATGTCGGCTTACTTGCCGGCGCTCAATTTGGTCTGTGCGTGCAACAAAGGTCGGCACTCCATTCGAACCGCAAATCTGAAGTGTCCGCTTTGGGCTGACTACGGTCCTTTGGAGAAAAAATGCGGATGGCTGCAAAGTCCACACAGCGGTCGCTCGCGACATTTCGGCGAATGTCCGCACCGAGCCCAAAATTGACTGATGCTGCGCGAAGCTCCAATGACAGCAATGCGCAGAAAGCAGACTTTGCAAAGTCCGGTTGACCACATTGTCCACCAAAGGCGACAGTTCTGCTTCGCGACTGGGCTATACATAGCCCTCAAAGCGTATTGTTTGCGGGACTTCAGTTGCACCGTTTTCCTGAGCGAGTAGGGCGCGTGCTGACGAAAAGGTAGCAAGCGCAAAAAGAACAAGAAGGGCCTTTATCATCGTAGCGCCTCGGATCCGGGTTTTGAACTTGGGCCGGGGTTCACAAATGATCGCCCCGGCCAGCGTCAGGACAAACGAGGTAGTTCTTGCCCTGAAACATCGTACTTTCGTCTAGTTGAGAAGATCACCGACGATGCCGACGGCATCGACAACGGTAGACAGATCATTCGTAACTTCGAGGACTTCGCCATCGACCTGAATGTAGCGGTTTCCTTTGCCGGGCTCCCCCAGCTTCCATTTGGAAAGGTCCCCAATTTCTTCGAACTCCAGATCAGATGGGAGCTTGGCACCGCGCGTGTAGCGCTTGATCTGGCCAGGCGGCACAGCCTTTGGGCCTTTGCCGGGTTTGTCTTCGATCTGAATGCTGACATCACCGTTCTTGCCCCCCTTGTTCGGCTTTTTACCCTTGTTGTCTTTGGCATGGGCATCGCCGCCTCCAAGGATGAAAAACACAACTGCTAAGGCTGCGAGAATTCCGTAGGCGATCTTCATAGATTGTTCCTTTGCTTCCCAACTTCATTCGACCGGCGTTGAAAATTCCGGCACGCGCTTGATCTCTCTTAGTTGCCCTTTGGCACACCCCTTAGTGACTGCCTTCACCCCGCATTAGAAAACTATCCGGGTTCTTAGACCGAACAGGGTAATCCGGTCCTGATCGGGATTTAGAAGCGGGTCGGAAATGAATTGTACCGATGGCGTAATCTGCAATCCGGGTGAGATTGAAAAACGGTAGAAAGCTTCAAGCGTGAACTGATCGCCATCTATGCCTCTTGCTTCGGCCCAGTTTAGGCCCAGACCGGCCAAATCGGTGTTGCGACCATAGTAGCCCAGACCTGCAGAAATCGACCGTTCATAAAGCGCTGCGGTCCCCTTCGAGGCCCCAGCCCGAAAGAACGGCATCCACTTATTGTCAACAAACCATGCGGCAGAAAACGCAGCGCCGTAATCTTCTGGACGGCTACCATCGTCAGCCGCATCCGCATGCCAAAGGGTCAAATGGATGTTGTCGAAGTAGA
>NZ_JBWVBA010000025.1:0-12560 GCF_057221005.1 Ruegeria sp. HKCCD7628
ATCATGAACGGGCTGGCTGCTGAAGGCACGGATCACAAGACCATCATGATTGATGATAGGATCAGAGCGCCCTTGACTTATGATCGGGGGCGCTCTGTCATCCCAAAGTTTAATAGTCCACGCCGCGCTGGGCTTTGATGCCAGCTTGAAACGGGTGTTTTTCTTCGGTCATTTCCGTGACCAGATCGGCATAGTCTCGCAGGGCTTGCGGCGCGTCGCGGCCCGTCAGGAACACGCCAGTGTTGACTGCCCGTTCGTTCAGACCATCAATCACCTGATCCACCGTCAGATATTCATAGCGCAGGGCGATGTTGATCTCGTCCAGCACCACAAGGTCGTATTCGCCACTGGCCATCAACGCCCGCGCTTTGTCAAAGGCCGCGTTGGCGGCGGCGATGTCACGCTCGCGGTCTTGCGTGTCCCAGGTAAAACCCTCGCCCATCGTGTGCCAGGTGACCAGATCGCGCTCTTCGAAAAAGCGGCGCTCGCCCGTTTTCCACTTGCCCTTGATGAACTGCACCACGGCCACTTTCTGACCCCAGCCAAGCGCCCGGATCACCACACCAAACGCAGCCGAGGATTTGCCTTTGCCCTTGCCTGTGTTGATCAAGACTAACCCGCGATCCGGGTCTACGGCCTCGGATACTTTCTTGCGGTGCTGGGCCTGCACCTTTTGCATCTTTTCCTTGTGATCCTGCGCGTCACTCATGAGAGGAACCTTTCATTCTGTTGCGCCCAACCTAGGTGAAGTTCGGCAAAGGTAAAGATCAGGTCTTGGGATCGGTTGCAGATTGGGCTTTATTGCGTTCCAAGCCCAGCTGACGTTCGCGTAGGATCACCACAACGTTGCCCGCAATTACCAAAGTGGCACCGATCAACATGACGAGTGTGGGCAGTTCGTCGAACCAAACGTACCCGATAACCACGGCAAACAGCATCGTTGTATAGTCGTAAGGCGCCAGCATGGAGGCCTGCGCGAACTTGTAAGACGTGGTCACCAAAATCTGAGCAACACCGCCTGTTATTCCTATAACTGCCAGTGTCAGAGTCTGTTCAAGGGTTGGTGTCGTCCAGCCCCACAAGGCCGTACAGGACGATAAAAGGGTTGCTGTCAGTGAAAAGTAAAAGGCCACGGCGGCGGGGTGATCGACCTGCACCAATTGTCGGATGTGGATTTGCACAAACCCACGCGCCATCGTCGCAACCAAAACGCAAAGCGCCCCGATCGCCGCTGTGCTTTCCATGTTGTTGCCGCCCAGCCGGGGCCAGATCATGATCAATACGCCGAGCAGCCCAAGACTGACTGCGCCGATGCGGATCATACGAATACGTTCGCCCAACATGAAGGCCGCCAGAATCAGGGTGAAGATCGGTGTGGCATACCCAATCGCCGTAACCTCAGGCAGGGGTAGTAAAGCCAGTCCGGTGAAGGTTAGTCCCATGGCTGACGTTCCCAGAACCCCTCGCCAGAAATGCCCCATGGGTTTTCTAGTGATTAGACCTTTTGCCAGTTCTCCGCGCCAAAGCAGCCAGCCAACGACAACCGGTATCGCAAAAAGTGATCGGAAGAACACGATTTCGCCGGGTGGAAAGTCATCCGACACCGCTTTGACCACTGCAGCCATCGCCGTGAACAGGAACAAAGCGCCCAGCTTCAGACCCACCGCCAGGACGGGTCGATGCGATGTTAAGGATTTTGCCATGGGCCGAACCCTGCGCCTTTAGTCGGCAAAGATCAACGGGTGGCCTCGCCGTTTATCCATGTATTGGGTAGTTCACTGCCGATTTCTTCGGCGAAGTCTTCCAGAAACCGGATCATCCGCGCGGTACGGCGTTTTGCAATCTGCCGTCCGGATTCGGTGAGCATATCGTCGGACAAGTTCAGCAATTTCACTTTCCAATGGTCCAGTGAAAAGTGCAGATCATCTAGCGTGCGATCAGCGGCAAAGGGATCAGCTGCATCGTACAGAGTGCGCCCCAAAGCGCCCGAGACCGAGAAGTTCCGTGCAATCCCGATGGCGCCCAATGCGTCCAGCCTGTCGGCGTCGCGCAGAATGCGGGCCTCGGGCGTTTCGGGTGGAATATTTGCCGAATAGCTATGTGCCTCAATGGCATGTTTGGTGGCGTCGATCTGGGCGCGGCTATAACCAAAATCTCCCAGAATAGGCTCTGATTCCAGGGCAGATTTACGTGAAGCCAAATGGCGATCCGGGTCATCTTTTGGCAGGTTTACCAGATCGTGGAGATAGCTGGCCGCCAGCAGAACAGTCATATCTGTCCGGTCATCAGAAATGGCCTGTGCGTTCACCCAGACGCGGTCCAGATGGGCCAGATCATGGGCCGGGTCTGTTTCCATGCGCTGCGCGACGACGCCGCGCAAGCGGCCGCGCAGGTCAGCCGATATGTCCACGGTTTTCTCCGATCTGGCCGCGATGTAGCAGCAGATGATCAAAGATCACACAGGCCATCATCGCCTCACCCACCGGGACGGCGCGGATGCCGACGCAGGGATCGTGGCGACCTTTGGTGATGATCTCGGTTTCCTCACCCGATTTAGTGATCGTCTTGCGCGTCGTCAGAATGGAGGAGGTCGGCTTGACTGCAAACCGCACGACGATGTCCTGTCCGGTCGAGATACCGCCCAGAATACCGCCCGCGTGGTTGGAGCTGTATTGTGGGCCGTTCTGACCCATGAAAATCTCATCGGCGTTGGCCTCACCGGTCAGTTCTGCGGCGGCCATGCCTTCGCCGATTTCGACGCCTTTGACGGCGTTGATCGACATCATCGCTGCGGCCAGATCAGTGTCTAACTTGGCGTAAACCGGCGCGCCGATCCCTGCGGGGACGCCGCGCGCGACGACTTCGACCACAGCGCCAACCGAGTTGCCGGATTTGCGCAGATCATCCAGATAGGCGGCCCATTCGTCAGCGGCTTGGGCGTCGGGTGTCCAGAACGGGTTCTGTTCGATCTGCGACCAGTCGAAATTGGCGCGGTCGATCTTATGCGGGCCGACTTGCGTCATATAGCCGGTGATCTGCACATTTGGCGCGATCTGTTTGATGGCCTCGCGCGCCAATCCTCCAGCGGCAACACGAGATGCGGTTTCGCGCGCCGAGCTACGCCCGCCGCCGCGATAGTCGCGGATGCCGTATTTCTGCCAATAGGTGATATCAGCGTGGCCCGGACGGAACTTGTCCATGATATCGCCGTAGTCTTTCGAGCGTTGATCGGTGTTCTCGATCATAAGCTGAACGGGCGTGCCGGTTGTCTGCCCCTCGAACACGCCGGACAGGATTTTGACCTGATCGGGTTCGCGCCGCTGAGTGGTGAATTTGTTCTGACCCGGTTTACGCTTGTCCAGCCAATGCTGGATCATACCCTCGTCGATCGCAACGCCCGGAGGGCAACCATCCACCGTCGCCCCCAAGGCAGGGCCGTGGCTTTCACCCCAGGTGGTGACGCGGAAGAGGTGTCCGAAACTGTTCATCGACATGGGGCGTGCTCCTTTGAGGGTTGTGATTAGCGGGGAGAGCCTCTGGCCTCAAGCGGATTTGCGGTTGGGGCGGGGTGCGCTGCCCTGTGGGCAGCGCGTTTGAGTATTTGCGAAAAGATGAAGATCAGGCCGCCTGCGCAACTTTTTCGCGGGTTTCGGTGATTTTGAGTGCAGCCTGCGCGGCCTCGCGCCCTTTTTCCACGAAATGCGCGCGGTAGATCGCGTTGTGGTGGTCAGTTTCCTGATATTGATGCGGGGTCAGCGAGACCGACAGGACCGGAACGCCCGTGTCCATCCCGGCGCGCATCAACCCATCGACCACGGCCTGCGCCACGAAATCATGCCGGTAGATGCCACCATCCACCACAAAAGCGGCACAGGCGATGGCCGCATAGCGCCCGGTTTGCGCCAGGTCGCGGGCCAGCAGGGGCATTTCGAACGCGCCGGGCACGTCATAGACGTCGATCTGGTCGGCCGGGATGAGCTGCTGGAACCCCTCCAGCGCGCGGTCAACGATATCGGAATGCCAGTTGGCTTTGACGAAAGCATAGCGGGTGTGTGTCATCATGATCTCCTACGTAAACAGACACGTCACCCAAGGCGATCACGAGCAGCCGCGCCGAGGGGCACGCTGCGCGTTCTCTTTCATCCGGACTGTAACCGTCGGCTCTGGCTTCTCACCAGATCTGCTTGTCACCTCGTGTACCGAGGCCGCTCGCGGGCTTACGGATCAGCGCCCGCATACCGCCGGTGGGGAATTTCACCCCGCCCTGAGAACGACGCGGACCTTGCCAAGATCGCTGCGAATCTGCAAGGCGTTCCGTTAGGAGATTTGATATGCACCCAAACCCGGCTTTCCGCTCTGAAGATCAGGCCCTAAGCGTCGAATTTGCCCGCGCGCGGGCCTTTGGCTTATTGGCGCTGTCCACCGAAGGCGCTCCGTTGATCAGTCATGTGCCTTTCCTGTTGAGCAAAGATGGCAGGGTCGCTGAATTGCATCTTGTGCGGTCGAACCCGATTTTCCGCGCGCTGACAGTCCCGCGCGCCGCGAAAATCGCCGTCGCCGGTCCGGACGGCTATGTCTCACCCGATTGGTACGGGGTCGAAGATCAGGTGCCTACGTGGAACTATGTCGCCGTTCACTTGACGGGAAAGCTGGAACTGCGCCCGCATGATGAATTACGGGATCTTCTGGACCGCCAGTCGGCTTTTTATGAGCAGCGGTTGTTGCCTAAACCAGCTTGGACAACCGGCAAGATGACCCCTGATGCACTGGACCGGATGATGCGCATGATCGTGCCGTGCCGGATGCAGGTCGACGATATTCAGGGCACGTGGAAGCTGAACCAGAACAAACCCGAAGCCGTGCGCTTGGCTGCAGCGGATCAGGTGGCAAAGGGCATCGGTTCAGAGCTTTCGAGGCTGACCGCGCTGATGCGGGGTCAGCGCTAGGGTCAGTCGCTGAACGTCGCCAGGTAGGCCGCGATGTCCTCAGCCCCTTTTTTCAGCTTTATGCTCATGTTGGGACGGGCTGTTTCATCGTCGAGATAGTCTTTGATAAAGCGAATCGGATCTTTCGAATAAGCGGCGATGTTGTCCTCGGTCCAGACCAACCCTTGCTGACCAGCGAGGATCATGTCGTCAGTGAACATTCCGATCGGCAGCCGTTCGCTGCCATTCAGGTAGTCGGTTTCGGTGCCAGCTATGCGCCCGACAACACCAAAAAGATTCGGCCCGGTGATTCCTCCTTTCACCAAAACCTCACCATCCTTGATGATCGCGTGGCAAGAGGAACACCTGTTGTAAAGCGCCTCGCCCTTGGCTGGATCTCCGGCCGCGAGGGCCTGTGTCGATAGTAACAAAGCGAAAAGCAGCGTGATCCGTGAAGTCCGCGGCATGGGAAAAGTCCTGCTAAAAGTTGTCCTGACCCGCGCCTTCTTGCATTCGAGTGCCAAGTGCAATCAAATTCCGAGCGTATGGGGTCATTCTGAAATATCTATTTTTAATTCAATAATTTATACGCTCTGATTTTAGCTGAAGTTGAAGAAAATAAGGCAAGAATTGGGAATATTCTTGAAAGTTTGGCTTCTTCGGTTTCTGCTTTGCAAAACCTGACGGTTCGCGCGTGGGCCTGCCCGTTAATAGCGCGAATCACCTGAGCAGAGACATGGCCCTGGTGCTCGAATCCTTTGGCTAAAATCAGCTCCAACCTTGAAAAAAGTACCTGACGTAGTGACATGAATGCCCAGATGCGGCGTAGTGCGCGCCTATGACCGCTGGACGAACCGATTTCTCCCGGCTAGATAGCCGCGATGAGACGCCGCTTTGATGCGGTGCTGATGCATGTTTGCCCGGTATCCTCCGGGCGCCGGAATCGGAGAAAACCTCGTGTCCCACGCAGAAGACAACGAAGGCACCCGCAGAGATTTCCTCTACTACGTCGCTGGCGGCGCAGGTGTCGTTGCGACGGGTGCAGCCGTATGGCCCCTGATCAACCAAATGAATCCCTCGGCAGACGTTCAGGCGCTGTCCTCAATCCGTGTGGACGTGAGCGGCGTTGAGCCGGGGACGCAGCTGACTGTGAAATGGCTGGGTAAACCCGTCTTTATCCGTCACCGCACCGGTGCCGAGATCCAAGAGGCCAAAGAGCAGGACGCCGAAGGTCTGGATGCGCTGCCCGATCCGCTGGCGCGCAACTTCAACCAACCGGCTGATGCGCCCGCGACCGACGAAAACCGCGTCATGCCCTCGCCTGAGGGCGAAGCCCCCGGTGCCTGGCTGGTTCAGATGGGCGTATGTACGCACCTGGGCTGTGTGCCGCTGGGCGATGCCGGTGACTTTGGCGGCTGGTTCTGCCCTTGCCACGGTTCGCACTATGACCTTGCCGGTCGTATCCGTAAGGGCCCTGCGCCTGAAAACTTGCCTGTTCCGCCCGCTGAGTGGACGGACAACAGCACCATCAAACTCGGCTAAGGGAGACCCAAATGTCCGGAATTCCCCACGATCATTACGAGCCGAAGACAAACGGCGAAAAGTGGCTGAACAGCCGCCTGCCCATCGTCGGCTTGCTGTACGATACACTCATGATCCCCACCCCCAAGAACCTGAACTGGATGTGGATCTGGGGTATCGTGCTGACATTCTGTCTCGCACTGCAGATCATTACCGGCATCGTTCTGGTGATGCACTACACCCCGCATGTTGATCTGGCCTTTGCCAGCATCGAGCACATCATGCGCAACGTGAATGGCGGCTATATGCTGCGCTATCTGCACATGAATGGCGCATCGCTGTTCTTTGTTGCGGTCTACATCCATATCTTCCGTGGCCTGTTCTACGGCTCGTACAAAGCGCCGCGTGAGATTACGTGGATCATCGGGATGCTGATCTACCTGATGATGATGGGTACTGCCTTCATGGGCTATGTTCTGCCCTGGGGTCAGATGTCCTTCTGGGGTGCGACCGTGATCACCGGCCTGTTTGGTGCGATCCCCTTCGTTGGCGACGCGATCCAGACCTGGTTGCTGGGCGGACCCGCAGTGGACAACGCCACGCTGAACCGCTTCTTCTCGCTGCACTATCTGCTGCCGTTCGTGATTGCGGCGCTGGTCATCGTGCATATCTGGGCCTTCCACACCACCGGCAACAACAACCCCACAGGTGTTGAGGTTCGCCGCACGTCGAAAGCCGATGCCGAGAAAGACACGCTGCCCTTCTGGCCCTACTTTGTGATCAAGGATCTGTTTGCGCTGGCCGTGATCCTGGTCGTGTTCTGGGCGGTTGTGGGCTTCATGCCGAACTATCTGGGCCACCCGGACAACTACATCGAAGCCAACCCGCTGGTCACACCTGCACATATCGTGCCTGAATGGTACTTCCTGCCGTTCTACGCGATCCTGCGGGCCTTCACCGGTGAAGTTTGGGTTGTTCAGTTCGCAAGCTTCATCACCGGCGGCATCATCGATGCCAAGTTCTTTGGTGTGATTGCGATGTTCGGTGCGATCCTGGCGATGGCTCTGGCACCGTGGCTGGACACTTCCAGCGTGCGTTCGGGCAAATACCGTCCGATGTTCAAATGGTGGTTCTACCTGCTGATCGTCGATTTCTTTGCCTTGATGTGGCTGGGTGCGATGCCCGCCGAGGAGCCCTATGCGACCTTCTCGCTGATCGCCTCGGCTTACTGGTTCGCCTATTTCTTCGTGATCCTGCCGATCCTTGGTGTGATCGAGAAACCTCTGGCCCAGCCCGAGACCATCGAAGAAGACTTCAACGCGCATTATGGCAAGGCTGACGCCGAAGCCACGCCGGCCGAGTAAGAAGAGGGACCGGAAACATGTTCAAGAAACTTGCAATCGGTGCCGCGTTTGCTCTGGCCCTCACCCCTGCTGCGTCCTTCGCGGCAGGCGGCGGCGAGCAGCATATCGAGGACTTCAGCTTTTCATTCGAGGGGCCGTTTGGCACCTGGGACAAGAACCAGCTTCAACGCGGCCTTCAGGTCTATACCGAAGTCTGTGCGGCTTGCCACGGTCTGCAATATGTACCTCTGCGTGACCTGGAAGCGTTGGGATATTCGGAAGAAGAAGTCATCGCCTATTCGGCAGAGAATTTCGAAGTATTCGATCCGGAACTGGATGATTTCCGTCCTGCGATCCCAACCGATCACTTCCCGGCTAACACTGGCGTTGGCGCACCGGACCTGAGCCTTATGGCAAAGGCCCGCGCCGGTTTCCACGGCCCTTACGGCTTGGGGATCAACCAGTTCTTCAAAGGCATGGGTGGTGCCGAGTACATCGCGTCCCTGCTTGATGGCTATACTGGTGAGGAAAAGGAAGAGGCAGGCACCATTCTGTACGAGAACAAAGCCTTCCCCGGTGGTTGGATCTCGATGGGGCCGCCGCTGTCCGAGGATCAGGTCGAATTCGCCGATGGCCATCCTGCCACGGTAGAAGCCATGTCCGAGGACATTGCGGCCTTTCTGATGTGGACGGCTGAGCCCAAGATGATGGAGCGGAAGTATTCCGGCTTTGTCGGCGTGATCTTCCTGTCGGTTCTGTCGGTGCTGCTGTATCTGGTGAACAAGCGCCTGTGGGCCGGTGTCAAAGGCAAGCGTCAGCACTAAGGCTTTTGCATTTCTGAAATTGAAAACCCCCGCACCATCCGGTTGCGGGGGTTTCTTGTTTCTGGCGGGATAAAGGGCCCAGCCCCTTCTTGGCCTGCGGCCAATTCAACCCCGAGATATTTTTAGCCAGATGAAGGACGGATCAGGCTTTGAGTTGGCTGTCCGTGTAATCGGTGATCGAGGCGGTAACGATCTGACCTTCGGGTTGGGGCGTATCGAAAGTGACTTCGGTGAACTGTTCCGTGCGACCCATATGTGGGTTTTCCATCAGGATGTGATGGGTTTTGCCCAATTGTGCGGTCAGGTGTTTCGCGACCTGAGCGTCTCCGGCAGCGCGCAGGCGCGCGGCGCGGGCTTTGATGATGGTGCCGTTGATCTGCTGCGGGATGCGGGCCGCGGGCGTTCCTTCGCGTTTGGAGTAGGGGAAGACATGCAGCCAGGTCAGGTCACAATCCGTGACCAGTTTCAGCGAGTTTTCGAAATGGGTGTCTGTTTCGGTGGGGAAGCCTGCGATGATATCCGCGCCAAAGGTCATGTCTGGGCGCAGTTTGCGGGCCTCTTCGGTGAAGCGGATGGCGTCGTCGCGCAGGTGGCGGCGTTTCATCCGTTTCAGGATCAGGTCATCGCCATGCTGCAGCGACAGGTGCAGGTGGGGCATAAGGCGCGGTTCGGTCGCAATGGCCTGCATCAGGTTTTCATCCACCTCGATCGAGTCGATCGAACTGATCCGCAGGCGCGGCAGGTCCGGCACCAGCTTGAGGATGCGCATCACCAGATCGCCCAGCTTGGGCTGTGCGGGCAGATCGGCGCCCCACGAGGTCAGGTCGACGCCTGTGAGCACCACCTCGTTATAGCCCCGGTCCACCAGCCGCTTGATTTGGTCCACCACCACGCCCGCAGGGACGCTACGCGAGTTACCGCGGCCATAGGGGATGATGCAGAAGGTGCAGCGGTGGTCACAGCCGTTCTGAACCTGCACATAGGCGCGCGAACGAGTGCCGAAGCCGTCGATCAGGTGGCCTGCGGTCTCGGTCACGGACATGATGTCATCGACCTGTACCGCCTCGGTCTGACCGATGAAATCGGCGGCCATGCCTTTCCAGGTGTCGGGTTGCATTTTTTCGGTATTGCCGATGACCGCGTCGACCTCGTCCATTTTGGCGAAGGTTTCGGGTTCGGTCTGAGCAGCGCAGCCGGTCACGATCAGGCGGGCATCGGGGTTCTCGCGACGCAGCTTGCGGATTTCCTGCCGGGCTTTACGCACGGCCTCGGCCGTCACGGCGCAGGTGTTCACCACCACGGCGTTCGACAGGCCCGCCTGTTGCGACAGTTCTTTCATCGCCTCGGTCTCGTAGGCGTTCAGGCGGCAGCCCAGAGTGGTGAACTTGGGTGCGCTCATCCCAGAGCCCCCAGAAACTCAGGGGTCAGCGTACCTGAGAAGACATGGGCAGTGGGACCGGTCATCCAAACGCCATCGTCGCGCCAGTCGATCCAGATCGTGCCGCCATCCAGCTCGATCTGCACTTTGCGCCCGGTCAGGCCACGCCGTGCAGCCGCCACCGCCGTGGCACACGAAGACGAGCCCGAGGCCAGCGTGATGCCCACGCCACGCTCCCACACGCGCATACGGATGTGATCGGGGCCGATGATCTGCGCCACCTGAACGTTCGTGCGTTCGGGATAAAGCGGGTGATATTCGTAGCGCGATCCGAATTCTTCCAGTGGGATGGCCTCGGCATCGTCCACAAAGAATGTGCAGTGCGGATTGCCCATTCCGGTTGCCGAGGGAACGCCTTCGATAGGCAGTTCCAGCGTATCAACCTCTTCAGCCAGCGGAATCTCGTGCCACTCCAGTTGCGGTGGGCCCATGTTGACCGAGGTCAGCCCGTCGCCCGCGTCGCGCGCACAAAGCGTGCCGCGTTCCGTCGTCAGGGTCAGCTCGGGCTTGCCGGTTTCCTCCATCAGGAATCGGGCAATGCAGCGCGTGGCATTGCCGCACGCGGCCGAGGTCGATCCATCCGCATTGTAGAACACCAGATGCGCGTCCGATTCACCGTTTTCGATCACGGCCAGCTGATCGAACCCGACTCCGAACTGACGGTGACCGATTCCCTTTGCCAGAGCGGGTGTCAGGTCAATGCTTTGCGCACGCGCATCCACAATGACAAAGTCATTGCCTAGCCCGTGCATCTTCATGAAGGGCAAACCCGAGGTCAGTATTCGTTGCATGGCGGGCATATAACCCTGCCTTTGAAATGAATCCACCCTATCGCGCAGATTCCTGAAAAAAGGGGTTGACCCCCCTGCGTCCCCTGCCTAATTAGGCCGCCTATCGGGTCGCCGGAACGTAAGAAATTACAGGCGAAACGAGGCGTGAAATAAGGACTTGCACCCAATCGGGAAAATGCCTTAGAGAGCGCCACGGATCGAAAGATCCTAACAAAAGAGTGGGCCGTTAGCTCAGTTGGTAGAGCAACTGACTTTTAATCAGTGGGTCGCAGGTTCGAATCCTGCACGGCTCACCACTCCAAACACCAATAAAATATGACAAAAACCTCTGAAAATCAGGGGTGATCTGATTTGATTTTGCTATGTGCCAAAGTGCGTGTTTGCGCAGGTTTGGGCACAGCAATGCAGGGAAATCTGGAAAAAACCTGGAAGAACTTTTAGGTTTGTTGCGAGGCCAGCCGCTGCAGCGGCTGACCCCCACATCGCCAAACTCCTGAGGAAACCGGGCAATGCCTAAAAAGAACATATCTGCGCGCGAGCGTGCTTCAGGTCACATCCAAGCCGCGCTGGACACTGGCGTCCGAGGCGAATTGCGCGAGGTCCTGAGAAAGGCGGCTGCATTGGCAGCAGGTGAACGCGTGACTGACGTCTCAGATTTAGAGTATCGCAAACTGGCGATTGGCGCCAAACTCGTAGACAAGGATCGACCTGGTCTGTTGATGCGCCACGGCAAGCGCACAGGCAAAGTCTGGATCTATCGCTATGAGCACCCTGACACCAAGAAACAGATCGAATTCCAATTTGGCCGTTACCCGTCAATGTCGACGGCTGACGCGCGCGAGTCGTGGCGGGAGCTACGGGCTCAACGGTTTGAAGGTAAGGTCCCAACCGTCGGCACCTCCAGCTATCCCAGTACCCTGACTTTGGGCGATCTGATAAAGCGTTACATCACCGATTATGCGCGTGTGACCAAAGCCGCTTCGTCAGCCAAGGAGGATGAGCGCCTTTTGGGCAAGTTCGTTGTGCCGTTCTACGAGGGTCTACCTGCGACGGAGTTCGACCACGAAGTGGCGAAGGCGGTCCTGTCCAACATCGTCAATGCAGGGGCCTTGCGCGAAGCGGAGAAAGTTCGCTCAGTTCTCTCTACCATGTTCAACGTGGCTAGCGGGCGAACGCGCAAGATCTCGACTCTCGATGGAACCTGGCTGCCGCCAGATCATCCCAATCCCGTAAGGGCTGTGACGTTACCAAAGCGTAACCCCCGTCAGCACACTCCTGGAACGCGTGAACTTCGCAACTACGTACGAGGCCTCGATCAATTGGGGCAGCATGGCGCGATACTTCGCATCCAGTTAGAGACTTTTGCCCGGATTGGAGAGGTTTCATCCATGGAATGGGCCGAGATTGATCTAGATGCTGGGACATGGACGCTGCCCGCAGCGAGGTCGAAGAATGGGAAAGCTCACGTTGTGATGCTTGCGCGGCAAACCGTGGAGCGCCTTCGGGCCCGCGCGGAAACAGTCACTTCACATTTGGTTTTCCCTTCAGTTCATGACGCTAACCGTCCGACCGATAAGCACTTGGTGATCCGGACACTGGCCAAAAAGCGGGAGTCCATTGGCATCTCGGAGGAGTTCACGTCCCACGCTACATTCGACATTTGGCGCGCGTTCATCTTTGGCCAGCAGCCATACTCGACATGTTCCTCCTGCCAGCTG
>NZ_JBWVBA010000026.1:0-12546 GCF_057221005.1 Ruegeria sp. HKCCD7628
TGGCACGCGATGTACCGGCACGACATCCAAAACACTCTGGCTGCATTATTTCGGTTAAACGAAAGCAGCGCTGAAGCTCGCATGGTAGGTTTTGCTCGGACAATGAGATTAATCGACCAATAGTTCGTCAATTGTCATCAGGATATTTGGATTTCGTATTGCCCTTATTACCTGGCGTTTACGTTGGCTAACGTAGCCCAACAATGCTCTGTACCTAAATTTGCTTCAATTAGGCCAACAATCTAAAGTGCCGCACTTCCAAGAAGCCCCTCCGACCATCTGGGACGGTCGGATCGGGCAAGCGAGACTTTGAACGGCAACTTTGCAAAGTCGGCTTTCCGCGCACTACTTTCGTTAGCGCGGACTGCAGCACCTGGTAACTTTGGGCTCAAAGCAGTCTTTTGCTGCATAGTGCATCAAAGACCGCAGTGCTGACAAAGCAGTCGTTCATCATTTGTTGCAGAAATCCGAAGTGATTTACTTGAGATCAAAAAAATCGTTCATTTGGACCGATTAATTGAGCTACTTTTCTCGACCGGTGGTGCGAACTCTGGAAGCGTAAAAACCTGTGTTGATTGCGACATACCTGCCAGCTGGTGTTGCCCCAACGGCTCAAGCCGCGTTGCAACATCTGCTGCGAATTCCGAGGACATTACTAAAGGTGTTTTTAGAGACTTACACAGACCCTCAAGCCGATTGACTTGGTTTACCGCAGGGCCAATCGTGGTGAAATCCAGCCTACGTTCCGTGCCGACGTTTCCATACATTACGGAACCCCGATGTAAGGCAACTCCAAATTCAATTCTGCCGCCGTACTTTTGCCAGGTGATGTTCTTTTCCCTCGCGCGAGCTAAGCACTCCAACACTGAAGACAATGCGGCACGGCTCATGTCGACTGCCGGCCTCGACTTTTCGTCTACTGGGAAGATTGCCATAACAGCGTCGCCGATAAATTTAAGGATCTCACCGCCGTGATCTTCTACTGCCCCGGCCGTGCAATCAAAATAGTCGTTAATTAACGCAAGATATCTATTCAATGGCATGTCCTCTGCCATCCGACTGGAGTTTCTAAGGTCGCAATAAAACAAAATGCAGTCGATTGCCCCTCCATCGCCGCGCTCGATTACACCATCCAAGACCCGGTTTCCAGAGTAGCTTCCTAGGTAGGCATCCATGAGACCTTGCGCAAGAATGCGCGATTGAGCGTTTTTTATAACCAGAGCAAGGGCAGGCATTAGTGCTCGGATATAGTTGATTTCAGAGTCGCTAAATCCACCTATACGCCGTGTAGAAATCGACATCATAACGCCCTCCATTCCAGGGGGAAAATCCGACCAGCGGCTAGCGTCATCGCGATGATAGCTTTCAAACTGAACCAGATAATCCGTTGCACCATCCGAACGAAGCTCTTCCAGGATCGGAAAACTGGTCTCGACCGACCCATCCTCCAATTTGTAACGCCTATATGAACCGCCGTTACGCGCCAAATCGAAAAAAGGTGTATTGCGGAATCCAGTTGTCGCAAGCTGGTCCCTGGGCGTTAGTTCGACTTTGGCTTGGTCGTCGCGGACCGTCCAAAGCACATTCAAAGCGCCAAAAATTGGGTGCAGGACCATGCCCCCGACGTTGATCCTAGCAACAGGGACACCAGCGGAAACCAGACGGTTGCCAAAGCCTCGCACCACATCCTCGGCCTTGGTATCGCGAAGACCGCACCCCATCAGCCAAGCAGCAACGCTATCTAAAAGTGGAGACCTGCTGAACTCAATCATACTGAGACACTTTCTTGTCTAAAAAGCGTATTGAACCAGCTCGATACTGAGACCTTAGACCGATTTGACACAATGAACGCAGGGAGTCTTGTACCGAGCGTTCAGTCCTTTTGTATCACATCACTGCTATCGCCTCCTAGCTTGGTGCGCTAAACAACCAGTTTCACCCCTGTACTCCAAGGTAAGCGACGGGCTCGATGCGGCGGTCCGCCCGAATACCGCGAGCGACCGCTCTGCGGACATAGCTGCCATGCGCCCTTTCCCAAAAACTCTCTTTGCTTAACAGTCTAGCGCGTGACGGTCGCTTGACTGCACGCCCACTATTAATCGATCATCTCTGAACTGTTTAGTGCTACTTCGAGGAAACTCTCATGGAAGCATTCGGAAGCGAAGGCCAGCGACGCATGTCGACCATGGGTGAGCATCTTATCCAGCTATTGGGTGATGACCCTCGATTTTGTAGCCATGGGCGCGGTATTCAAATTGCCAACGAGTACGGCGGGGCTTTGGATGATGCCGTTACAATGGCCCGAATACTTGGCATCACGGCGATAGAAAGCATACCGCGTCAGGAAGTGGCAAGGACGCGAGAAGTCATTGAAAGTCAAGGATTAAAAACCAACGCAATCGCTTGTTATCTTGGCGGGCTGAACTGTGTTGACATCGCTCGGAAGTTAATCGCCGAACAGGCGTTACCCGAGGATTTGACAGTACGTGTGATTGATCGCGAATCTCCACCAGAATGGCTTGAAGCTTTCGCAGAAGTCGCGATGAGCCACGGTGTTTTGCCGCCAATAGGGCCGGTTATGCGCGGAGTGTCTCGTCCCGGGTTTGCTATGGTCGTTGTTGACAGCTTAGGTTCTCCCGTTGCAACTGCGGGCTCAGTTCTGTGCCATCCGCCCAGCAGTAGGCTGCATCGTCGCGCGCAATGGGGGCAACTCTCGACCAAACCTGAACGCATGGGTGAAGGTATTGCAAAAGTCCTGGGTGCCAAAGCTCTAATACACTCGCATGAAAAGCTTGGCGCCACGGGGTTCAAGACGGGCATCGCTTCTGGCAACGCTGCCTCAACACGGTTGTGCGAAAAACTTGGCTTGGAGGATAGCGGCAGCGACATAGTCGCGATCATCGACCCGATTGTATACTCAGAAGATCGGTTAACCAAGTGACTCATCCGGTAGCCTGTGGTCGCAGTGTGTAAGCGGAACTCCCAGGAGCCTGAGCTAGACTTTTTTGAAGCTAAAACGGGAAGAGTTCTAGTCTGCATTGGATAAGGTGCTGCCGTTCCGCAAAACTCAGTGTAGCAAGTATCTGCGGGACGAACCTGCAGTTCTCCCCCGAGCTGCTCAACCATTGCAAAGGGCCCTCGAGCATGTACTCAGGGCCCAATAAAACAATAAGGCATACAAGCCGTTACGGTGTAAGGTCCATTGCCGCCACGACCTTTTCGTAAGGAAGCCCAGCGGTATCGTTCAATCGACGAACTTGATCGGCACTTTCACCATCAAACAAGCACATGCAGCGCCCGTCTTCGGGAGCAAATGTTGAACGAACATAGCTGATCTTGTCGCCTTCTGCTGTCATTTTCTGTGCTGTTGCTATCGCGGCTTTTTGAGCTGCACCCAAGTCATCCATGCTGATACCCTTAAGGTTTCTTTCGACCATAAAAACAGACATTTCGCTCCCTTTCCGAATAGTCAAAACCAGTGCATCTATTGCATCACGGAGCGGTGGCTCGGGGAACTATCGATACCTTATGACTTAATAACTCCAGGTTTGGATAAAACGGTGTATCCTGCGTAATGATTGTTATTAGCTATCAGTGACGAGGTGCCCCAACATGGAGATGTCTCAGATTAGATATGTCTTGTCTGCCGCAAAGCATCTGAATTTCACCAAAGCTGCTGCAGAATGCAATGTGAGCCAACCAGCGCTTACAAAGGGCGTCAAGTCACTAGAAACCGAACTGGGCGCACAGGTTTTCCATCGGGAAGGTAGGAAAATACTGGTTAGCGACTTTGGGAAGTCTATGCTGCCGCATCTACAGCACATCGTCGACGAAGCAGCAGCTACACAAGCGCTGGCTCAGAATTTTCGTTTGCTGGAAAAAGTACCGCTGCGCTTGGGTGTCCTATCAACAATTGGGCACGTTCGCCTTGCTCGCTTCTTAGCTCAATTCGAGAAAAACCACAGCGGCTTGGAGTTGTCAGTCAATGAAGCAAGCGCGTCGGACCTAAAGAAAAAACTTTCTGATGGTGATATTGATGTCGCTTTGATGACGCTGACTGAAGAACTGGAAGAAGAGTTTAGGGCTAGACCACTTTACGTCGAAAGATATGTGGTTGTTTTTCCGCCGAAACACCGCCTTGGACAACTCAACTCAATTTCGCTCCAAGACTTATCACAAGAAAACTACGTTGACCGCTTGGCCTGTGAGTTGCGCGAGATGGTAATGTCGGTTTGTCAGTCAAAAGGCGTTGAACTGTACGCTCGCTTCAGGTCTGAGCGAGAAGATTGGGTACAAGCAATGGTTGCTGCGGGCATTGGTTTTGCCTTTATGCCTGAGTACTCGGTTACTCTACCGGGCTTGTTGCAGCGCCCGCTTGTTGAGCCAGAAGTTTCCAGAACCATCGCGGCCTTTACAGTCCCCGGCCGAAAACATTCGCCTGCACTTGATGCACTGATGAGGTCATCGCAGACATTTGCGTGGCCGGGATAAGTAACGTCAGCTTTGGGCTCGAAGCGGTCATTCGCAGAATTTTCGCGAGCGTCTGTTTTGCGGACTTTGCCGCCATTGGCCCGCTTTCACCGAAGGACCGCAGACAGCCTAAACCGGACATTCGCAACAAGATTTTGCAATTTCCGAGATGCGGGACATTGCCGACAAAAAAGACAAAACTTAAACTCTGGTTTACGATAGGATAAACCGTTGCTTAGACGGCCAGTTTTTGATCTCAACCTAGTTCAAGCGCTCTTGGTTTTTTGCGCTACCAACTTAGCCTTCAGGGATACTTGAACCGAAGAATTCGAACTTTCGAGTGCCACCCACTGTGATCGGTTTCTCGTTGGCAAAAAGACTGCTATCAAATGAGAACGAATTATCTGTTCCGATCATCTGAATGTGAGAATAAATGCGCTTAGCTCTTTTCATTCTCTTTCCGATTATGTTTGTCGGGTTGCTTGTTTTTCTGATCTTTGGCTTGAAACCGCCCAACAGTATTAAGCTGGCTGCTGGCATAAGCGGTGGCGGATATTGGCAAGTTGGACAACTCTACAAAGCAGAACTTGCACGTGACGGCATTCAGGTAATTTTAGTTGAAACCGAGGGGTCCGTTGAGAACATTCAGAAACTTGTTTCTGGCGAAGTGGATGCCGCATTTGTTCAGGGTGGCCTGGAAATACCTCAGGACGAAAACTTACAGTCTTTGGGCGCCATTTTTCTTGAACCCATGGTGGTGTTCCGCGGAAAGTCTAGTCCAGTCGGGGCCAATGCAGGAGAATGGGGAGATATTCGCTTAGCTGCAGGAACCAAGGCGTCCGGTACTCGTGCCGCCGCTTTAGCGCTAATTGAGGCCGCCGAGTTGCAAAATGTCGGCATAAACCTCGTCGACGTCGGGGGCAATGATGCGATAAAGGCGTTATATGCCAACGAAGCGGATGCGGCGTTGTTTGTCGCTCCACTCGATGCACCTTACCTTATGGATGCAATTTTTGATCCAGAAATCATTTTCGTCCCCATGGCTTTGGTCGATGCCCTTGCATTGAAACTTTCCGGAGCAAATTCGGTAACTGTACCGGCAGGATCAATCACACTTGACCCTCCGAGACCACCAGAGGACGTCAAGATCTTGGCATTGCGAGCTTCACTTATCGCCGCATCCGATCTGCACCCTGCAGTAACCGATAGGTTAGTGAATGCAGCAAAGAACATTCATAGCGAACCTAGTATTTTGCAAAGTGCGCGCGAGTATCCGAACACGGCTTCACCGCCTGTACCACTGAACAAAATTGCCACAGAACTCATAAACTCTGGGCCAAACTTTTTGCATGGCGTCTTGCCATATTGGATCGCAGCACAGTTTGGCAGCGTGCTGTTATTGCTGTTGCCTTTGTTGTTCTTAGTACCGTTTTTACGGATCGTCCCGTCCAGTTACGTGTGGTTTCAAAAGCGCCGGGTCTGGCGTTTTTATCAGCGTATCACGGCGCTTGAGGAGGAACTCAGCAAGGCACAGACCTCAACTGAGCTTGAAGAAGTCGCCAAAAATATCGAAAACGTGGACACCGCCCTTGCAAATCTGAATCTGCCGCTCGCATACCGCCAGGGAGCATATGATGCACGTTTGCACATAGGCCTAATTCGACAGGAGATTGCGCGTCGTCAAACTGCAAAAAGTTGATGAAACCTCAACGTTCGCAAGCATACCACGCTAAAATACCTTTTTAATTTGAGACTTCGATACAGGTGCGTGCTTTAGTTATTGCGTGTACGCCGCTTTGGGGTCGCAGCCATCGTTTGCAGAGTTTAATTGAGCGGCCGCTGTGCTGGACGAATAGAGTTCAGATTATGCGTCATAGTTACTTGTATTGAGCGTTGTAAACTTTGAGCAAAATATGAGGTTAGGAAATGATCCGTTTAGCATCTATTCTGACTATCGCGCTTGCGGCTGGTGCGTACGCCGAGGACGTCCCAAGCACTCAACCTGGCGACAGAGAATATTCCCCCTACCCACAACAAAACTTCCCTAATCAGGTCTATTTCGGCGACACTCACTTGCATACATCATACTCTGCCGATGCCGGTATGATCGGCAATGTACTTGGCCCTGATGAAGCATACAGGTTTGCCAAAGGGGAAGTCGTTACATCCAGCACCGGTGTCGAAGCGAGGTTGCGCCGACCATTGGATTTTCTGGTTGTTGCCGATCACGCCGAGAACCTTGGGCTTGCGCCGCTGCTCTCAGCCAAAGATGCCACGCTGCTCTCCACGGAGTTTGGCCAGCAACTGAACGCGGCTGTCGAGGCCGGTGATCCCGTTGGCGCATGGTCGATTTGGAGCCAAGCCAAGTCCACTGGCACAGACCCATTGGCAGATTATCAGGAGATTTACCAAACAGCGTGGAGCAACATTACCTCTGCCGCTGAGGCACACAACCAACCGGGTTTGTTTACCGCGCTTATCGGGTTCGAGTGGACCTCAAACCCACAGCGGAACAACCTGCACAGGAATGTCATATTCAACGGTGGCAAAGAGGGCGCTGACAAGATCATCCCGTTCTCGAACTTTGATAGCTTCGACCCCGAAGACCTTTGGGCATGGATGGAACAAGCCGAAGAGACAACAGGCCAAAAGCTGCTTGCGATCCCGCACAATGGCAATTTGTCCAACGGGTTGATGTTCGACGAAGTGCGCTTGTCCGGCGAACCGTTCGATGTTGAGTATTTCAAACAGCGTGCCAAGTGGGAACCGATCTACGAAATCACGCAAATGAAAGGTGACGGCGAAGCACATCCCATGCTGTCACCAGACGATGAATTTGCTGACTTCGAAACGTGGGACAAAGGACAACTTGGACCAGAGCCCAAGACACCGGAGATGCTTCCACGCGAGTATGCGCGGGCTGCATTGCGGCGGGGGCTTGGATACGAGGCGGAAACAGGGACAAACCCATTCAAATTTGGCGTGATCGGCTCAACTGACGCTCATACATCGCTGTCCACGGTTGGCGAGGACAATTTCTTCGGGAAAGTCACGGCTGTTGAACCTACTGCTGACCCGATCCGATTTGAAGAAGTCGTCGGCGGCATTGGTGGGGACGAGAGTGTTGCCCAATATGCATGGCAGACTTCGGCGTCGGGTTTGGCGGCCGTTTGGGCAAGGGAAAACACCCGCGAGGCCATTTGGGATGCTTTTGCTCGGAAGGAAGTCTATGCGACCACGGGGCCGCTCATGCGTATTCGTGTTTTTGCCGGATTTGAATTCGACGAAACAGACCTGCCACGTGCGGATTTTGCCGCATATGGATATGAGAATGGCGTCCCGATGGGGGCGGATTTGCCAGCGGATAGAGACGGTCGGTCTCCGCGCCTCCTCATCCGTGCGCTCCGTGACCCCGATGGGGCTAACCTCGACCGTATTCAGATTGTCAAAGGCTGGCTGAACAGTGACGGCACAACGTCGGAACGTGTTTATGATGTTGCTTGTGGCGGGCGTGAACTTCTAAACGCGGGGTGTGACGGCCCGGTTGGCAATACGGTGGATGTAGAAAACGCGTCTTGGACAAATGACATCGGCCAGGCAATTCTCACCGGATATTGGGAAGACCCGAACTTCGACCCAACGCAAAACGCGTTTTACTATGTCAGAGTGCTGGCAATACCAACGCCGCGATGGACGACATACGATGCAAAGGTGTTCGGAACGGAGATCCCAGACGAAGCACCGCACTCGATACAGGAGCGGGCCTACACATCACCAATTTGGTACACACCCAGGGATGAGTGATATCAGGTTAAGACTAAAAATCACTTAGTCTGTTCTGGGCGCACAGCAGTCATTCGGCAATTTCAGATGAAAGACCGCTCTGCGAACTATCCGATCATTCAGTTTAAACGTGTTAAGGCAGAAGAATGGATCAAACCGTAAGATGGGCAATTTGCTAGCAGTCACAATGTGTGTTGCAAGAGCGATCCAGGCTGAACCTGTTCGGGTACACGTAACCATCGAATTGAAGCTTGTTAAACGATCCGCAAATAGTGGCCTCAGCAAAGCAGCAGAGTTTAAGTGCCACTATCAATCCAAACATTACTCGACCGGTGACCAATTAGTGTCTGGATCATAGGCAGTTATTTCAGCAGCAATACTGAGTGTTTCCGGGCCAAAATCTGCCTCGTAGACTATGCCGTTTTCGCCAACCAGAAAGGAATGGATACCAGTTTCTCCGTAGTCTGCCGGTATTGCCAGCAGGGCATGTCCTGCAACGAAGTGATCCCCGACGAAATAAGGGTAGGCACCCCCAGGAGCGTTAGGGCCCTGCTCTTGCAGGACTGTGTAATAATAGCCAAGAAACGGCTCGGCTTCATAGTCAGCCTGACCGTCACTCCACCCCGAAGCTGCAGCGCGGGCGAGAGCTGCACCGACAAAGCTGTCTTTACCGGGCCAGAATAGTCCGTTTTGCTCTTCGGGATCAGAAATGATCGTCTGAGCGAATTCCATAACGCCATTCCCGTTATGGTCCACAAGCCGGAAAGCTGCCTGCAGGTCAACATAGGCTTCAAGCAATTCGATCACTTCCAACTCATTCAAGCCTATTTCACGAGCTGAAAGTTCCTCGATACCAGCCTCCATGTCAAAGCGCCAACCAGCATCTTTTCGCAGAATTGGGATAGGAAAAGGCCAACCGTCTTCACCCAGAAGAAGTACAACACCATCGTCCTCAGGCCGGAAACGATACCCCTCGGCATACATGCTAAGCATTTCCTGCCTTCTTTCTTGATCTTCCGCCGGATCACCCGTTCCAACCAGATCTTCGGCTTCAGGCCCGAAAATTTCGATCAGCTTGCTCTGATCATTAGCCTTCAACGCATCAACAAAAGCATCCAGTGCGGTTTGCGGCGTATCAAATCTGGCTCCTTCAGAAAGAGCCGGGCTGGTGGTCGCGGCAAGCAACAAAATTGAAAATACTGACCTACGCATCTTACCGTCTCCGCTTGCCTTTAGCGGCGTGTCCACGCTTGGACGCGCTTTGAGTTCTGCTGCCGGACGCCTTTTTCTTCATCGCTTGCCCTTTGGATGCCGCGGGCTTGCGCTGCGTTGATGCGGCTTTCTTCGCCTGCGGCTTCTTGGCGGTCTGGGGTCTTTGTGCTACTGGCTTTTTCGCTGCATCTGGACGTTTAGTACGATCAATGGCCTGTTGCTTTGCAGCGGCCTTATCCCGATTTGCGTTGCTCCGGTTCGCTAGTGCCCCGCCTGCTACAGCCCCTGCACCGGCGCCGACCGCAGCTGCTGCCGCCCCGCGGTCCCGGCTGATATCTGCAGCACCAGATTCTCGGCTCAACTTTGCACGCAGCTCATCCGTGCGACCGTCAGGACGGCTAACCGGCAAGTCGCCGCGGCCACTTTCAGGTCTTTTATGGTCTGCTATTTTGTTCCGGGCCTCCTGTTGCCGGTCAGGATCGGGGTTCCATCCGACATCCGTTCGGTCACCTAAATCTATATCATTGCCGATATTGACGTTGCCATCGACGTCTATGTCGATGTTTGGATTTCTGTAAATCGGACCGCCGCCCCAGCCACCGCAATTTCGGCACCCCCAGTAGTCATACCAATCATCGTCGTCGTCAAAAATTTCGTCGATCAGGGCAACGGCGCCAAACGTTAGTAGTGCTGCGCCCACAACATCCCCGGTTGACGGGCCAGTATAAACCGTCTCGGGATTGTATTGTGGGACGTATACCGTTTCGGGTTCTGTCGGTGTAATTACTACTGTGTCGTCGTCAGACACTTCGACAGTTTGCTCGGGGCCTGAAACAAGAGCGCCGCTGTCAATTGCCTGATCCCGCATGACCTGCACCGCATCCATCACATCATCGGACTGGGCCAACATGGCTGTGCCGACTGTCTCGGTCCAGTCGATATGGGTGGCCATCTGCCCAACAACTTCGGGAAACGCCGTTGCCAACACGCTGACAGAAGGATCCCATCCCATTGCTTCGATTTCCGGCTCAAGTTCAACGGGGTCGCGGTCGGCGTTATCCAGCAAATACCGCTCAGCCTTAACAATTTCCAATGGCTGGGTGGCCGCGACAAATATCTGTATGAGTAACGTGTCGGGATAAAGAGCAACCGGGGCGACCAATGTCTGCAACTCAGCATCAGTTAGCAGGCTGGACGAGGTTGCCGAGGTATCATCTTTTCCCGCCACATCTTCGGACGACTCTTGCGCTAACGCGAAAGTAGATACGCAAATACCGAATGCAATTAATAGAAACCTAAACATATTGCGATCCTTCGATTTCTTGAAGGATCACCTAAGACTGCGATTCTGGCAACCGGTCAGTCAAATAGACTCGACAACATTGTGGAAGTACTTCAAGGCCTGTTTGCACTCCTGAACAAGACCTACAGATTCCACGACTAGCGCTATTTGAGAGCACGAGTGAGTGCGCAAAGCGCGAAAGCAAGCCAATGCCTATTGAGTCAGTCAAATTAATTCATCACCAACATCGTGGCGACTCGGTGGCGATTCAAGTGCGCTAACAAATCGCACAGATAGCGCACAGAGACCTAAAATGTTGATTTATTTGAAGCAAGTGGCGGACCGAGGAGCAACCATATATTTCTGTAAACTTCTGTTAAATATAAATAATAATCAATTCAATACAGTGCTTACCACCAAATATTCCTCACTTATTATTGGAGCTAACGCTTCAATACCTCAGGTTCGAACATGACGGAACGATCAGCAGTTGGTCAATCTACCAACTTACGATGACTTTGCCTTATTGCAGGTGCGTACGAGACACTGTAGCCCCCCAAAGACCTCCCGAATGCCTATGAATTGTACGTTGGGGCAGATGAGGAATGCCTTTTCTCCTCATCCCACTTGGTTATGACCACGCATAAACGACCCTTTCTGTTGGAACAATCATAAGTAGTCGAATTGGTCACCAGAAAGTAACGAAGCTGACGTAGAATTTGCCTCATCGGCATCCAACGCGTTAACTTCACCGTTTACAGTGCCTTCATTGTTGTATTCATCCAGTGCGTCCAAAACATCCTTGCCTTCACTCTTCCAAGCCTCACTTCTGGCCCGAACGATTGGACCGTTCAAATCAAACTTTGAGTCACCGTTGGGCTTTGGAGCTCCGTCGCCATGCTCAAGCAGCCATCCCACAGCTTGATCGATCCAGTACTCTGCGTCGTCGCTATCAATATCTGCGTCGCCATCTGTAATTGAATTTCCAGCCAGATAGTTCAGCCATGTAGCAACAGCTTGCCGACCAACGTCATCTATTTTATTTTGCTTCGGAGTGTCAGCTTCGTTCCGGACAAGATCAAGAGCGTCATCGAGATCTATTAAGATTACGGTTTCGCCATCATCGGCATAACCATTTTTATTGTAGTCTCCGATTAGTAACGCGTCTACAGTACCCAAGTCGTTGTCTGGATTATAGATTTCGTCATTCTCATCTATGTCGCCGTCTCCGTTACTGTCGTAGCGAACGTTGTACGTTAGTTCGCCGTCTGGGAACTCGTCTTTTTCCGGTTCGATCTCATTACCTTCCACACCATCCCAATAACTGAGCAGCTTGAAGCTGTTTCCCCATCCGCCGGGAGTACGCACGCCCGAGCCTTCGCTTTCAAGACCGAAGTAATAGGCGGGGTCCTCATCAGCGGCGCCTTGGTCTGTAGTAACGCTAGCTACATTCAAGTGCTGACCCGCCACGAGCGGCAATGTGTATTCCAGATATGCGCTTTCACCTACATCCAAAATACCGTCTTGGTTGCCGGATTCGATAAGAGTAAATCCAGACAAATCGATCTCTCCAGTGGCGCTGTCGAAATCGCTAATAGTGATGCCAGTAAGCGTCACATTCCCTGTATTGGTTAACTCAATACGGAAAGTTGCATCCCCATCGGATACTGGCGCTTCTGGCCCTGCGGGATCATCTGCATCCTGAAAGCCAT
Source organism: Ruegeria sp. HKCCD7628 (assembly GCF_057221005.1). Taxonomy (NCBI): domain Bacteria; kingdom Pseudomonadati; phylum Pseudomonadota; class Alphaproteobacteria; order Rhodobacterales; family Roseobacteraceae; genus Ruegeria; species Ruegeria sp. HKCCD7628. Next base: position 12,460 of record NZ_JBWVBA010000026.1, read on the forward strand.
TTCCATCCCCAACATCGACCAGCTTTACAAGGTCTATCCCAGGCTGGTAGGCGATCGGCTGCTGCGCGGAATCCGACACTTCCTCCG
>NZ_JBWVBA010000027.1:0-11042 GCF_057221005.1 Ruegeria sp. HKCCD7628
AGAGTGAAGCGCGAGGGCCTTACTCGATGATCCCCATGATGTCGCTTTCTTTCATGATCAACAGTTCTTCACCGCCGATGTTGACTTCGGTGCCCGACCATTTGCCGAACAGGATCCGGTCACCTACGGAAACGGCCATTGCGATCAGCTCGCCGTTGTCCTTGCGTGCGCCTTCGCCGACTGCAACAACTTCGCCTTCGCTGGGCTTTTCTTTTGCGCTGTCTGGAATGAGCAGGCCGCCAGCGGTTTTTTCTTCGCTCTCAACGCGACGAACCAGCACACGATCATGTAGAGGTTTGAAGGCCATTCTGAATTCTCCTCAATTGGCGATTCATCCTATTAGCGCTCCCTGTTGAAGAGTGCTAACAAGCGGGATTTTGGAAAGAAACAGCACCGTTTCAAGAGGTATAAAGAAAAAAATCTTTACGCGAAGTCAAAAGAGAATTGTTGTGTTTGTTTTCAGAGCATTACCGTTGATGAAGTGTCTCGATATTCGGTCATCAATTTCGAAACAACCTCGTTATCACATCAGCGGTCGAACAGGGTAAAATCTCTTGTCGATCGGTGGGGCTTTTCCCAGGTGCCAAAAAGGTAAAGAATCCTTACCTTACAATTGATCTCGCAAAGTCATTGGACAGGATGGCTGAGTTCACCGACAATCGCGTCATGGAACTGACGGCAACCACACCTGTCCACCTGATCCATGTGGACCCCGACATTAACATGGCGCGGTTCTATGGAATAGAATTGCAGCCGACGCTGTTTGGGGAAGTGTCCGTCCTTCGTACTTGGGGACGTATTGGGACAAACGGGCAAGCCATGATGGTGACACATGATGACGAAGCCCAGGCCGGTGAAGCGCTCCAAAACCTCGAAAAGCAAAAGCGCCGCCGGGGGTATGTTCCGGTCGGTGAGTGACTTCAGGTGACAATCTGTTTTCGTAGCAAATCCCGAGCCTGTCGCCTCGTGAGCGGGCTCTAGGTTCCAGCCGGCGTGCCGGCTTCCACCCAGAACACCCCGACATGATCTCCCTGACGCAGTAGCCCTTGACCCGTCTCTTGCGCGCCGGGGCAGGGGCTTTGGGTCATGGTCGCTCCATGCCGCGGTGATCTGCCCATTCGGGTGATGATCCTTTTTGCGCTCCCGCCGGATCGAAGATCCTTTGGGTTCTTTTGTTGGTCAGGCGGGATTTGGACAAGCCAAACGCCACCCGACGTCAGGGGGAAGGCGCGGCCTCCCCCCTCGGACAAGACAAATAGACAAGACCGTGTCCTCGCGCGTTGCGCTGCGGGCCGCACCACTCTTGTCGATTTGTCCTGTCTCGCCCCTCTCCGCGTTCGCCACGGGGCAGGTTTTAGAGACGACGCCCTTTCAGGGCTCGGCTCAAAACCAGCACCAAAGGGGATGAACCCCGGAGGTCGCACCACAAAAGGAGAGATGGTTTTGAATACGGAAGCGACGAAAGACATCGAGAATGACACCAGCCTTCAGGCGGCAGAGATCGCAGCACAGAATGACCTGTTTCGGAAAGCCCTGTTCGATCCGACTGCAGCGATTGAGATGCACTCCAAAGGCATTCAGGGACAGGTGTTTGTCACGCCCGGCGTGTCCGGCGAAGGGGTAGAGTTCCAGACCGCAACACTGAAGGCTGTGGCATCGGATGCGGCGCAGATCGTGGACAACATCCGTGCTTACAGCCAGTTCAGCCAGATTTCCGCGACGCTTGTCGTCGGTGGCGTGCGCTCCGGCGGGCAGATCAAAGCCCTCAGCGGCGGTGTGGACATTGTGGTGGCAACGCCCGGTCGCCTGCTGGACCACCTTGGCACGGGTGTTATTAACCTGTCCGCGACCAAATCAATTGTGGTGGATGAAGCCGATCAGATGCTGGATTTGGGCTTTCTGCCCAGCATTCGCAAGATCATGGCCAAGCTGCCCGAGACACGCCTGACGGCGTTGCTTTCGGCAACCATGCCAAGACAGATCAGAAAGCTTGCCGATGACTTCCTGTACAATCCGGCAGAGGTTCAGGTGGCGGCTGTTTCAAAACCGATAGAGCGGATCGCGCAGAGCGTCCGGCTTGTGGCCAAGCAGGACAAACGTCGTGCCCTGGCAGACATTCTGTCGGACAAAGCTGTTCACCGCGCGGTCGTTTTTACACGCACCAAGCGCGGTGCAGATAACGTCTGCAAACACTTGATTGCAGCCGGGATCAACTCCGCTGCCATTCACGGGAACAAAAGCCAGCCTCAGCGCGAACGCGCCATGGCGGGTTTCCGGTCAGGCGCAACTACCGTCCTTGTGGCCACCGATATTGCGGCACGGGGCATCGACATCGACGATGTGTCTCATGTGGTGAATTATGAGCTTCCGAATGTGCCGGAATCCTATGTGCATCGCATCGGCAGAACCGCCCGCGCAGGCCGAACAGGCACCGCAATTTCGCTGTGTGATCGCGAAGAGATGTCCCTCCTGCGGATATTGAAAAACTGATCGGCAACAGGCTGCCAAGCGACACAGGATCGCAAGACGAGCCTGTGAAACGCGGTCGCGATGCCAAGCCGCAAATGCCCTGTGCTGCCAAAATTGCGCCGTCGCCAAAACCGCGAACGGTTAGTCACGTAACGCGTCAGCGGAACGGACACCAACAGCACAAGATCGGCCCCGCCCAAGCGCAGGATGGTCTTATGCGGATGCTCTCCAATATTGGTGAGTTCACCCAACCTGCTGTCTGAACGCAGCAAGCTGCCCCGCCAATCCCGGCGGGCGCACATGTCATTGAAAGGATAATCTCATGACGACCGGAACAGTAAAATGGTTCAACGAAACTAAGGGCTTTGGCTTCATCGAACTGGATAACGGCAGCGGTGACACGTTCGTGCATATCAGCGCCGTTCAGCGCTCTGGCCTCGACAGCCTGAAAGAAGGCGCAAAGGTCGGCTTCGATATCGTCGAAGACCGGATGCGCGGCAAGTCCTCTGCCGAAAACCTGAAATTGCAGTAAATTGCTTTTAAGCAACTTCACTCAGCGGCCATATTGGCCGCTGAGTGGTAGTTTCTGAAGTCGCAAACGCATTCTTTTGCTGCTTTGCGAGGCAATGGCGAGATCGGATCTGCAAATCCTATCCCCCTTTAGTGAACCTCGTTGCAGTGGATATCTCCGCCCACCCCGCAGCGAAGACAGGGAATGAAAGGGGTGGTTCGATGCCCAGCGAACGCGCCACTTGTGCCCGAATATCCTGCAGAAAATCCGCTTCATTCCGTCACTCTTTTTGATCATCTTCAAAATCCTGCAATACTTTTTTACCCAACGCGGTGACGCGGTACGTTGTACCTTGTCCGGATTTTGGTGAATCTCGCGTAGCCAATCCTTCCGAAACTAAGCGTTCGAGCTGAAATGTAACCTGGTCTTCGACATCGCCACTGACCAAGGACAACGTATGGCCACCCGATATAGCCAGGGTTTTCAAAGCAGTAATGTCACTACGCGATCTCATGGCGACGCCTCTTCTTGACTGCGCTTTCGGGGTAGCTATCCATAGATACGAACCCCTGCGACTTCACGCCTATTACACTATATCGAGATGCGTTGAACGGTGCAGTGAATTTGTTAGGCCGGCTTGCACCTGCGAAATTCACACGAACTCCAACCTCCTTTCCGAGCAAACAAAGTTCAATGGCCGTAATGCACCGTTGCTCCGGTTTGAACACTGTGCAGCATCGGACAGCAGGACCTTTTTCTCGCGGGCAATGACGACCCAGTGCCGACATCCAGCACCTCATCATAATGCTGCGGCTGCAGCCCGATTTGTTGCCATTCGCTGCGTGCGATAATTTTGGGGCAGTTTGAACTCTCAGTCTGCGCGACTTTGCCGTCATTCGTTCTGGAGCCTTCGCTGAAGCAGCATTTGCTCGCGGTCGCGCATACTTATTGTTGCGGCGCGGCGAGTGTCACCAATCAGGTCATTCGCAGGCGTTGTATTTGCGTTAACGGAAACCGTACCTTCGCCGCAGCACGGTCGGACAAGCAAGACGCGGGATATAGCAAACCTTAAAACTTTGGTTCTTGCTTCGTGTTTGAACTGATCAGGAACGAGGTGCCAAAAGTGTGTCTATTTGCTGTTAAGCTTTTTTTGGCGAGCGTAATCTAGTTTTCCGATGCGGGACATAACGTTACTGCCGAACGCGATAGCCGGAAGCAATGATCTGGTTTATCAGAACAGCGGCGGCCTGGTGCATATCCTTTTCTTCCTTGTTGCCAACCGCTGCTTCGTGGGCAGCGGCTGCGTCACGCAGAACTCCCACAATCTCATGTTCGGGGAGGAGCTCACGATCTTTAATTGCAAGCAAAAGCGCTTCACAGATTGAGAGTGCGGCTATTCCTGAGTAGTCTTGCCGGTCGGCCATGGTAGACGTCCTTTTTTGACAGGCGTCCAAGCAAGGAAGCGCCACGATGAATTGCACCATTCTGGCATGGATTGCAGTATACTTAACTGATCGAAAGCAGTCTTTGCGTGGTATAGTTTTGCGGACGGCTCATTGATGAAGGAAGAATATTTGCCCACTATCAATAACAGCCCCCTCACCCGAAAGCTCTCAAACTTCGTCTCTCTGACTGAGGTTGAACTTGCGGTATTAGCGCGCCTGCACAAGCGTCGCAGGACCTTTGAAGCGGGACGTGACCTTGTGCATCAAGGGCAATCAGAGCAGGCTGCCTACGTTCTGTCCTCGGGCTGGGTTTGTTCCTACAAAACCCAGACAGACGGTTCGCGTCAGATCGTCGACTTCCAAGTACCGGGTGACTTTCTGGGCTTGCGGAGCGTTCTGCTGCACACCTCGGATCACAGCATAGAACCAATCATGGAAATCCAAGCCATTGAGGTAGTAGTGGATGATCTCCTGGAAGCATTTGCGCAAACGCCCCGGCTGGCGACAGCAATCCTTTGGGCGGTCTCTAGAGATGAAGCGATGGTGGTTGAGCACCTGGTCAACATAGGACGGCGAGATGCGAGTGAGCGCATGGCGCATTTTCTTTTGGAACTTGGTGTGAGGCTGACTCAGGTCGGGATGGCAACCAAGATGGGATATACCTGCCCACTGACACAATACCATCTTGCCGATGCGCTGGGACTGAGTGCTGTACATGTTAATCGTGTCCTACGGCAACTGCGGGAGAAGGGGCTGGTTACTTTTCAATCCGGGCAAGTGGCATTTGATGATTATGACGGACTGGTGACGTTGGCCGGTTTTGACCCCACTTATCTGGATCAGGTCGGGCCACTGTTGAAACAATAGGTTCACCCCTTCGGCGATGCCGGGATTTTGACGATAGTTGCCTGGTTAGAGACGCCATTCGCTTCGGCAGATTTGGGATTTCACTGAAAAAGAAGCGCAAGATAAATACAGTCCGATTGCGGTACTGGATTTCCTGCGCTTCTCAAATACTCGTTAAGAACACGCCAGCAAATATCCCGCCAACACACATCACGTTGCCGGAATCCAAACATCGTTGCACTGACGCAGGTTAGTCAATTTTTGGCAGTACCTGATCCTCGGGCACCAAATGCATTTGAGATTCCAATAAAATCTCAGGTCATTGGCCGCAGACTAACATCGATCAGCGCGCGTCTGCCATTTGCACATTATTCTAAATTACAACGCCAGTACTACCGCGGTGCTTACGAGCGTGTACCGCGGCAGACTGCGCGGGGAAGATCCAACAAACTATATGGAGGACCAAGGTGAGCACGAGATCGTCCAGTTCTTTGGTGACGTTTTCAAATCCGTTCTCTTTGTCCGGCTACCCGGATGAACTTCCTGCAGGCGAGTATGAAGTAGTTGTTGAAGAAGAACTACTCCAGGGCCTGAGTTTCGAAGCATATCGAAGAACCGGAACCTACCTGACCGTTCAGGGCAAGGGCAGCAAGCCAGGCCGCACAGAAATGCGCCCAATTGACCCAGAAGATTTTGAACTGGCGCTCAAGCACGACCAGACCTTGGCTACATCTAACAATGACAGCGATGCGGCGCTTTCCCCGCAGGAGGAATAGATTATGAACACGCCCGAATGGCTTAAACCCGGAATCTACGGTGCCCTGATCGGAGGGGTTTTCGTAGGCGTCGTTGGATTTTCTTGGGGTGGATGGATGACCGGCGGTAGCGCGGACAAGATGGCCAACGCCATGTCCCGCGACAATGTAATCGCTGCGTTGGTTCCGGTCTGCGTCGACATGGCGAGAACTGACGCCCAACGCGCCGAAAAACTGACGACAATCAAAGAAGCTTCGTCTTTCAAGCAGAAGGATGCCGTCATGGCCGCTGGCTGGGCAACGGTACCAGGATCCCAAACTCCAAACAAAGATCTGGCGCAGGCCTGTATTGAGGGGCTGAACCTGGATGAATCGTAACTCAACAACTCAACTTTCGGACGACGCCGTTTGCACCAGGACAAATAGAAAAAATCAGCACTGGTTTTGCTCTCACTTCATGACTGCGTTGTTTGTTGCCGTTTTCAGCTGCTTGGTGGGCTCCTTTATCTCATCAAGTCCCGCATCGGCCGAAACAAATTCGATCCCGGATAACGCGCATCCCAAAAAGTATGGCGACGGTTGGGAATGCGATTTGTCCTATCGGTTGGAAGGCGAAGAATGCGTGGCCATTGTCGTGCCGGGAAATGCCTACCCCACAAACAGAACCTACGGCTCAGGGTGGGCATGTATGCACGGCTTTGTTGCAGTTGGCGGCACCACATGCACTGAAGTGATTGTGCCTGAGGGTGGATATCTCGATCCATCAGGTGAGAGGTGGCGGTGCCTGCGTGGATACACAAGAGTAGACGATAGCTGCCAGAAAATCGTGGTGCCGGATAATGCTTACCTGACGAATAGCACTTATGGATCTGCATGGCGTTGCAACCGTGGCTACGAAATAGACGGAGAAGCATGCGTGGCAGTAGCGGTGCCGGAAAACGCTTTTCTGAACGCATCAACCAGCGGGCGTCCCTGGACGTGCGAGCGTGGGTATTTTGAGCGCGACGGAAGGTGCGATGCCGTCTTTGTGCCTGAAAATGCTTTCTACGATGACGCGATCCATGGAGTTGGATGGAAATGCGAACGTGGCTACGAGGCGTCCGGTGATCGCTGCAATGCAATCGAGCTACCGGCAAATGCCCATATCGACCGATCCGGCAATGGGTGGCAATGCCACAAAAACTATCATCGATCAGAAGGGCTGTGTGTTCTGAACCAGTGAGAATTCAGACAGAAAGCCCACTTTCCCAAACTTCACAATTTTTGCCCGTCCTTACCAAGGACGCGCGTTTCACACTCCAAAAAGGAACAAATATGAAACCCGTACCCATTGCGTCGGATGCCAAGCAGTTCATTGCCAGCGATGCGCAAAAGCTGCCGCCTGAACAAGCAGTTTTTCCAGAGCTTCACCGCAAGACACTTGTGACAGATACACCGACTGCAATTGTGTATTGCGAAGGAAACTTCGCAAAGATCGATGGCAAGACGGCTAATGGTCTCGTTCGACATTCACAGGCCTATCGCGTTCTTTCGGTGATCGACAGCACGTATGGCGGTCGTGACAGTGGCAAAGTGCTTGATAATGTCGCAAATCAGGTTCCCATCTTCGATGATCTTGATGCCGCCGTCGCTAATGAAGCTACGATCCCCGACACGTTTATTTACGGAATGGCGCCGGCCAGCGGCAGAATGTCCCTTGAGGATCGCGAAGTTGTCGTGGATGCGATAACGCTCGGAATGAACATCGTGAGTGGACTGCATGAATTTCTTAGTGATGATAAAGAGCTCGCCGGATTTGCCAAAATTCACGATGTCACGATACGCGACATTCGCAAGCCGCGGCCCAATCCCGACCTGCGCCTGTTAGATGGCAGTATTGGAGACGTCCAGGCGATCCGCATCGCGGTGTTCGGCACCGATTGTGCAATTGGAAAGCGTACAACCGCGACAATCCTGACATGTGCCCTTAACGCGCATGGGATCAAAACAGTTTTGGTCGGTACCGGCCAGACAGGATTGATGCAGGGCGCCAAGTATGGTGTCGCGATGGATTCGGTGCCGCCGCAATTTTGCTGTGGCGAGCTTGAGCGCGCTGTTGTTGCAGCATCTGAAGATGAACACCCGGATGTAATAGTGATCGAGGGCCCGGGCGCGCTAAGCCATCCGGCTTTTTGCACATCAGCCTTCATTCTGCGAGGCAGTCAGCCACATGCAGTTATTCTTCAACACGCGCCTAAACGAAAACGTCGATGTGATTTCCCCAACATGACTATGCCCGACCCTTGCGATGAAATCACCCTGATCGAGGCTTTTGCGAACACAGAGGTAATTGGCATGACGATCAACCATGAAGGAATGAATGATGTTGAGATTTCAAAGGCCATCACAGACTACAACTGCAAATTGTATCTCCCGGTCACTGACGCATTGAACCGTCCTCCAAAAAACTTGGTGAATATGGTTCTATCTGCCTTTCCGCGCTTGCAACCCGTACGTGCTACGACGATTGAATGAGCAAGCTGCGTATCGACGTTGATCTGGATAAAATTCGGTACAACACACGGTTCCTGGTCGACCACCTTAGACCCCGCGGAATTACGGTGACAGGTGTGACAAAAGCCGTTTGCGGTCATCCTGAGATTGCGAATGCTATGCTTGAAGGTGGCGCGACAGGGCTGGCGGACGCGCGGATCAGCAATATCATGCGTATGCGCGATGCTGGAATCTCGTGCTCCATATCCTTGATCCGAACGCCCATGCTGAGCCAGGTCGCGCAAGTCCTTGATAACTGCGATGTCAGCTTCAACACTGAGATGGACATTATCGCCAGCCTGGCCATCGAGGCGCTGGGGAAGAACATTACTCACAATATTATCCTGATGGTGGAAATGGGGGATATGCGGGAGGGCATCTTGCCTGAACACCTTGAGGGCACTGTGTCTCAAATTCTTAGAATGGAAGGGATTTCTCTGAAGGGGATTGGCGCAAATTTTGCCTGTCTGGGTCATGTGGCACCCTCTGCAGGAGCAATGGAATTGCTTTCGTCGCTTGCCGCCGACACCGAACTTGCAAGTGGACCCGCTCTGGAAACAGTGTCAGGCGGCGGTTCTGCCAGTTTGCCATGGGCGCTTGGCAAGGGGGCGACCGGAAAATTCAACAACCTGCGTCTGGGTGAGGCCATCCTGCTGGGTACCGATCCCGTTTCGGGGTACGCGATCGACGGGCTTTACACAGATGTTTTCACGCTTTGGGCGGAAGTGATCGAAACGAAGACCAAATCAAATCCAAATTCCTTGCAATTGAATTATCCTATACCTTCTATGCAGTGTGTGACTTTAGACAGTCCTTCGAAAACTCGGTCGATCCTTGGCATTGGACTCCAGGACACCGATGCAGCGGGTCTAATATTCCCTGCTGGCGTCACGTTCGTCGGAGCCACCAGTGATCATATCGTTGTTGAAAACACCAATTGTCTGCTTCGCCCTGGTGGCGAGGTAAAGCTGAAATTGAACTATAGCGCGCTCTCGCGCGGCATGGCTGCACCTGATGTAGCAAAAGTCTTCCATGGTGATGGCGCATTGGTTGACTGCACCCCAGCGAACACTGATCGCCCATATTCGAAGCGAAAGTAGCGCGCCAGGGTTGCCGCCGCCTCGGTTCTGCTTCAGCCACCCGTCTTATTCTACGGCTTTACGTAGTAAATGAGGCACCCAATCCCTATATTGGATGTAGCCGCATTCACTTTTCACACCCTATCTGGGCTCGTGGGTGTTGCGGACAATCAAAGGATCAAAATGATGTCTTTCAAAGACCTGACGACCAGAGCGGCTGCCGCACTGAAGGAAAACGATGCGGACGCGTCAAAAAAAGAAGTGACGTCGAAAGGGCAGGACGCCGTCCCCGAAAAATCAAAGCCTAAACCTCAAAACTGATAATACCCTGCCGGGAGCGGGTGGCTTGTTCTTGTTTACATCTCCGAGCGAGCGGTATCAGCAAAGGAGAACTACCCAAATGAACCAACTAATCAGCAAGACAATCGCAGTCTTTTCCAGGCCGTTTACTTTCCCTGGCTTTGACGAATTACTCCCGGCGGGCGAATACGACATAGAAACTGAGCTTTCCGCACCACCAGATTATTTGGATCCAGAAGCCTGGAAAGCATCAGTGCTAATCTTTCTGCTTCCACGGAAATCTCACCCCGGTCTGGCGCGAACCTTGACCGTTTCTCTTACTGATTTGGAGAGAGCCCGCGCAAAGGATAAATTGTCTTCAAAGCAGTTGTCGCAGTTCTTGCTCGACCAACTTTTGGCCGATCCCATGGTGCAATTGATTATGGAAGCGGATGGTGTGTCTGAGACTCAACTTCGGCACCTCTACTCGGAGTCGCTCATTTCTGAGGCAGACGACGGATCATCAGATCAACGAGCCATACCACGAGGATGCGCAAGCGGTTCTCAGTATGCTTTCGCTGTCCAAGCTGCTGAGAACGAAGGAATGCCAGTTCGTCCTATTAAAACCCCTCGGATTACAGGCCGTCCCATCGGACAGTCTGAACCAGGCAGCTCCTTCAATCTCAAGGCTTAGGGCTCGGAACTTTCTTTTCCAGTCGCTGTATAAACCAAAACAGAAATCGAGGTTAAGAACTGATGGAAGACTTCGACAACGACGCAGATACGATCATGGCTCGCGCCCACAATGACGTGCCGCAAGAACGCCCGTGTCTTCGTTGCAGAACGCCATTCTGGAGCGAAGGGTTCGGAGAGCGGATTTGTCGACGCTGCAAGGGGTTGAGCGCGTGGCGAAATGGCGTATCAGTAAGCCCTGGGTTAGCTCGGCGTCGCTGATAACCTGACGCCGGTCTTACCAGCTTTTCTGATCATATCTCATTTTATCTTATTGGTGCTGACCCGGGCCTTTTAACGTGGAACCCGATCGGTAATCGGTGCTGAAGACGAAGCGTAGGATGTGTCGCAAACTCTGAGGTATAGTTGACGAGCCTGGGTGATCTGAGTTTTT
>NZ_JBWVBA010000028.1:0-8727 GCF_057221005.1 Ruegeria sp. HKCCD7628
GCCTCTGCGCGGTTCGTTTACTGCGTGATTAACCGGGCGGTGATCGATGAGGCGACGGTGGTTCGTCATCGCTGTCATAACGAGCGCTGCGTCCGTCCTGAGCACCTGATTGAGGGGTCGGCGGCGGATAACAAGCGCGACGATTGGGACTTCTGGGCGAACGGTGTCGATCGAGACCTGCTATGACTGTGGCATGGGCCTTCAACGACCTCTGAGGGCCCACCTTCGGCACCCGTAACACCCGAAACCACTGGGGCATAAACTGGGGCATTTCTTGGAGGGTTTAGCCCCAAGCGCCTGCTGTCGTTCCATGTTCCGATGAACTGGCTGGGGTGGTAGGAATCCTTGCCCTCCGATGATTGTTATCGGCTTTTCAGCGAAGCCCGAGAAACTGGGGCGGTTTCGGGGGCATTTTGGCTGCTAGAGAGGCTGCCAACTAGACCGCTAGAGGGCCGTCCACTGGCGCTGACGACCCACTGACGAGTCGTTCCGGGTGCTGAAGACTGGTTGCTTGTGCTGGCGGGTTGGGGCGGAGCGGATGTTCAATCCTAATGCAGCGAACTGCCGCTTCGAGCCCAAAGCAGTCAATCGTTCAACTTTTTTAAGCACGCCAAAAGACTCACGGTGTATCACATTTGGGTGTACTCTCGCCGATGGAATAAGAGGAGAAAGGTGATGGAAACAAAGAGCTCGGCACCGACGGCACAACATGCTCAGCGTTCAGTTTTCATTAATTCAACACTGGGAGCCTTGGCTTTTGTGCTGGTGACGGACGACGCGCAAGCTCAAAGCTCGCAAGCCTGCGTAGAATTGGGTTCTCCTCGGATAGAGTACTCTTCTGGATCTGAAAGCACTCGCGTCAATCAAACAATCTCAACGACGGAACGCACGTGTCTTCCGATCCCAAACGGGCCCATTACAGGACTAACAATTGGAAACTCCTCAATCACGTCCTCAGGTGAAATTGAGTTGTACGTTCCCGGCCAAAATACCGTTCCAAGCAATGCTTCAGTTTTAACTCTTCTGAATGTTGATGTCGCGGCGGGCAGCGGAGACTTTGTTTCCCGAGAAGCCTTGGCGACAAACATCAACGGGAAGCTCCGAGTGAACCTCATTGGAACGTCGATCGGTTCCGGCAGATCAATGACATTCGCTCCATTCAACGGGGCTAATATCGACCCCACTGAAGTCTACTTCCAGTCTGACCGACCGTTAACCTATGACAACCTGACTGTTATGGGGGCGACCGAGGTGGTTTTCGGGGCGTATTTTATCCAAACCCGGATTGCAGAGGCTTCTGACTTCACGCTGACGAATAGTTCGATTTCTTCGACCAGCGATATGGCGATAGCCGCAGGTACAACCGTTCGGCTTGATGCGGCAAGCAGTTTGAACACCGTAAATTTTGAGAACTTTGGCACGCTGGCCGGAACGGGAACCGTGAACGCATTCAACTTCACAGTTAAAAACGGCGGGGTGCTTTCGCCAGGCTTTTCAATTGGTACACTCAACAACAGTGGCGGAATCGCGTTTGAAACTGGGTCACGGCTCTTAACTGAAGTCGATCCGACGGCCGGGCAGAAAGCTGACTTGGTGTCATCCAGCGGGCCAGTTACAGGAATTAACCGCGCCACAATTCAAGTAGAGGCTGCCCAACCTGGTCTGACTGCACAAGATTATGCTGCTGGCAACAATTACACTGTTTTTCGGGCTTCCAGGTTCGATGGAGACTCACCGACGCTTGTTGCTGGAGGTTCTCTTCCTGCGTTGTCTAATTTGACGATAGCCAACACGCCGACCACAGATGGTCAGATTGATATAGCATTCACGGCACAACCGGTCGCAAGCTTACCTCAGAACCCAGCAGTTACCAATTCGCCAAATGCCAGCAATCTGGCTGGCGCGGTGGCCAACACCACAAACATGTCACCCGGAACCAATCTGACCAATGGGTCAACCTTGGGTAATGCCGTAAACACGCTTACCAATTCAGGTCTGGCAGGGTTTAACCGTGTGCACGCGGAGCCTTATTCCTCCAACTTGACCATTGGGCTTGAGCAATTAGACCTGATAACCAACACAGTTTTGAGCCACGCTGACTGCCGCAAGTATCAAGCGGTCGGCTTCAGCAACAAGGATCAACCCGTTGCAGCAGGCGACATCGACACGGCCCATAGCCCGAGTGGCGCAATCGACTGTTCTGATCGGCGCTGGTGGATCGACACGGCCTATGTGAACGGGGACGTTGAGGGAAATAACGGCCTTGGCACATTCGACTATTCGCTGGGCACCATTTTGGTCGGAGCGGATGTTGCAAGTACCGATAGAGGTGTGGTCGGAGTGTATGCAGGCTTCGGGACGTCCTCCATGGATGAGCACGATCAAGTCGATCAGGACTTTTCGACCGACAGCTATCACGTGGGTGTCTATGGGCGTACAACAACCGGAACGTGGGAGTTCTCTGGGCTGATCGGTTACATGTTCGGCGAAACGGACGCCAACCGGAATAACCCTTCTGTTGATGCTTTTACGGGAGGCGAGGCAAAGTCTGATTTGGACCAAGAAGGAATTCACGCCGGTATCCAGGCACGGAAGTTGTTTAACCTGGACAGCGGTGCAAGGGTCTCTACGGTTTTTGGATTGAACTACGGGCGTATTCAACAAGGTTCAGGCACAGAGACTGGCGGTGGTGATTTCAACTACTCAATTGAAAAAGCGAACGCGGAGTCCCTGGTCGCTTCCATTGGAGTTGATTATCAACGCGACTTCTTGACAGAGAGTGGTTTGCTAACCCCAATCGCCTTTGCCCGGTATGAATATGACTTCTTTGCAAACAAAGACAGTGAGCACGAAATCACTGTAACGAGCCCGATCTTTGGCACGTTCACACAAGTCGGACAAAACCGAGGGGCAAATGGCTTCGTGCTTGGTCTGGGGCTAGGGTATCAGATTTCTGATCTGGCCAGACTAACGGCAGGATATGGCTATTCAGTTCGCTCCAACGGCCAAGAGCATGGCCTCGGTGCAAACTTAAGCGTTCGGTTCTGATAAGGCAGTACGGTTGTTTTTCCTTTAGGCAGGAAACTGGTCGACCCTTCGTCTGCAAACCTGCCATCCGCGCGGAAAACCTGAACGTCCACCTCCGTCAAAACTGAGCAACCTCCTGCATCTAAATAAAGAAGCAACTGCAGGAGTTTGATCCATGAAGTACCTGTCTGCCCTCGGCGTTCTCGTCGGGGGTTTTCTTTTGCACCCACCGCCCAAGGCTGTCCTGACGACGATGATCTGGGTGGTCTCTCGGTCCCACCCCGCTGTCTCAGCTCTGGTTCTGCTGGCGGTCCTCTGGACGTGGAAGTCCGACGATGACTGAGCTGGAGCTGAACCCCGGTGACGTCGTGGTCATCCATGCCTTCGATGACGTCCCTGAACATCTGTTCCGTGTGGAAGAGGTGTTCGAAGACTGCGTGACCGGCTTTGCTGTGACTGGCCCTCTGGCTGGAACCTACGGCGAACCGGCACTCGAGATGATCGTCAGACTCGTCTCAACCAACTGAACCCATCCCACATTCCAAACTTGAAAGGAGGAGACCTATGTCTGCTCACATTCGCTATGCCTATCTGAAGGGCCATACGTGGTTGTTCAGACGCAACTATCCCGTTGACGTGGCTCTCGCGCTGGGCGCTCAGGCTCTAAAGCAGAGCCTCAAGACCAGTGACTCCGGTACCGCCCGCGTCCGAGCCGCTGAAGTCAATGCGCGGTTCGAGACACTGGTGGAACAGGTTCGGTCTCAAGCAGAAGACGCCCTGTCTGTCCCAGAGAGCACCGCTGACGTTCCTGATTGGGTTGACCAACCGGAGTCGTCTCTCGTCCGTCTCCGAGCCACTCTGGAGGACTCTGGATGCAATCTGGAGAGGTCTAAGTTCATCAGGCCATCAGCGCCGGTAAAGGTGCCGGTTCGTGACCTGAGCCGGGCTTATCTGAACAAGCGCAGTAACGAGCTTCGACCCAGCGGGTTCAAATCGGTCCGATACTCTGTCGGGTTGTTCACTAGTCGATTTGCTGATCGTTCTGTTTGCACTCTGGCGAGAGAAGACGGACGGAAGTTCCTGACGGCAATTGCCCAACTCTCCCCAATGATCGGCAAGTCAGAGCGGACGCGTGGGCTGACTCTGGACCAACTGGTCGCGTACTCGTCACGAGGGTCTGTGACGATAACTGCCAGAACTCAGCGACGTATCTGGTCACAGGTCAATCACTTCCTCGACTGGGTGGTCTACGAGGGGTATCTGGAGGTCAATCCTTTCCGGACTGTTCTCTTCGATCGCAAGGTACGTCCTCAACCCTATGCAGTTCCGACTGACGATGAAGTCGTGCGCTTGCTGGGAGCCAAAGACCGAGACCTGCATCCTGTTCTTCTGACCTGCCTGTTGACAGGAATGCGAGCGGGGGAAGCGGTTGGGTTACTCCGGGAAGACCTCGTAGCCAAGGGCAATCTCGGTTGCTTCGTTCATGTTCAGCCCAATGAGTTAAGACTGCTGAAGACCGACGCGGCGGAGAGACTGGTTCCGGTTCATCCGGTGCTAGACGATACGTTCCGACAGCTGCCTAGCCATGGTCCTCTGTTCCCTGACTTGACGGTGGCGCACGTCACCAAGGGGTTTGCGAGACTACGACGGCGGCTGGGTCTGGAGCGACCGGGACTGGTGTTTCACTCGACCCGTAAGTGGTTTGTGACCCAGTGCGAACGAACAGGTGTTCCCGAACACTTCACGGCTTCTCTGGTCGGTCACCAATCGGCGCGGTCGGAGAACGGGATCACCTATGGGATTTACTCGGCTGGCATCAGTGACGAGCAACGCCGGTCGATCGTCGATCAGATACGGCTCCCGGTATGAGGTTCCCGGACATTGACGCGTTCGAAGAGCGGGCTGCTATTGCTGAATACGATGGCGGTTGCACTCGTAAAGCAGCGGAAGATCTTGCTGCTCGGGCTCAAGGGTTCCGTGATGCTGAAGCCTACTGGCAATGGCTGGCTGACTATGTCGTCAACCGAAGACCACCCTGACACCTAACCCTCGGCGGCCCTTAGCGGGTTGCCGGGGGCGCTCACTTTGTTTTCTTTTTGTTGAAGTGGACGTTGGTTGAAGGCTGGCTGAATGAACGTACTGCGGACTTTCCAGTCGATCGACCAGCGTAGAGCGATTGGCGCACCCGCCGAAAGAAGAGCTGGAGTAGGATACAAAGTGCTCAGCCAGCAACCCGCATTGCTGTCACTAGCAGCAATTGCTGAGCTCTAAATACAGCTAACATCAGGATGCTCGCAATCCTATCGCCGAAGACTGCAAAGTTTCCGCTTGTTGAGCACTTACTGCTGTCGCGTAATTGCTTGTTGCAGGGCGGTAGTCTGAACGCCTTCCCACGCTCGCCACAATATGGTCTATCATGCAGCGTCCATTGCCAAAGGATGTTGAAGGGAAGCGTTATGACAGCGATAAGTTTTGCTGATTGGGGAGCTATCGCTGACCGGCCAGACAGCTCTCGCGAAGAAAGGCTTCAACACCGTTTTTTGATCGCTACGGGTCTCGTCATGTCTGGAGGTGGCCTTCTTTGGGGAGCGGTGGCGTCGGGAATGGGTCTGTATCTGCAAAGCCTCGTTCCTTTCGGGTATGTGGTTTTGACAGCGATCAACTTTGGCGCATTGCGGCGCACCAAGAACTTCAAATTCGCACGGGCCTTTCAGATTTTCATCAGCATCCTGTTGCCGTTTGTATTTCAATGGTCGTTGGGAGGTTTGGTGGCTTCTGGTGGCACAATGCTTTGGTCAATGCTCTGTCTCACAGCAGCTCAATCTTTTGGCGGACGCATTATGTCCCGTTTATGGTTGGGTTTTTTCGTTTTATTGGTTTTTGTGTCTCTGATTATTGAGGTCAACAACCCGCCGCCTCTGCACCTTTTCCAGGACGCTGAACTTATAAAGATCCCTTTATACTTGTTCACAATGAACTTTCTTGCAGTATCGCTTGCCATATTCGTGCTTGTTAGCTTTTTCATGCGTCTAAGGAGGCAAATGGGGCAAGCTCTGGAAAGACGAAACACGGCTTTGGCGCAATCGCGGGAGGCTTTGGTTCAAAGCGAAAAAATGGCTGCGGTGGGCGAGTTGGTTGCAGGCGTCGCGCATGAGCTCAACACACCACTAGGAGCAATTCGGGCATCGAATGACAATCTGAGCCGAGCTATCAAAAACATCCTAACGGGTTGGCCCGAACTGAATGATGCAAGTAACAAGCAGGAACTCGCAGGCGTTACGAGCTTGATGAGGGTCATCGAAACAAGTGAAGGCGAGCTGACGACCAGAGAAGAAAGGCAAGTACGAAAGAGCTTGGCGGTCAAATTGGCTGATCTTGGATTTCAGGATGCAACCCAGAAAAGTTCTGAGTTGGTTGAGATTGGTCTACGCGATATCGACCTTGATCAAGCAAGTGTCTTGCGCAGCAATCGTTGGCCCTTGGTCTTTGCCCAGCTGCGGTCTTTTGCGAGCCTTAATCGGAACTGCAACACAATCAAAATGGCCGCTGAACGGTCATCCAAAATCGTCTTTGCGCTCAAGAATTACGCGCATCCCGGCACCAAGGGCGAGTTCACTAATGGGTCTGTCGCAGAGAACCTAAATACCGTTCTTACGCTTTATCAAAATCTAATCAAACGCGGCGTTCGTGTTGTTACAAGATACGATGTAGACACCGTTATTTCGGCAGATCATGACGCCCTAAACCAAGTATGGACAAACCTTATCCACAACGCGCTGCAGGCCATGGATTATGACGGCACATTGACTTTGGAAGCCCGGATGAATTCCGAAGAGCTCATCGTAAGTGTTGAAGATACCGGGTTTGGAATCTCGCCTGATCGGATCGATAGAATATACGAACCATTCTATACGACCAAAGAGATCGGCGAAGGTACGGGCCTTGGTTTGTCCATCAGCATTGATATTGTACGTCGCCATGGCGGCACGATGACGGTGAACAGCACACCCGGCCAAACAGAGTTTACAGTGCGGATTCCAAGGGTGCAAAAACAAGAGCAGGAAGAATTGACGGATGGATGAATTAGTACGCTTGGGCGAGCACTTGAAGGGCCGCCCTACATTGCTATGCGTCGACGATGAACGGATCGTTCTGACCAGCCTGCAAGAGCAACTGCGAAACTCGTTGCCTCAAGTGACCATTGAAATCGCCGAGTCAGGAGAAGAGGGCCTCGAAGTATTGGAAGATTTGATGACAGACGGCGTTGCTGTACCCGTTGTTGTCTCGGATCAGCTTATGCCTGGTATGCGAGGAGAAGAGTTTCTGGCTAAGGTTCACGAGCGTTCGCCAAGTACTCTCAATATACTTCTCACCGGACAAGCCACAGCGGACGCAGTTGGTGCTGCGGTCAATCAGGCGCGTCTGTATCGGTACATTGGCAAACCCTGGGCAGAAAATGATCTGACCCTGACTGTAAGCGAGGCCATCCGCTCCTGGGCCAGCTCAGTTGCACTCAAACTGAAAGACGAGGAGTTGCGCGACACGCATGAAGCGAGTTTGCGATTTGTGCCACAGGAGTTTCTGAATGTTCTGGGTAAAGATCGACTGATGGACGTGCGCGAAGGATTGTCTGTCGAAAGCTCAATGCAAGTAGTTTTCGCAGACATGCGCTCCTATTCTACGATTGCATCAAGTCTGGGCCCGAAGCCCGCTTTCGATCTCTTGAATGAGTTCGTGAACATCCTTGAACAGGAGTTTCGCGCTACAGGCGGGTTTATTAGCGGCCTCGAAGGAGATGGTGTGCTGGCCCTTTTTTCAAGCAACGCCGACGATGCCGTGCTAGCGAGCATCAATGCTCACAAAAAGCTCATTGAACGCGGCCAAAACGGCAAGAACGAACCACTGTTTGAGATGGGGTCGGCTGTTCACTCTGGTACACTCATTATGGGGACCGTAGGAAACAGCGAACGCTTAAAATGCGATGTCGTCGGTGATCCTGTTAACTTTTGCGCCCGTTTGGAGAGTGCGACGCGAACCCTGGAAACACCCATGCTGATCTCTGACCGTGTCGCGTCAGAGTTGGCTGGAGACATGCAGCTTCGCCGGATTCCTGGTTTGAAGATCAAAGGGCGATCGGAAACGGCAACGGTTTTTGAAGTCTTAGATGCATTGCCCGAAGAATTGACTGCGGCACGCATACGGACGCTCGAAAAATTCAATGAAGCGATGGCGCATTTTGAGAATGGCGATGCCCCAATGGGACGTCTTTGTCTTTCTCAGGTTGCGGAACGTGATCCGAGCGACAAAACGGCACAAAATCTTCGTGGTTTGTTTCAGTAAAGTTTTGCAGCACCTCGCTTGGAAACTTCACTGCTATGAGCGGGCCCTAGCCCCAGCCAGCCAAACCCCCAACCGCCAGCACCAGCGACCAGTCTTCAGCCCCCGGAACGACTCGTCAGCGGCCGTCTCAGCGCCACTGGGCGGTTTTAGCGATATCGTCAGCACCCGTTAACGACCTCTCTAGCGGTCAAAATGCCCGTCGCAAAGCTTAGCGAATGCCCCCGGAACCGCCCCAGTCGGTCAGGCTTCGCCAAAAAGCCGATAACAATCATCGGAGGGCAAGGATTCCTACCACCCCAGCCAGTTCATCAGAACATGAAATGACACTAGGCACTTGGGGCTAAACTCTCCGAGAAATGC
>NZ_JBWVBA010000029.1:0-7201 GCF_057221005.1 Ruegeria sp. HKCCD7628
GCGAGGCGGGAACACAGGTCACAGTCGGCGTTGGCGAGGATCGTGCTCCTTGGAATTGCATTGCTTACAGTGATGGCGCGACAGCTGGTATCGAGTTCCTGGGCGACGAAGGCGCATTGTGAGCAGTCTGCTGCGTAGCTGAAAACGGCTGCGCAGCACTGGCTTGATCTGCTGAGGCTCGACTTGGTTTGTAGAACCACCATCATCGTATTCGCGGTCATGTACCTGTTGGCGTTGGTTGCATTCTTGACGGGTACATTTGGCTGGTTGGGACAGGAACGAGACCCTTTGTCCGGAGTGTTCCTGCTACCGTTGGGATTGCCTTGGATACTTGTAGCGGACTTAATTTCGGAGTCCGCCAAGCCGTGGTTCGCGGCGACTGCGCCTGTGCTCAACCTGTTAGCGCTGGTCTTGATTTGTAGATGGGCACGCAGTTTGCGCCAATAGTGAAGACTGAACTCTTTCTCACCAATAGGGAGGAAAACATGGGAAAAGTGATCTTGGGTGTTGTGATCGGGCTCGTCCTCGGCGTGGTTGGGACTATGACCTTGGGTGGCGGGGCCGCGGTGGGTGTTGGCGTTGCGACAGGCTTGTCCGCCGGTGTCTGCACAACATTGAAAGGAGCACAAGCCGAGAACCTGATCACCGCCGAGCAAGCGGATCAGATCCTCAACCGCGTAAATTCCGAAATGGCGTCACTGCAAGGAATTGAAACGACGGGCGAGATCGTCGGCAGCGCACAGGCATGCGATGAATTTCTGTCAAAGTTAAGAGACGCGAAGTGAGGTTTCGCTTTGCACGGAACAAAACAGTAAGGACAAGCCAACAGGGAACCATCTGATGAAACTCGTTTTACTCAAGCTCCTCACACCCATGTTCGCAATCGCGGGCACAGCTGCTTTTGGAATATCAGAAGCCGACGACGCGTGTATCGACCATTTGCGGCAGGTTGGTGGACCAGACGGTCAATCCGGAACGATTGAAAGCTCTCAGTTCTCGGAAGCTGGTACGCTCGTCATGCTACGAGACGCAGGCGGAACACTTTGGCGCTGCATCGCGTACAAGGATGGTAGCATCGGCGAGATGTCGGTTGTCGAAGCGATGGATGATGGCGGTGGAGCCATGGCAGGCGCCGCCGGGTCTACTGGTAGCCAACGCGTCAAATTCGATGCTGGTTCCACTGGCGCAGAACTCGTTGGTGAACTCGTGCCCGGAGCGTCGCTGCAATACGTTCTGGGTGCCAAAAACGAACAGTTCCTTTACGTTCGCGTTGCTCCGCGAAATGGCTCCTTGGACTACGTTATTCGCAACCCCGATGGATCTGAACTGTTGGGATTGATGTCGGCGGACAAGGAGTATCGAGGACAGCTTTGGCAATCCGGTGATCATGTTGTGGAGGTTATCAATCGCAGCAACTCTTCTGTCGACTACAACGTCATTTTCGGAATTGAATAGGTGATCAATCAGAAACCCTGGAACGCAAGTCCAAAAAAGCGAGGGAAAAACAGATGAAACCCAAGGTCCTATTGGTGATCGGCACAATGTGCATTTCGGCGCTTGCAGCATGTGATGAGAGTAGCGGTTCGGTGGATGCAAGTGCATCAACTGTTGGCAGTTCTAGCGATCTTTCGTCATTTGAAGGGGCAAGAGCGGGCCAAGCTGAAATGGGTATTCAAAGTCTCGGGTTTGAACTCATCCGAAGCGAAGGGCTGACCTCGTACTGGTTTAACAAGGATACTGGTGCATGTGCTCGGATCACGACATCTGACGGAAGGTACTCAGATGTAGCTATGCTGCCATCAGGTGACTGCTGACACATTTTCATCGATCTAACATCCGCAATAGGGAGCACTAGTATGCATTTTGATCTGGCACATGCGGCGGTCATCGTTGTCGCTCTGATTGTCACAAACCTGGCATTGAAGTCGTCCGGCGTGATCAACGAAGAAAGCAAACACCAATGGAACTGGAAAGTTTTTCTGGCCTACTTCGTGGTCGTCTTTATCATCAACCTGGTGTGGCCGATTTAAAGCTTCACGGCAGAAAGATTATCGTCCACTCGATATAGCTGCCGAGAATGAGCCTCTCCAACAGACCACCAAGTGTGAAGCGTGTGAGAATATGGCGCGTGAGAAAAGAAAGGAACTGACATGCGGTTTTTGACGTCCCTCATATTCATTGGTGTTCTCGCAACCGCTGCGAATTCCGACGTAACAAGCCGAAACGGCGGTCCAAGCAACAGTCAAATGCTATCAAAGGGCGGCGATGGAGGTGTTGATGGCGTCGCTTTCTTTCGACCCGTATTGAGCGGAGTTTTGTATCGCTCCGGTTTCAAAGGCGGCGACAAGGGGCGAACGGGCCTGAGTGAAGGACAACGCGAAGCTTTGTGTGATGAGGGGTTTTCAACCGGGTTTTATGCGGACTTCGGCAAAAACACTGAATACGGTCGCACCAGTTGCGGAAACGGATCCTTTGACTATCAAGGCGCCAGATCCTCCCGACCCGATGCTGTCATGGCGTCCATACACGAGGTGATTAAAAACCCTGGAAAGGGTCCTGTCCTGGTGCACTGCATGTGGGGCGTTCATTCCTCGGGTGCATTGTCGGCAATGGCGCTCGTTCAGTTTTGCGGTTGGACGGAGAAAAGGGCCAAGGAATATTGGAATGATGCCCGAAACGGGGCCCCATGTTCAGGCGGATGCGACCAGTGGATTGATTCAAAGTTCTCCAACTTCAGCGTCGACCCCAAATTGAAGATCTCCACCGAACAACAGGCAGCGATTTGCCCTAAATGATTTTGGGAGGACTATCCAAATGAAGTTCAATCTTCTGTGGTCACTTGCTCTCATTGCGCCCACCGTCTTATGGGCGAACGACGATGTTCTAGGTGAAGCCACCACATTTGATAGTCCTAACGGCATTACTGAACTCTGTATTCGGATCGAAAAAATTCCAACGGGCGAGTATAAGAAAAGCGATCTTGAGGAAGAAACGGCCTATTGCGAGATCGATTTCTATGCCACCGAAATTGCTATTTGCCCGAAAACCTGGAGCACCAGCCCAGGAATGGCCGTCTACGATATTTCGGAAGGGCCCTACAAGAAGAACCGTTCTGAATTCGAGAGAAACGCTTGCAAGGAGGGGAAGGCAGCAAAAGATCTGGCCAAGGACAGGGTGGCCAAATTCAAATCCACCATGAACCAAAAGGGCACCAGTGGAACCTTTTCCACCTCGTCGCTGCTTTACTATCATTTCTCCCGATATTTCGACACGACTGTCAAAGTTCCTGTCGCCGTTTGGCGCAGCATGGACGCCCAGGCGCATTTTTCAGAGGTCGCAGAGCCTGGCCTTGCGATTTCTGGTGGCTCTCGCGGCGGGCGCATGAACCATGAAGGCTGGCGGGTCTTTGCAGCTGCGGACGCTGACCCGAACTCATACCAACCGACCGATGATCTATTCACCGCAGATCGAATGCAAATATACGGTGTACTGCTTGATAGTCCTGGGCATCGATACGGTTCGGAAATCAACGGCACACGCAAATCTGGGTGGGGAAAAGGTCAAAACCGCGATTTTCAGGAAACTCCTGCTTTCTTGGCCTTGCGGTCTTCGAAACCCTTGTCAGAAGCCATTGCAGAGGGCGTTAAAGAAGGCCGAAAAGACCGAATGATCAACAAGGATCTCGGCCCCGATGTCATCGACCAACAGATGGCACTTTGGATGCAAGAACTTACAGAGATCGTGCTCCTCGATTTCATCTTTAGCCAGCAGGACCGTGTGGGAAACATAGACTTCACACCCTATTGGTATTGGGTCGAAGACGGAGAACTGAAGCATAAGAAAGCCAAGCACCATGAGCCAAACGATGGAGACGTTCCCGCCGACGCGTTATTGATCCGTCGCAGCAATCTAAACGACAACGATGCTGGCGGGCGTGTCGAGTATGCCAACTTCGCGAAATCTACTCAAATGCTGGAGAAAATTCGCCACTTCTCTCCAAGCACATATCGGCGCTTGGTTTCTTTGAATAATGATCTTAAATCTCAAGGTCCCGTCTACGGCTGGCTGTCGCAGAGCCTTGGGTTGTCAGATAGGCAGATTGCACAAGTTGTAAAAAACACCCAGCTGGCAACGTCCATCCTCCAGGACAATTGTTCAAATGGCGATTTGATGTTCGACTTGGATCCTGTCGCATTCTTTTTGAGAAACGACACCGAGGTAGAGGCTGTGGACTGTAATGCCCCGTAAGCTTTCCACCCTTTTTGCGGCGTTCATTTGGACCGCTCTGATCGCCTGCAAAGCGGTGGCATTGGATGTTATCGTCATATCGGATCTGAACGGAAGCTATGGTTCGGTAAGATACGATGCCCGCGTCGACAAAGCGATTGAGCGGATAGTCGAGATTGATCCAGATCTGGTTATTTCGACCGGAGATATGGTTGCGGGACAGCGCATCCCCAACTTATCCGACAAACAGGTCAGGGAGATGTGGAAGGCGTTTCACGAGGCCGTATCAGATCCTTTAGAGGCTGCCGGCATTCCATTTGCGGTCACGCCAGGAAACCATGATGCCTCCGCCTACCGTGGGTTCGAGCGTGAAAGAAAAATATACGCAGAGGAATGGACACCGAGAAAACCAGACGTCGATTTTCTGGTTTCGGATGACTACCCGTTTTTCTACGCTTTTGAGATGCAGGGCGTAACGTTTGCGTCTTTGGACGCTACGACCTTGGGACCTCTATCCGGCGACCAGCAGGACAGGCTTGAGGAACTGGGCGCAAATGGAGACCCGATTGTCACTTTCAGTCACCTCCCACTCTGGCCCTTCGCGATTCAGCGCGAACGCGAAATCATCGGTGACCCAACACTTGAAAAGATCTACCTGGAAAGCGGTGTCGTTCTGCACCTTTCAGGCC
Organism: Ruegeria sp. HKCCD7628; assembly: GCF_057221005.1. NCBI lineage: Bacteria > Pseudomonadati > Pseudomonadota > Alphaproteobacteria > Rhodobacterales > Roseobacteraceae > Ruegeria > Ruegeria sp. HKCCD7628. The sequence continues at coordinate 4,917 of NZ_JBWVBA010000029.1, forward strand.
ACCATCATGCCTTCTATCCAGGTTGGAAAGACGGCGTGGCTTATGTCTCCCAGGCTTGCTTGGGCGGTGGCCCGCGGCGGCTTATTGGCGATAACGCCAGATCACCTCATAGCTTCACTCATGTTACATTCCAGCCAAACGGAGAATTTGGGATAGCAGTATATCGAGGACCTGATTTCGAAAGGTCGGTAAACTTCAAGTCGCTTCCGAAAGAGATCAGATCCCCGAACGCGGTGTTGAAACGTTTGGACCTTGTCAAATGACTAGAGGTTGAGCTTCAGTTCAACTTTTTCAGGAACCATGTCGTTTATCATCTCTTCTATCCGGGCTTCCGAAAGTCCACCCGAGGTGATGAAAAGCAATGAAACGCGAGATTTGCCGGGAACGTGGTGTTTTCTGACAAGCTTCCAGCCAGCGTCTGCGGCCATGGCTTCAATGTCTCCGCTGACTTTCAACGAGTGCTCTTCGTCTGTGGCCTTGAGCGAAATTTCCACGCCCTTGTTTCGCCCTCCGAGCCAAATAAAACACCAACACACAATCGCCACCAGTGTGGCCATCAGCGGCAAGCCCAAACCAACCGCAAGACCAAGAACCGTTACGATTATCATTTCGACTGTATCGACCGGATCATCCAGATTGGAGCGAAACCTGAGCAACGCGCCAATGCCAAAGATAACGAAACCAATCATTGACCCATGCTGAACTACCAGAAAGCCAACCGCCATGCCGATAAGCGCATAGAGAAAGAAAAGCCTTGGCATGACGATATCGCTGACACTTCTACGGGCTTTGCGTCTCACCGGATGATAGACGATCAAGCCAGCCAGAATGATTGTGACGATCACATCGAGAGTGAAAAAATACAGTTCCTGTTTGCCCCGAAACTGTATCCAACGTCGTTCGATAAGTATTTCCGACTCTGAAGTACCGGCCAGCATCGTCGCGGGGTCGACTTGTGCTACCGCAGCACCTGGCAACAGCATCATCAATAGCACGGCCATGAGTGGGAAAGCCTTGTTCAACTTGTCTTCCTTCCTGCTCACGCCAAAGGCTTACGCTTCACCAAAGGCACTTCGTGCCCCATTCAATTCAATCGCAACAGGCGGGATCAGGTAAAGAGATTTCCGTGCATTCTTCGGACATCGCATCCGGACTGTGATACGAACACTGATACAGGGATATGGTCCAAGCGCGAGAAAATCCAATGTCAGAACACAAGCTGCTTCGGTCGAAACTTGGGTTTTCACGGTGCTTCCCCAAGCTTGGGACACTGGCTTCTTTTACAAGCACTGCTTTTGCATTGCTGGCTTGGATTGAGCGCGCCCATGCCGAGAGTCCTGGTTTGACACTCGTCGACTCCTTCAAGGTGGCGGGTAAATCGGAAGGCTTCTCGGAACCTTCCGGATTGTCTCTGTCCAACGCTGAAGGCTTCTTGTGGTCAGTAAGCGACGCTGAACCTAAACTGCACCTCCTTGGAATCGACGGGACATTGGGAAACTCCTTTAAGTTGCCATCATTGGAGGGATCAGATCTGGAGGGCGTTGCATCAAGAAAAGATGGATCTGTTTTGGTGGTTCAGGAAACTGACCGATCAATTCTAGTTGTTCACCCAACCAACCCCGTTCGACTGACCACAATCCCTCTCACATCTCTCAAAGGTTACTCGGCCGCCGCTGAATTACTTGTCGGCAACCCATTGAACAAGGGGCCCGAAGGGATCGCCGTTGACCCGGAATCCGGGCGGGTCTTCATTGGCATTGAAGGACAACCAAGGCTGTTAATGGTCGTATCACCAGCGCTAGACGAAATTGTTGAGATGATTCCTTTAGCCCGCGATGCAGGTTTTATCTCCGAGCGTGTAGATGATGATGGACTGGATTTGAGCGGCCTGGCATGGTCCCCGTCCTCACGTTCTCTTTGGATTGTGAGTGACAAAGGCCGTGAAATCTTCGTTTTCAATCCAGAATCCAAGTCCGTAAGAGCTATCAGTTTGACGTTCACGGAAGATGGAAAACAAAAAGAAGTTAAACATCCCGAAGGGATCGCGCTCGATGAGACCAAAGGGCTTCTTTATATTCTGACAGACGATGCAAAGAAATCGCGGCTTTATGTATTTGAGCAACCGGAATTGTGAGGACTGTCCTACTAGTTCTCTACTCTAACTTGTTGAAAAGCCGGGTTGTGTAATTGAGCGCCGTCGTATGTGCGGCGTATTAAGTAAATCTGCGTTCTGTTCGCTGTGTATCTCGAAAGCACCAGTCGTGATCAAACTCGAATATCGGCAA
>NZ_JBWVBA010000030.1:0-6645 GCF_057221005.1 Ruegeria sp. HKCCD7628
GGCTCATAACCTGAAGGTCGCAGGTTCAAATCCTGCTCCCGCAACCAATCTCTAGCCAACAGAGTCTCGAACAAGCCGCCTCAGGGCGGCTTTGTTCGTTCTGGGCCAACCCAATCATCGCTGAAAGTGCCCCTTCCAGTTCGGTCTACACGCTATCCTGTTTATGTTGGACCGAGACACGCTCGATCAGGCCCCGGATGATCACGTATTTCAGGATCGGTTCATCGCCTCGGCGGACAACAAAAGACACATTATTGACAGGGAGTTTGGCCTCGGGTTGCGATAACTCAAGAGGTGGCTCACGCTCGCAGTTGTCGGCAAGAAAGGTATTCAGGCGCTTCCCGCTAGATAGCGCATTCTGCACGATTTACCAGCTTCCAAGACTCTGCTCGACCGGTGCGAGAGCACGGCCCATCAGAATAGAGGCCGCAATCATGGCTCCTGCGCTGATTTCATTTTGTAAAACGAGCCAGGCGCCAACCGCCAGATTTGCAGATTGAAGGAAGAGCCCGAATGCTTTGCTACTGGCGGTGAAAGGGCCCGTCCAATCGGTGGCAGCGATCGTACGTTTAACACCTTCCGCTCGCATGTCTTGCCAGCGCTTTACCATTGCTTGCGACATGCCCTGTGCCCAGATGAGTTCGCCCCCTTCTTCGGCTTGAGCCGCGAAGCGATCTGCCCGGTGTGAGAGCCCGTTGGCCTCGGTAAGCCTTTGTAAGTTACGAATTGGTTAATGAAAGCGACAGCGATCAGAGTCATGCCGCCTGCGCCGGCCATCCATCCCAGATAGGGATGGAAGATAAAAATGCAGCCGATAAAAATGCGGGTTCATGGAAGATCAAGTAGCGACAAGAGAACTGGAGCTGTGAAGAAAGTTCGAATTGAGGCCAGCGCGTCGAGCGGGGCGGTCTGCTTATGTTGTCCACCATGTACGGCGGTGTCTTCAAGTACGGCTCGGAAAACGGACTCGTCGAAAGCCGTCTGAAACCGGGCACCGGCACGCGCAGCGATGAGTCCGCGGGCAAACTCGATGAGCCCGTAAAACAGGTAAAGAATCGCGACAAGACCGAACAAAACAACCAGGGTTTCCTCTGACCGAGAGGCAAGCACCCGGTCATAGACCTGAAGCATGAAGAGAGGCCCTGTCAGCATCAAAAGGTTGGTGAAAATGCTGAAAACGATGACCGTTGCGACAAGCCGACGAATATGCGGTCGGATCTTCTTAGGTTTGTCGCCACCGGTAGTCGAAACCACAAGAGATGCCCGCCAATACATTCTGTAAACGACAGTGGTTTTAAAAACGGCTCCATCCCAGCACAAAATAGGTAGGGTTCTCAAGGAAATTTCCCTAAAGGAGTCGCGAGGGTGTCATTGCAAACTTGTCTGCTTTGCCCTGAAGTTGGCAGCCTCCTAATATCGGTCTCAATTATCCCGATTATTCCGCAGAAGTTTTACCAACCAAAGCCCTCCCTCGTCTCAAACCTGTTCATTCCGACAGAGCCAACGGCGCTTACTGTGCTAAAATTGCAGATTAGGCGACCCCGAAGACTACATCGTCACTTGTCAGGTACAGAACATTATCAAGATGGATTGAGCCACCGGAATACTCTACCAAAACCCCAGAATCCTGCGTCGTGACTGTCAGGTCGTCGATCGACGTCTCTGGACCGCTGAATGCAAGTACATCTTGTCCGTTCGTGAAATCAGAAATCTGGTCATTTCCGTTGGAGCCGTAGAAGTCGAAATAGTCATCTCCGTCACCGCCGAACAAGACATCATTTCCGCCGCCCCCGAAAATGTAATTGTCGCCATCATTGCCAACTATCGTATCATCGAAAGAAGAGCCAATAGCGTCTTCGATCTCTGTCCCGTGAGCGATAGCAATGTTGTTGCTACCTGACTGGCTAACGGTACTAAATGAACCCTCGCGCAAATCGATTTCAACGCCATGCGTTGAAGCTGAGAGGTCGATGGCATCACGCCCACCCGCATCCCAGATAATTTCAACAGTCTCGGACAACGCATCGAAGTCATATACGTCGTCGGTTGTTCTAGTGGTCTCGTTGGCTCCATATAAATATTGGATAGCCGCGACGTCATACAATAACATCGAACTTGCCTCGCCGTCGAAGGACGGATGCACATAATCCGACATCACAGTATATTGCCGATTCAACTCATCAAGCGGCAGGTTTTCTGGGTGCTGAAGCCCCAATACATGCCCGATTTCATGAACCAGCGTTTTATATTCCTCAGTCCCAGGCTCAAAAGAAAGTCCTGACAATGATGAATCGATCCAGACATCTCCGGCAGGTGCGCCAACGGTATAGGCATTCGGGTAATAGGCTAACCCTCGGGCGGACCCGCCGATATCCGCGATCCCGAATACAATGCTGGCTTCTTCAAGTGGGGCTTCGACGAACGTAATGTTCGCGAACTCCGAAATACTGGAAAGCGCGCTACGCGTAATCGCCTGCATTTCTGCCGTGAAAGCTTCGAAGTCCGTCCAGGCAAAATGGCCGTCGTGGTAGTAATCTGGTGTCGCAGTAGCGAACGAATAAGTTACAGTGACGCTTGTCCCGACCGGATCGTTGGGGTTCAGCCGATACTCGTCTCCAGCAATCAGCCCTGTAACATAATAAGGGACATCCGGCTCTGAGGCACTCTCGACTTCTATTGTCACAACTGCGGAAGAACTACCTCCGTGACCGTCTTCAACTGTATAGCTGAAAGTGTCAGCTCCGGTGAAACCCATGGCCGCAGTATAGCTGAACGTCCCGTCGGCGTTCACAACGACTGATCCATTGTTGGCGCTGACCGCATCGTATTTCGTAATGGTCAGCGTATCACCATCGCCGTCGCTGTCATTTTCTAGAATACTGGCCGAACTCTCGAGAGTTTCACCCTCAACGGCCATAACAGTATCGTTGACAGCGACTGGGGCCGAGTTGTCGTCAACAATCTCCATTGTCACCTGCGCAGTCGAGGTGCGCCCTCGGTCGTCAACAACGGTATAGCTGAAAGTGTCCGCGCCAGAGACCCCTTCATAAGGAACATAAGTGAGGGTCCCGTCTTCGTTGATTGTTACTGCACCGGACACACCTTCCGTTACAGAAGCTATTCGCAATCCCGCGCCAAGGTCATTCGTTAGAACAGCCAGGATCACCACACCATCCCTCTGCACCGTCCCATAGTCGTCAAGCGCTTGCGGCGAATCAGCGTTAGAATCGTCAGGCGTTTCCAAGTCTACGACCAATAAATCTATGTCAGAAAAGGACAGCACCTCGACATCTATCAGGTGGTCCCGCTCGCCAGAAGAAGAGCTGACATAAATACTTTCACCCACTATTTCGAAAGAGTAGTCTTCCAACTTCCCTTCAAAGCGAACGGTGTCATACCCCTCGCCACCGTCGATCAGGTCAAATCCCTCACCGCCCTGCAAGATATCGTCACCAGCAAACCCCAGGATCGTGTCATCGCCATCCAAGCCAGAAAAAATGTTGTCCCCGTCGTTGCCTTCGAGAACATTGTCAAGCTCATTGCCGGTTCCATTGAGATCGTCGACGCCATCCAGGAAAAGGTTTTCCACATTATCATCAAGCGCATAGTCCACGCTCGAGACAACGGTATCTATGCCGCCATTCTTTCTTTCGCTAATGGAAATTCCAGATGAATGAACGAAATAGGTATCGTCTCCGCGCTCACCTTTTAGCACGGTATTGCCGCCGTGACCGGCGCTGCCCTTGCCCTTAGCCATCTCTTGCCCTCAAACTTCCCGCTTTTGTAAATTTTGCGGTTGGATTGTTGATAAATGTCGAACAATGGTGGTCGCAAGAGCTGCCGAAATTTGGGCGTTTTTTGGGCAAGACTTCGCTCGGAAAGCAGGCAAAAAGTCACCTGGTGGCACCTACCTTTACGCGAACCATTTTCGGCGCGCTCGCCTGACCTTTTGAAAACGTTGAGAAATTTGGAACACTGTGGTAGCGTGCTGCCACAGTTTGAAGGAGAACCTGTTTTCTGGCATGGGGGTGCCAATGTCGTGGTTCACATCTCTTAAAGTCAAAAAATCGAAATTATAGAAACCTTAGCTGTGCGAATCCGTTTCAGCGGTGCACGGCCTTATTGTGACTTTATCTGGCTCATCATCTGCCCCCCAACAAAGCCGTCTCCTTCTGAGCACATTATTGCGTCTGGATTGACTGCTGGAATCTGAAGTTATCCGAGACATAAAATTTGAGCGGTGCATCTCGGTGTCTTCATTGCTTCCAGTGTAAACCATTGGGGGAAGTGTTATGGCACTTACGATTAATACTGACGGCATTACTGGTATTGATGAATCCCTTGGTGACCAACAGCAAGACATTGTTGGAACCCCTGCCGTTTTCCCGACTGATGTAGAGTCGGTTTTCAACACCGCGTTGGCGGCCTATAGCGCAACGGTCACAGGCTATAGCGTGGCAGTCGGTGATGCGATTGAGATCGCGGGCGATCCCACTGACGGGACCGGCGGCAATGATGTACAGATCACCGCTGATCCCCCGATCACTGGGCTGAGTCTGACTGACGATAGCGGGTTCTTATTCGATGGGGCGTTTGATTCCGGCCTCGACTCGCTTGCGGGAAACAACATCAATCTCTTGTCGGCTGCGAACGACAATGTCGTTTTGGGAATTGATGCGGTTACCCAGGAAGTCATCTTTGCGATTTACCTGGAAGAAGTCACTGATCCGGTCAGCGGCAATATCATCGGCGGCGATTTCTGGATCGCCTTGTTCGAGCCGATAAAACATCCGAATGGGAGCAACCCCGACGATGTTGTGGATTTAGCCAACAAGGTCTTTGTCTCGGCCGAGCAGGTCATCGACTTCTCATTCGAGGGCGCTCCGTCCGGCCAGAACGAGTTCATGGCCTTCAGTTCGGGGAATGTCACGATTGTGGCCTCAGGCGAGACCAACGGCGATTCAGTGAACAGTGGCCAGGGTGCCAATCTGGGCGACGGTTCAGATAAAACCGCGCTTGGTACCAACTCACAGGACATTGGCGCTGGAGAGATTTTGAACTTCAATTTCACCACTGGGTTTGACACCGAATATATCGTACCCGGGCTGACCCCCACCGAGGCCAGTGACCAGAACAACATTCTATTCACGGACGTGTTCCAGACGACCGGTGCGGCGTTCAATGTTGTGAAGGTCACTGGAGGTGGCCCAACCACAAACCCCTTGGTCCATCTGTCTGCGTGGAATACCGAAGGCGCGGGCCCAGGTCTTGAGACTGGAACGGATTTCATTTCCGGGCATGCTGATGATGTTCAGGTGAATATTACCGCAGTCTTCGTGAATGGTGTCGACGTCACCGGTGACCCATCAATGGTCACCGATAATGGCGATGGCACATTTACCGTAATCGGCGCGGTTGAAAATGACCGGATCAGTATCGTGGCCCCGTCCTTCAACCGGATAGCGATCAAAAACGACGGCGACGATCAGGTCGCGTTCAGTATTCAGGCCTTCAGCCTTGAAAGCACTTCCTCCGAACGGGCCGAGGCGGGATCCAAGCTCGATTTTTACGATGATGGTCCCTCCCAAGGCGCGCAGGATGTCAATCTGACAGTTTATGAGGACGCCTTGACCGGCGGCAATCTTGACGGCACGGGTGACGTGCTGGTCGCAACTGACAACCTGAGCGGCATATTCCAATCTGGCCAGGACGCACCGGGCCTGGGTTTTGGCGCAGATTCGACGAAAGACGGAACGACGCTGAACAGTGACGACGGTCAAACGTTTGACGTTGAGGTGAATAAAGGTGTTAACGTCGACGTGGGCGGCACGACCTATAACGACGAAGTCATCCTGTCGATCAGCAGCACCGATCATCTCCGGATTCTCGTGAATACCGACGGAGATATCCGGCTGGAACTGCTCGCCGCTGTCGAGCACGGCGCGGTAACGACGGGCAACCCCGACGACGACATCCTTGGGATTGGCCTTGGGGAACTCTTCGAAGCCTTTGACGAGGATGGTGACAAGCAGAATTTCTCAGCGAATGATGTCCGCGGCCTCATTGAGGACGACGCACCCCTCTTTGACATTGAGCTTGGTACAGGTGGATTGCAGACAGACGACGCAGATCTGGCAGGCGGTCCGGACACCGACACCAAGGGCGTCGACGAATTGTTTACGGTCGAAACCAATTCACCGGGTGCCGACGGCAATGGTGGCCTTGTCTACTCGTTGGCATTGAGCGCTGCCTCAGTTACAACAACTTTGAAGGACACCGCCACCGGCAACGCCGTGTACCTGTTTGACGAACTCGGCGACATCGTCGGTCGTGAAGGTACGGATGCCTCTAACGCCGCAACCGGCGACGTCGTGTTCTCGGTCTCGGTCAACAGCAGCACCGGCGCCGTGACGCTGACCCAGGAACGGGCGGTCGAGCACAGTTCGGCTGACACTGAAGCGCCATATAACGGCGACACTGTCGGGCTGGGTCTTGGTGCCGGGGACTACATCAACCTGATCGGTACTCTTAGCGATACTGAGACACCACCAGACCAAGCCAGCGATGCCGTCAACATTGCGCCTGCCATATCGTTCACCGATGACGGGCCGGCCTTCGCAATGGAGTTGGCAGGCCAAGCCCTGC
>NZ_JBWVBA010000031.1:0-2500 GCF_057221005.1 Ruegeria sp. HKCCD7628
CTAGAGATTGGTTGCGGGAGCAGGATTTGAACCTGCGACCTTCAGGTTATGAGCCTGACGAGCTACCGGGCTGCTCCATCCCGCGACACTTTGGTTTGGTCTACGGCCTATAAGGCTAGTTGAGACCATTTTTGGCCTATTGCTTTCGCGACTTGAGGCCGGGTCGTGTTTTGCTGATCGTTTAGAGAGATGTGTGGGCTTTTTCTAGGTTTGGCGGTGACCTACTCTCCCGGGGCTTAAGCCCAAGTACCATTGGCGCGGCAGTGCTTAACTTCCGGGTTCGGGATGGGACCGGGTGTTTCACTTGCGCTATGACCACCAAACCGAGGAAAAGCCCACGTCGCTCTTTTTGCTTTGCAAAAAGGCGACGCGCGGGAGGCAGCGTCTTTTGTTTACAAAAGGCGCGTTCCCGCACGGTTATATAATCAACCAACATCGCGGCTTGGCGCTGCGACGCTGTCCTTGGTCAAGGTGTGTATGCTTCTGGTTTGATTTCATCTTTCCATTACTGGATCAAATCAAGCCTATCGGGCGATTAGTACCGGTCAACTGAACGCATTACTGCGCTTACATCTCCGGCCTATTGACGTGGTGGTCTTCCACGGCCCTCAGGGAGACCTTGTTTTGAGGGGGGCTTCCCGCTTAGATGCCTTCAGCGGTTATCCTGTCCGATCATAGCTACCCAGCACTGCCGTTGGCACGACAACTGGTCCACCAGTGGATCGTTCACCCCGGTCCTCTCGTACTAGGGGCAACTCCTCTCAAGTCTCCTACACCCACGGCAGATAGGGACCGAACTGTCTCACGACGTTCTAAACCCAGCTCACGTACCTCTTTAAACGGCGAACAGCCGTACCCTTGGGACCTGCTCCAGCCCCAGGATGAGATGAGCCGACATCGAGGTGCCAAACACTGCCGTCGATATGGACTCTTGGGCAGTATCAGCCTGTTATCCCCGGCGTACCTTTTATCCGTTGAGCGATGGCCCTTCCACTCGGGACCACCGGATCACTATGGCCGTCTTTCGACTCTGCTCGACTTGTCAGTCTTGCAGTCAGGCTGGCTTCTGCCATTGCACTCAACGAGCGATTTCCGACCGCTCTGAGCCAACCTTCGCGCGCCTCCGTTACGCTTTAGGAGGCGACCGCCCCAGTCAAACTACCCGCCACGCAGGGTCCCGGATCCGGATAACGGACCGCGGTTAGACATCAAGAGTGCGAAGGGTGGTATCTCAAGGGAGGCTCCACAGGTACTTGCGTTCCTGCTTCAAAGCCTACCACCTATCCTGCACATCACAATCCTGATGCCAGTGCGAAGCTGTAGTAAAGGTGCACGGGGTCTTTCCGTCTAACCGCGGGAAGCCTGCATCTTGACAGGCAATTCAATTTCGCTGAGTCGATGTTGGAGACAGCGGGGAAGTCGTTACGCCATTCGTGCAGGTCGGAACTTACCCGACAAGGAATTTCGCTACCTTAGGACCGTTATAGTTACGGCCGCCGTTTACCTGGGCTTCAATTCAAGGCTCTCACCTCTCCTTTTAACCTTCAGGCACCGGGCAGGCGTCAGACCCTATACGTCGTCTTGCGACTTCGCAGAGCCCTGTGTTTTTAATAAACAGTCGCCACCCCCTGGTTTGTGCCCCCAGCCCCTAGTTGCCTAGGAACCGGGCCTCCTTCTCGCGAACTTACGGAGGTATTTTGCCGAGTTCCTTCAACATCGTTCTCTCAAGCGCCTTGGTATGCTCTACCAGTCCACCTGTGTCGGTTTAGGGTACGGTCTGATGGAGGGCTATTTCCAGGAACCACTCAGCAGCCCAATCAATCCGATAAGATTGAACTACACCTGTGATCCGTCACATCCTCCTGGCCTAGGAATATTAACCTAGTTCCCATCGCCTACGCCTTTCGGCCTCGGCTTAGGGGCCGGCTTACCCTGCTCAGATTAGCTTTAAGCAGGAACCCTTGGACTTTCGGCGAGAGTGTCTCTCACACTCTTTGTCGCTACTCATGTCATCATTCTCACTAGTGATCTCTCCACGGGATCGCTCACGCGCCCGCTTCATCGAAAGCCTCTCTCCTCCAATCTGCCCGAAGGCATGAAGGAGGAATGAGACTATGTCACACTACGCTCTGCTACCGATGCTTACGCATCCCTAGACTTCGGCTCATGGCTTGAGCCCCGTTACATCTTCGCCGCAGGACAACTTATTTAGACCAGTGAGCTGTTACGCTATCTTTAAAGGATGGCTGCTTCTAAGCCAACCTCCTGGTTGTTTTGGTCGTCCCACCTGCTTTCCCACTTAGCCATGAATTGGGGGCCTTAGTCGTAGGTCAGGGTTGTTTCCCTCTCCACTACGGACGTTAGCATCCGCAGTGTGTCTGCCATCTAGTACTCCCGGGTATTCGGAGTTTGGTTAGGATCAGTAAGCCTGTGGGGCCCCATTACCCATCCAGTGCTCTACCCCCCGGGGTATTCGGATGACGCTCTACCTAAATAGATT
>NZ_JBWVBA010000032.1:0-3846 GCF_057221005.1 Ruegeria sp. HKCCD7628
TCCTAAAGTCAGCCCTGTTTTTTGCTTCAGGGCTGACGTTTGATTTAGCTACAGGCTTGGACGGCGCGTTTGGTCATGACGCTGACCAGATGTGCACGATAGTCTTTGCTGCCATGCAGATCGCCGATCATGTTCATTGGGTTCACCTTCAGGCCCATCAGGGCGTCGGCGCGGAACTCTTTGGTCAAGGCTTCCTCGGCCTCGGACCAGCGGAATACACCATCTTCGCTGGCACCGGTGACGGCGACGCGGACACCATCCGCGAACCGTGCCAGGTAGACCCCCACCAACGCAAAGCGCGAGGCCGGCTGCAGGAACTTCTGATAGCTTGCGGCCTGCGGCACCGGGAAGCGGATCTGGGTGATGATCTCACCTTCGTCCAGCGCGGTGGTGAACATGCCCTGAAAGAAATCATCCGCCGCAATCTGCCGCGTATTGGTCACAACGGTCGCGCCCGAACCCAACACCCCTGCCGGATAACAGGCCGCCGGATCATTGTTGGCCACCGACCCACCAATTGTGCCGCGATTGCGCACTGCCGGGTCCCCGATCTGACCGGCTAATGCTGCCAGCGCCGGATAGCTTGCCGCCGCCTCGCGCGCCACCGTGGCGTGGGTCGTCGCTCCACCGATAGCGACCGAGCCATCATCCTCGATGCAAACCCCTTGCATCTCGGCAATCCCGCTCAGCGACACCAGCGCCGAGGGCGCCGCCAACCGCTGCTTCAACGTCGGGATCAGTGTCTGACCACCCCCCAACGCCTGCGCATCCTCAGCCCCCAACGCAGCCACCGCATCGGCGATGGTCGAGGGCTTCTCAAACTCGAAATTATACATTCCGCTTTTCCTTTCCGAAGAACACAGATCCGCTCTTCATCTGGCTATAAATACCTCGGGGGTCTGGGGGCAGAGCCCCCAGCTACCCCAACCTCTCAGCTGTTCATCGCCGCCCAAACGCGCGACGGGCTCACCGGCATGTCGATGTGATCCACCGCTTTGCCGCCCGAGTTCATCGCATCCAGAACCGCATTGACCACCGCAGGGGGTGAGCCAATAGCCCCAGCCTCACCACAGCCCTTCACCCCCAGCGGGTTATGCGTGCAGGGCGTCTGGCTGGAATGATCGACGCCGTAGAAGGGCACGTCATCGGCGCGGGGCATGGCGTAATCCATGAAGGACGCGCTCAGCAGCTGGCCATTCTCATCATAGGCGCAGTTCTCCAGTAGCGCCTGACCGATACCCTGACCGATACCGCCATGCACCTGACCATCCACGATCATCGGGTTGACGATATTGCCAAAGTCATCGGCGGCGGTGAAAGCCTCGATACTGACCTTACCGGTCTCGGGGTCCAGCTCGACCTCGCAGGCATAGGCGCCCGAGGGGAAGGTAAAGTTGGCCGGGTCGTAAAACGCGGTCTCCTCCAGCCCCGGCTCGACCTCCAGCGGGTAGTTATGCGGCACATAGGCCGTCAGGGTCACATCGCCCCAGGCCACCGACTTGTCGGTGCCTGCCACGCTGAACTGACCGTCCTTCAGCTCGATATCGGCCTCGGAGGCCTCCAGCAGGTGGGCGGCGATCTTCTTGGCCTTGTCGATCACCTTCTCGGTGGCCTTGACCATGGCCGAGCCACAGACCGCAAGGCTGCGCGAGCCATAAGTGCCCATCCCAAACGGGATCTTCGAGGTGTCGCCATGCACGATCTCGACCATCGACTCGTCGATGCCGATCATGTCGGCCACGACCTGCGGAAAGGCGGTCTCATGCCCTTGCCCATGGCTGTGTGCGCCCACCATGACGCTGATCGAGCCGGTGGCGTTCACCCGCACGGTCGCAGCGTCATAAAGACCCGCGCGCGCGCCCAGCATGCCAACGATGTTCGACGGCGCAATGCCGCACGCCTCGATATAGCAGTTGATGCCCAGACCGCGCAGCTTGCCCTTGGCCTCGCTTTCCGCACGCCGCGCGGCAAAGCCTGCCAGATCGGCGGCGGCCTCAAGCTTGTCCATGGTCCCGTTGTAATCGCCAGTGTCATAGGTCAGCGCCACCGGCGTGTCATAGGGGAACTGGGTGATGAAGTTCTGACGGCGCAGCGCAATGGGATCGACCCCCAGCTCGCGCGCAGCTTTGTCGACGACGCGTTCCAGCTGATAGGTCGCCTCCGGCCGGCCCGCACCGCGATAGGCATCCACCGGCACCGTGTTGGTGAACATCGCCTTCACGTTCACCTGAATGACCGGCGTCTTGTAATTGCCCGCCATCAGCGTGCCGTGCAGCCATGTGGGCACGGAACTGGAGAAGGTCGACAGATAGGCGCCCAGATTGGCATAGGTGTTGGTGCGCAGACCGACGAAGTTGTTGTCCGCATCCAACGCCAGCTCGATCTTGCTGACATGGTCGCGGCCATGGGCATCGGACATGAACGCCTCGGACCGGCTGGCCGACCATTTGACGGGACGGTTGCAGGCCTTGGCGGCGAAGGTCACAAACGCCTCTTCCGCATAGTGGAAGATCTTGGTGCCAAAACCACCGCCCACATCCGGGGCCACCACGCGGACCTTATGCTCGGGCAGGCCCAGAACGAAGGCACACATCAGCAGACGGATCACATGCGGGTTCTGCGAAGTGGTATAGAGCGTATAGTCCTCGGTCCCGCGACTGTATTCCGCCACCGCCACGCGCGGCTCCATCGGGTTGGCAACCAGACGGTTGTTCACCAGATCCAGCGTGGTCACATGGGCCGCATTGGCGAAGACCTCGTTGACCTTGGCGTCATCCGCCTCGCCCAGCTGCCAGTCATAGCAGATGTTGTTCTTCAGATCGTCATGGACCAGCGTTGCACCATCCTGCGCGGCGGCCTTCATGTCGATCACGGCGGGCAGTTCTTCGATATCCAGATCGATCGCCTCGGCGGCATCGCGCGCCTGTTCCAGGCTGTCAGCCACCACGGCCGCGATGGGATCACCCACATGGCGCACTTTACCCTGTGCCAGAATGGGGTGCGCCGGTTCCTGCATGGGCGCGCCATGCTTGTCCGTCACCTCCCAGCCGCAGGGGATGCCGCCCACCCCTTCGAAATCCTTGCCGGTGAATACCCGGACCACACCGGGCATGGCCTCGGCCGCCGAAGTGTCAATGCTGGTGATCCGGCCATGCGCGATATCCGAGCGCAGGAAATACACATAGGCCTGTCCGGCCACGTTGATGTCGTCGGTGTAATTGCCCGCTCCGGTCAGAAAGCGCACGTCCTCGCGCCGCTTGGAACTGGCTCCGATGCCACTGTCTTTGGGCATTGCTTGTTCTCCTCCCATAAACGGATGCTAACGCATCCTTGTCCTTCCACGGGCGCTACAGGCCCGCAGTGGCGTTTATTCCGCAGCGATGCTGCCGACGTCCTGACCCGATGCGGCCATGATCGCCTTGACGATGTTATGATAGCCCGTGCACCGGCACAGGTTGCCTTCCAGATAATGCCGGATCTCGGCCTCGGTCGGGCGCGGATTGTCCTTCAGCAAGGCCGCCGCACTCATCACCATGCCAGGCGTGCAGAACCCGCACTGAAGACCGTGATGATCCTGAAACGCCTGCTGAATGGTGTTCAAAGACCCATCCGCAGTCGCCTGGCCTTCAATCGTACCAACCTCAGAACCGTCCGCCTCAAGCGCAAGCATGTTGCACGACTTCACAGCCTGACCATCAACATGCACAACACACGCACCACATTGCGCCGTGTCACACCCAACATGCGTCCCTGTCATCCCCAAATGATCACGCAAAAATCCAGACAATAACGTCCGACCCTCAACATCACCGCTCACAGCTACGCCGTTCACAGTCATCGAAACCT
>NZ_JBWVBA010000033.1:0-3404 GCF_057221005.1 Ruegeria sp. HKCCD7628
GTCGACCGCATCTGGGAATAGCTTCAGCGGGTAGCAGAGTTGGGCATTACCTGGGGATTTCGGACCCAGACTCGAAAGGCGACCTTGTCGGGCTGACAGAAGTCGAGTGTCGCGTTAAGTTCCTTAAAACAGGGGGAACGAATGGACAGACGTCTTACGACGGTGCTTGCGGCGGACATTGTCGGCTACTCAGCACTGATGGATCATGACCGGGAAGGTACAATTAGTGCGCTCCGATCATTTCGTGAAGATACGCTCCAATTGCTTCTGAAAGCCCATGGCGGGACAATGATCAAAAGCTTGGGCGATGGTTGGATCGCCGAGTTTAAGTCCACATCAGACGCTGCAGATTGCGCTATTGCAATACAGTCGGCTCAGAAACCAGACAGTATCAAGCTTCGAATTGGCATTCATACCGGCGAGGTTGTCACCGAAGGTGACGACATTTTTGGTGATGGAATAAATGTCGCCGCTCGTCTCGAAGCAATGGCCGAGCCAGATCAGGTATTGTTGTCGGATACATCTCACAACAGTCTTGACCGAGGCGACGCATCCAAGTTCGACGGCGGTGAGCAGACGGAACTCAAAAACATCACGCGCCGCATTGGTGTTTGGTGCTGGCCTAAGGGAACTTCAGCCAACCTATCGAAAATAACGGATGTTAGACCTGGGATTGCAGTGCTTCCATTCGACAATATGTCTGACGATCCTGAACAGGAATTCTTTGCGGACGGTATCACAGAAGACATCATCACAGAGTTGTCTCGTTTCCGCTGGCTGATGGTCGTGGCACGAAATTCGTCCTTCACTTTTAAAGGCAAAAGCACGGATATTCGCGAAGTTGGTCGCATTCTTGGAGTGCGCTATGTTCTCGAGGGCTCGGTCAGACGAGCAGGTCAACGCGTCCGCATTACTGGGCAGTTGATTGATGCGGAAAACGGCAGTCATCTCTGGGCAGAACGCTTTGACGGCGTGCTTGATGATATTTTCGACCTTCAAGATAAAGTCACGCTGGAAGTCGTTACAGCGATTGAGCCATCTCTACGGCACGCCGAAACAAACCGCGCGCGCGCGAAACCCACGGATAATTTGGAAGCCTATGAACTTTACCTGCGAGCGCAATCGCACTTCCATCTTTTGACGGATGAAGACAATCGAGAGGCCATAAGGCTGACGACCCTTGCACTGGGTCGCGACCCGCAATATGCGTCCGCATCAGGTTTGTTGGCTTGGTTGCATATTCAACGCATGGTCCAAGGGCTTAAGCCTATTGGCGAAGGGCCGAAAGAGGCCGTAAAAGCAGCCGAACGGGTGCTGCTAAGCGATCGTGCAGACGGGATCGCACTGGCGTATGCTGCGCATTCAATCTCAATGCTGGCGCGGGATTTACCACGCGCGCGGGTTGCGTTTAAACAAGCTCTCGAGCAAAACCCAAACGCCGCAACAGTTCACATGCTGGCGTCCATCAACCTATTTCTGCTTAATCGCCCCGAGGAGGCACTCAGCCACGCGACTCAATCTGTTGACCTTAGCCCGCACGATCCGTTGCGCCATGCTGCTTACCTCGCTCAAGCAAGTGCACTATTTCATCTTGGGCGCTATGAAGAATCTGTTAAGGCTTGCCGAAATGCCTTATCTGTGCGTTCAAGCTTCGTTATGAGTCATCTCATGCTGATTGCTGCCCTTGGACACCTCACCGATGATGCTGCTGCTCGCCAAGCGGTTGCGGACCTTCAGGCATTACGCCCCGGCCTGACAGCAGCCTCAGCGCAGACTCAAATACCAATATTCACTGTTCCATCTTGTGCAAGCAATTGGCGTGAAGGTTGGAAAAATGCAGGGTTGCCACAATAATTAGCCCGGTATGTTGTTATGCAGGCTTGAAGTTCATGCATCGCGAAGTGGTCGTTGCGACGCGAAATTTGAACTGAGACAACTAAATGACTGGAGCAAAGGTTTTCACGCTGTCTTTATGGTTCAATGGCTGCTTTTTTCCTCAATTTGGCCCTTCGCCCTTTAGCTTACCCGACCCACCCAGTTCCGCTGCTTCAATATTGAATCTCGAATGGCACCACCTCTCGCCCCGTTCTTCGTTCATGTTCCGCCAACCTCTGAAGATAGCCCTCTGACCGGACCGTCTGTCGCCAAATCACATAGTCTTTCGCATGGTCCGCATTGGCGTCGGCTTGTTCGTCCAGCCCATAGAACTGGTTCGACGTGGGCAACGGTGCGCCGGCCACATCCTCTGAAGCCTCCGCCATCACGCGCTTCAACTCTCCGACTCGGGTATAGTCGATGATGTAACTGTCATGCACGGACAGGACTGGTACGGCTTGGTGGCAGAAGTGACGATGGACGCGTTCCGCTATCAGACTATCGAGATTCATCAACCGGATGCCCTGATCTGCGAACAGGTAGTCTTTGATGTGAGGCGTCTTGTCCAGAAAGCCCGTCAGCAGGGTCTCCAGTTGCTCGTTTGTGAGTGACTTCCCAGCATGACCAGTCGGGAACCCATCTCAGAACGCTCTGAAGGCCGCGTCTTTGGACCCGGCGTTGATAGCAGTCAGTATCAGTCGTTTGATAAACTTGCGCTGAAGCGGTGCAGGCGCGCCCGCGATAAGTCTGTCAGGCAGATCATAGGGGTCACCAGCGAGTTCCTTCCCGGCCTCCAGACTGAGGAGAGAGACATGGAGACTGCGGAAGTCCACCTCGACGACCGGCGTATCATTGATGAAGATCTTCGACCTACAGTCACTATTGATCTGTTGCCACCAGCCACCATGAAAGCGCCCATTCAGGTTGAAGTCAGAGCGACTGAATATCCGGCGGGTGAATTTATGATGATGATCGGTGCTGACATCATCGACCTTCGGTTCTTCCAAAACTGGGATATCAATGAACGCATCAGCAATTACTTGGTTATAGCGCTCAAGCTCAGCGCGCATTCTGATGATCTCGTCGGTATCCTCGTACTCGACCAGTGACTCAACACTATCCCCTCTGAGAATGATGATCTCTTCGCCTTCGACCCGACCAACGTCATCTCGTTGGAATGCCACTTCGGCGAACCAACTCTGCATCACCTCAGAGGCCCGTATCCTCGTCGTTCTGTTCCCCCGAGCCAGAGGACCCGAGTAGCTGCCCTTGGCAACATCCAATAATCCTGCTTCGATTAGAGTGTGAATGATCGGGATGATCTTCTTGGATATATGGATCGCGTTATAGCGGGAAGACGTGTCCCAGTAGTTCGAGGACATAGAGACGCCGATAGATAGTTCCGGGTCTTCCAACCAAGCGACATAAAGGTCTAGAACCAGCACCCGGAGTTGATGCCTGAATGCGGTCTTCGGCTTCGGTCCGGAGGTTTTATCACTCGGCAGATAGTCGTCCCAGATGCGGTCGAT
>NZ_JBWVBA010000034.1:0-2868 GCF_057221005.1 Ruegeria sp. HKCCD7628
ACCGAAATAATGCAGCCAGAGTGTTTTGGATGTCGTGCCGGTACATCGCGTGCCATTGCGTCCACGTTTCCGAGGTGCCGCAACGCTCCGTTGTTCAGCAACACGCCTCGCCCAGCATCATACCGGCGCTGTCCAAATCCGCTGGCAACGCATTCCCAGTCTTCCTTGGCCGCCGCGTTGCGGAATCTCGGTAGGTCGTGCGGGTCATGTCGTCCAGGTGTTGCTGCGACGTGATCGTGTTTCTTCGCATTGCTTTGGTGGGTTAAATGGTGGGTCACTTGTGTTGTGCCAGGTTGCTGGACAGTACCGGTTGTCGGCCTCGGCTTAGGGCGCATGATTGTCACGACGCCTTGTGGTTTCGGATGTCCTGGGACTGCCACGTGAGTTGCCGTAGGTTTTGGTGTCAACTGTGGAACCTGACCAGGAACCGCCGTGGGAACCTGATTGGGGGTTGCGGTTGGGACAAGCGGTGGTGTCGCTGTAGTGCCGCTGGGTTGCGGAACACGGCCGGGCACTGCGACCGGAATCTGGTTTGGTGTTGCAGTCGGGACGAGCGGTGGCACAGCAGTTTGACCCGTAGGCTGAGGTGGGACCAGACCAGGAACCGCGACTGGTATTTGGTTTGGTGTTGCAGTGGGCGCAAGTGGCGGCACCGCTGTTGGGCCGGTAGGTTGAGGCGGAACCTGGCCAGGGATAGCTATCGGAACTTGATTGGGAGTTGCAGTCGGAACTTGCGGCGGCACCGCGGTGGGACCAGTAGCCAATGGCGGAACCTGATTTGGAACAGCTGTCGGAACCCGGTTTGGTGTCGCGTTTGGTGCCAGAGGCGGAGTTAGGATCGGCGCTACTACCGGCGTGGGAACCTGACCAGGAACCGCTATCGGTGTCGCAATAGGAACCTGACCGGGAATTGCGTTCGGGACCGCGCCCGGCGCAAGGACTGGAACAGTAACGGACGTGGGCGTTTGCTGCGTTCCCTTAGGCGGCAGCTGATTTGCCACCGGCTGAGTTGGGCCAGTAACTTGATTACCTGCCCCTTGCCCACCAGCCTGCCCGCACCCTTGGCTCGACTGGTGTGGGTTCCCTACGCCTCGGCACCACCCGTAGTGATTTCCGCGGGCAAAGACCTGAGTAGCGGTCAGTTCTGCAATTAGACAAGTTGCGGTAAGTACAGCAATTCGGTTCAGTTTCATAACATCCTCACCAACTTGTTGTCAGAGCAAGATACGCGCCAGGATCGCCAGAGTCGGTCAAAGGGCCGTCTCTCAAAGGGACACCGACATATCCGGACAGGAATAGATTTTGCTTAAACTCAATGTCCAAACCCAGACCTGTCGAGGCCAGTGTAGCATTATCAACTTCGAAACTCGCAGGGTCATTGTTCGAGATGTAACCCACGTCGAAAAAGGCAAAGGGCGTTAAGCGATGTATGCTCTGGGAACTGGGGAAGTAGGAATGAGACACTTCGAAAATCGCGGAAATCCCGGAATCACCATCCACTTCGTCAAAACGATATCCGCGCAAAGCATAACGATCACCAAGGAAGTACTCTTCGACTGAGGGCAGCCGGTCTGTTGTGTACTGCCCCCATATCTCGGTTCGCCAAGCTGTGTTGGGAGACACGCCCGTTAGCGGGCTTTCGTATCCGACGCCGCCTCGTAGATGCCAGAACGAAGAGTCCCCGTCGTCAAAATTCGCGTCTGTCGTGTCGTTGTCATTGTCACCAAAAGATAAGGTTAGCCCCGCTTCCAGAGCTTGTCCCTTTGGATAGTTTTGCCCGTAAAGATATGTAAGGCCAACGACACTCGCGTCACTGGATAGTGGAACGCCACCACTGACTGAGTCGGCTTTTGAAAGGCGATAGTCCAGCAGAAGATACCCATAACGGGCCACATCGCGGATCACGGGGTAACCCATCGCGACTGTGAAGTTCTCGCCGTCAATATCCGTTCTCGCAAAGTCCCCCGAGAGGTCACGTTTTGCGTTTATGTTCCCGTAGAAGATCTCACTGTACAGACCATTGCTGTTCAGCGGCGTGCGATAGGTAAGAGCG
This sequence comes from Ruegeria sp. HKCCD7628, assembly GCF_057221005.1. NCBI lineage: Bacteria > Pseudomonadati > Pseudomonadota > Alphaproteobacteria > Rhodobacterales > Roseobacteraceae > Ruegeria > Ruegeria sp. HKCCD7628. Next base: position 2,054 of record NZ_JBWVBA010000034.1, read on the forward strand.
CCCCATAAAGAGTGTTCATCGTCTTTGTCCCAATTGTAATTGCCTGATCCCTCAAATCGCAGCAAATCCCCGACGGTCAGGGTTGAATAAAACTCTTGTACGACATAGAAGCTTAGCGCTTCTCCAAGCTCACGCGGAGGGTTGTCGAGTGTCGCACTACCGGCTTGTTTGCGCAGAGGTTCTCCCAATACTCTCAGCCGAGCACCAGCCTGATCCGGGTAATCAAGTTCGGTCGACACGTCCAAATCGGGTATGTCCTCGGCTAGCATAACCGCCCGCTCAAATCGTTTGAGAGTTATTGGATATGCGGTGGTGAGGGGCTGAAAAATCTTCTCTAGTGTTTGGAACGTGCGAGTATCTACGCCTTCAATTTCGATGGTTTGAATGCGCCCTTCATCAACAATTATGCTCTGCCCATCGGGACCGGGCCAGGCCTCAGCCAAGAAGTAGCCGTCTTCTCGGTAGATCTGAGTGATCGTTGATGCGACCTCCACCGCTGTGATGCGCCCTGACCGATTGAAGGCCAATTGACCGGCAAAAGTTAACAGCTCATCCGCATCATACACCGTTACGCCGCTGACCGAGTGCTGGGATGCGATGTCCCAGGTTTGGGCAATGCTACTTCTTGGAACTGATACAGTGGCCACAAGAGTGCAAATGATCGCAAAAACAACTGAGCTGAATACGCGCATTTTTGACAACCTTAAAGTGACTGAGCATGTTGAAGTCCAATGTTATTATGTGGTTTGAATGTCTGAGCTTGCCGATATTCGAGTTTGATCACGACTGGTGCTTTCGAGATACACAGCGAACAG
>NZ_JBWVBA010000035.1:0-2681 GCF_057221005.1 Ruegeria sp. HKCCD7628
TACTCCCAATATCCAGCAGACGAGCGCCACGTTTTAGCTTCCGCGTCCCAAACACTGGCCGTAACGCAAGGCGTTGGGTTTATTCCGTCGCAATTGGATCCATGAATATCTGCCACCACAACGCGTTGGCGCCCAAAATCAACGACCGCCCAGCCTTGATTGAGCAAGGAATGCACCTCTTCACCAACCCAAAAATGCGACATGCATCCGCCAGTTCCGCAATAAAGAGATGCGGCGCTTGAACACGCGAAACCAGACTCATTCAGAACCCAGTCGCGTCGTAGATCTCCGTCGAGATCGACCCTCTCAACCGCACCCCAGTCTAAGTCAAACTGACCGTTGTTGAACTCCGCGCAGGCCTGTGCCGCCAGATCAACCTTCGCCTGCAAACCGGGCGGAAGTTGCGATACATCAGCCGCGAAAGTTGGTGAGTTCCATACTAGACCAGAGACCAGCACAAACCTGGAAACTAGACCTTTCAATTGACGCACTACTTGGGAAGGTGTTTGGAAGGCAGCATCAATTGCACTGATCATATCTGTAGTCCCCGTATTCCAGCCAGTTTACCGAGCCTTCGCTAAAAATCAGAAACTCGGACCTGTCTTCCCCAAGTAGGGCTAAGACAAATCCGGCCGGCGGCTCAGAATTCCCGAAGTAACTGTAGGCCGTAATTGCTCTGATTGAATCACCGTTGACTGTTACTCGCGCGTCCCACTCTCCCTCAGGGTTGTCCAAAATCACGGGTTCGATCACGCGTTTTATCGCCCCGCCACCACAATATACGATGCCTTCGGGTGCTTCGTATGAGGCCTCTTGGCTAACATCCGAGTTGCACGCGGAACGAAGGGACCGAATTGCCGCGCCGGAACCTTGTAAGTCAAAGATTCCGTAGCTGATATCTTGATCAATCATGGACAGATTAACCGATGCATTTGCTGCAAGCTGGTCCAGCACAAAATCATAATCCTGCTGATTATTGAAACTGATCTCGACTGGATAGTTGTCGACGATCTGCAAGGCAGTGTTTTCTGCGCCAACCTGAAATGCCCCAACTTCGGTAGTGCCGTTCTTCAAAAAACGAATGGAAAGCCCTTGCTTCTGCACAATGTCTTGGCTGTCCTCGTATCCAGCCGGAGCAAAGCGGATACGGTTACACTGAAGTTCCAGCGTCATGTTTCCGGTTTGAATAAATGCATTGGGATTAGGCCCAGTGTTGAACGACCACTCCGCCGATGCTGAGGTCGCCATTGCCATCAGTAGCATTCCAATGGAAATGGTATTGCAGCTCATTTTTTCTCTCCATGGTGTTACGTTTCGTGCAGTCATTCAGCAAAGATTCCAGTCAATTGCCCCGGCAACCAGGTCAGGAAACAAGTTCGCCGTATTCGTTTGCGCCTTCTTCCGAAGGGCGCGTCAACCACCAGATCATCAGAATGGACAGAACCAATTGAAGAATTGAGACAACAACAATACCGGTCACGCCCAGGACGGCCGCAGGTCCTCGCAATGCATCGGGGTTTTCTGTCCCTTGCTCCAACACCGAGAAGAACGCCACCCCACCCAGCATAACAAAAAGCGTTGTAATGCTGAGCGCCATCGGCAGCAGCAAATACCAGCCAGGTCGTCCTGTATCATGCAGCCTCCGCCAACCGGCGGCCAGCATAGGTATGAGAACGGCTAGTTGGAAAACAGAGGACAGAACCCGAGATCCCTGCCCTGTTTCTGGGTCGGTCCCGAATAGGATCGTATCCAGCACAGCCAAACCAGCACTCACGAGAACCACAAACAAGAAGAACCACCAGTATTCTGAGCGAATAGCCCGACCGGAGAACTGGAAGTATTTCGAGAAACACGTTTTAACGGCTTCACCAAATCCCATTTTTCACTCCTTTATTGACTTTCTGTGCGCCGAAAAACGCTTCGCCGCTCAGAAGAATTCACGCGCCCTTAATCATGCGCCCACTAACCTTTTTGTTTGAGGGCAGACGCCTATCGTACGAGAGCGTAAAGAAGTTTACGCGCGGAAAAAATGTTGATTTATTAAAAATTAGATTCAAACATGTGAATTTGACACAACTTTCATTTTACCTCCGTTGTTGTCGTTGTTGCCCGATGTCTCGGGCCCTTCCGACTGCTAGAGTGAGTGCTGGCGGTCGGAAGGCACTTTACAATGATTGAGCCTTGGGAGGACGCGATGCCCAGACTTAACGAACTCGCCCTCTCTCCGAAGCTCGCTCTAGCTCTTGCCAGCGACGTCATTCGGCCATCACGCGTTATTGGCGACCCAGATAGTCAACGAAATATCGTTCCACCGACCAAGCCCCCGCGGCAAGTTTTAGGAAAGGCAGTCACAGGATCGAGGTATGTTCTATTGGCTGCCCAGACGCGAGAGCTTCAAACTAGTGCATCCAATTTCACTAATTTCAAGGGAACCAGAGGGAGAAGAAAATGTCTAACAAGATGGTGATGATTGCAGGCACGACATGTTTCGCACTGCTTGCGGCCTGCGACGATACGAGTACATCAAGCGCGTCCGCCGAGCTCACGCCGGCTCAGCAGGCGTGTTTGCGAGATGTAGCCAACACGACGAACAATTCGCAAGTCGTGGTGCTCTCATCCGCGTTTAGCGAGGCGGGAACACAGGTCACAGTCGGCGTTGGCGAGGATCGTGCTCCTTGGAA
>NZ_JBWVBA010000036.1:0-1867 GCF_057221005.1 Ruegeria sp. HKCCD7628
TACCTGTCGGCCCTTGAACCGTGTTTTCGGCCGTCCCTGCGTCGAGGTAACCCAGCACCCGTTCTCATCCTCTGTGGTTTGCGATATGACGGAGTTGGCCCTCGAAAGGGCCTCCTCGTAGTGGGTGTCCATGATGTCCTGCAGCCAGATCTCGCAGTCGTCTCTCAAGAAGAAGTGCTGACCATCCATTATATGATCTCCACTTCGTCGAACCGGCTGTCACCAGCAATGTGATCGTTGATGCTCACTGGCTCAAAGTCAGGACCATGGATTTTACCCCGCTCGATCCAATAGCCGGACTTAACCCAAATCGCGCGTTGATAGTCTTTGCCACCCCACTTGGCCTTGGTCTTCTGCCAGTCCAACTCATCCATGAGGTGCTTGGTTTGGTTGATGTTTCCTTTGAGGTTCGTCTGGACGAACTCAACCACTCCCGCTTCAGGCAGGGCGACGAGCCCACTAGCATTCAGTTCTTCCTCCAACCGATCAACGATGGTGTCTCGGCTGGTCTGATGCAGTCGTTCCATGGTCGGGGTCTGATGGTCTGCGATGTTGAGGCTTTTGGCGCTGAATCCGACCGGCAGTTGTCTCTGCATCAAGGCGTTATAGACACGGGCCACGTTCGCCGGATCATCCAGGAACTGATTAACCTGACCGACGAGGTTCGAAAACTCGTTGGCGCGAGAACCCCCTGATCGACCGTCATGGTTCACATCCATTACGAGATAACGCCGCTCACCCTCACCGATCCATGATGGCCAGATGTTCGAGGTGAACAGGAAGCAGCACGACTGCTTTGCGCGTTCAGCTTCAATCCCTTTACGCTCTATCAGAACGTAAGGGTCAGTGATGAAGGTTTTGATAGCGTTTTCCTGCGGCGACCCCGGCTTGATTTGGGTTTCCTCACACACCACAAGTTTGCTTGTCAGAACCGTGGCGTTGAACTGCTGCGTTAGCTTGCTGACGTTATTTGGAACGACGGTATTCGAAGTGCCAAAGAGTTCGGTCAGAATGCGAGCCGTTGTACTTTTCCCAGTACCTCTTCCCCGCGAATACAGGAACGGAGCCCAAGCTGGCTTTTCTCCCTCGTTCTGAAGGCTCCATGCCAGCCAGTTCATGAACTGCTCACGGTCGTGCTCGAGCTGAAAGAACTCGTCGAAGAATTGCCCGACGACGCCAAGCTCAGCGGAGTTGATCCTGAGTTGGCGATATTCCGGTTCGACCCACGTGTTGGCTGCAACTGCTCCACGCGACCGTATCAGTCGGTTAGAGTTACCGGCTTCACAGATTGCCGTTCCGTTCCAGACCTGAAACGACCGGTCGGCGTCAGTATGCTGCGTTTCGATCAGCAGCTTGAATAAGGTTTTGACTAGATCTTTGCTCAGTGGAACTTCAGGATGCTCGTCTCGTACCCGGTTCAGGATCATCCGCTCCACGTCATTGCGCGACAGTGGAACACTCAGATTCTCCACGTCGAAGAACTTGTTGTCCCTCCGAACGATCTGATCGCCATAGGCCTTGGCTAGACGTTGGACTTGCTCGGTTACCTCCGCTCCAGCAGTTGAATTATTTTTGGTTTCCATTGATGGTTATCTCCCATCATTGATGCTCCCGGCTTAGCCACGCACCCCGTATCAGGAGACGGCTGATTAGACCGTTTATGGGGGGCACGCACCAGGTGCATAATCGCGTTCTTTCCTTCTATAGTGTGCCCTGGAAGAATTCATGGGGCGAAAAGTGGCCTGAAACCCCATATTTTTATGGCTAAAATGGACTTCTAAGGTGCATTTTTCCTGCTGATACAAAAAACGACCGAATTTGGCCGTGAAATTCACCTGAAACAAACGTCGATATCGGTCGCCAAGTG
>NZ_JBWVBA010000037.1:0-1059 GCF_057221005.1 Ruegeria sp. HKCCD7628
TGAAGCTAGGCACACCAAAGGAAATACTGGACGGTGAGAACCGGGTCGCGATGACGCCCGAGTCCGCTTTGCAGTTGCAGAAACTTGGCTATGACTGCGCCATTGAGAAGGGGGCTGGTCTTGCGGCAGGTTTTTCGGATGCTGCCTATGAAGCTGCAGGGGTTGAGGTTATCAAGACCGCTGCTGCGCTGTGGAAAGACTGCGATATTGTCGCCAAGGTGCGTCAGCCCACCGAGACCGAGTTGAAGCGTCTGACCAAGGGCAAGACGCTGATCTCGTTCTTCAACCCTGCGGGCAATGAAGACGGGATGGAGCTGGCCAAATCCAAAGGCGCGAACGTGATCGCGATGGAGATGGTGCCTCGGATCAGTCGGGCGCAGAAGATGGACGCGCTGTCGTCGATGGCCAATATCGCGGGCTACCGTGCCGTGATCGAGGCGGGCAACAACTTTGGCCGTTTCTTCACCGGTCAGGTGACGGCGGCGGGTAAAGTACCCCCTGCGAAAGTTCTGATCGTGGGGGCCGGTGTGGCCGGTCTGGCCGCGATCGGGACGTCCACGTCGCTGGGCGCGATCACCTATGCGTTCGACGTGCGCCCCGAAGTGGCCGAGCAAGTCGAGTCGATGGGTGCGGAATTCGTCTATCTGGACTTTGAAGAGCAGCAGCAGGATGGCGCGGCCACTGGCGGGTATGCGTCGGTTCAGTCCGAAGAATTCCGCAACGCGCAGTTGGCCAAGTTCCGTGAACTTGCCCCCGAGATGGACATCGTGATCACCACCGCGCTGATCCCGAACCGCGAAGCGCCCGAGCTTTGGACCAAGGATATGGTCGAAAGCATGAAGCCGGGCTCGGTCATCGTGGACCTAGCGGCGGAAAAAGGCGGCAACTGTAAGCTGACCGTCGCGGATGAGAAGATCGTGACCGACAATGGCGTGACCATCATCGGCTATACCGACTTCCCCAGCCGGATGGCGGCGCAATCGTCGTCTCTGTACGCGACCAACATCCGTCACATGATGACTGACCTGACGCCCGAGAAGGACGGTCAGATCAACCACG